>JBEKLM010000041.1:0-42380 GCA_050010195.1 Verrucomicrobiia bacterium
ATCGCCCTACCGACAGCCAGGACGGGGAAGGCGTTTTGGGCGAGGAAGCTGGCGGGGAACATGGCGCGGGATCGGTTTGTGAATCGGGCGTTGCGGAAAGGGGGTCGGAAGGTGGTGCGGTTGTGGGAGCATGACCTTGCAAAGGATTCCGGGCGGTGCGTGGAGCAGGTCAGGCGGGCGTTGGCTTGATGCGACGGGGTTCTTCTACCCGGGCACGGTGCCGCGGAGGATGGGTTCGCGGGTGGGATGATTGGCAGTGGCGGACGCGATGCCGGCGGTTCTCGACAGCGCAGGCGGGGGAGGGGTTCATGAGGCCAAGCGCGCTGTAGGCCGAAGACACGAGAACGGCGGGTTGTCAATCAAATTAGGTGCAGACGAGTTGGGGGATGGCTTCGGGTAGCTTCGAGTAGGTTCGGGTGGTTTAGTGTTGACTCCGCAGCCGAGCTATAATAGCAACGGGGTTGAGGACTCGAGACCCACTCATGAATCGATGGCGAGGCTCATTTTTTTTGGTTGGCGCCCTGATTACCTTCCCGCTGCTGCCCGCGGCGAATGGTTCGCCGACGGCTTTGGAGAGCGCGACGGTCAGCGAGCTCAAGAACGAGATGAGCTATCAGGCGGCCGACGGATCGGAACGCGCCGCCAAGGTGGAAGATGTGGTGCAGGGGCGGGACGTGGTGAAGACGGGCGGCAGTTCCATGGCCGAGTTGGAGTTTCCAGACGGGACATTGACCCGGCTGGGGTCGCACAGCGCGTTCACGTTTGCCCCCGAGAGCCGCGAGGTGCAGACGCGCAGTGGGTTGAGCGTGTTTTTCATTCCGAAGGGCATGGGGGGGCTGCGCATCGTGTCCCGCGCCGTGGTGGGCGCGGTGGAAGGCTGCACGGTGGTCGTGGAGGAGATCGAGCGTCCGCAGGGAGCCAACACGCAGCATTGGACGAAATTCCTCCTGGTGGAAGGTTCGCGAGCCAGCGTGTTGCTCCCAAACGGGAAGCACACGTCGTCCTTGCGTGCCGGCCAGGGGATCTTTCAGCGCGAGGGCGCGTCCACACTCAGTCCGCCGTTCGATTTCGACGTCAAGGCGCTCACGGAAAACGCGACCATCTTCACCGGGTTCCATCGCCCGTGGCCGGGCCTGGATGACATCAACGCAGTCATTGAAAAGCAATTCCGGGCGTTGAAGGACGGCAGACTGGTGCACACGTCCTTCTATTGGACCGGCCGCGGCACGCAACAAGGAACCTTGCCCGCCCAATTCCCCGTACCGGAAGTTCCCGGGATGCAAACACCACCCTACAACGACTCGGGATCGCGGGACGGCTTGTTGCTTTACGAGTTCGACAACATCACTGGGGCCAACCAACCGACACCGAGTTCAATCAAGTGAGGGCTGCTAAAGGAAATCCATGGTCTCGCGGACAAGTGGCAGCGTGAAACTTTTTTGGTGTTCGCTTTTTGTCGCGGCGTCCATGGCGCGCGCGCAGGAGCCGCAGTTGTTCCTGATCGACCAGCGCGGATTTGGCCAGTTGGGACCCGCGCCGTCCACACAATCGCAGCCGGATGAGGCGGACTACCGGGAAGAGTTGGGCCCGCTCCATCCGCTGATAGCGTTGCGGTATACCCCGTTTCAGGCATATAGCGATACGTCATACCTCTACGACTCCAACATCCTGCTGACGGATCACAAACCGGTCTCGGACATGGTGCTCGACCAGGTTTTCGGGGCGTCGTATTCCCCGAGGCTTTTCAACGACCTCAAGACCACGTTGTACTACCAGCATTACATCGACCGCTACGATTCCAACAGCGCCTTCGATTTTGATGGCGACCAGGCCGGCGTGGACCTGGCGTACACGCTGGTAAAGCCCCCGATTCCCTATCATGAAGAACAGACGTCGTCGGCTTGGACCCTGTACGGCGACGGCTCGTACGAGCGGCTCACTTTGACGACGGGTGACGCGCTGATCTACGGAATGGCGGATGTGAGGATCGGTCTGCGTTGCGACTACAATGCGCTCCTGCCCCGGTGGACGGGGATTCTCAAACCGATCGCGCCCTTTTATGGTTATCAGTTTGATTGGCGGGTTTCGTATCCATCCGTTCTCACCCGGGCCGACAACACGGGTTTTCTGGGGGCGAGTATGGATGTCGTGCGGAATGTGTATCTCCAGGTTCTGGCACAGGCCCAGTGGCAGGATTACCTCGACGTAAACCGCAGCGACATTACCGAGACGGTTTCCGCGTCGTTGATCTGGCACATCAACAAATATGCATCGCTGAACGCCAGCGCCCTGTTCGCCAACAACAACTCCAGCCTCAATGCATTCTCCTACAAAGTCCTCAGCGCCGGTCCGAACGTGACGTTACAGATACAGTTCTAAAAGTTTTGTCAGCCTCAGCTCGGCGCGGACGGGAGTTGCGAGCGTTTTTCTTTCCAGCCTCTGATCTCATAAACCCGGACGGGGCGTCCCCGGCCATGGGGAAGCCATTTCCCCATCTTTCAGACGTCAAATTGCTCGCCGTCGCGCGCGATGTGGTGTCGAACCTTGGCGCGGTTCTTCAGGAGATCGTCGCCGACGTGGGTGAGCACAATCCGCTTCGCACCGATCTCCGCCTGATGCTCCTGAAGTTGGGTGTAACTCAAATGCACCGGCGTCCGCCGGTCAAAGTTGGTGCATTCACTCACGAGCAGGTTGGCTCCCCGGGACATCGCGGGGATGGAATCACACCAGGTCGTGTCCCCCGTGAGGGCCAGAACCTTGCGGCGGTGCTCGATGCGGTATCCGAGGCACGGTTCCCGGTCGATGTGTTTCATCCGATACGCGCGGATGCGCATCCCGCGAATGGAAATCGGATGTCCGGGGCGGATCGTCTTGTAGACGACGCGAAAACGGCGGCGACTCTTCGTCACCTCCGCGAACATCATCTCCGTCAGGGCCTCGAGCCGCGCGCGACATGATGCGGAGCCAATCACGACCAACGGCCGTTTTCGTTGCGAGCGGTACTGGTAATCCAGGAGCAACATCGGCACGCCGCCGACGTGGTCGCCATGGAGATGCGTGACCAGGATAAAATCGATGTCGTCGGGAGGGGTTTTTGACCGGTGTAACGCGGGCAGGATGCACGGTCCACAATCCACCAGTGCCGTGCTGTTGCCAGCCCGCACGACAACAGCCGAATGAAACCGGCCGTCCGAGCCGAAGGCATCTCCAGTCCCCAGAGTGATTACGCGCATGGGATACGTGAGACAACAGTTATGCGAGTTGCACCGCGCGTGTCAACAGGCACGTAAGGAAGATTGAGCAGAGCTCGCGCGTTGCGGCGCGGGAATCACCGTGATTCGATGTGGGCGACACGGCCTTGAAATGTGACTTTGGACTCCGTTGTGGAGATTTTCAAATGGCCGTGTCCATGATCTCGCCTGAAATCTTTTCCCCGGCGGCGGCGGCGGATTTTCCGCCAGCCAACCCCAGAGCCAGCGTGACCAGGCTCGTGGCCACGAACAGGCCGACACAGGCCGGCCAGCCGCCGTGTAGCCAGAACCACGCGGGCAGGGCCGTGCCCACGCTGCCACCGACGTAATAGAAAGTCACATACAGGCCGGCGGCGGACGAACGGGCGCGGTCGGCTATCTGGCCGGTCAGCACCGTTGCCGACGACTGCGAGACAAAGACGCCGGAGGAAAAAACCGCCAGCCCGGCGATGACCACCGGCAGCCAGTGAACCAGCGTCAACAGCAATCCGCCGAGGGTCACGCCCCCCGCCAGCAGCGCCGTGCGGCGAAAACCGTGGCGGTCCTGGAATCGTCCCGCCAACGGGGTGACGATGCAGCCGAACAGATAAACAAAAAAGACGCTGCCGAGCCCGGCGGTGGTCAATAGAAACGGGGGGCGGGCGAGAAAAAAGTTCGCATAGGTGAACACGCCGACCAGCGAGAACAAGACGGTGAAGCCCATGCCGCAAATCATCAGCAGGCGCGGATTTTTCAAATGCCCCCACGTGTCGCGAAGGGATTGGAACACATGTTGGCCGGGAACGAAATGCGTGGCCAGCGGGAGCCACTGGCGCACGGCGAACGCGCCCAACAAGTCCAGGATGCCCAGCACGATAAACGCCGCATGCCAGTTCCCGCGCGCGGCGATAATGCCGGTGAGGAACCGGCCCAGAAAGCCGCCGAAGACCGTTCCGGCAACGTAGGCGGACATCACAGTGCCGGTGCGTCCCGCGAACTCCTCGTTGATGTAGGCGATGATCACCGCGATGACGCCGGGGACGAACACGCCTTGCAGGAAGCGCCAGAAAATGAGTTCGGACAGGGTTCGGGCGGTGGCCGCCAGCAGCGTCGGCACGGCCATGGCGAAGAGCGCGGGCACGATGACTTTTTTCCGTCCGATGCTCTCCGCGAGCAGGCCAATGACCGGGGCCATGATGGCGACCGATAGCGTGACGGCGCCCACGGTGAAACTGACCTGTACTTCGGTCGCGTGAAAGAATTTCTGAAAAAACGGCAGGAGCGGTTGCGTGCAATAGACGTTCAGAAACGTGCAAGCGCCCGCGATCATCGCGGCCCAGACGGCAAACCCAAACGGTTTATCCGTCCGCGCCGTCGAAGCTGTGGCCGAATTCATAAACGGACAGCATAAGCGCGAAACGGACGGAAGGGAAAATCAAAACGGACCGCGGAAGGGCAACGTCCGTGTGTGGCGTCGTTGTGTCGCGGCACTCCCTGCGACCTGGCTTGAGGATTTATGGGTAGCACTATCCATGATTGCGGTATTCGGTGATGGTCGTGGTGATGCTGATGTGTGATCTGGGAGTTTCGGACGTGAACGACGAAGGGCGGAATTCAGGAAACAGAAGGCGGAAATGCCTGGGTCGGGTGGTGCCCTGTTCGCTGTCCGCTTTAAGCAAAGCGCCGACCCCCTCCACACCTCGCTCGGGGACGCAGAGAACACCGAGGCGGGATGGGTTGATGCCTTCCAATGGGAGGTATCATGGCTGGCGCGCTTGTTGAGGAGTCGGCGTGGGGGCGGTTCAGTAGACCGTAGGGCATTGAAGACCCACTCTTACAAGATCACGATGCCGCATGATCCAATCCAAGCTTCGTGGACGTTTTCTCAACCTGCGTTCGCTCGGCGAGGCTACGGATGTAGCAGGTAATCATCGCCCGCATTCTCTTCACGGCCCACGCGACATTGACGACGGGTGGAAACAGGATTCTCGATCTGAGCCGGTTCAATTTTCCGTGGCGGAGAGTCATCTTTGGCGTCGGCGAGCGCTGAATTTGTATCCAATCCGGCTTTTTGTTTTGCGCTTCCTGCCAATTCCCGTCAACAATAGAGTCCGCGAACAGATTGTCGAATCCTATGACATTGCCAAACGATGAGTCATCCATGACACGCAGCCCCGGTCTGACCTGGGTTCTGGCGGTGTTCAAAGAAACGTTTGGACTTGGTCGCGCCGCCGCGATCAGTGCCATTCTCTTGGTCGGCTCCGTTATAATATTCGCCGTTTTCTGGTTCTTTCACTCGGCTCCGCCCAGCACCATTACCATCACCAGCGGTCCCGAAGGCAGCTCCTTCCAAGCGACTGCTGAGAAATACCGCAAGATTCTGGCTCGTAGCGGCGTGAAGCTGAACATTCTTTCGTCCGAGGGCTCGCTGGAGAATCTCAAACGGTTGGGGGACGCTTCGTTTCGCGTCGACATCGGTTTCGTTCAGGGAGGAGTGACCAACGGAGTCAATACCGACAAACTGGTCTCGCTCGGGAGTGTCGCCTACGAACCGTTGCTGGTGTTCTATCGAAGTCCCGAGCCGATGAATCTGCTTTCCGAACTGAACGGCAAACGGCTGGCGATCGGTCCCGCGGGCAGTGGAACTCGAACCCTCGCCCTTGCCCTGCTTGAGGCCAACGGCATTGAACCCGGAGGCGCGACGGTGCTGTTGGATCTGGATGGCGAAGGCGCTACCAAGGCGCTGCTCGAAACCAACGTCGACGCCGTGTTCTTAATGGGGGATTCCGCCTCGTCACAGAACATGCGCACGTTACTGCGGACACCGGAAATCCGGCTTTTCAATTTCACGCAGGCGGACGGTTATACGCGCCGCATCCACTACCTGAACAAGCTGGAGCTTCCGAAGGGATCCATTGATTTTGGGAAGGACATTCCTGCCCAGGATGTCTATCTGATCGCCCCAACGGTCGAACTCATTGCGCGAGCCAATTTGCATCCCGCCCTGTCCGATTTGTTGCTTGAGGCCGCGCATGAAGTGCATGGCGGCGCCACCCTGTTCCAGCGCCGAGGCGAGTTTCCGGCTCCGCTGGAGGTTGACTTTCACATCAGCGCCGAAGCGCGGCGCTATTACGCATCGGGTAAGAGTTTTCTCTATCGGTCGCTTCCATTCTGGTTGGCCAGCCGGGTGAACCGGATCCTAGTGGTATTTGTCCCGATGATATTCGTGTTGATTCCGGGACTGCGCTTCATCCCGACGGCCTATCGGTGGCGAATCAAATTACGGCTCTACCGGTCGTACCGTGCGCTGCTGGCGCTCGAACGGGAAATGGTCGCGGCCTCGACACCCGAGAAGCGGGAAGAATTGCTCAACCGTCTTGATCGTATCGAAAAGGCCGTCAACAAAATGAAAGTCCCGGCCTCCTTCGCGGACCAATTCTACGGGCTCCGTGGGGATATCGCTTTTGTTCGAGATAAGCTTGTGGGCAGCGCACAGTCGCACTGAGGCATGAGAGAAGCCCCAGTTTCGGTTACAAGAAGCGAATTGTATCGTCAGGTTTGGTTGGAACCCGCGGCGCCTGGATGCGGAACAACACCAAGTGCGGGGCTGGTTCCGTCTTTTCCACAATGGGGAACAGGCGTTGGGGCCCCGGCCTCAACAGAACTGTTGGAGCGTCTTCGTCATCACCTCTAGCGGCGACGCATTCCCGGTCTTTTGCCTGGTGTCCGCAATGAGCCTGGCTTCCAGTGCGTTCTTGGTGGGCAGGGCTGTCTGGTAAAACACGCCGAAGTAGCCCGGGAACGGCGCCAATGCAAGTTTGTAAGCGGCCAATTCGTCCGTCACGTCGTGATTGGCGGGCACCAGGTCAAAGGCGCCACCTTTTCGCGGATTGGCCTTGTCGAACGCGCCCGGGTAGAACTGGGCGCACTCGCTCAGGCAATGGATGACCGAGAACCCGTCGTGGTCGATGGCCTGATCCATCATCTCCAAAACGTGGTTTGGCAGATGAGAGTTGGTCCGCGCGACGAAGGTCGCCCCGGCCGCGATGAGCTTCTTCATCGGGTTGACCGGTCGATCCAGCGAACCGGTCGGGTCGGTCTTGGACCGGAATCCGACCGGCGACGTGGGCGAGGTCTGGTGCTTGGTCAGCCCGTACACGGAATTGTCCATAATCACGCAGGTCATCTTGATGTTCTTGCGCGCGGCGTGGTCGAGGTGGTTGCCACCAATGGACAACGCGTCGCCGTCACCGGTAAACACGAACACATGCAGGTCCGGTCGCGACAGGGAGATGCCGGAGGCAAACGGCAGCGCGCGCCCGTGAAGAAAATGCGCGCCGTGCGCATTCACAAAGTACGGGAAGCGCGACGAACACCCGATACCGGACACGCTGATGATCTTCTCCAGCGGGACCTGGCGTTTCTCCATCAATTTCAGGTAAATCGACAGGATGCCGAAGTCGCCGCATCCGGGACACCAGGTTGGCTGGTTGCCGGTTAGTTCCTTGCGGGTATAACGGGGACGAAACTCAGTTTTGGCGGAGGCGATCATGGTTGCTCCTTGGCGCTCTGGGCAAGTTTGGCTTCCATCTGCTGTAAAATTTCACGGACTTTGAACGATAGTCCATCGGTCTTGGTGATCCCGCGGATGTCCGGATGAGAGAATGCCGACCGCAACCGGGCTCCGAGTTGTCCCCGGCCATATTGATCCTGGTCGTTCATCTCGACCACGAATACGTGCCCAAAGCCGTCGAGAATCTCTTGAATGCCCGGCTGGAACGGCAGGATGTAGCGCAGATGCAAGGCGCTGACGCTTCGACCGGCGGCGCGCGCGCGCCCCGCCGCTTCACGAATCGGTCCCTGCGTCGATCCCCAGCCGACCAACAATACGTCGCCTTCGGACAGTCCATCGACGGCGGCCTTGGGCAATCGCGACGCGAGCAATTCCAGTTTGCGGCGACGTTTGGCGACCATCTTCGCGTGGTTCTCCGGTTGCGCGCTGGGCTGACCGGCTTCGTCGTGCTCCAAGCCGGTGACGATCGGAAATCGGCCGTCCACCACCGGCGTTCCCGGTGGCGCATGCTGCGGGATTCCTTCGTCGGTGATCCGGTACGGCTTGAAATCCGGCCCGACCGGCTCGAATTTCGGCGCCAGATCGCGCATCAACGTTGGCAAGGCCGGCATTTTCCATGCCTCGATGCGCGTGGCCAACGCCTGATCGCTGAGGATGATCACCGGGCAACTGTATTGCCGGGCCAGGTTCACCGCCTCGACCGTTGTATAGAAGCAGTCTTCCACCGATGCCGGCGCGAGGACGATGCGCGGGGCATCGCCGTGGGTGCCGGTGCAGGCGAGGTTGAGATCCGACTGTTCGACCATCGTGGGCAACCCCGTGGCCGGACCACCGCGCTGGACATCGATGATCAGGACCGGTATCTCGGCCATGACCGCCCAGCCCAGCGCTTCCGATTTGAGCGACAGCCCGGGGCCGGAGGTGCTGGTCAGTGCCGGCTGGCCCGCATAGGAAGCTCCGCAGGCCATCGCAATCGCCGCCAGTTCATCTTCCGCCTGAACGAGCGTGCCGCCATACTTCGGCAGTTCGGCCCGCAGAATTTCCATGACGGTCGTGGCCGGGGTGATGGGGTAACTCGCACTGAAACGGATACCGGCCGTTACCGCGCCATAGGCAATCGCTTGGTTGCCATCCATGACAACGCGCGGGGTTGTCGACGTGGTTGTCGGTGATTCGAAACGGCAGATTTCAGTGAACTTGCCGATATCATATCCGTAGCCGGCACTGAAGGCGTCAATGACCCCGTGGACGACGGCGTCCCCTTTCTTGTCGAAATGGTTGCGGAGCATCGGCTCGAGTTTGGCACGGTCCAGGTCGAACAATCGGGTCAACAGACCGAGGACAAACATGTTCTTGCCCTTGTCTTTGGCGGTACCGCCAATCGCTTCGACGGTCAGGCTGGTGATCGGCACACCGATGGCGCGATGCCGCGCATCGGTAGCGTCCGGTTGAACTTGATCCAAATCGTAGAGGAGGATGCCGCCTTCCCGGAGAGTGCCGATGTGGTCGTTGTGAGAGTGTTGGTAAAACGCAACGAGAACATCAACATCGTCACCGGCGCTCAGGATCTCGCCGGTGCCCAGGCGCACCTGATAGATGCTCGCCCCGCCCGAAATCGTGGCGGGGATCGTCATGTACGTCATGACATCTATGTCCGTCCGGCCCGCCAACCTTGCGAGAAAACCGCCGATTACCTGAATCCCATCCTGCGAATTGCCCGCCAGCCGGATCACGGCGTCTTGAATGCGAGATTTCGGCCGCGCCTCCGCCGAAGCCTGTTGTTGCGGTTGATTCTCCGTGCTCTTCTCAATCATAGAACCTCTCGGTTGTGTTGTGGCGGCCAGCAGCACCGGGCCGACCGGGACGAGACGATTCTGAAGCAACCCGATTCCTGGCTCTGCGACACAGGTTGACAAAACGTCTGGATCACGATGGTCGAACGGAGCATCACCCAAAACGGAATAACTTGACTTTGGCCACGCTTGACACCGAATGACTAGCAACCTGGGTGCCATCAAATGAATTTGTCGCACAAGATGCTGATGTCAAATAGGTTGTGATTGTTTGCTTCCGGTGCATTGAGAGGTTGGAGAGTGTCACAATGTCAGAAAAATCAAATTACTCTGACACCATTGCAGACCTCCACCGAACGCTTGTGGGCGGAACTGTTCACGACCACTTCGGATCGTAAAAGCCCATCGGCTATGAAGCCGCCGTGGCGGGACAAGATCGGCGAGGGGAAGGTCAACGATAGCAGGAGAATGGCGGTATGGCACAGGGCGTCACGAACGACTGATCATCTGTTGCAAGTTGCCGTGTGCGTCAAAGACTTCCACGACGATCGGCATCTGGCCGATGGCGTGGGTGGAGCAACTCAGGCAGGGGTCATAGGCGCGGATGGCGGCTTCGATGCGGTTGAGGGTGCCTTCCTTCACTGGTTCGCCTTTGATGTACATCTTGGCGACTTCCTCGACGGCGCGGCTCATGGCGTAGTTGTTGTTGCCGGTGGCAACGATGAGGTTGACCTTTTCGAGTCGGCCGGTTTCGTCCACCCAATAATGATGCCAGAGCGTACCGCGCGGCGCCTCGATAACGCCGACGCCTTCGCGGCTGGCGAGCCGAGCGTCGGTGCGGATCTCGGTGGAGAGGATGTCGGGGTCTTCGAGCAGTTGGCGAGCCCGTTCGATGGCGTACAGGTTCTCGATCAAGCGGGCGTAATGGTAATAGAGAGAACCTTCGATGACTTTGCCTTTGCGCAGGCGGCGGAACAGATCGAATTCCTTTTGCGCCAGCGGTGTGGACATTTTCTCGGCGGCGTTGAGGCGACCAAGCGGGCCGACGCGGTAGGCGCCGCCGGGCCAGCCGAGTTTGCGGTAGTAGGGAAATTTGAGGTAGCTCCAGTTCTCGACGTGTTCGGCAATACGATCAAGATACTGGCGGCCGTCGAAACGTTCGATCAGGCGGCGCTGGGCATCCACCATCCGCAAGGCGCCGTCGTAGAGGGCAACGGCGTTGTCGTCGGTGACCATGCCGAGGTAGCCGGTGGGGAACGCGGCGAAGGTCTCCATTTCCTTCGCGTGCTTCTCCATCCAGGCTTTCATCAGAGCGATGCCGTCCTGGGCCAGAGCGATCATCGGTTCCACCTGTGACAGCATCGCGTCGCGGTCGGCGGCGGCAAGCGCCTTGGTGACGCCGCCGGGGACGGCGAAGTTGGGATGAACACGGCGTTCACCAAGTTTGGCGATGATTTCCTGGCCGAATTTTCGCAGTGTGATCGCTTTGACGGTGAGTTTCGGGTCGGCTTGGTACAGGCCGACAACGTTGCGAATGGCGGGATCGGCGTCGAACCCCAAAATCAAATCGGGACCGGCCAGTTCGAAGAAGTGCATCGAATGTGACTGGATCGTCTGGCCCATGTGCATCAGTTCGCGCAGCAAACGCGCGGGCCGCGGCGGTTCGACGCCGAGGATTTCGTCGCACGCCTTGGCTGAGGCGAGATGGTGGCTGACCGGGCAAATGCCGCAGATTCGTTCGGTGATCAGCGGCATCTCGTAAAACATCCGGCCTTCACAGAATTTCTCGAAGCCGCGGAATTCGTTGACCTGAAACCGCGCCTGCTCGACCTTGCCCGCGTCGTCAAGGCGGATGGTGACTTTCGCGTGACCTTCGATGCGGGTCACCGGTTCGATTGTGATTGTGTTCGCCATGGTTGTGTCAATGCCAGTCGAGATGTTTGCCGGTCAACGCCGGTTTGCGGCCAGCGGCCAATTCGGTGAGCGCGAAAAAAATCGTGTCGGCCGATGGCGGGCAGCCGGGGAGGTGAACGTCCACCGGGACCACCTGGTCAAGGGCCCGCGCGTCCTGCATGACGGCGAGTTCCGGGTCGTTCGGCACGCGGCCTTCCGCGGTGCTTTCGGTTTCAATGTAGGCGCGCCGCAACGCTTCGCGGCAGGAGACCCCGTTGCGCAGCGTCGGCACGCCGCCGAACACCGCGCAATCGCCGAGCGCCACGAGCACTTTACAGCGGGCGCGCATCTGCCTGGCGACGTGTTCCCCGGTGGAGTTATTGACGCAGCCCTCGAGGATGCCGACGTCCACGCCGCTTTCGGGCGGATGTTTTAAGTCGGTGATCGGCGTCGCGTGCAGCGAGACCTGTTCCAGGAGCGTGACGATCCGTTCGTCGATGTCCAGCAACGACATGTGGCAACCGGCACAACCGGCGAGCCAATCGCTTGCGACGGTGGGTTTGTTTGGCATGGTCAATCCTTTCGTTACTCCGGTCCCGCGAGGTGCACAAGCGATTCGGGCAACAACGTCTGCCCCATCCGTTCCGCCAGTTTCACGAACGTCTGCCCGTACGCCGGCACCGATGCCGGCGCCTGCAGCAGCGGCACGACCGGCAACCGCCGGCCTTCGAGATTGACCACGTGGCCGCGTTGCTCGGCCCAGGTGGGCGAGGGCAACACGACGTCCGCGGCATCGGTCCACGCGGAACGGACGGCGGCGTGGATGACGGTGAAGTCGCTTTGCGGCAGCGGCTGGCCATGGCTCGGGTCATCGCCCAGCAACACATACAGCGCGTCGCCGCGCACCGGCCGCGCCTCGATGCCGAGTCGGGCCGCGCCGACGGCGTTGGCGCCTTTGACCAACGGCAGGAACCGCGCTTGTGTCGGCAGTGTTCGCAGCGCCGCATAGACGCTGCTGCTGAGGCCGGAGCCGTAGAGCAATACCGGCCGCTGTGCGGGCGCGATGGCTTTCTTCAATTCGAGCATGCCACTGACGCGCAAATGGTAGGTGGTCTTCAACCGCTCGAACGGCGACGCGGCGTGGAACGAGATGTCTTCGAGTTCGAGTTGCAGTTCGGCCCAGTCATCGATGCCGGTGGTCTCGTCATTGACGATGATCAACCGCGCCCCGTTGTCGAGCGCCCGCCGGACCAGATGACCGAGCACCTTTTGGTTTTGAAGCGGGTTGCCGCCGATGACCGCGATGCAATCCGCATTGGCCACGTCACGCAACGAGGCCATCGTGCCGAGATCGAGCGGCGGGACTTCGCCCGACAGCAACGCAATTTCGCTGCTCTCCAGCACGTCGTGGAAAAAACACTCGAATGCCGCCAGCGACTCGGATGTGAGACGGGGCGATGCGACGCCGGCGACGAGGTGCGCTTCGCTGAATCTCGTGCCGATCAACGCCAGCGCGTCGTCCCAACTCGTTTCCACAAGCCGGCCATCGCGGCGGACCTGCGGCTGGAGGATTCGAGCCGGTTTCGGTTCGACAACTTCGAACCTACCGGCGGAGCAGAGCAGGCCGCCGTTGGGCGCGTCCCAATCACCTTCGACGCGCAGCAGATGATTGTCGCGCGTGATCGCGTGGATGCCGCAACCGACCGCGCAGCCGACGCAAGTGGCGGGCGTGCGTTTGATTTGCGATTCGTGACCGAGATAGACGCTTTGGCGATCGTGCAACGCGCCGGTCGGGCAGACTTGCAGGCAGGTGCCGCACGAGACGCAGGTGGATTCACCGAACGGCACGTCGTCGTCGGCGCTGATCATCGCGCGGGCACCGCGCTGGTTGAGGCCGAGGGTGTGGTTGGCGGCGATATCTTCGCAGGCGCGGACACAACGCCGGCACAGAATGCAGCGGCCATGGTCCATCACGAAAAACTCCCGTGAGGCATCGACCGGCCATTGTTTCTTGTAATTCGGCGCGTATGTCCAGCAATCGAGGCCGTGCTCGTAGCCGAGTTTTTGCAATTCGCAGTCGGTCGTCTCACCGGTGCCGCTGGCGGGGCAGAACATGCAGTAATGCGTCCGTTCCGAGAAGATCATGTGCAGCGACGCCTTCCGCGACGTGATGACGGCGGGCGTATCGGTGCGCACGACCATGCCTTCGGCGACGGGGAACGTGCACGACGGCTGAAGCGAGCGTTGTTTTTCAATCTCGACAAGGCAAATGCGGCAGGCGCCCTCCGGTTTGAGTCGCGGATGATAGCAGAGCGCCGGAATATGGATACCGGCGGCGGCCGCGGCTTCATAGACGGTCTGCCCGGCCCTGGCTTGCACGGGTCGGCCGTTGATGGTGATATTGACGAGAGGGAGATCGTTCATGGTATCTCTCCGCTGGCGGCAGTGACCGGTTCGGGGCGCGGCAGGCCCATCCGGTCGAGCCATTCGAGGTCGCAACGCAGGCAACGTTTCGCTTCCGCCCGCGCGACTTCCTCGCCCAGACCAAGCTCGACTTCCTTGAAGTTGCCGTCACGCTCGGCGACGCTGAGACGCGGCATGGTTGGGCGATGCGCGCCGCCGAAGTCGTCGAAATTATGCATCGGAGCGACGTCGTGCCGCGGCGTAACGAATCGTGGCTTCGACATCTGGCCCGTGCGGAGCCATTCATCCACGGCGACCGCGACGAGATTCCCGTGCGCAATCGCCTGGACAATCGTCGCCGGCCCGGTCACGGCGTCGCCCGCGGCGAACACACCCGGGCGACTGGTGCCGAATGCTTCGTTGACGACGAAAGTATGGCCGCGCGTGGTGGTGAGTTGGTCCGGTTTCATCCACGATAAATCCGGCGTCTGGCCGATCGCCGGGATGAGGAAGTCGAGCGGCAATGTGAAACTTTCCGATTCCATCGCGACCGGCTTACGGCGTGCGGTGTCGTCGAATTCGGCGAGCCGTTGGCGCATGAGCCGCACGCCGGTGACAGCGCCATTGCCGAGAATCTCAACCGGATTGACCAGCGTCTGAAACCGGATGCCTTCGTGGAGCGCGCCTTCGATTTCTTCGGGCAAGTGCGTTGCCGGCATGTCGTCGCCGGTGCGGCGGTACATGACGTGGACTTCGCGGGCGCCGAGCCGCAATGCCACCCGGGCGGCATCGATGGCCACGTCGCCGCCGCCGACCACGCCGACGCGTTTGCCACGCAGGTCGGGGATGTTGGCCGCGGAAACGCCGCCGAGAGCCCGCCGGCACGAGTCGAGCGCGATTTCGCGGAGAAAATCGAGGCCGTTGATGACGCCAGTCTTGTCTTCGCCGGCGACGCCGAGTTGACGGCTGCGCCAGGCGCCGATCGCGAGCACGACGGAGTGGAAACCCTGCTTGTCGAACAACTCGTCGAGCGTGAAATCTTTGCCCAGTGTCTGGCCGCAGCGGATCTCGACGCCGGCGCGCTTGATGTTGTCGATTTCGAGGAACAACGGCTGGCGTGGGAGACGGTATTCCGGAATCGCGCAGCTCATCATGCCGCCGGGCACGGAAAGTTTTTCGAACACGGTGACGCCATAGCCGAGTTGGGCCAGACGTAACGCAGCGGTGAGGCCCGCAGGACCCGCGCCGATCACAGCCACTTTCTTGCCGGCCCGGGTCAGACGTTGCTCGGGCGTGCCGAGCGGTTCCGGCGTCCACGGCGCTCCGAGTTCGTGCTCGGCCATGAACCGTTTGGTCATGCGGATGGCGATCGGTTCATCGAGTTCGGCGCGACGGCACTTGGTTTCACAAAACGCCGGGCAGGCCCGCCCGCAGATGATGGCGAACGGATTGCGTTCCCGATGAATGGCGAGGCCCTCCGCATACCGGCCCTGCGCGATGAGCGCCAGGTATGCCGGCGAGTCCACGCCGGCGGGGCAGGTGTTGACGCACTTGGCGCGGACGAGCTTTTTGCACTGGCCGGACGGACAGAGATGTTCGTCGATGTGGGCCAGCATTTCCTGTTCGAAGAACCGCAAGACCGACATCAGGGGGCCGGGCGTGCGCTGGCCGAGGCCGCACAGCGACGAACTCATCATGTGGGCGGATATGTCGCGGATGGTCTGGAGATCGTTGCGTGTGCCCTGGCCTTCGGTGATGCGGGTCAACACTTCCAGCAGGCGCTGGCCGCCGATGCGGCAGGGGACGCATTTGCCGCACGATTCGGCGGCGGCGAACGTGAGGAAGTATTTCGCCAGTTCGACCATGCAGGTATCGTCGTCCACGACGATCATGCCGCCACTGCCCATCACCGCACCGGCTTCCTGAAGCGAATCGAAATCGACGGGCGTGTTCAGCGACGAGGCCGGCAGGCAACCGCCGAGCGGGCCGCCGGTTTGGACGGATTTGAACGACCGGCCGCCGGGGATGCCGCCGCCGACGTCGAAAATGATATCGCCGAGCGGAATGCCCATCGGGACTTCGATGAGGCCGGTGTTGTTGACTTTGCCGGTGAGCGCGAAGACGGCGGTGCCGGGCGATTTGGGGCTGCCGATGGTTTTGAACCACGCCGCGCCGCGAAGGATGATCCGCGGCGCCATCGCGTAGCTCTTCACATTATTGATGTTGCTCGGTTTGCCCCAGAGACCGCTGACGGCGGGGAACGGCGGACGCGGACGCGGTTCGCCGCGGCGGCCTTCGATGGAGGCGATGAGGGCGGTTTCTTCGCCACAAACAAATGCGCCGGCACCGCCTTTGAGGACAATGTCAAAGCTGAACTGGGTGCCGAGGATGTTCGTGCCGAGCAATCCGAGGTCGGTGGCCTGTGCGATGGCCGCTTCGAGCCGGTCGATGGCGAGCGGGTATTCTTCGCGGCAGTAAATGATGCCTTCCCGCGCGCCCATCGCGTAACCGGCGATGGCCATGCCTTCGAGGACGGCGTGCGGATCGCTTTCGAGGATCGACCGGTCCATGAACGCGCCGGGATCGCCCTCGTCGGCGTTGCAGATGACGTGCTTGATGTCGCCGGGCGATTTGCGGCACAGTTCCCATTTCATGCCGGTCGAGAACCCCCCGCCGCCGCGGCCGCGCAAGCCGGATTCCTTGATTTCGCGAATGACTTCCTCGGGCGACCACGCGGCGAGGGCGCGGGCGAGTGCGCGGTAACCGTCGCGGGCGATGTACTCTTCAATTTTTTCTGGATCGATGATGCCGCAGTTGGAGAGCACGATCCGGATTTGTTTGCCGGTGAATGGCAGGTCACGGAATTGCGGGACGTTTTGAATCGCCTGCGGCTCGTCGGCGGGCGGTTCGGTTTCGGCCATGCGGCAGATGGCCCATTCCCGGACCGGCCGGCCGTTGACGACGTGTTCCTCGATCAGACGCGGCACCATGTCGGGCTGGATGTTGGCATAAAACACATGCGAACCGCCATTGAGCTGGATGTCCACGAGCGGTTCCTTGGCGCACATGCCGATGCAGCCGACGCTGGCAACGGGCACTGTGAGTTTCCGGCGAGCGAGTTCCTGTTGGATGGCGTGCAACGTCTCGCGCGCGCCGGCGGCAATGCCGCAGGTGCCGGCGCCGACAAAGATGGCGGCGCGAGCCTGGGTGCGAGCGGCCAGTGCCTGCTGGAATTGTTCGCGTCGTTGCGCCAGGTCCTGGATGGTATTGAGTTTGGCCATGGCGTGGTCCTGGTTAGTCGAGTGCTTTGACACGTTGAATGAGCGTGTCGGAGTTGAGCCGTCCGTAAACCGTTTCATTCACCAGCGCGACCGGCGAGATGCCGCACGAACCGAGGCAATAGACGACTTCGAGCGTGAGCTTGTAGTCGGGCGAGGTTTCGCCGGCGGCGATGCCGGTGGCGTGCTGGAGCGCGTCGAGGTTTCTCCCTGAACCACGCACGTGGCAGGCGGTGCCATCGCAGATGCGAACGAGGTTGCGCCCGCGGCGTTTCAGATGGAACTGCGCATAGAACGTCGCGACACCGTAGATGCGGTTCAGTGGGATGCGCGTTTGTTTCGAGATGAATGCGAGCGCCGGGCGCGGCAGGTAGCCGTAAAGGTCCTGAGTGCGCTGGAGGATCGGGATGAGGGCCCCTTTCTGGCCCTTAAATTGTTCCAAAATGCGGGTGAGGCGGCCGAAGTCAACCGGCGGCTCTTTGGTCGCGGTGGCCTGGCCGTGCTGGGGGGTGGTGGCCATGGACATAGTTCCCTTCCTTCGTTGGCGTCACTTGCCTTGACGGGGTCCTTTGACTTTACCGACGGCGAAACCCTCGACCACCTTGTCGCCTTCCAAATGCTCGGCCACAATTCGGCGGGCGGCAGTCGGTGTGACTTTCGCGTACGTGACCATCACGCCGCTCTTGCCCTCGACGCGGACGACAGGTTCCTCGACGCAGAGTCCCGTGTCGCCACTGACCACGATTTCGACGTGGTCAATGCCACGCCTTTCGAGTTCATCGAGTGTGGTGGTCATAACATCGCGCGCGCCGGCGGCAATGGCTGCGGTACTCATATTGAACACAATGCGGTACTTCTTCTTCGCTCCACGCAAGGCAACATGTCGTTGTGCCCGCTCTCTGAGTTTCTGGAGTTCCTGGATATTCATGACGGGCCTCCTGTTCCCTGAAACCGAAGAGGGAAAGGGTGGGTTGCGGGAATGGTCCGGGGCGAACGGCGCGGATCGGGAAGATCACCGGGATCCGGCGAGCAATCGCAGTACCATCTATCTAAGAAACTCTTGAGCTTCACGGTGGCGCTCCCCGTAAACCACGGCGCGGTCGCAGGGACTTAGTGAAATTTTTCACAATCTCAGGCCGTTTGTCAATGATTATCGCGCTCGGGGTCGATGGCCGGTCGTGATCTAACAGATTGTTGCTACTGACAAGATTGGCTGGCGCAAACTAGGGGGCATCTGGAAGAGCGGGTTGCATTCCCCGTCCATTTACCTCCTCAACACCCAGGTCCTCACCGCGTGCGTTATTGCTGCTGTATGTGGGGTGCCAATCTTTCCAGTCCCCCGTCCAGTCCCACGTTGTTTTAGGTATTTCAGGCACACCCGACGCACAGCCTGCGATCAGGAGCAAGCTCGCAGAAAGAATCGCAATTACTGCGAATCGGCTCACAGCCAGAGCTTATCAGTATTGCGTCACTTCGTCAATTAGCCGCTCGATTGTCCATAGGCCATCTGTGATCTCATCTTGCGTAGGCGCTTGATTTCCTGGCGTGTTCTGATAACCTGACATTGTTGTTTCCTCCCGTTTGTGTTTCCATGGTGGTGGATTGGTTTGATGGAACACACAATTTTATTTCGGGTTCGCTACAGCGAAACCGACCAGATGGGTACGTTCTACAATTCGCGCGCCCTCGAATGGTTTGAATGCGGACGCACGGAATTGCTGCGCGCATGCGGATTGCCCTACGCGGAGATGGAGCGGCGCGGCGCGTTCCTGCCGCTGGTGGAGTCGCACGTCGAATATCAAGGGCGTGCGCGTTACGATGATTTGCTGAAGATGACGAGCAGGGGCTCGCTGGTGGGCAAAGTGCGTCTTCGCGTCGACGTGGAGATTGTCCAGTCCGAGAGCGGCGCGCCGGTGGCTCGCGGCTACACCATCCACGCGGTCACCGATCCGACCGGCAAACCAATCCGACCACCGCCGTGGGTCACCGAGGTATTTGCACAATGACGACCACCCATCGACTCCTCCTCAGCGGCAATGAAGCGGTGGCGCTGGCAGCGCTGAATGCCGGCGTGGCGATGGGCACGGGTTATCCCGGCACGCCGTCCACGGAAATCCTGGAGAATTTCTCGAAGATCGGCGGCCGGGCGCAATGGGCACCCAACGAGAAAGTCGCCCTCGAAGTGGCGCTGGGCGTGGCGTTTACCGGGGCCCGGGCCGTGGCGACGATGAAACACGTCGGCCTGAACGTCGCGGCCGACCCGTTGTTTACCGCGGCGTACACGGGGGTGATCGGCGCGTTGATCGTGGTGTCGGCGGACGATCCCGGGTTGACGTCCAGCCAGAACGAACAGGACAACCGCCGCTACGCCGTGGCCGCCGGCGTGCCGATGATCGAGCCATCCGACGCGCAGGAGGCGTATGATTTCACGCTGGCGGCGGTCGAGATTTCCGAGCGCTGGCATTTGCCGGTGTTGTTGCGGATGACCACGCGCGTGTGCCACTCCAAGTCTGTCGTCCTGCCCACGAGAACGATTTCCCCGCCGCCAACGCCACGGTTTGAACGGGATGTCAAAAGCCTGGTGATGATCCCGTCCAACGCGAAGCCCGCGCATCGGCGGCTGCGCAAG
The DNA here is from genome assembly GCA_050010195.1 of Verrucomicrobiia bacterium. GTDB lineage: Bacteria > Verrucomicrobiota > Verrucomicrobiia > Palsa-1439 > Palsa-1439 > Palsa-1439. The sequence continues at coordinate 19,800 of JBEKLM010000041.1, forward strand.
AAATTGGCCGAGATCAGCCAGTGGAACGAATCATCGCCGCTCAACCGCGATCGACCGGGCGATACGACCCTGGGCATCATCGCCTCGGGCGTCGCGTACCTCCATGCCTGTGAGGCGGCGCCTCGGGCGCCTTTCCTGAAGCTGGGGATGACCCATCCCCTGCCGCTGGAGAAAATCCGCGCGTTTGCCGCGGGGGTGAATCGCTGTCTCGTGATCGAGGAAGGCGATCCGTATCTGGCCGAGGCGATCCGTGCCGCGGGTGTGAAGGTCGAGAGCCAGCCGGAGATGTACCGGTTCGGCGAACTGAGCGTTGCGCGCGTGCGCCGGATCCTGGCGGGCGACACCTCGCCGGAACCGGCTCCCGTGCCCGGGAAACCGCCGCAACTTTGTCCGGGTTGTTCCCACCGCAACGTGTTCGAGGCGTTGCACAACCTTGATTGCATCGTCGCGGGAGACATCGGCTGCTACACGTTGGGCGTGTTGCCGCCCTTCGAAGCGATGGATAGTTGCGTTTGCATGGGGGCGAGCATCGGCGTCGGTCTGGGGCTGCGCCACGTGTTGCCGCCCGAACAGGCGCGGCGCGTAGTCAGCGTGATCGGCGACAGCACGTTTGTGCACAGCGGCATTACGGGCCTCGTGGAGATGGTCTACAACCCGCCACCGACGGGGCACGTCGTGCTGATTCTCGACAACAGCACGACGGCGATGACCGGTCACCAGGAACATCCCGGCACGGGCCGGACCCTGGAACACGAGCCGACCGGCAAGGTGTCGTTCGAGGATCTGGGACGGGCGCTTGGCCTCAAGAACGTGTTCGTTTCCGATCCGTCGGTCGACCCCGGCAAGTTCGCGCAACTGGTGCAGGCGTGCCTTGCGAACAGGCAACTCAATCTCATCATTGCCCGCCGGCCGTGCCTGCTGATCGCCGGCAAGATCAAGGAATACGAGCGCGCGGCCAACCAGGCGTGTACGGCGGTATTGGACGGACCAGAATGAACGACGGCGTCATCAACATCGTCATCGCCGGCCTCGGTGGCCAGGGGGTGCTCAAGGCGGCGGGGATCGTCGCGGACGTGGCGTTCCGAAGCGGGCGGGACGTGAAACAGAGCGAACTGCACGGGATGAGCCAGCGCGGCGGTTCGGTCAGCAGCGACGTGCGGTTTGGAAAAGAAGTCTTCAGCCCGATGGTGCCGAGCGGCGAAGCGGATTACCTCGTGGTGGTCGCCCCGGACCAGATTGAGGTCAACCGCCAGCAATTGCGTTCCGGAGGCATATTGATCGCGCCTGACGCCGTGGACCCGGCGAAGCTGACCAACAAAAAGAGTTTCAATGTTGCCTTGCTCGGCGTTTTGAGCCAGCATCTGGACTTCCCGGAAGCGGTCTGGCTGGAGGCCATCGGCGCGGCGTTTCCCGACAAGCTGCACGCCGCCAATCTCCAGGCGTTCGCGCTGGGGCGAAAAACCGTGTGATCCATGGACACCACTGAACGTCATCCCGTCAGCGCACCCGATTACATGTCCGCGTCGGCGCTGCAGGCGACACAGTTGGCACGGCTCCAGGCGATTGTCACGCGTGCGTACGATCATGTGAAATTGTTTCGGCAGCGGATGGACGAGCGCAAATTGAAACCGCGGGACATTCACACGCTCGACGACGTCCACAAGCTGCCGTTCACGATCAAGACCGACCTGCGCGACACGTATCCGTATGGGTTGTTCGCGAGCGACCTGCGCGACGTGGTCCGCCTGCATGCGTCCAGCGGCACGACCGGCAAGCCGATCGTGGTCGGGTACACGCGGGAGGACATTGCGGTGTGGACGGAGGTCATCGCGCGCAGTTTCGCCGCATGCGGGTTACATGCCGGTGACATCCTGCAGAACGCGTACGGGTACGGGCTGTTTACCGGCGGTCTTGGCGCGCATTACGGCGCGGAAGCGCTCGGGGCGACGGTGATCCCCATATCGGGAGGCAACACCGAACGGCAGATTACCGTGCTGAAAGATTTCGGGGTTACTGCCATTTGTTGCACGCCGAGTTACTTCCTGCACTTGCTGGACCAGGGGGCGCAGCTCGGTGTGGATTTCAAGCAGCTCCCGTTGCGGGCGGGCATCTTCGGGGCCGAGCCATGGACGCAAGGCATGCGCGAGCGCATCGAGGCGGAAAGTCGTCTCAAGGCCTACGATATTTATGGTTTAACGGAAATCATCGGTCCCGGCGTGGCGATTGAATGCTCCTGCCAAAACGGGCTCCATATTTTTGAAGATCATTTTCTCGCGGAAATCGTCGATACGGAAACGTTGGAACCGCTTCCGATGGGGAGCGAAGGCGAATTGGTGCTGACGACGCTCAGCAAACAGGCGATGCCGTTGATTCGGTATCGCACACGGGACATCACGGCGCTGGTGGCCGAGCCCTGCCCGTGCGGCCGCACCCTGCGGCGGATGCGACGAATCGGGCGGCGCAGCGACGACATGTTCATCATTCGCGGCGTGAACGTGTTCCCGTCGCAGATCGAGGCCGCGCTGCTGCGGGTCGAAGGCACGCTACCGCATTATCAGATTGTGCTGACACGGGAACAGGACCTGGACCAGATGGAGGTGCAGGTGGAGGTGACGCCGGAAGTTTTCAGTGATGAGGTGCGGGTCCTGGAGGACTTGCAGCGGAAGCTGGTGCATTCCATCGAGACCATCACCGGGATTCGGGTGGCGATCCGGTTGGTGGCGCCGCGGAGCCTTCCCCGGAGTGAAGGCAAGGCCAAACGCGTGATTGACAAACGCAAACTATGAAAATCCACCAAGTTTCTGTCTTCCTGGAAAACAAACCCGGTCAATTGCGCGCGGCGTGCGCGGAAGCAACCAAGGCGGGGATTAATATTGTCACGCTGTCGCTGGCCGACACCGAACAATTCGGCATCCTGCGGCTGATCGTGCAAGACTGGGAGAAGGCGAAGACGGTTTTCGAGCGGGCCGGGTTCGTCGCCAGGGTCACGGAAGTGCTGGCCATTGAGGTGTCGGATGAACCCGGGGGCCTGTCGCGGATCCTGGAGATTGTCGATCAGGCGGGGTTGAACATCGAGTACATGTACGCGTTCACCGAGAAGCGCGGGGGCAAGGCGGCGCTGGTGTTCCGGTTTGAAAACCCCGACAAGGCGGAGCAAGTCCTGAAAGCCAACGGCGTCAATGTGCTGCGGGACGTCGAGTTGTTCCGGCGGGCGTAGACAGCCAGTTGGCTGGAGAGGATGGGATGGCGAGACGTGATCCAGCCTGATGAGATGGGCTTGCCCACCTAGGACAAGCTTACCGAGACCGCCTGACCTGAAGGTCGAGCTTCAACTGCGCAGAGATTTTCGCGCTGAGTTTATCCATGAAGTCTTGTTTCGACGGGATGTTAGGGTTGGTGCGGAAGGCACGAAACAGGTCGTCAACGGACGCAGAGACGAAACGCTTGTGGGTGAGACGGAACGCCTTGCCATGGGGCACGAGGTCGTACAGGGCGAACACCGTCGAGTGCTTCGGGTTGTAGCCAAGTCCCTGCAGATTGTAACGGGAAACCAAGTCTTGGAAGATCTGCTCTTGAACCACCCAGTAAATTTGGTGACCCCAGTGTTCCAGCACGATGCCTTTGTTTAGGATCTGTGTGAACGTGCGTTTCCAAATGTCCGCCTTGTTGATCTCAAAACCGTAGTTGCGGTCACCCACCGGCAACCCCTTGAAGAAATCCTTGAACCCTTGAACCAATTTACCGGTACTTGTGGTCTGACCGCCTTGAAACTCCACCACGACGAAGTCTTCGATCTGATCGCTCACTGGCTTGTGCTGGACAAGTACGTAGTCAAAGCGTCCAACACGTTTCAGACCCACTTCATTGAATCTCAGAAGGTTAGTGGTTGTGTGGAAATGATGTTCCGCGATTTCAGTGAAGACTCGTCCGCCTTCCAGGAATCGATTCGGGCATAGCACAATCGCGTCGCCTCCTACTTCTGCTGAGCAGACGCCGAAAGGGGGTTTAACCAAGCGGCTCTTCTTATCGCAACGCTCGTCCATGAATGGGCAGCGATATTGTCGTCGGTCACGTTGCGCGGCGGCATTGGTCGATTGCCAGTGATGGCCGTAGATTTCTGCTGGGAACTTTGGCATTCAGTTTCCTTTTAACATGTCGAGCCAGGCGCCGGCAATCTGGGTCGAGTCCAAGTGAGAATCTAACAGCCAGCCCAATAAAGCTCCGCAACGACGACAGAACTGGTAGCTGTCGCCATTGGTAGCTGGCGACGGTCTGTCCCATCGCTGCGACTTCTCGCCGCTTGCTGGCTCGAAGATTAAAACCGAGTCGTGCTTAAGCGCGTTTAGTTGCCGGATATGGACCGAAACAGGGTTTTCTGAGTAAACTGTGAATGTATTGACCAGACGGAATCCGGCAGTGCGCAGTGCCAAGGTGAGTTGCGTCCATGCTTCGGCTCGCCAGTGATGATACGTAAAAATCAGACGGCCGTGTGGCCGTCGAAGCACACGATTGCATTCACCGAAGATCGCGCCAAGAACGCGGCCAAACTTCTCAGCCTCAACCTCGGTTTCAGCGACAGCCGACGAGGAAGCAGTGAAGTGCCAGTCGGCCTGATCCGGGAGTAACCAGCGCAGCCAGACACGGAAGAAATGCGACAAGTCACTGTATTGCACGCTGTCAAAATACGGGGGATCGGTTACGACAAAGTCTACGGAGCGATCTGGCAAAGGTAGCTTTGAAGAATCTCTTTGCCCAATGAGAAAGCGCCGAATTCCGCCGGCTAGATCATCGAAGCTGGCTACTTCCTGTCCGCCGTCCACCTCGCCGAGGACAGATACCCTCCGCCAGCCGGCCGTTGTCTTCTGGCGTTCAATCGGTTCGTTCGCCCATTCGTACGCAGCAGCTACACGATCCTTGAAAAGGCGGCGGAGCGTTCCTGATGTGCTCTGTGAGAAAACCGGATTCGCCTCAAGTGCGGTGTATGGAAATGAGTAGGCGTGATGGGAAAACACATGCCGAATCGCACCGGCACGTCGCTTGTCCGCCCCCTTGTAACCTGTCAGCATGCAGTGGTATTCCAGAGAGGTCGAGATTAGCAGCCCCAACCATAGGCGATGCTCTTGCTCGACCGCGTCGAGCGCTTGTTTAGCCGCCGCCAGATAGAGAAGCTGTCGGGCTGAGAAAAGCTCCCTGTAGCTTGACACCTTTCGGCTCAGCAAGTCACGAGACTTCGGGCCGGATGGGACTTGAAGCTCGCTGTCCGCCGGCAGATTCAATCGCACGGCCGCACGCCGCGCCTTCTGAATGCGGGCCAGATCGGCATCATCTGCCGCCTTGAAAAATTGGTCATGCTGAGAGCATTTCCCCACCACAATCAGTGGCACGTAACGGGAGGCGAATTCCGTGTCATCAGGGTCGCGCAAATCTGTTGCACAGGTTTCACACCGGTCGTGTCCCTTCTCAAAGAGTTTCCACGTTTGCTTCCCACGCTTTAGCATCTTCTCGGGATAAAACTTCTCTAACCTGATCTCGCTGCCGTCGGGTTCTTCCCGTAGCTGGAACGAGTCCACGACCAAGGCTTCTCCGCAGCCGCATTGTTTCCGTACGCCGTGTAGGATGAACTGCGCCTCGACTACCTCTCGGCACTTTGGACAAGCCGTCTGAAAGTACGGCGCGAGTTTCTTTGTCAGCTGTTGCCAGAACTTTGCAAACTCTTGCTCGGCTGCCGCCGGTGAAACCCGTGCAAGCGACGCTCGTGCCTGCAAGACTGGAATCGGGTCAAGGTCGAAGCCGATGACGTCTGCGCCCATCCGAATTGCTTCGTGAATTGTCGTCCCGCCGCCCATCATTGGGTCGAGCACGGTGACGCCCTCCAGTCCTCCCGGCTTGTAGTAATTGCGTAAATCGGCATCCGCGACCAACTGCTTCAGGATGTAACGGAATGTTGTGCCAGAGCGACGCGCCCACCATTTGTGCAGGTACGTGTTTGGACGAAACAGGTGCTTGTTGTAGCACTCAAGCTGCGCCAGCTCATTGACTTCATCCTCAGGAAAGGACAAGTCAATCGGCACGGTTTCTGGCGGACGCTGACCCTTGCGCACCCGCTCACCGAATCGTATTTCTGTCTGAAGCGCCGCCATCGCGTTGTGAGACTAGCTCGCTGTGTCGCCCCTTCCAAGTCAAAACGGGGCGCAGTGAAAGACAAGAGTCGCATCTAACGGACAGCAAACCTGACGGTCTCCGGCCCTCCCCAGAAAGGCTGGTTCGACAAAAAACAACATTTTGTTAAAAGATCACGCGGTTTTAGGCCATTTGCGCCGTCCGCAAACATTCGGCGCGTGTCGCGGACTCGACTTCGCACGCGGCACCCATTTCGGTTTTTGACCGGCCAGCAGAAAGGGCTGGACAGTCTGTATGCTATAGTGTATTGTCAGCGCGGTTGTATTTTGTTCTTTGACATGGTCGGGGCGGGGGAGGACGGAATAGCGTGGAGCGTGTGAGCGTCGACCGTCCGGGGAAGTGGCGTGGGAACCCACAGAGATCCTTCGACAAGCTCAGGATGACGACGGTGGGAAGTGAAACGACCGGCCCGCGATCAGGGGGAAGAAGACAAGGGGAAGGCGGGGCTGCGCGAAAACACGCTTTCTGCAAAACGAAGCCAATTTTTTGAGGTTTTTCAACTTGTGGAGTGGCTTAATGGAAAGGGAGTTAGAAGCCAAATTGCATCGTTTTCTCAATTGGCTTCGTTTTGCTAAAAATGGCTTTGTTGGCAGCGTTCTCTTCCCGATCACGCTGCCCTTCGGGCCTCGAAACGACACGACGCCATCTCGGTGCTACCCTCGCACCTCGATTTGGGGTGTTTGGATGGGGTTCGGATGCCCGTTTTAGGGCAAAAACGTCATCCTTGTGGGGCGTGTGGGAGGGGTTGATCCTTGCGATAGACCAAGCCCTGGAAAACGGCAATGAGGGTGTTGCGGTCGTCGGTGATATTCACGGTGTAGCTGGCGAGCTTGGGGTTCGCGGAGAGCTCGCGGGCTTCGGCGCGCAGGGTGCCGGAACTGACGGCCTTCATATAGGTGATGCTGACGTTGATGCCGACGGCGACTTTGCCGTGAGCGTTGGATGCGGCGGCGAACGCGAGGTCGGCAAGCGTGAAAATGGCGCCGCCCTGGACGCTGCCCACGGCGTTCAGGTGATGCGGGTGGATCGGCATCTGGGCGACGGCATGGCCCGGCGAGGCGGAGAGCAGTTCGATGCCGGAGAGTTTGGCGTACTGGTCCTGGGTGAAGATTTGTTTGATGTCCTTCATGAAAGCTCCTTGTGACTCAGAGCTTCAGTATTTCCTCCTGGGACAACAGGTGCAAGCCCTGGTTGGCGAGGATCTGCTGAGCTCCGGGAACGTCTTGGACCTCGATCAACAATACCGCACGATTATGAGAGACGAAACCGGACGAGTTCTCGACATTGATCCGGTTGCGGGCCAGGCAATCGGCCACGGCGTGGAGTCCGCCGGGCCGGTCTTCGACTTCGATGGCGAGCACTTCGACGAGCGAGACCGTCCAGCCCTTTTCGTGGAGCCGTTGGTGGGCCAGGTCGCACTTGTCCACGAGGAACTTGATGACACCGAGACTCTCGTTGGTGGCGATGGTGACCCAGCGGATATTGATGTCCGCGTCGGCGAGCACCTGGGTAATGCGGGCCATCTGGCCGAGTTGGTTCTCGGCGAACACGGCGATGAGATTGACAGCGCTCATGGTGTGGCTTCCTTTCCGGCGCTAGAGCGACCGGTTGTCGATGACCCGTTTGGCCTTGCCTTCGCTGACCGGCAACGTGCCCGGTGGCATGAGATGGACTTTGGGTTTCGTCAGGATCTCCGCCCGCAACCGATCAACGATCTCGGATTGAAGGCGGGTCATGTGTTCGACATGGCCATCGAACCCGTCGGCGGCCAGTTCGACATTGATGGTCATTTCGTCCAGACCGTCGAGCACGATCTGATAGTTTCGGCCCACGCTGGGCAGGCTCATCAACACGCGTTCGATCTGTTGCGGGTAGATGTTCACGCCGCGCACGATCAGCATGTCGTCGGAGCGGCCGGTGATGCGATGGAGGCGCCGGTGGGTGCGGCCGCACGGACAGGGGCCGGGGATGATCGACGTGATGTCGCGGGTGCGGTACCGCAACAACGGCATCGCTTCGCGGCACAAGGTGGTCAGCACCAACTCACCCGTTTGTCCGTCGGGCAGCGGTTCGCCGGTCCGCGGGTCAACAATCTCGACGAGGAAATTGTCTTCCCAGAGATGCATCCCGCACTTGTGTTCACAGTCGAAGGCGATGCCGGGACCGTTCATCTCCGACAGCCCGTAGGAATTGTACACGTCGATTCCCAGCGCCTGCTCGATTTTGCGGCGCGTTTCCTCCGTGTACGGTTCCGCGCCGACGAATGCCTTGCGCAGTGCCAGGTCCCGGCGCGGATCGACGCCTTTCTTCTGGAGGAAGTCGGCGAGGTACAGCGCGTAGCTCGGGGTGACGTGAATGACCGTCGTGCGGAAATCCTGCATCAGGAGCAGTTGTTTCTCGGAGTTGCCCGGCCCGGCGGGAATCACCAGGCAACCGACTTTTTCCGCGCCGTAGTGCATGACCAATGCGCCGGTAAACAGGCCGTAGGTCATCATGTTTTGGAGCACGTCACGGCGGGTCACGCCGGTCATGACCAAGCAGCGGGCCATCAACTCGGCGGCGTTGGCCACGTCCCGGCGCGAGAAAAACAGCGCCTTCGGTTTACCCGTGGTCCCGCTGGACGTGTGCAATCGCAGCACCTCCTCGGATGCGACCGCGAGCAGCCCGGCGGGATAGGCGTCGCGCAGGTCGGCGTTGGTCGTGAACGGCAGCCGGCGCACGTCGGCCAGCGACTGGACATCACGCGGCTTCACGCCGCCACCAGCAAGTTTCTGCCGATAGAGCGGCACCTTGCGCGCCACGCGGCGCACGGTCGCCTGGAGGCGCTTGAGTTGCAGCGCCTCCAGGGCGGCGCGTTCGATGGTTTCGGTTTTCTGGTCCCAGAACATGTTTATTTCCGAGTGGCGCTAGAACGTGAACATCACTTCCGCGCGCAGGAAATCCATCATCTGTTCATGAGCGTAGAAATCGCCTTCCCAGAGGAACTCGCTCCAGAGGTGGGCGCTGACGTAGTCGTTGAATTTATACTTCAGGATCGCCTGGAGATAATGGCCGCGAAAGTCGCCGCTGTTGCTGAACGAGTCTTGAGCAAACACGGGCGCTTCTCCGATCGCTCGCGTGGGCGCATCCTGATCAGCCCACAAGGCGTAGTAGCTGAGGCTGAAGTCCAGCTTCTTGACGGGGGTCACGGTCCAGGTCGGGCCGAAACGGATGAGATTGGCGGTCTGGCCGACGCGGGTTTCGGGGACATAACTGTAGATGTTATACATTTCGCTCCATTGCGGCCACCGGCCCCACAACACGTCGAACATCTCGTCATCTCTCGTATTTCGCTTATCGCCGGAGAGAAATTCAAACGAGAGGCTGAGCTGATCGTTCCATTCGTCCTTGCATAGATAGGTCAGCTTATCCTGCAACCCAAATGCTTCGAGGTCGCGGTATCCGGTGGTCTGCGCGGAAAGGGCGAGCAGGGGGTTGTCGTCACCCTGGTTGAGGTTCGGATCTTGCTTGCGCCCGAATTGGTAAGCGCCTTCGGCAGTATACTTCCAATGGTCCTCCAGCAGTCCTGAGAGGCAGCCTCCGATCGTGTAGATGTCTCCATTATCTCCGTAGAGACTCAGCGGCGGGTTGTCGAGCTGGGTATCATGTTTGTAAATGAAGAAGCCGTCCACGTTGGCGGCCGGGATGCTCTTGTTGGCGACCCATAGGATGGCGCCCTTTTCGTTTTGGCTGGTCGAGAGCATGGCGTTGGGGTCGCCGGGCACGGATCCGGATGGTCCGAGGGTGGGCAGCCAGGCGTCTGGCCGGGCGAACTGGACAATGCCGATGGCATCAATGGTCGTGTGTTGCTGTTCGAGATTGCAAGTCAAGCGGGCCGCATCGAAGTAATAGTAGAACGACCCGACCTCGGGACTGCCCTGTGCGACCAGCCAGCCGTCTCCCAGAAAGATATCCTGGCGACCGAACGTCAAGGTCGATGGGGTGCCGAACGGACTCTTCCAGCGCAGGTAGAGATTGTCGAAAATCCCGTAGCGCCACTGCATGCCCGAGCGATCGAAGAACGTGTCGTAGGTCGATTGTTTCAGGAACTCCCGTGGTTCGGCGGTCAGGCGGACGGTTAGCGATATGTCGTTGGTCGGGAATAAGGTGGCCCAAACCCGGCTGCGGAAACGGAGTACCTCCTGTTCGTGCACGGGACCAAACAGCGGACTGAAGTGGGGGTCCGAGGTCAGGCTCAACGCATTGTTGAAGTACTCATCGCGCACGCGCAAATCGCCGCCCCAATTGAGCTGATAACCGGGGGGACTCTTGACTAGTTTGGCGAACTCGTCAAATCTCCAGATCGCCGGTGGCGTCGCGCTGGAAGCGCCCGCTACCACGTTTGTCCCGGTTGTTTGGGTCGGCGCGGTGGTCGCGATAAACGCGAACGCCAGTGAGACCGCCGTTAACGGGAGTGTTTTGATTCTCATTGCCAGTTCATCCTTTTGTTGGTTTGGAACTGTGGTTCAGGGTTTCGCGTTGGTCGATTACTTTTCTTTCACAGGGGGGAAACATTTCGCCAGATGTGCCTCGTCGGGCGGCGATGTGAGAAGGCTGACAACGGGCATCACCAGCAGCGGCACGAACATCGCAATCGCGCCCGACACGGGGATGTGAGGCTTGCCCCAATAGCAGAACAAGCCGACAGCCGTGCCGACTCCCGAAATCATGCTGGCATAGGCGCCGGCTTTGGTCGCGCGCCGCCAGAAAAGGCCGTACAGATAGGGTGCCAGGAACGCGCCGCTCAACGCGCTCCAGGCGATCACCATCAGGTTCACAATCACGTCCACTTTGCTCACCGCGATCAGGAGCGAGAGCGCCACGAACACGGCGCAGAGCACGCGCATCAACCGCATGATTTGCTGTTGCTTCTCCTCGCGTTTGACGGAGGCGCCATAGATGTCGATGGCAATGGCCGAACTACTCACCAGCACCAGCGACGAGAGGCTGGACATCGACGCCGAAAACACCATCAGCAGAATGATCAGCACCAACCACGTCGGGACATAGGTTGTGATGAAGAACGGCATGAGCAGGTCGAGATTCGGCTTTTTGGTGACGGCATCGACGATCGGCGCGAGGTCGGTCTTCGGGTTCGCGAAGAACAAATGCGTCAGCGCGCCGCTGTAGTAGGCGCCGAAGGACATGAACAGCGCAAAGATCGTGGCGATGAGCATGGCGCGTTTCACGTCGGCCTTGCTCCGGATGGAATAAAACTTTTGCACCATCTGCGGCAGGGCCCACGGGCCGAAACTGGTGATCAGCACGAGCGACCACAGTGTCACCCAGCCGGGAAAGGGAGGTCCCGTGGGTGGCGGCGGCGCGTGAAGGGCCGGCATGTATTTCGGATCCAGCAATGCGGCAAAGCTTGCCCCGAGTCCCCCCTTCATGCCCGTCAGCAAGAGGACCATGATGGCAACACCCAGGAACTCGACGATGCCCCGGATGAAGTCGCTGATGGCGACGGCAAGATAGCCGCCCATGACGAGGTAGACGCCCGTCAATGCGGCAAGAAAGACAAGCGCCTGATTATATTGCAGGCCGAGCGTTTTCTGGAAAAGATAACCCAGGCCCATGTACACCGAAGCCGAATACGGCACCAGAAAGACGAAAACCACGAGAGCGCCGACAATCTGCAACGGCATGCTGTCGTATCGCGCCCGGAGGAATTCGGGCATGGTGAGCGCATTGAGCCGGGCGGTCATTTCGCGGGTGCGTCCGGCGAGGACCCACCAGGCCAGGAGCGTGCCGATGAACGTGTTCCCGAGCACAATCCACATCGTCTGGATGCCGAAACCCCAGCCGAGCCGACCGGCGTAGCCGATGAACAGCACTGCCGAGAAATAGGTGGTGCCGTACGCGAACGCGCTCATCCAGGGTCCGAGCTTGCGACCGCCCAGGAAGAAATCACCGACGTTATTGGTGCGTTTCATGCACCAATATCCGACGGCCAACATCACCGCGACGTACAAGACGACCAGTGCAGAATAAATCAGTGGGTTCATGGTTTCTCGATCCGGTCTGGTGATGTCTTTTCGCCCAGAACCAGTTGCGATGGCTCCTGTGTTGTGACCAACACGTCGGTCTGGCTCAAATCACACTTTCTCGGGGCATACATGCTAGGCCTGCCTTGCTGCGAGGAGCGCGTTGACTTTGCGCATCACTTCGAATGCGTCCGCCACGTACAGCACGTCGGTTTTGCCGCGCGCCCAACCGCAGTTGGGATCGAGGTTCACCGCGCGGCGCTCGGTGATGAACCGCCAGCCCACGGCGTGCGGTTCTTCCCCGTGACAACAGGTCGAGAGGCCCTTGAGATGGCGCGGGGTCGCGCCCGTTTGGCCGATCTGGTTCAAGTGAGTCATCAGAGTCAGCACCGCCTGCCCGTCCTTGCTGAGGTCCACGAGGGATTTGCTGCTGCCGAGCGAGGCGTTGGTGAGCTGGAGAAATCCGCGGATCAAGCTTTCGGCTTCAGGCGCATGGGTCTGACCGTCGGATTGCTTCTTGGTCCAACCGGCACCGGCAACGAACAACAGTTCGGCGTCCGGACGGATCGTCTGTTGGCCCGACGAGGGGGCTTTCACGCCCGTAACAGTTGTGCGTTTTCCGGCCTCGGGCACGGACGCGGTGAGAAGCTCGATTTTTGCGGTGCCAGCGTTGCCTTTCCAGGGTGCATGACAGCCGGCCTCCAGTGCAATGAACCAAGGGCGGTGCGAGCGTTGCAGTACCGCCTCCATGCGTTGGCGGTAATACCAACGCGTGATCGTCACCCCATCTTTCGCGGCGACGAGGTCCGTCACATGCGTATCCGCGCGCCCACCGAGACGATGGGCCAAACCCGCAATGACCCGGTTCCAGCGAGAGGTGGCCGGAGCGATCACAATTGTCGGGTTCGCAGTCCGGCAGATCGCTTCGGCTGCGGCAATGTCGCTACCGTATCGGGACTGGCTGAACTCGGCGCCCTCGACTCCCAGGAACCGGGATGCTCCGCACCCGGCGATGTGATTCGCGGCAGCCTGAAGAGCTTCGCCGATGAGACCAACGGCCAGGTTCCCTCCGCACGCTTCGGCAACGTCCCTGGCTGCGCCCAACGCCTCCAGCGCCGACCTGGCCGGCGCGGCGTCTCTTTCCACATGCATCAAAATCAAGACTGTGTCCACGGTTATACTTTTCCTTTCGCGTCAGGCGTTCGTGACCCAGGAAACGATGTCCCGAGCGATTTCGTCGGTGCTGAGATCTTTCACGATTTTCGTGTCGCGACGCTGTTTCGGCAGCGCCACGCTGGCAAAGGTGACGCCCGCCGCGCCCACCTTGTTGGTCCCGGCCTTTTGCAGGGCGGGCATGATGCCGCGCATGTTCGCCATGCCGACCTGGGGATTATTCGGCGGCTCGGGCAGGTTGCCGGTGGCCCATCCAAACACCGCGGGCGGACCGACACAAATGGAGACCTGATGTTTGCCTCCCTCGATCCGTTCGAGTACCTCGATGGAGCCATCCGCGCCGATGGTAAGTTTGTCCACACCCTGGAACTGGTTCACGATCCCGAGCAGCTCGCCAACGATTTGCATCGTCGCGCTCGAACCCCGCGAAGCGGATTCCCAGCCACCGAAGAGCAGCAATCGCGACAGATCGAACCCGGGAATCGCCTGGAGGGCGCCCGCCAACGCCGCCGCCACTTCGGACGCCTCGGTAAACCCGCTGGCGGAGCCGTCGATTGCGATCAACTCAAATGGCGCCTTCTGGGCGACGGTCATCATCACTTGCTGGAGTTTGGCTTTCGGGCCGAGGCTGACAAGCCACACCTTGCTGCCCGGCGCGTTTTTCGCCAGGTGCGCCGCTTCAAACAGTGCGTGCCAAGCCCAGGGATCCAGCACGGCGGGCAACATCATTTCATTTTTCAACGTTGGCCCAGTCGCGCCCGGCACGGGTTCCAACGTTTGCAGCGGGTCGGGCACAATACTTCCGCAAACGACAATTTGATAGGCTATGCTCATAAGCGCAGTTCCTCACACTGGTTGCAACGGGGCGCAAGATGCGTAAGAGCGGTGCGTCTCTTGCAGTTTGTTTGGGCTAGCATTTCCGGTGTACCTCGGCAAGTCCTATTTCGACACCTCGGTCGGTCGGGTGTCGGCGGGAAAACACCGCGCGACGGTGGTGCTAACTTCGCGCAGCCAGGCAACGCGTTGCTGGACGGCACTCGTGACGATCACGGAAAACGTGCGGCGATGCACGGTGCGCACGCCGCACAGGTCAAACACGCATTTCTTCCAAAGCGCGTCCAACGGGTCGCCAAACACTTCGTGCTCGCGTTCCTCCGGCGTATTGGCGGTATTGAAGACGATGGCTGTTCGGGCCTTGAGCAGGCCCAGTGGAACGCCCTCACCCTTGTCGTTGGCGACGAAGCGGTAAGCGATTCCGGGCCGCAAGACGCGGTCGATCCAACCCTTAAGAATCGCCGGGGGCATCCCCCACCAGTTGGGATGGACGATGATGATGCCATCGGCGGAGGTGATTTCTGCGCAATGACGGGCGACCGCCGGATCCAAATCCGCGTTCTCTTGGATTTCGGCCGCAGAAAACAGCGGCGGGAATTGTTCCTGGTACAGGTCGTGAAACACGACGCGGTGTCCGGCACCGCGCAACGCTTGTACGGCGGTGTCGGCAATGGCGTGGTTGAAGCTTCCCGGCGCGGGATGAGCCAGTATGACCGAGGCGTTCATCAATTCTCCGCGGAATGCAGTCCACCCGCGCCCGCGCGGAACTCGATCAGGCCGCGCTCGGGGTCGGCGGGATGGGGGGTGGTGCAGTTCCAAATGCACGCGCCGCAGTGGACGCATTTCTCCCGGTCAAATGCCGGGGCTCCGTTTCCACCCGGTGTGATCGCCTGGCCGCTGCAAATCTCGATGCAAATTTTTACGCCGCATTTCTCGCAGAGTTCCGGGTACAGAAATACGACGTGATCCGCATATCCGGCCGGAGCCTGCACCTTTCCACCGATCAACAAAGCGTCCTGGTGCGAGACGAGCAATTTGCCATCGTACGGGATCGCGGGCCAACCCGCGCGGTCCATGAGCGCGTTGTGGATACTGACGCCCTTGGCGGCACATTCCTGACGAAGTCTCACGATTTCCGAGAGGGGAATTCGGTCCTTGTAGTATTTCTCCAACGGCGGCGTGTGCTCCCGAGCGGAGCGCGGTTCCACGGGTGCGGCGAGCCTGCCTTTCGTTGCGCCCGTCAATGCCATACCGATGAGGCCTGTGACAACGCCCCGGTGAAAACCATCCCGTGCGCGTTCGGCCACGCGACCTTCGGCTTCCACCCAACTGGCGCGTCGCCGTTTTACATAGGTCGCTTCAAGATTCTCCTTCGTGAACGGCTTGTGTTGTTCGAGCAACTCCAACACGGCCTCGCCGAGTTGGACGCCGGTGGCCCACGCCTCGTCCACCCCGCTACCGGTGAGGACGTTCGTGCTGCCCGAACCTTCGCCTATACGCGCGTAGCCGTCACCGACAAGATGCGGTTCGCCGAGCCGGCCGGATTCCCCCAGCGTCTTGGCGCCCCAGGAACGTAGCGTCCCGCCGTTGAGGTAGCGCCACAGCCAGGGATGCAGCATCCAATGTTGCAGATAACGATAGGCTGTGCGCACCGGGTTTTCGAACCAGGATGGCACGAAGATGCCGAGGGAGGCGATGCGGTCGGGATAAACGTACAGGAACCCGAAGATCTCCGGTTCCGGATAGCCAAGCGTATGCAATACCGTGCCCGCTTCGAGCGGACAATTCTCCGGCAGATTGACCACGAATTTCATGCCGACCGCCCAATCGCGCTGGTGATGGCCCTGGGGCATGCCGAAATGCTGATCGATCTGCCGTCCGATGGGACCGACCGGGCCATCGCCAACCACTGTCAGCGCGGCGCGGACATCCATGCCCGGCAGGAAGCCCGCTTCGGGAGAACCCGATTTGTCCGTTCCCTGATCGGCAAGTCGGACGCCGATGACACGGTCGCTTTCGATCAGAGGTTTGGCGACAGGTGTGCCGGGCCAGATCTGCACCGCGCCGGTGTTCATCAATTGGGCGCCGACCCATTGATTGAACTGTCCGAGGGACATGACCAATCCGCCGTGTTTCTGCAGATAGGGCGGAATATAGGGCAACTCGATGGCGCTATTCTCGACCGGCAAACAGCTCTTAAACGCGCGAATCAACGTGTCCACTGTTCGCAAGGTGGCTGACCGTCGACTCGCGCCGATGGGGTCGAGAAGATAAAGCACCTTCTCATGCTTGACCGGCGCACACATGGGAATCTGGGACGGGTCAAGTTCCGGGAACGTCTGTCGAATGCCGCGCGCCCTTGTCACAACACCCGACACGCTGAATCCTATGTCGTCCGCGCGTTCGTAACAGATGATTTGCGGGGGTGCGCCGGGCATCACCGAGCTTTCCGTCTTTGGCGTACCGTCCGCCCCCGTCAACTTACGAGACACGGTTGTCAGGAACCCGCCGGTTGCCGGCCCAAACCCGACACAAACGATGTCCACATCCATCGTCTGGCGGTCGACGGGCGCTGCTGATTGTTCCACGCTTTGGTTACTCATCGGATCGGTAAGCCAATGGTCTAGAAATGGTGCACCCAGCGGAGGTTGTAGCGCTGACCTTCGGGTCGATGCTCCGCGGCAAACTCGTAATAGGCATCAAAGAACACATGGTCGTTCTGCGAGATGTGCCAGACCAGACCCGGGCCAAGCGCCACCACCTGTTCGTGACCCGCTACGTCCGAGCCGTTAGCCCTGCTGTCGGTGATCTGCTCGAAGAAATAGCCGTTCACGCCGACCCGCAAATGCTTTGGCACCAGCTCGTACTCGGAAGCGAAGTTCGCATGGATGGCCTGGCCCGGTTGCTCCGTGTTGAACTGAGGCGACGGATTGTCATTCTGGTCATTCCACAAATAGTGAAAGCGCCATGACATCGTCCACTGCGGGAGAACAAACCACGTCGCGGCCCAGTATGGATCGAGGGAGACGAAGTTGCTGCCGGCATTGAGCAGCGCGTCGTGATCATACCGCCCGGTCGGCACAATCGTCTGAAGTTCAAACCGATGCATGAACACCGGCCCGTCTTTGCCCATTATCGGGTCCCACTGGAGGTAGGGACCGACCAGTAGGTCGCCCGGGCCGCTTTCCGTCGAGAGGGAATTCTGAGACTTGAGGTCGAACGCCACGAACGGCTGAATCAGGTCCAGCCCCCATTTGCCGTCCAAGAGAACCTTCTGGTTGGACTGGTAGATCAACTGCTGCAAGGCGATCCACGCATTCAACCTGTCCAACTTGCCCAGGGCCGCGGGTGCGTCGATAAATCGCTGCGCGTAATACCACTGCAAGTACTCCGTGTAGTAAAGGCCCGGCCCCGCCGGCGGGCCTCCGTCAAGGAAGCTGGTGAACCCCAGGTTCACCGCTGGTTCATCATAGGCTCTGGCGGGTGTGACCCAGATGGCAACGGCGCTGCATAGAAAAGCAACCAGGAACAGTCGTCTCATTGGTTATGGTTTCCTTTGTTGGTTAATCAACGGTTGTGTGAGGTGGTCAGGAAGGACATGGTTGGCATCAGCATTTTCCAAGGATTCGCTCGGCGACCAGGCGGCGGCGCTGTGTGTACTTGCCGTTACGGCGTGCGCGTCGGAGATATCGTTCACAGCCGGGCGCCGCGTAACGCATTTCCGTACGTGCGCCGGGCAGGTCAAGTTCGCCCAGTGCCAGGAGAGTGTACCAGAACGGGAAACGCCGCCACCGGCCGCGACCATCGCGGTGGGCTTTCAATTCTCTCATCCCGGCAACCAGACGGCGTTGCGGTTCCGAAAGTCCACCAACCATCAAATGCCGCCACATGGCCACGGAGCAAATACCGCAGCAATACATCCCGCCGACAGATTTCGAGCTGACACCCGAATCTTGCAGCCGGTTCAACATCCCTTTCGTTGCAAGTGCCAGTCCGTTGCGGATTGATGCCTGAGTGCCGCCGAGCCGAATCAACGCGCGGCAGGCCTCTTCGCCGAGGATGTGTGACACGCCCGCGCGAGTGGTGATCGACTCGCCTGTGAAAACCGCGATGCCGTCCCAATCCCGGCGACCGGGCGCAAACATGCCCGCGTAGGAACCCGGCAAACCCTGACGCACGGCGATCCACCGGGCGACTTGCTGCCGTTGAACCGCCGTCAGGGGGCGTCCCAAGAAGAACGCTTCCTCCACGGCGTCGAGCGTGGTGGCCAGGCTATGTGGATGGATCAGTCTCACACGGGATAATCCAATGCCTCCGGAATCATCACCTTGGTGAGCGCTTCCGCCGCGCGGTCTTTCGCGAGGCGGGAGCCGGTGAGACACCCATCCAGTTTCACGTGCAAACGGGCGAACGTCTCGTAACCGTCGAACTGCACGCAGGGACCGGCCTTTGTCGGGTGATCCTGGCCGGTTTCCGTCACGTCGCTGAAACCGCGAGCACCGCTGGCGATGCCGGGAATGATGCCTTCCAGCACGTCAAGGTCGTCGGCGGCATAACACGCGGCGCAGGCGGCGTTATCCCAGGCCGGGTGACGGTTGTAGCCGAACACGAGCTCGGCGCAGATGCGGCCGACTTCGCCGGCGGCCCGTGTCGACTGGACATGGCAGAGATCGGTCATGAAACTCAACCGCCCCGGCAGACCCTCCGCAACCACTGGATTCTCGGGACCCTTCGCTTCGAGCTCGAGCACGTCGAGAATCATGTACCGCGCCGCCAACAACCAGCAGAGCGCATCCGTGAGCGGGAATGTCACTCCCTGGCGACTCCCGTGATACAGATCGCGGCCATCGGCGTCGGTGGCCTTCTGGAGATGTTCCAATGACCACAACCACAACTGCATGGCGGTGGCCAGTGTGCAGGCACCCATGCCGGGACGACGGGAGGCGACCTCGCGCATGTCGTTGATCCAACTCCGAAATTGGGCGAGGAACAGCTTGCTCGTCATCGTAATCGAAAGCTGTCGGCGTTGGACGGCTTCAGGGCCTTCGTACGTGGCCTCCAATTGCGCATCCATCCATTTGTGGCCGAGGAATCCCGGGCAATCCTCCGTGATGCCGTACCCGCCCATCAAGCTGACGGCTTCGCGCATCATGTTCGCGCCGTGGCCTGTGTTCCACAGTTTCACGGCGGGACACAACACATTCGCCAGCGAATCGAGGACGGCAAATTGCAGCAGCGGATCCGCGTGCAAGACGTCGTAGTGCGTGATGGCGCGGCGGTCTTCGGAGAGGTTCGACAACCGCAAATACTCGAGCGCGTCCTTTTCGAGTCCCATTATCGCGCGGAATTGCGCGCGCCCTCTCTCGATCTTGCGGGCCGCAAAAATCTCCTCCTTTTTTATCTCCAACGGATCGAGTTCGTCGAACAATCGCGCGGCGGCAAAGCCCAGCGACGCGGCGGCTTCGCCCGTGGCCCAGACGTCCACCAGTCGGTGCAATGCATCCTCTTTCATCTGCAATCCGAACTCGTAGCGCGGGGAGCCCGGGGCGGCGGCATCACCCCCGCGGAACCGGCCGCGCTGGTACCGAATCACCGGTTCGACCGCCGAGAGCAACTTGGCGGCGGTCATCAGCCCCACCGTCACGCGCGTGCGGCGGAACACGGCTTCGATGATTTCGCCGTGGGAGAAATTGGGGATGATCGCGCCATCCTTGATTTTGTAGCCGCCGATGATGCGACTGGCGGGAACGCGAAGATTGAACACCGGGTCGCGGGTCGATGAAAGCTGATGCACGAGTTTGCGCGTCGGAATACCGCGGTCAAAAATGCCGGCGTCGGTTTCTTCGAGGATCACCATGCAACTGCCCTTGATCCGGTCATCCGCGGAATCGACGGCGGCGGTCACGAAGTTGGCAAAGCCCATGTTGGTGATGAAGCGGCCGCGTTTTTCGACCTGCAGGATCGGGTCCTTTCCCTTTTCCCAGGCGGCAATCCGGACTTTGCCGCTGAGAAGTCCGGTTTCAACACCGACGTACGGCAGCGGCTCGGTGAGCGCGAATGCGCCGCGACTGATCTGACGGTCTTCGCCCGGCTTGGGCGGGCAGGCGCGGCGCATGTAGGTGTCTCGCTGCTCCGGTGTGCCCCGCCCGTGAATGGGCGCGAGAGCGAGGTTGCCGGCCATGCTGCAGGTCGCCGCCCCGCCGTCCACCCACGACAGTTCAAATGCCAGCAGCGCCAGCGCCAGGTTCTTCGGGCCTTCAATAAAACCGCCCTGTTCCGGGTCCATGAAGACAGCCGTAAGCCCGGCCTCGTCGAACAGATGCAGCAGCTCCGCTTTTTGCTTGGTCCACTCGTGCGAATTGCGGCCACCCTCGGCGACCATGCGGGCCACGGGGCCACGGGCCACGCGCCGCGCGGATTGGACGAGCATTTGGAGGTCAAATCGATCCGCAAAGCGCCACATGATCTGGCGCATGTCGTCACCCGGCAGCGTGCGGAGGGATTCGACAGGTTGAGCTACAGTGGTCGCAGGCATGACACACGTCCTTTCCGTCCACGAGCAGGGCAATGCCCCCCTGGTGGCTCAACTGCATACCGAGCAGTGCGGCGCGGACGGGGTGAGAAACCGCGTAGCCTCGGGTTGTTTATAGTGGATCCCTGCCGCGAAGTCAATCGTCTTAAACCGCATTCGCCTTCGTGCGCTGTGAATCGGGGTGGGCCATCGGCGGGACACGCGGAGGGCGGTGAGTCAGAGGGATGGCTAGGGCTTGGTGTCTCGACCAATGCGGGCCCCTGTTCGCGAGTGCTGAAGTAAAACGAAGATTCACCCGGGTAACATGATGCGTTGACTGGGGACATCATCCTGCGCGAACGTCGTCATCGGCCCCCCATACTACTATGCGGACTGCGTCAATGGCTCAGATTTCAACCCCGGCACGAACTGGGCGTCGACTTGGCAGCACTGGCCCGGCGATCCGAACGCCGTTGTCTGTCTCTACAACAAAGCCGGCGGGAATACCGTGACGCCTGCCAACCTGGCCGGGCCATCCAACAGTTTGGCAGCCACGTTTGTCTCCTATACGCCCTATGCCACCAACAACGATTTTCACCCTCTCGTTGGCACTGATACCGGCGCGGTCGGCAACGGCACGAATCTCTCGGGATACTTCACTGCGAACAAAGACGGCAACCCGCGGCCGACATCCGGCCCGTGGAACATCGGAGCGTATTAGCACCCCCAGAAAGGTAACCACCGCCATGAAAATGCACTCGCTGAGGCAACTCTCTGCTTGCAACGACATAGGCCGCTGCGGTATACTCCGGCGTAACCGCAGACGTAGAGGATTCGTTATGACAAGCCTCCATATCACCCTTCTCACCGTCTTGAGTCTGCTGAGTCAAAGTCCCCAAGCCCGCGCTGACATCCTTTACGTCTCGACGGCAAACCTCAATACAGTCGACAAACTCGACTCGAGCGGTAGCGTATCCGTCTTTGCCTCCGCCGGCTTCGGACTAAACTATCCACTCGGCCTTGCCTTCGACAGCAGCGGGGACCTCTTCGTCGCCAACTTCGGCAACAGTATGATCGAAGAATTTAGCTCAAACGGGACCGGGTCGGTCTTCGCCACCTCCGCGTCCGGCTTGAACGAGCCCGAGGGCCTTGCCTTCGACAGCAGCGGGGACCTCTTCGTCGCCAACTTCGGCAACAGTACGGTCGAAGAATTTAGTTCAAACGGGACCGGGTCGGTCTTCGCTACCTCCGCGTCCGGTTTGAACTACCCCGGTGCTATCGCTTTTGATAACAGTGGCAACCTGTACGTCGCCAACGGCGGCAACGACACTGTGGAAAGATTTACCACTAACGGGCAGGCATCCGTGTTTATTGCGTCCGGCATCAGCCCAGCAGGACTGGCCTACCACGACGGCGACCTCTACGTAGCGAACTATAGCACCGGCACCATCGAGAAATTCAATGCACTCGGACAAGGATCAATCTTCGCATCGACCAACTTGCTCACTCTCCCCTACGGCCTAGCCTTCGACAGCAGCGGAAACCTCTTCGTCGCAAATCATGGTAACGGCGAGGTCCTGGAGTTTGACAGTAATGGGGTCGGGACCGTGTTCGCCTCCGGTTTGGGCAACGCAATTGACCTCGCCATCGAGGAAATCCCCGAGCCATCTGGCATCTTGCTCGTCAGCCTCGCTCTACCCTTCCTGTTTCTTCCACGCGTGGCAGCGTCGTTCAGCCGTGGCGCACACTATCGCCGTCGCCATTCCCAACATCCACGATCCGCTAAAAAGGGAGCGTCGTGAAAGCCAGCTTTATCGGGTTCTTGGCCGTCTTGGGACTGTGCTGCGGGCCGGTTCAGTC
>JBEKLM010000042.1:0-42171 GCA_050010195.1 Verrucomicrobiia bacterium
CGAATGCGGCGGCCGCGTTGCTGGCAATCACCGGTTTCGCGTGCCAGTGGCGCAGGATCTCTTCCAAAATGTGACGACTGGTGGCATTGTCGTCCACCACCAACACCGGCAGACCTTCCAGATCAGCCTGTTGCGTGACCGGCTTCGGCGGAAGATCCTTCGAGGGGCGCATCTGCGCCGTGAAATGAAACGTGCTGCCCTTGCCCACTTCGCTTTCCACCCAAATCTTGCCGCCCATCATCTTGACCAACTGAGAGGAGATGGTCAGGCCCAGACCGGTTCCGCCGTACTTGCGCGTGGTCGAACCGTCGGCTTGCGCGAACGCCTCAAAAATCACACCCTGCTTGTCCTTGGGAATACCGATGCCCGTGTCGCTGACGGCAAAGTGCAGGCGGAGCTCGTCCCCTTCCTGTCCATCCAATGCGACCTGGACAACCACCTCACCCCGTTCGGTAAATTTGATCGCGTTGCCGATGAGATTGACAATGACCTGACGCAGGCGGACCGGGTCGCCGACCAGTTCGTCGGGTACGTCCGGGACGACGTGCGCGGCCAACTCGAGGCCCTTCTGGTGGGCGCGAATCGCCAGGGTCTTGAGCGTGTCCCCCAAGTTGTCGCGCAGGTTGAAGTCAATCGGATCCAGTTCGAGTTTTCCAGCCTCGATCTTGGAGAAGTCGAGGATATCGTTGATCAACTGGAGTAATGTCTCCGCGGAGAGCTTGACGGTATTGAGGTATTCCCGCTGGTCGGGTGTCAACTGGGTGTCCAGCGCCAGATCGGCCATTCCGATGATTCCGTTCATCGGCGTGCGAATCTCGTGGCTCATGTTCGCCAGGAACTCGCTCTTGGCGCGGGTGGCGGACTCCGCCTTTTCCTTCGCGCCCCGCAAGGCCTCGTCCTGGTGCTGGATTTGCTGGAGCATCGCGTTGAACTCTTCGGCCAACAAACCGATTTCGTCGCTGGAGGACTTGGCGGCGCGCACCGAGTAATCGCGGGTCTCAGAAACGGTTCGTGCCGACTGGACGAGATCCAGAATCGGCCCCGAGATGAGCCGTTGCAAGCGGGAGGACAGTAGCAACGACACCAGCCACGAGAGCAGCAAAATGATCGCGACGATCCGCAGTTCTTCCACGAAGCGGTCCGTAAGCCAGCGAAAATCGGCGCGGATGAACACGGTGCCCGCCTTCTTTCCCTGCAGAAGAATCGGTTGATACACCACCAAGTGACCGCCTTCGACACGGTCAATCTCGTCTCCCAACAACTCGGGCACTTCGCGCTGGGGCTTGACATCGTCGCGGGCGTACTTGATCACCAGCTTCCCATCCTTGCTGTACACGCACGCCAAGGCGATGGAATGCTGCTTGCTCGCCCAAGAGTTCACTTCCTTGACCACCTCGGGATCGGAAAGGTCGCGCCCCGCAGCCTGCTCTTCCTCGATCATTTCCGTGAGTACGGACAGGTCGCGGCTCATCTGGTGGCGATAGTTGATCATCTCGTACAGCCCAAAGGCAAAGCACGCCAGGATCACGGCGCCCGTGCTGGTGAGCATGCTGATCCACATCAGCTTCCCGCGAATCGATCTGTCGGCGATCAAACCCATCATGGCAATTTCTTTCCGCCGGGCTCTCCCCGGCCCCACGCACATCCTCCGCCCAACTTACTGACGCCGCCGTGGTTCCAATGGCAACCCATGTGACCGTTACCCAAGCAGCGGGGATGCCATCTGCTTGGAATCCCCAACTTTGTCGCAAAACCACGCACCGCGGGTGCGCCCGACTCCGATCTCATTGGAAGATGTAAAAAATGCCCGGTTTCAGGCAAACCACCGGGCCGCCTCCCCGTACATTCCTGAACATTCTCGCTGTCGAAAACCGGACCCGCGGCTCGCGGGGCGTTACGACAACGACACATTCGTGGCGGCCTCGCTCACTCGCCCAAGATGCCGATCGATGCACTCCACCACCTTCGTGATACTCGCGGGCTTCGGGAGAAACTCGTAGCCCCCGCGCAACACGGATTGAGTCGTCGCTTCCTGTCCGGAAACCAGAGACGTCAGGAAAACGATCGGTGTCGATCGTAATGTGGCATCGCTATGAATGCGAAACGCGACATCGCCGCCATCCGCGCCGGGCATGCATACATCCAGCAGAATCACGCCGGGTCTGAATTCACGCGCGGTCGAGAGGGCGCGGGTCGCTACGTTCTCGACGACGACCTGAAACAAACCTGTCTTCTCCAGACCGATTGCGAGAAGCCGGCTCGCTGCAATATCGTCGTCCACAACCATAACTTTTGTCTTGCTCATGAAACATCCATCCTTTGGCACTGCCAAAGTAGCAGCTTGCGTTCCACCTACCCGACGCGAACCAGGGTCGGGGCCGGCCTGGCGGTCGGAGGCGCTGGCGCCATGACGCGAGCAATTGCCTGTCGCAAGGTCATTTGGGCGATTGGCTTGCGTAGAATCACGTCGGGCTGATGTGCCGTATCGGCTCCCTCCACGGGCATGTCGGCAAACCCGGTGACCATTATCACGGGGGTTTGGGGGGACTTCTGCTTGATCGCCGCCGTCAACTGGTCGCCGTTCATTTCCGGCATCGCTCGATCCACCACCACGACGTCATAGCCCCATTGCGCAAACCGTTCCAGGGCTTCCCGACCGTCCGCCGCAGTCTCGACAAAGTGCCCGTCTCCCCGCAAATACTCCGCCTCAATGTCACGGACCTGGGGTTCGTCCTCTGCCAGCAACACGCGCAATGGACGCGCTGGCGCGGCACTACTGGTCACCAGCTCCCCGCTTTCCGCCTGCGGTATCGGAAGTCGAATGACGAACACCGTTCCCGTGCCGGGCTCGCTCTGGACATCGATCGACCCTCCGTGACGCTGAACGATTCCGTAGACGATCGCCAGGCCAAGGCCCGTGCCCCGTTCGCCCTTGGTGGTGAAGAACGGCTCGAAACAGCGCTGGCGGACTTCCTCGGTCATGCCCCGGCCCGTGTCGCGCACCTGGATGACCACCGACTTATCTTCCGTGCCAGTCGTCACCGTGATCGTGCCTCCTTGGGGCATGGCGTCGACGGCATTGAACAGCAGGTTGATCAGCGACTCGCGTATATCGGACTCGCTGCCGCGGATCGGGGGGACATCCTTCAGGTCGGTTTCCACCACGACGGTCGCGCCGCTGGCCATCATCTGGTCCTTCCACTTGGGCTGGGTCAATACGACGGCCTGGGTGACGGTTTCATTGACGTCGACGGCCTGATAAACGTCTGACTCCTTCCGATGGCGATAGAACTCGCGCAGGCGATTGACGATGTTCACGGCCTCTTGGGCCGCAGCACTCGTCATCTGGATGTATTTTTTGACCTTGTCCTTGTCATTGAGGTTCTCCGGCCAGGCCAACAACAGTTCGTTAAACCCCAAAATCTTCGCCAGGACGTTGTTGAAATCGTGGGCGACGCCGCTCGCCATCTGCGCCAGGGCCCGCAACCGTTCCTGTTGCACAATCTGCTTCTGGGTTTCGCGCAATTCCGCCACCGTGCTGCCAAGTTGACGGGTGCTGTCGCGAAGAGATTGCTCGGTCTGTTTACGGGCGGTAATGTCGTGCACACTGAGCAGGAGCACGGGTCCTTTGGGACAATGGACCAGTCTCGCATTTCCTTCACACAGGAATTCGCCGCCGTCGGGACGCAGGAGCTGAAGCTCCCGGCCGGCTTCGTTCACCGCCGCCTCCGCCCCCACTCCGTCCACACGCGCGAGCGCCGGCAGCAATCCGGGACAGAGCTCAATAAATGGGCGACCGATCAATTCGTTGGCGTTCCGGCCACTCAACCGGAGCGCGGCTTGGTTGGCCTGCAGGACGCCAAGCGTTTGGGGGTGGAGCAGAAAGATCGCGTCACCGGAAGAATCAAACAACGCATGGTAGTCGTGCTCGGACAGATTGACGTTGTCCTCGACCACCATGCCCACCACGATCAGCAGCGCCAGGATCGCCGAGGTCAGGTACGCGGCGGCCATCAACACTTGCGAGCCGCTCGCCAACGGGAATCCGATCAGGTGCAGTCCCCACAGCAGGAACCCGACGCCGAGGATGATGCTGCCCCGGGACCGGCGACGCGCGCGAATGTACAGGACGCCCGTGTAGACCCCCGCCCCGGCCAACAACAGGAACACCGGCAACGTCAGCCACAGCCCGTCCGGAACACGATACGCCGCGAAATAGCTCCAGATGATAATCAGCACTGTCGCGAGCGTGAGTTCCGTCTGGTCGCGCTTCACTCCCGAGAGTTGAAAACTGCCCCAAAACATGAACACCGCGCTGATGCCGATACACGCCCGGGACGTCATCAGCAGGAATGGCGTGTCGGGAGATTCCTCCAATCCAATCGACGCCGCCAGGTACACCGAGTAAAACATCCACGCGACCGTCCACAGGCTGAGATGGGTGCACCGGGCCGAGTAGTTCATGTAGGTGAACAGCACAATGACCATCCAGACCGTGATCAAGGCCAATACCAGCGCCGACCGGATCCATTCGGGGGGAAACGAGAGAACGGACTGATCGAGAAAACTCAAATGCAGCATGTTCGTCATGACTCGATCCCTGTGCTATCGACAGGCATTGACTCCCGGCCATCCAATACTTCACGCACTCTCTGTGCCAGAATTTCCGGGGTGAAGGGCTTCTCCAAGAAGGAGATACGATCCTCGGAGATTCCGTGTCGAATCATGGCGTCTGCCGTGTAACCCGAGGTAAACAGGACCTTGGTGTCCGGACGGGCGGTTCCAAACCAATCCGCCAACTGTTTGCCGTCAAGTTGCGGCATCACGATGTCGGTAAAGAGCAAATCGATCTTGTCTGTTGCGTTCTGCTCGGCCACGCGAATCCCTTCTTTGCCGTTGCTCGCCTCCATGACGCGGTACCCGAGATCGCGCAGGATCCCCACCGTCAGGTTACGCACATCCGGCTCATCCTCCGCCACCAGAATGGTTTCCTGGCCGGTTGCCCATTCCAGAATCTTTGGCCGCTCGGGTTGCTGGTCCGCGTCGGCGTCGACCCGCGGCAGGTAAATCTTGAATGTGGTGCCCGTCCCCAGCTCGGTAAACACGTCGATGTGTCCCCCGCTCTGTTTGACAATCCCGTAGCAGGTTGCCAGGCCGAGCCCCGTGCCCTTCCCCTGCGGTTTGGTCGTGAAAAACGGTTCGAAGATGTGCGCCCTCACGTCCTCGGCCATTCCCGATCCCGTGTCCGTGACGGAGAGCATGACGTATTCGCCGGGTTCCACGTCGCCATGCGGGCGGGTGTCGTCTTCGTGAAGCGTCGCCCGCGCCACCTCGATGATGAGTTTGCCGCCGCTGGCCATGGCATCGCGCGCGTTCACCGCGAGATTCATGATCACCTGCTCGATCTGGGCGGGATCGGCCCGGACATTTCCCACAGCCGCGCCGCGGATCGTGTGCAATTCGATGTCCTCGCCGATCAGTCGCCGCAGCATTTTCTCGATGTCGGTCACGACATTGCTCAGATTGAGTATCCGCGGTTGCAGCGCCTGTTTGCGACTGAAGGCCAGCAACTGCCGGGTCAAGCCGCTCGCCCGTTCGGCCGACTTGCGAATTTGCTCCGCTAGGCGAAACCGCGCGTCCTCGGGGGGCAGTTTGCGCAGCAGCAGCTCCGTGTATCCGTTGATCGCCGTCAGGATATTGTTGAAATCGTGGGCCACACCGCCGGCCAGCCGTCCGACCGCTTCGACCTTCTGGGCCTGTAGGAACTGCTCCTGCAATGTTTTTTGTTCGGTGATGTCCTCCTGGATCGCGACGAAGTGCCCAACCTGTCCCTGTTCGTCCGCCACGGGCGCAATGGTCATCCGCGCCGTGTAGAGGGTCCCGGCCTTGCGGCGACTGACCAGTTCTCCATACCAGACTTTCCCGGAGCGAATTGTCTGCCAAAGCTCGTTGTAAATCGCCGGCTCGTGGCTGCCCGCCTTGAGCGTTGACCATACTTCCCCATACACCTCCGCGAATGCGTACCCCGTTAACTTGATAAAAGCGGGATTGACCCATTCGATGGTCCCGTCGCGGTCGGTAAGCACGACAGCGTTCGCCGCGGAATCCAGTGCCGCCGCCTGCAAACGCAAGCGATCCGCCGCCAGCTTTTGCTGCGTCACGCTCGCGCGCAATTCGGTCTGCGAGTGTTGCAGGGCATCCAGCATCTTGTTCAGGGCCGTTGCCAAACCCGCCAGTTCGTCTCGCCCGACAATCGCCACGCGCGCGGTTACATCACTTCGACTCCCAATTCGATTCACATCCGCAATCAGCCTGGCCAGCCGTGCCAGGAGCAGCCGTTCCAGCAACACGGTCATGGAAACCCCAAAACACAATCCGATAACCAGAAGCGACGTTACCAACACATGGATGGTGTCCAGTCCCTGCGCAAAGATGTCGCGCGGCTTCTCCACGCGCAGCACCACGGCCGGTTTCCCAAAAATGTCGTCACACACGGTGTAGCCTCCGACCCAGTCGCCCACCAACGGATGCACGTACACTCGATCGGCATCGCGTCCCTGGGCCAGCGCCACACGGAAATCCGCCGTCAACTTTGGATCATCCACTCGGCGCACCATCAACATCAAATGGGCTGCGTCCGTGAACCGCTTCATTGCCGCCAGGTCCAGATACCGGCCGACAATCAGCGTGCCACGGACCGGCCCGGCGTGCTGTGCCGTCACAATCGGCCTCGACACCACCAGCGTGATGCCCTCGGGCAACGACACCAGACCCGAGTGGACACTGTCGACACTGGGGTGGTTCAGGAGAAGGCTCTTGCCTTTCAACAACTGCAAGAAACTGTCCGGTACGGACGCCGCCTTCACTGCCCGCAAATCAAACCCGTTGCTCCACACCACCTGCCCATCGAGATTCAGGAGAACAATAAAATTCAGCCGCAGGTCGGTAAACGTCGAATCCCCGAGATTGGCGCGGACATAGCTCTGGTTGTGATCCTGAATAAACTGATAGGTGTCGTCCCGCGCCGCGCACTCCTCGGCCTTGTCACTCAGGTCCGCCAACTCGTTGACCATGGCGCTTTTTGACCACTTCACGTCGCGGACAACATCGCGCCGCTCGAGCCGGGAGAAATCGGTGAGCAGGATCGACGAGGACACCTTGTACAACCCCAGAATGAGCGCCACCAGTGTGACGCCGATGATCAGGAATATCTTGCGACGCAACGTCATCGCAATCTTTCCCATCGGTCGAAACTCGACACGATTATTTGCATCTTGGCACTCACGAAACGTGCATCCATGCCATCCACCTAGAAGGCCGGTTTCCTCAAAAGTGCAATAACCGTGCCACCAAGGTCTTGGCCCATGCCTTGACTTGGAGCCGTGCTTTCGCCATAGTCCGCCCTTGCCATGACGGACAAAAAGCCATCATCGCCACCGCTAATGGAGAAGATCGTCGCCCTCTGCAAGCGACGGGGTTTTATCTTTCAATCGTCGGAGATCTACGGCGGCATCAACGGGTTCTGGGATTACGGCCCGCTCGGGGCGGAGTTGAAGAAGAACATCCGTGATTACTGGTGGAATGAAATGGTGCGTGGTCGTGACGACGTCGTGGGCATTGAAACGTCGATCATCATGCACCCCAAGGTCTGGGAAGCATCCGGGCACGTCGGCGGGTTCACCGACCCGATGGTGGATTGCAAATCTTCCAAACAACGGTTTCGGGCCGACGAGATCTATTTTTCGCCCGTGATCGTCGACGGCAAGATCGTCGGATATGTCAGCATGCTGGAAAGCGAGCGGACAACCGAGGACCTGCAGGAAAAGGCCGAAGCGTTCAAACGGAAGAAGGCCATTCAAGGGAAACTCGAGCCGGTCCAGCCGCGCGACTTTACGCAGGCCACGCCCGAGGAAATCCCGTTGGTGCCCTCGCCGGCCACGGGCGAGCCCGGCAGTCTCACCCCCGCGCGCAATTTCAACATGATGTTCGAGACCTACGTGGGCGCGTTGCGCGAAGAGTCGGAAAAAACCTATCTGCGTCCCGAAACCGCGCAGGGCATGTTCGCCGACTTCAAAGCGGTGCTCGACACAGGGCGCGTGAAGATTCCCTTTGGCATCGCGCAGATCGGCAAGTCGTTCCGCAACGAGATTACCCCGCGCAATTTCACGTTCCGCAGCCGCGAGTTCGAGCAAATGGAGATGGAGTTCTTCATCAGCGACGAGGACGACTGGGCGAAGTGGCACCGCTACTGGATCGATTGGTGCCGCAACTGGCTGTTGTCGGTCGGGCTCCCCGCCTCGCACATTACCGAGTACAACCACGCCAAGGAAAAACTGGCGTTCTACTCGAAAGGCACGACCGATCTCATGTTCCAATATCCGTTTGGCGTGCAGGAACTCTGGGGGATTGCCGCCCGCGGTTGTTACGACCTGTCCCAACACGCCAAATTCAGCGGACAGTCGTTGGAGTACTTTGACGAGGAGAAGAAGCGCAAATACGTCCCGCATGTCATCGAGCCGGCGGTGGGCGTGGACCGGATTGCCCTGGCCATTCTGTGTACTGCGTACCAGGAAGAGACGACGACGGACGAGAAAGGCCAGACCGAAACGCGTGTCGTCATGCGGTTCGCGCCACGGATCGCGCCCGTGAAAGTGGCCGTGTTCCCGCTGCTGCGTAACAAACCGCCGCTGGTGGAAAGGGCCCGGCAAGTGTTCAAACTTCTCCAGCCGCATTTCACCACCGAATGGGACGACCGCGGCAATATCGGCAAACGCTATCGCTACCAGGACGAACAGGGCACGCCGTGGTGCGCCACTATCGACTTCGACACCCTCGGCGAAAAAGGCCCCGAACTGGCCGACACCGTCACCCTCCGCGACCGCGACTCGATGAAACAGGACCGCGTCAAGATCGCCGACCTGGTTCCGCTCATTTCACAGAAGTTGCGTGGGTAGTGTTGGGCTGTAGCGGCCTGACGACGTCTCGTTGCACGACAGCTACATCACCGCAATCCACACGTCAGCACCTCGCGATGCCCAGGGAATTCGACCAATCCGATCTCTCTCACCTGAGTCTTGAAGCGGAGTTTGACTCGGGAACACACCTCCACGGCAGCCGGAACTGCTTCGAGGGGAATATCAAAGGCAAGCGTGCAGTGCGGCACCCATTTTCCCGGAGGGCAAAGCGGGCTGGCACCGGTCACCAGCTTCGTGAAGCGGCTGGTGAAATCTTTGTGGACAGAAAGCAGTTGTTCGGTGACAACCGGGCCGAAGAAGACCACGCATCTGGGTTGGAGGAACACCCCGATGTAATCGAACTGGAGTGGGAGCGGGCGCAGGCTCTTGGTGAACGCCCGAAGCTCATTCTCAAATCCGGGTGATGAGTGCTGGTCGAACACGCCCAAGGTAACATGCGGCCGGTAGCCGCCATCGGTCATGAAGGACGTGATGTTCGCCTGTGCCAAATCGGCCCAAACACACCGAACCAGCTTGTCGGCGTCTTCAGCGAGGAACATTTCCACGGCAAATGGCATCGTCAGCTCACCTTTGGTGAGGCCTATAACGGAAATTGCGGGTGATGTCGACGGTCAACTTTACCCTTGCGAAGCCACGTTTCTTTGGCTATTGTTCGTCTCTCCAAAAGCAAAGGGAACTATCATCATGTCTCGACGTTGTGAAATTTGTGGCAAGGGCGAGGCGCGAGGGAATCACATCCTGCGCCGCGGCCAGGCAAAGAAAAAGGGCGGTATCGGCCAGCACGTGACCGCGGTGACGCCGCGGATATTCCGGCCAAACCTACAGGTGGTCCACGCGGTGGTCAACGGCGTGCGCCGCCGGGTCAAAGCCTGCACGAACTGCATCAAGAGCGGCCGCATCGCCAAAGCGGCCTAGTCTGCTGGCGGGCGGACATCTTTTACTTTCAACTGCACGTTTTCCACGCCGCGGAATTCGTTCAGTTCGGGCGTGAACGCCACATCGAATTTGCCCTGGGGCAACTCGAAATCGCCCCGGCCCCACCAGATCGCCTGCGCGGTCGTATCGCCATCCGTCACGTTGAATCGCAAGTGATTCTTGCCCACCACTCGCGGGGCGCCGCGTAACTGCACGCCCTCGACGGCAAACACGGGCGTCGGATTCTCCGGGCCACAGGGCTCGAATCGCGCCAGTTGCTCGAAGAAGTCCGCATCCAAATCGTCGAGCGTGACGACGGCGTCGATTTTCACGCGTTGGTGCAGATCGTCCTCTTTCAGCGCCTTCGCGGCGAACTCATTGAGCTGCTGCCGCAATGGATCGATGTTGGCGGCCTTCACACTGAGTCCCGCGGCCATCTCGTGTCCGCCGAACCGCTCCAGCAACGGCGCGCAGTGGCGCAGGGCGTCGACAATCGAGAATCCCGTAACGCTCCGACACGATCCCTTCCCCAGTTTGTCCTCGATACCGATCACGACCGTGGGTTTGTAGAATTCCTGCTGGACGCGCGACGCCACGATGCCGATGACGCCGACGTGCCAGCCGTCCCTGGCCAGCACGAGGACCCGGTCCTGCTCCTGCGCGCGCGCCATGGCCATGGCTTCGTCCACCATCCGTTCCTCGATGCGTTGGCGCTCGGCATTGTGATTGTCGAGCAAGGTGGCCAATTCCTTCGCGCGTGATGCGTCGGTGGTGAGCAGCAATTCCAGCGCGGCCATCGCGTCGGCGAGCCGACCGGCCGCGTTGAGCCGCGGCGCGATGCGAAACCCGATGTGGTACGGGCTCACCTCATCCGGCACGCTGGCCACGTCCATCAAGGCGCGCAGCCCGATTCTTTGCGTGTGCGGGAGACGTTCCAGCCCCGCCTTCACCAGAATGCGGTTTTCCTCGATCAGCGGCACCACGTCGGCCACGGTGCCGACCGCCACGAGGTCGAGGTGGTCGCGCAAATCGATTTGCCCGGAGAGCTGCCGGTCGCGTTTCAACAGCGCATGTGCCAGCTTGAACGCCAGACCCACGCTGGCCAGATACTTGTAGGCCGCGTCGCCCGAAGTGGCGCGCTTGGGATTCACCAACGCCACGCAATCCGGCAATTGCTCCGCTGGCTCATGATGGTCGAGCACGACCGTATCGACCTTGCGTTTCTTGAGGTCCGCGATCTCCAGCACCGAACTGGTCCCGCAGTCCACGGCCAGGAGCAACTGCGGCTGGTGCTCCTTCCAACATCGCGCAATGCCGTCCTGGGTCAGGCCGTAGCCTTCATCCATGCGATGCGGCAGGAAATTCGTGACGACCGCGCCCGCCGCCCGCAAGACGAGCTGTAGCAACGCGCTCGACGTGACGCCGTCCACGTCGTAATCGCCGTAGATCGTGATGCGCTCTTTCCGTTCGATTGCCGCCAGAATCCGGTCGACCGCCGCCGACATGTCCGGCAAGTCGAAGGGATCACCGAGTTGACGAAGCTGTGGATTGAGGAATTGCGACGCCTGGTCGGCATCGCCCTGTCCGCGATTGATGAGAACCTGCGCCAGCGGGACCGCGAGGTGCAGTTCGCCAGCCAGCGCTTGCGCCAGCGCTGGCTCGGGTTTCGCGATGACCCAGCGCTTCATAGGAATGGTTTACGGGCAATGGTTCATGGACCAAGAACCATCGGCCATTTCCTCATCACGCTTTCGCCGGCTGTGGCTTCTTGTCGACGGCTTGCTTCGCCTTGGCGCCTTCGCTGCCACGATAGAGACCGCGTACGGGTTGGCCGATGTAGATGGACGAATACGTGCCCGTCACCACGCCCACGACATAGCAGAACGCGAAATCATTCAGCACCCGGCCACCGAACCCGTAGAGCGCGATCGAGCACAGGAACACCGTGCCCGCCGTCAGGATCGTCCGCGACAACGTCTCGTTGATGCTGCGGTTGATCAGGTCGAACTGGTTCAACTTGCCGCCCGTCAGCTTCTTGTTTTCACGGATCCGATCAAAGATGACAATCTTGTCATTGATCGAATAGCCGATCAGGGTTAGCACGGCGGCGACGACCGGCATCGAGAACGTCCGGTGCGGCCACGGCCAGAGGCAGAAGAGTCCAACGGTCATCAGGACGTCGTGGATCAAGGAAATCAGTGCGCCCAAACCGTAGGAAAGCTCACCGAAACGAAACGCGAGGTAGATCATAATGGCGATCAGCGACACGGCGATTGCCCAGAGCGCCTGCTTCAGCAACTCGCCACCAACGACCGCGCCGACCTGTTCCCGGCTGATTTCTTTGAACTGCGCCTGGGGAAACTTGTCTTCCAGAAGCTTGACCACTTCGTCCGCCTTGCCCTCGGGCAACCGCAGCGACAATACTTCCTTGCCGCCGGTCATATCGCGCTCGTATTGGATGTACGCCTCGGCGTAATGGTTCTGTTCCAGCGTATGACGGATTTCGTCGGCATCGATGTGCTGGGTAAAGCCCAGGGCCACCGTGTCGCCGCCCCGGAAATCAATTCCGTAGACTTCGCCGCGACCGACGTCCAAACCGCCGCGGTGAACGAACATAACCATGCCGGCAATGATCAGTGCCCAGGAAAGAGTGAAGACGATCTTCCACACCCCAAGGAAATTGATGTGCGGCACATGACGGAACACATGCAACATGTTGAACGACTTCATCCAGCCCTTCGCCACCAGCCAGTCAAAAATGATCCGCGTTACGAACACGCCGGAGAACAGGTTGGCCAGCAACCCGACGATGAGCGTGACACCGAAGCCTTTCACGGGACCGCTGCCCATGGAGACCAGGATGACACCGGTGAGGATGGCCGTGAAGTGGGCATCGAAAATGACGCGAAACGCCCGGGTGTACGCCGCCGCGATGGCCGCCCGCAACGGTTTGTTGGCGGCCAGTTCTTCACGAACGCGCTCGTAAATCAGCACGTTGGTGTCCACGGACATGCCGATGGTCAACACAACGCCGGCGATGCCGGGCAAGGTGAGTGTGAACTTGAACATCGCCAGCACGCCCATCGTGATCAGGATGTTCATGAGCAGCGCGATATCGGCGACGACGCCCGCCGCCTGATAGTAGACCGCCATGAAGATGATGACGGCGCCCGCGCCAATTAACGCCGCGTGAAAACCGCTGGCAATCGAATCCTTGCCCAACGTCGGATCCACTGTGAGCGCTTGCATCACGTGCACGGGCGCCTGAAGCGGGTTCTCGAGCACGCTGGCCAGGCGTTGCGCCTCGTCGATGGGATACCCGCCCTGACGGCTGATCTGGCAGCGGCCCCCGGAGATCGGCTCGTTGATGCGCGGGGCCGTATAGAGCTCGCCGTCGAGCACGATGGCCAGGAATCGCTCCACGTTCGCCGACGTGATGCGTTCGAAAATCCTGGCTCCTTCGTCATCGAACTCGATGCCGACCTGCGGGGCACCCGTCATCTGGTCATATTGGATGTAGGCGCGCCGCACGTACTTGCCGGTCATCTCGGGCCTGATCTTGACGAAATACGTGCTCGCTCGCTCTCCCTCGTTCTCCTTGACGGTCATCTTCTGGTAGCCGGGCGGCGCGGTGAAGCGCGGGTCGCTCAACGATTGGGAAACCAGCTCCGCGTTGTCGGGATGAACCAACCGGAACTCCAGAAATGCCGTCTTCTCGATTCGCCGGCGGGCTTCTTCGCGGTCGGCTTCCTTCAACCCCGGCAGTTCCACCAGAATCCGGTCGTCGCCGACACGCTGGAGAAGCGGCTCGGCCACATGGAACTCGTCGATACGCTTGCGCAGCACCTCGATCGCCTGTTGGATGGCGGTACCCCGCCCGGCCGGGTCGATTCCCGAGATGTCCATCTTCAGCAGGAAGGACGTCCCGCCCCTCAGGTCGAGTCCGAGTTTGATGCCGTACTGAGAGATCGCCCACGCCGACATCAACAGAACGGCGGCGACCAATGCACACTTCCAACCAAATAGTTTATTCATAAGGCTATAATTATTTTGGGGATGGCGCGGCGGTTTCCACCTCCGCGGACTTCTGGACGACCGAGCCGACGGCGCTTTTCAGGACTTCCACTTTGACGTTGTCGGCGATCTTGATCATCAGCGATTTTTCTTTGACGTTGGAGACAATTCCGAAAATGCCGCTGTTCAGCAACACTTTGTCGCCCGTCTTGACGTTCTTGATCAGGTTCTCCTGGTCTTTGCGCTGCTTCTGCTGGGGGCGAATCAGCAGAAAGTAAAACATCACACCGAGGATCCCGAACGTGACGATCATCTGCAGCATCGCCGCTTTCGGGTCCTGTTCGGTGCCCGCCGGGGGTCCGAACATGGCCAATAATTCAAACTGTCTCATCTACTCCGATTCCTTCCGTATATACTGATGTAAATTCCCGTCGAAAATCTTCAAATACTCCCGCCGCAATCGCTTCCCGCGCCCGGCGCAACGTGCCCAGGTACAAGTGCAGGTTGTGCCACGTCATCAGCCGCAACCCGAGGATCTCGTTCGTGCGGCACAGGTGACGAATGTACGCGCGCGTGAAGCGGTGGCACGCGTAACATTCACATCCCTCTTCCAGCGGCCCGAAGTCGTCGCGATACCGCGCGTTCTTGATCGCGTACGTGCCCCGCGCCGTAAAAATCGTCCCATTGCGCGCCACGCGCGTCGGCAGGACGCAATCAAACATGTCCACCCCTCGCGCGATCATATCCAGAATCTGCGGCGGGGTGCCGACCCCCATCAAATACCGCGGCTTGTCCTGCGGCAGGAACGGCACAGCCATCTCGACCTGCCGCACCATTTCCGCCGGTGGTTCACCCACGCTGACGCCGCCGATGGCGTATCCAGCGAATCCCATCGCCGCCAATTCGCGCGCGCTTCGTTCCCGCAAATCGGGATACACACTTCCCTGCACAATTCCAAAGAGCAATTGGCCGTCGGATAATTTCTGCTCCCGACAGCGGGCCGCCCACTGTAAGGTCAGGTCCAGGCTACTGCAAGCGTATTCTCGGTCACAGGGCCAATGCGGGCACTCGTCGAATGCCATCACAACATCGCTGCCCAGAGCCACTTGCGCGGCCATCGACTCCCGCGGCCCAAGAAACAGGGTCGCGCCATCCACATGCGACTGGAACTCCACACCCTCCTTGGAAATCTTGCGCAGCTTGGCCAGCGAGAAAACCTGATACCCGCCACTGTCGGTCAGAATCGGCCCGTCCCAGCCCATGAACTTATGCAAGCCGCCGGCTTTGGCGATCAATTCGGTGCCCGGACGAATTACGAGATGGTACGTATTGCTGAGAATGATTTGCGCATTCAATTCGTGCAACTCGTCCGGCGTCATGCATTTCACGGTCGCCTGGGTGCCCACGGGCATGAAGATGGGTGTCTCCACCAGGCCATGCGCGGTATGCAACCGCCCCACGCGCGCCGCGGTCCTGGTGTCCCGGGTTAGAAGTTCGAAAGTACCGATCATCAATCCTTCGTCAATTCGCGTTCATACGTCTCGCGGTCGTCGATATCGATCAACACGCCTTCGTCGGCGACCACCAGACGCGCGATGTCGTCGGCATGTTTGGCGTAAAAATGTTTGAGGGTCAACGACTCGTCCATCGACACAATCTCCTTCGCGTATTCCGCCCGCAACAACGGGGGGTGGCCCTGTCGTCCGTTGTACGACGGAATCAGGATCTTGTGCCGCTCCTTTTCAAACATCTCGATGAGCGTCTCGACCGTCTCGCGTTTCAATCGTGGCTGGTCGCAGACCGCAATCATCACCATTTTGGTTTTTTTCGGAAGGTCCCGCAGCCCCGCCTGCATCGACGTGAACATCCCTTGCTGGTAACGCTCGTTGTTCACGATCTGGCAGGGTGCGTGGGCGATTGTTGCGCCGATCTCATCGGCCTTGTAACCAAGGACGACGCGAATCTCATCCACGCGCGGCGACTGAAAGGCGTCGATGACACATTCGAGCATCGTTTGGCCGGCAAAGGGGAGAAGCTGCTTGGGTTGGCCCATGCGCCGCGATTCGCCCGCGGCCAGGATGATCGCGACGTTCATTTCGGGGTCTGCGATCCCGCTGCCTTGGGAAATCCTTCAGCGGCCAACTTGTCGGCGATTTGATTCGTGACGGAGAGCGAAACGTAATTCTGCGCGCCACGCCGCACGGCAATCAATTCCGACACGACGCTGACGGCGATTTCCTCGACGGTCAGCGAATGAATGGACAGCCCCATCGGCGTGCGGACGCGCCGGAAATC
Organism: Verrucomicrobiia bacterium; assembly: GCA_050010195.1. Classification (GTDB taxonomy): domain Bacteria; phylum Verrucomicrobiota; class Verrucomicrobiia; order Palsa-1439; family Palsa-1439; genus Palsa-1439. The sequence continues at coordinate 16,200 of JBEKLM010000042.1, forward strand.
CTCGGCGGTGGCCGCGCCTTCGTTGATGAAGCCTTCCATGACCGTGCGGACTTTGCGTTTGCTGCCGATCATCCCGATATAGCCCGCGTGGCTGTGGATGACTTCCTTCAAGATTACGGCATCGTGACGATGTCCGCGCGTGACGATGCAGATGTAGGTGTCCGCATCGGACGGAAAATTCTTCATCACCTTTGCGGGATCATCGACGATGATTTTTGAGGCATCGGGAAACCGCTCCTTGTTGGCGAACGATGCGCGGTCGTCGATGGCGACCACATCGAATCCGCTCCACGCCGCCAGTTTGCCGACCGCGCAGCCGACGTGTCCGCCGCCGCAAATGACGAGCACGGGCTTCGGCAAAATCGGTTCGAGGTAGACAGAGAACCCCGATGGTTGATGGCTGATGGTCGATGGTTCCGGCTCGGGCTCCTGAAGTAAGGCCGCGCATTTGGTGGAAAGGTCGGAGAGCAAATCTGCGGGCAAATCATCGGCGACGATCAGTTGCTCGCTGGCGAACAGGGCGCGCTTGCCGGCGTGGTCGCCGGTCGTGATCGTGACGAGAACGCGCCGTTGACGCGTCGATGGTTCGGCCAGCAACGCCTGCCAGACCTTGCTGCTCAGCGGATTCGGTTGCACGAAAGTCTGGACCGACCCGCCGCAAATCAATCCGTCGTCCCAGCCGAAATCATCGTCGAGGACGGCTTTGAACGTGAACGACTCGCCCGTTTCGAGTGCCCGGAGCGCTTTCTGGCGCGTCTCGGCTTCGAGGCAACCGCCGCCGAGCGTGCCGATCACGCGGCCATCGGGCAGGAAAATCGCCTTCGCCCCGCACTTCTGCGGGGTCGAACCTTTGGTCTCGACCAGCACTGCAAACGCCAGCGGTTGCTTGCGTTCCAACAGCCTGGCCAGTTCCTGATAAATGGGGTCCACACGCCTAGGCTAACGGCAGATGCAGGGCGAATCAAGTCTCGGGAGTCGTTGAAAAAGCGCCCGCTGGGGGCAGCGGGCCTACAGCAGGCCGCAGATATCGTAGGAAGTTGTAGGCCGCAAGCCGAGTCCGACGAGACCCGAGGCATGTTTGCTGGGTTCGGAACCCTCACGCGGCGTGTCGTCGATGTTCACCAACACCAGTTGCAATTTCGGCAAACGGGCTTATGTTGAAGCGGAGAGTCGAGGGCGAGTAGCAGGCGAGTGAAAGTTGCGGATTGTGCAGTCGCGGTTTGGGACTCGACTCTCCATTCGTTTCCCCCCAGCGTCCTAGAACATGCAGCGGCTCGCCCTCCAACATTCATCTACTCAGTTCCCGGCAACATCCGTCGGCACGATTTCCAGTTTCAACGAATAATCGCGATAGCCGATGGCGCGCCAGAAGGCGACGGCGGCGGCGTTGGCGACGAGGACTTCGACGGTCAGGCGCTTGGTCTTCGGCCAGATTTCGGAGCGGAGGAGATGCATCGCTTGCTTGCCAAGACCTTGGCGACGGTGGTGGCGAACGACGAAGAGTTGTCGAAGATAAATCTCGTCCGGCTCTTCCCGATACAGCGCGTAGGCGACGACTTCCCCACCCTCCTCGAACAGGAGCGCGACGTACTCGCCTTCCAGCCACCCGCGCATGCGTTGCACCAACTGGGGAACGGTCATCGGGTTCCGGTGAACCTGGTCCTGAATCAACTGGTGGTTGAGTTCACCGAGAAGCGGGCAATCGGCGGATGTGGCGCGTCGCCAGGTCATGTGTGGCAACAGGCTAACGGCGGAGATGCGGGGAAGCAAGTCCCGGCGCGGGCGGAGCGGGATGAGGCGGTCAACGACTACAGGAGAGACAGCATGGTGGGTTTGTCGTCCTGGAGCTGCGCCGCCGGTTTGGATGCGGGCGAGGCGGGGGACACGGATGGCGCGGGGATGGCGTCCTGCACCTTCTGAGCGAGGTCAGCGAGCTTGAAGGGCTTTTTCAGGTAGCCCCGCAACCCTTTCTGAAACATTGTGTCGGCCACCGGTTCATCACAGCCCGTGAGCAAAACGACTTGAACGCCCGGGTTAAGGCGTTGGAGTTCATCAAACACGAATTCGCCCGTCAGTGGCGGCAGCAAGAAGTCCAACAGCACCACGTCAATCTCCCGCCATTTCTCCTCGTACAACCAGATGGCTTCTTGGGGGGTGATGGCGGTCAACACTCGGTAGCCATGGCTATCCAACGCGGCCGAGACAAAGCCCAGACAGACCTCGTCATCGTCGATGGCAAGGACGCACGGTTTTCGGCTGCCATTACCTGAAGCCATGCGGTGGCAAGGAGCACACCGCTTGCCAGCCGCCCATATCGCGCGGCAGGTCCCCTGCCCCCCTCAATTTCCCCACCACGGCTATCTCCGCCTGCGGATGAAACCCTCACGGTTTCTCTTCATGATACGGCTTCTTTTGTTCGTAGAGGCTGAGCCGCTGGCAGGCTCCTTTATCCCAAGTCGGGTTCGATGGATTGGATGCCATATACTGCTTCTCCCATTTGACGGCATCGTCAAAGTCCCCAACTTCAGCGTCGGCAGCTCCGAGTGTATCGAGTATTGCTGGGTTCTTCCATTTTGTAAGTTCGCATCCCTTCTTCGCATACTTGACGGCTATAGCCCCGTTCCGAAAACGGGGATCAGGGCAAACAGCTAGCAGCCAAGCCAGGTTGTTGTAACCGTCCGCATAATCTGGCTTGAGCCGGACGGCCTCCTGGTAATCGGCGAGGGCCTTCCCATAGTCGGCTTTATGTTCGTATGCCATTCCGCGTCTGTCGTAAACGACCGCGTCCTTCGAGTTGAGATGGATCGCCTCGGTGTATTCGGCAATGGCGAGGTCGAAATCGGGACCCGCTTCCTTGCCTCTCTCGAACGCCAACAAGAATTCATTTCTCTTATCTGGCTGAGTGCTTACACACCCCTGGCCCGCCAACAACAATAATAGGAAAATCCCTAGCCGGGACGGCCTCCCGAGGGACGGCTGGGCTGGCGGACTCGAATGCCGGCTTGGTTCCAGAGCCATGCTCCTACAAATACTACTCTGACCACACACAAATCGAGCAGTTTTCAACTGTTGCGCCTGTTCCCTGGCCGTTGACCGTCTCGATATTGTTTGATTTGACGTGGTATCCATTTATGATAAACTGTCACGTCATGGAGAAGTGCGTAATGGGTTGTGGGGATGGCGAGGTGGACAACCCACCCCTATTTCCCCTCCGTGGGAGGGGATGGCGGAATTGAGGGCGCCGTGCCAACGACAGCGGGCCGGACCAGCCGCTACAAGAGCAGGGTGGGCGTGGGAGCCCACCCCAGAGGAGGCCACGGGGGTAAAACTACCAAACGAACCCAATTTTGTGCAAGCCGGCATGGAAATTTGAGAATGAGAAAGCCAAAAACGAAGCCAATTGCGGCCACGGATACGACGGGCCGCGTCTCGTCCGACTCGGCTTCGGGGGTGGATTTGCGTTGCCGGAGAGTGGTTTCGGGTGTATAAATGCTGGCCTACCAAGGTACCGATTATTCTTGGAAGGGTTGAAACTCCGATGAGCAAGCAACAGGCAAATGCCGCGGCCAAGGGCCGGGCGAAGACCGCAGCGCCGATTGTCGAACTCGGCGCGGAACCGAACACACCCATGCGCGGGTGCGACATTGTCGTGAGATGTCTCGAGCGCGAGGGTGTGGACACGGTATTTGCCTATCCGGGCGGCGCGAGCATGGAATTGCACCAGGGGCTGACCCGCTCGAAGCACATCCGCACGATTTTGCCGCGTCACGAACAGGGGGGCGCGTTTGCCGCCGACGGTTATGCGCGGGCCACCGGGAAAACAGGCGTGGCGATCGCCACGAGCGGCCCGGGCGCGACGAACCTCGTCACGGGCGTTGCCGATGCGTACATGGATTCGATTCCGCTCGTCCTGATCACGGGCCAGGTCCCGCGGGCGATGATCGGCAAGGGCGCGTTCCAGGAGACGGATGTGTTCGGCCTGGCGCTGCCGATCGTCAAGCACAGCTACCTCGTCATGAACGTCGAGGACATCCCGCGCGTGTTCAAGGAGGCGTTTTACATCGCCAACACGGGGCGGCCGGGTCCGGTGTGGATCGATATCCCGAAGGACGTCCAGCAGAGCACGTGCACGCCGGTGTTCCCGGACAAGGTCAATCTGCGCGGGTACAACCCGGACAAGCGCATCAGCGACATCGCGGTCAACGAGATCGCGGGGTTGATCGAGAAGAGCGAGCGGCCGGTCATTTACGCGGGCGGCGGCATTATTTCGTCCAACGCCGGCAAGGAACTCGTTGAATTTGCCGAGAAGGCCAACATTCCGGTGGCGACGACGTTGATGGGCGTCGGCGCGATTCCGAGCGATCATCGGTTGTCGATGCGCTGGCTCGGGATGCACGGCACGGTGTACGCGAATTTGGCGGTCGACAAATCTGATTTGCTATTGGCGCTCGGCGTCCGCTTCGACGACCGCGTCACGGGCAATGTCCGCGAATTTGCCAAGCACGGCACGATTGTTCACATTGATGTTGATCCGAGCGAGATCAACAAGAACAAGGTCGCGCATTTGCCGGTCGTCAGCGACATCAAGTACGCGTTGCAGCAGCTCAACAAGGTCGTCAAGGGCAAGAAGTTCACCGAGTGGCATGCGCAGATCGACGAGTGGAAGAAGCAGTTCCCCTTCCGCTATCGCGTGACCGATGAGGTGTTGAAATCGCAGTACGTCCGCGAATTTTTGAAGGGCGACGTCAACGAGATCATCATGCCGCAGTACGTCATCGAGTTGCTCGATGAACTGACCAAGGGCGAAGCGATCGTCACCACGGGTGTCGGCCAGCACCAGATGTGGGCGGGGCAATATTACAAGTTCAAGTACCCGCGCACGTTCCTGACCTCGGCGGGGCTCGGCGCGATGGGGTACGGTTATCCCGCGGCGATGGGCGCGAAGGTCGCGTTCCCTGACAAGCAAGTTGTCGACATCGACGGCGACGGCTCGTTCCTGATGAACATCCAGGAACTCGCCACGGCGCACATTGAGCGCATCGCCGCGAAGGCGCTGGTTCTCAACAACCAGCATCTCGGCATGGTCGTTCAGTGGGAGGACAAGTTTTACAATTCGAACCGCGGCCACACGTATCTGGGCGACCCGCAGAACCCGCACAAGATTTATCCGGATTATGTGGCGGTCGCGAAGGGCTTCAACGTCCCCGCCGAACGCGTCACCCGCAAGAGCGAATTGCGCGCCGCGATGCAGCGGATGCTCGATTCGAAAGAGCCGTACGTCCTCGATGTCATCGTTCCGTACACCGAGCACGTGCTGCCGATGATCCCGGCCGGCAAAACGGTCAGGGAGATCATCATCGAAAAAGACGCCAAGCCCGTCCTCGGCACGAATCTCGGGCTGTAGCCGGCCACTGGGTCTTGGCCGGAGGAGGTTGGGTCAACCAATCCATGTCTCCAACACAGGCAGACAAAGCGCGACTGTTTCAATCGCTGCATCAGCGAACGAAACCGTTGTTGATCCCGAATCCGTGGGACATCGGTTCCGCGCGCATCCTCGCTCAACTCGGCTTTGAGGCGCTCGCGACGTCCAGCGCCGCGTCGGCCGCTACCTTGGGACGGCGCGACGGCCGGATCACCCGTGAGGGAGCGCTCGCGCATGCCCGTAGCATCGCGGGGGCGACCGACCTCCCCGTTTCCGCCGATCTGGAGAATGGTTTCGGACACGAACCTTCGGTCGTCGCCGAAACAATCCTGTTGGGCGCCGAGACCGGGCTGGTCGGCGCTTCCATCGAGGATGCGACGGGCAAGGAAGATAACCCCGTCTACGATATCAGCCACGCGGCCGAACGCATCGGCGCTGCAGTGGAAGCGGCGCGGTCGTTGCCCTTCCCGTTTACGCTAACCGCCCGAGCCGAGAACTTCCTTCACGGGAAAACCGATCTTGACGACACGATCCGGCGGCTGGTGGCGTATGAGAAGGCTGGCGCGGACGTGTTGTTCGCTCCCGCGCTGCCCGACCTTGCTGCCGTGCGCGCCGTATGCGCTGCCGTTTCCAAGCCCGTCAGTTTCATGGTGGGGATCAGGGGCAAATCATTTACTGTCGCCGAACTGACGGAGGCGGGCGTCAAGCGGATCAGCTTCGGAGCGTCGTTCCATCGTGCTGCCATGACGGGTTTGGTCGAAGCGGCACGCGAAGCGAAGGCACAGGGCACGTTTCGCTACCTCGACCACGTTCTGACGAAACCGGAGTTGAACGGCTTCCTCACGGAGTAGAATCATCAATCGCCGAATGCTTCCAAACCGCCACAGGGTTTTCATGGTCGCGATGGCAATCACCCACTACAATTCAAACTTGTGAACCGATCCGATTGGATACGAACGGGCGCTGTCCTCATTTTGTTCGTGATCGTTTTCGAGTTTCTTACGATCCACAGTTATCGGCGTCTTTCGGCGACCATCGATGAGCCCCAACATCTCACCGCTGGTTATGTCGCTTGGAAACTGAAGGATTACCGTGTCGACCCGGATCATCCGCCGCTGCTGCGGATGTGGGCCGCGCTGCCGTTGTTGGTGACGCCCGCGATCAAGCTCGACACCCACAGCCGCTACTGGCTCCCCTTCGATGAGTGGCGCTTCTGCCATCAATTTCTGTATCTGGACAACGACGCGGACCATCTGCTCTATCCTGCCCGGTTCATGATCAGCCTGCTCGGTGTGCTCCTGGGCATTCTGGTTTTCTGTTGGGCCAGGGAGCTGGTCGGTTTCTGGCCCGGCGTGATCGTGCTCGGATTGTTTTGCACGGAACCGAATCTGGTGGCCCATTCCGGCTTGGTCACGACCGATTTGGGCGCGACCTGCTTTATCTTCGGCTCGGTCTATTTCGCCTGGCGCATCGCGCGCAACTTCAGCATCGGTAACGCCGTCGGACTCGCCGTATTCTTTGTGCTCGCCCAACTGAGCAAGTACTTTGCGATCCTGCTCGTGCCCATTCTTCTGGCGTTGTTGCTCGTGCGGGCGCTCACAACAACGCCATGGCCATGCCATCTTCGTCGCGCCACACTTCTTTCGTCACGGGCGCGCAAAACCATGCTGGTTCTGGTTTCCATCGGCTGCCTGGCGCTGGTTTCCTACATGGCGCTTTGGGCGATCTATTCGTTCCGCTACGCGCCGACCGCTGCGGGAATCGAGCAGGCGCAGTTCGCCACCGATCTCGAGGCGCAGCGCCGCCTACCCAAACTCGCCGGCTTGATGCAATGGGTCGATGAGCATCACCTGTTGCCCAACGCCTGTGTCCAGGGATTCCTCTCTGTGACCGCGAAGGCCCAGTTGCGGCCTGCGTATCTGTTCGGGGAAGTCAGCGAGCGGGGATGGTGGTACTACTTTCCCGTGGCGTTTCTCATCAAGACTCCCATTGTGCTGCTCTTCCTGTCGTTCATCGGATTGATACTTTGGGCTGCCGACTGGACGGAGAACTGGTGGAACGGTTTGTTCCTCGTGGGACCACCGGCGGCTTATTTTCTTGTGGCGATGGCCGGTCATTTGAACATCGGTCTGCGGCACATCCTGATCGTCTATCCGTTTGCCTTGCTACTGGCCGGGCGAAGCATCGCGGCTCTGTTCCCATCGTCAGTATCGGGAACAAAACGTCGGTGGAGAGGCATCGCTCTTGTTTGCTTGTGTCTGGCCCAGGTCACAGAATTTGCCGCCGTCTATCCGGACTGTCTCGCGTTTTTCAACGTCAGCATTGGTGGTCCGCAGCATGGTGCCGACTATCTGGTCGATTCCAATCTCGATTGGGGCCAGGGTCTGAAACTCCTCAGACAGTGGATGACGGAGCATCAGGTGGCCCGTGTTAATTTGAGTTACTTCGGCTACGCCGACCCGGCCTACTACGGAATCGAGTACAACCCCTTGCCCGGTTCGCCGTTCTTTGATTACGGTCGGATTGGCAAACCGCAGGTGCCCGGCTACATCGCGGTCAGCGCCACCAACCTGCGCGGCCTGTACCTGAGCGATTTTGCCAAGGGCTTGTACGCAGGTCTCCAGAAGCACCAGCCAGTCGCGGTTCTCGGCCACTGCATCTACGTATATTGGGTCGACCAGCCATGGTGGTAGGCAACAGGTTTTTGTGGTCGCAATCACTACGGCTCGGTACAATCCGCGGCCATGGAGGGAACCGCCCGATTTCGAACGACGGTCGTACTTTGCGCATTCACGGTGGCATTCACCGCGCTCACCGTTGGCAGCTACACGCAGAAATCCGCGACCGTGGACGAGCCGCAGCACCTGACCGCCGGCTATGCGGCACTGCGCTTGCACGATTACCGCATCGACCCCGAACATCCACCGTTCCTACGGATGTGGGCGGCACTGCCGTTGCTGGCCATGCCCGATGTCCGGATCGATACGAACCGCCCCTCGTGGAGCACGGTCGACGGATGGGAATTCAGTCATCACTTCCTCTACGAACTCAATGACGCCGATCACTTGTTGTACCGCGCCCGGTTCATGACGGTCGTGCTCGGGATTCTGCTGGGAATCCTGGTTTTCAGTTGGGCGCGTGAACTCTTCGGATTTTGGACGGCGGCAACGGTCCTCGCACTCTACTGTGTTGAACCAAACATCCTCGCCCATTCGCGTCTCGTAACCACCGACTTCGGCGTGGCGTGCTTCAGTTTCGGCGCTCTCTATTTCCTGTGGCGCACGACACGAAAACTCACTTGCGGCAACGTCGCCAGCGTAGCGGCGTTCTTCGCCCTCGCCCAGGTTTCCAAATTCTCCGCGCTACTTCTCGGACCAATTGTGCTGGTGTTGCTGGCCGTGCACATTCTTCGCGTGGATCCGTGGCCTTGCCGCCTCGTTGAAGGAGATGCCCTTCGTTCCCGACGCACGAAACTGCTTGTTTCGCTTGCGGTCGCGGCGCTTCTAGTTCTCACGTCTTACACGGCGGTGTGGGCCGTGTACGGCTTCCGGTATGGGCCGATTGCTCCCAGCCACGATCTCCTGCTTATGCGTGAAAACCCAGAGTTTTTGCAGTCGGTGCGTACGGTCGCGCGTGTCGCCGATTGGCTGGACAAACATAAATTGGTTCCAGATGCCTACGCGCAGAGCTTTATTCTCAGCCAGGTAAAGGCGCAGCACCGCACCGCGTATTTGGCAGGCCAATCCAGTCGTATCGGCTGGTGGTATTATTTCCCCGCAGCATTTCTGGTCAAGACGCCATTGACCATCCTGTTGCTCCTCATTTGTGGGCTGGCACTTCTGGTTCAACGACCGGCACGATGGAACATCGACACCATGTTCCTCGTGCTTCCGCCGGCCATGTTCTTCGGAGCTGCCATGCTGGCGCACCTCAATATCGGGTTGCGTCACATCCTGCTGATCTACCCGTTTGTGCTTCTCATCGCGGGGGTAACGCTCAATGAGATGCGTGCGAAGTGGCGTGCCAGCTTTCTGTTGGTCCCTGTCGTCCTCGCTTCCGTCGAACTTGCCACGGTCTATCCACATTGTCTCGCCTTCTTCAATCAGATTATCGGGGGCCCAAGCAACGGCCATCTGGTCCTTCTGGACTCGAATATCGATTGGGGTCAGGACCTCAAACCGCTCAAACGATGGATGGACGCGCACCACGTTGGCCACATCAACCTCAGCTATTTCGGCAACGCCGATCCCGCTTACTACGGGATCCATTGCACGTATCTGCCCGGCTCGCCGTCGTTTGCAGCGTCACGAATCACCGACCCACAACTGCCCGGCTACGTCGGCGTGAGTGTGCAAAACCTGCACGGCGTCCTTCGCGACGCACCAGTGCCCGAGTTCTACATCCCCCTCTTGGAGCGCAAGCCGTCGGCGGTGATCGGTTATTCGATCCACGTATATTGGGTCGAGACGAATTGGTGGTATAATCCGCAACCATGAAAGTCTCGGAACAGCTTCGCTGCATCCTTTGCCTGCTGGTCTTCGCCGTCGCGTTCCTGACGCTGACTGTCAGCAGCTACGTGCGTGAATCCGCGACTTGGGACGAACCGCAGCACCTAGTCGCGGGCTACAGCGCGCTCAAATTCCACGATTACCGCACGGACCCGGAGCATCCGCCGTTCATCCGCATGTGGGCCGCGCTGCCGTTACTCGGCATGAATGGAATCAAGATGGACCTGCAGAGAATCGACCCGGTGGCCTCCGCCTCCTGGGTCATGGGGGGACAGTTCTTCTTTTGTCACGATACGCTCTACGTCTCCAACGACGCTGATCATCTCCTCTACGCGGCTCGGTTCATGATTGTCCTGCTGGGCGAGCTGCTCGGTGTGCTGCTGTTCTGTTGGGCGCACGAGTTGTTCGGGTTCTGGCCGGCGGTGGTCGTGCTCGGGTTCTACGCCCTCGAACCCAACATCCTGGCGAATTGCCGGCTCGTCACTACTGATTTTGGCGTAACATGCTTTGCGTTTGGCGTCGCCTACTTCCTCTGGCGGACCGCGCGCCGTCTCACGGTGGGAAACCTAGTCGGCTTGGTTGTTTTTTTTGCGCTGGCGCAATCGAGCAAGTTTTCCGCTGTGCTGCTTGGCCCGGTGGTGCTGGTGTTGCTGGTCACACGCGCTTGCCAGATGTCTGCGTGGCCGGTCCGAATCGGTAAATTGACAGAACTGTCCATACGATGGAAGAGACTCTCCGTGGCAATGGCTATCTTCGCAATGCTCGTGCTCGCCGCGTGGGCAGCAATCTGGGCTGCATACGACTTTCGTTATCTGCCATCCAACGCACCCGAATGGCGCATGGAATTTCATAAAGATCCCGGCATCCTCCAGCGCATACCCACACTGACCGGCGTGGTCGCGTGGGTGGATGAACACCACCTGCTTCCGAACGCATATAATGAAGGCTTCCTGCTCGGCCAGATCAAAGCCCAAAAACGCAGCGGGTTTCTCGCGGGTAGCTACCGCACGGAAGGCTGGTGGTGGTTCTTTCCCTTCGCGTTCCTGATCAAAACCCCCATCTCCGTGATCATGCTGTTCGCCGCTGGACTCATCCTGGCGCTGAATCGATGGAAGCGTTTCGTCGATGATGATACGGTGTATATCTTGCTCCCACCGGGAGCATTTTTGGCGGCGGCCATATTGGCGAAACTGAATATCGGATTGCGCCACATCCTGCCTGTCTATCCGTTCGCCTTATTGCTGGGCGGTTACGCCATCACCAGACTGTGTGCGGCCCGGCCCAGACCACTTCGCCTCACACTGGCCGCACTCTGTCTCCTGGCGATTGTCGAATTCGCCCTCGTCTATCCGCATTATCTTGCGTTCTTCAACCAATTTGTCGGCGGCCCACGCCATGGCCACGAGTATCTCGCGGATTCCAATATCGATTGGGGACAGGACCTGAAGGGTTTGAAGCAGTGGATGGACCAGCACGACGTACACCACATCAACCTGAGCTACTTCGGCACGGCCGATCCAGCCTATTACAACATCGACTGCACGTACCTTCCTGGCGGCCCGTTTTATGACGACAAGCGTGTGTCCAGCCCAAGCCTGCCCGGTTTCGTCGCCGTCAGTGTTACCAACCTGCGCGGCCTCTATTTTCCGCCAGCCACGCGTGATCTATACAAACCCCTGTTGGACATGGAGCCGGCGGCGGTCATTGGTTATTCCATTTACGTTTACTGGGCCGATCGACCGTGGTGGCAGTAATAACAGTGGCCCCCGGCTCACTCCGGCTGGCCTTCTTCTTCCTGACCGGTGAACTCTTCGCCGCCCTCCTGCTTCATGCGCTTGAGCACCTCGGACATGTCCTCGACCACGTGAAAAACCTTGGCGGCGACGTAAATCGGGCTCTTCTGCTGGACGGCCAGCGCAATGCAATCGCTCGGACGTGAGTCGATCTCCAGAATCTTCTTGCCGAGCTCGTTCTCGGAACGCAAGACGAGCCGCGCGTAGTACGTGCTGTTCTTGAGGTCGTTGATGACGATGCGCTCGACCTTCACGCCCAATCCCGTAAAAATGTGGCCAATCAGATCGTGCGTGAGTGGGCGCTCTTTCGGGGTGTTGCGCAAAAACATCGTGATCGCCGCGCCCACACTGTGGTCCACATAGATCACGAACGTCTTCTCATCGTTGCCGACGAACACCGCGCAACCCGTGGTGGTCGGCAGCACGCCCTTCACCTGCACTTCAACGACGTCATTCTTCACGGCGTTATAATAGATGCCTTTGCCGGGAAAGGCAAACCACGCTCTCCGAGTTCAAAACAGGCATATCGCCGCCGTGATCACCGTCGTGTACTGCCCCTGCGGATGGCCGACGGCCGTCTGCGTGCAATTGCTTGTGCGGACGATCTTTCCACTCATGCGGAAGACCTGTTCCTTCTCGTCCCAACTCGCGTCCTCGTTGAAATCAACGCCCAAAGTCGTTCCCAACATCGCCGCCGCCATGTCCTCGGAAAAATTCCCCGCCGTCGTGTCGTTCATCCCGTACGCGTGCAATTCGCTCAGGTACCCGTACGCGTCCTCGTCCGCCGGCTGCGCCACGCCAATCGATGCCGCAATCAGCCGGTGCGGCTCATTCGTCGAAATCCGCGCGATCACCGCAAACGTGATCTGTCCGGGCTGTAGCAACTGCTCGCCCTGCTTGCGCGAAATGATCTTGCAGCGTGGCGGCAAGATGCTCGACACCGTCACCAGGTTGCACTTCTCAATGCCCGCGTCGCGCAACGCCAGCTCAAAACTCCGCAGCTCGTGCTTGTGTGTGCCGACACCTTTGGTCAGAAAAATCTTCGATGGTACAAAATGCATGTGTTGGTTTCTCGCTCCCGCCGCGAAGAGAAACAAATTTCTTGCAGCAATGCAAGAAATTCATCATGGTTCTGCCGCATTTTTTCACATGGCTGCCAAACACCATATCGTCACCGTCGGCCTCATCCAGATGCGCTGTACCGCGCAGCCGGCGGCGAACCTGAAGCACGGGCTGGCACTCGTCGAAAAAGCCGCCAAGCGCGGCGCGCAAATTGTCTGCCTGCCGGAGCTGTTTCGGTCGCTCTATTTTTGCCAGACCGAGGACCACAGCCAGTTTGCGCTCGCCGAACCGATCCCGGGTCCAACCACCACCGCGCTCGCGGCCGCTGCGAGTGCCCACAAAATCACCATCATCGGCTCGATCTTCGAAAAGCGTTCCGCCGGCGTCTACCACAACACCGCCGTCATCATCGACGCCCGGGGCAAACTGGTTGGCCGCTATCGCAAGATGCACATCCCCGACGATCCGTTGTACTACGAAAAATTCTACTTTTCGCCCGGCGATCTCGGTTTCCAATCGTTCGCGCTGAAAAACGCCACCATCGGCACGCTCGTGTGTTGGGATCAGTGGTACCCCGAAGCCGCGCGCATCACCGCCCTGAAAGGCGCCCAAATCATTTTCTATCCGACGGCCATCGGTTGGCACCTGAGCGAGAAGAAACAATATGGTGTGAAGCAGCATAATGCCTGGGTCACGATCCAACGGTCCCACGCCATCGCCAATGGCGTCTTTGTCGCCGCGCCCAATCGCATCGGCAGGGAAAACACCGTCCAGTTCTGGGGTGGCTCGTTCGTTTGCGATCCATTTGGCGAAATCGTCGCCGAGGCCAGCCACGACGAGGAAGAGGTCCTCATCGCGAAATGCGACCTCCGCAAGGTCGACGTAACGCGCCAGCATTGGCCGTTCCTTCGCGACCGCCGCATCGATGCCTACGGCGGCATCACCCAGCGCCTGCTGGATTGACATGCCGGGCGTTCTGCCGAAACGACGTTGGTTCAAAGTTCGCCGTCCTGCAACTGCCGCTTGCGATACTCGTCGATGTAGATCGTCATGGGTTCGGCCATGACGTTCCGATAGAGTCCCATCTTGAAATAAAACCAGCTCGGATGCGGATAGCTGGTCGTTGCGTCTTCGGGATACGCCGTGACCCCCGTGTAATCCACAACCTGCTTGCCGTTGAGCCACACTTTGACCCGGCCATTGTCATTGGTCGTGAACCGGATCTGAAATCGCAGATCGGTCCACTTGCCGCGCAGGTCGTCACTCGTTTCAAAGAGCGTCTCCGGATGACGGCCGACTTGCCGCGTGATAAACAACTTGCCGGAAACGTATCGCAGCGCCACCACCGGGCTGTCGTCCGAACAGTTTCCTTTTTCGGGACAATACTGCTTCCACTGGGCCAGCACGAGGCGCGTCGGCACAGTCGGAAAATTCGTCGGGATGAAGTCGCTGAATGAATACTCATAGGCCGCGTTTTCCCGGGAAACCAGTTTCCTGCTCCCTTCTCCCAACTCGGTGCGTTCGCTGTCGCTGTTGCCGTTGATCCCGGCCTCAAATTTGTCGCCGGAGCGAACCGTGATCTTCACGGCCCCATGCCCTGCCCGCACCACGTTTGTCTGGATCTCCACCGAACCCCGCACACATCGGCTCGCATCCCAAATCTTGCTCAGCTCGGGCTCCTCAAACCCATCGTAGACGTTGATCCCCGCTCTTGGCGCATTCGCTTCCTGCCCGTGCGTGACGCTGATGAACACCAACGCCAGCCCGACAACCAATCCGAATGTTCTGTTCATGAAAGCGACGATATCATCCTGTTGTCTGGTTACGAAACTTCTTTCGCTGCACTGGGGAACCTGTTAACAAATTCATCCAATGATTCCCGGTCCATCAACACCTCGCGAACTCGGCTATCAGATGCCCGCCGAGTGGCATCCGCACGCGGCCACCTGGCTCAGTTGGCCCCGTCCCGACGGTATCAGTTTCCCCGATCGCTACCCGGAAGTCCTTCCCACGCTCGGCGAAATGGTCCGGACCATCGCCCCGCACGAGCCCGTCCATATTAATGTCCGCAATGATGACGTGGAATCCATCGCCCGCCGCACCGTGGGCGAACGCGAGGAGAACGTCTTCTACCACCGCATCCCGTCCTACGAACCCTGGTGCCGCGATCATGGGCCCATCTTCGTCGTGCGCAACGCGAAGGAAACTGCCATCGTCGACTGGGGTTACAACGCCTGGGGTGACAAGTATCCCCCGTACGATGACGATGACGCCGTACCCCAACGCGTCGCCGAGTTGCTCGGCCTTCCGCTCTTCAGTCCCGGCATCGTCATGGAAGGCGGTTCTATCGATGTCAATGGCGCGGGCTCGCTCCTCACCACCACGTCCTGCCTGCTGAATCCCAACCGCAATCCGGCGCTCAATCAGCAGCAGATCGAGCAGTACCTCCACGATTACATCGGGGTCTCCAACGTCCTCTGGCTCGGCGACGGCATCGCCGGTGATGATACCGATGGCCACATCGACGACCTCGCCCGCTTCGTCGACCCGCACACCGTCGTGACCGTCATCGAGCCCGACACCCACGACGACAATTACTGGCCGTTGCAGGAAAACCGCAAACGCCTCCACGCCATGCGCGATCAGGATGGTCAACCGTTCCGCGTCGTCGAGTTGCCGATGCCCGGCCTCATCGAATACGATGGCCAGCGGCTCCCGGCCAGTTACGCCAATTTCTATATCGCCAATCACGTGGTTCTCCTGCCGACGTATCGCAATCCGGCCACCGACAAGGCCGCCCTCGGCACGTTACAAAACCTCTTCCCCGACCGTCGCGTCGTCGGCATCGACAGCACCAACCTCATCTGGGGCCTCGGCTCCTTCCACTGCCTCACCCAGCAGCAACCCGCTGTCTAGCTGCGGGAGGGCGAGCCTCCCGTCGAGCCGAAGAAATGCGATTTCTGACCCCATTAGCGAGAGTGCAGCCTGCTCGTCGCAATAGGTTTCTTATTGCGGACTGAGTAAGCATCTGCTATCCGTGCGCAATAGCTTCGGCCTAGGAGAACGTCATGGCTCGGTCAAAACCATTGCCCCAACGAATTCGGCACCTGCAACCAATCAGAAAGCAACTAGCCACGCTTCCCATAGAAGAAGTCAACGAGAGCATGGACCATACGCTCTTAGAGAACGTGCTCCGCATGCGCGTTAAGGGACTGACGGCGGCTGAGGCCAAAGTAATCCTGAGCGAAGATCGTATCGAACTCGAGACGTGGCTCGCTGGCCCTGGGAGAGGCGAAGATCGCCTTGGATATCTGGTCGGCTTTCTCCTCATGTCGTCTCAATTCGCGTCGAAACTTTTGGAGACTCCACAGAAACCACCGGCAGCAGAGCGCGAAGTTCACATTGACCTACCAGCATGGTGCAAAGTTAAGAAGGGGCTCGGGTATTATGGCACTCATTGGGAAGTGGAGTGGCGCAGGTTCTTGGTAGTCCTGTTTCCGGTTAAAGAAGACAGAATGGTAAAGCTGGACAGAGATTTTCGCGATGGAGTGGCGCGGCATCCATTGTGCGGCAGTGACGGGACGTCCGTTCAAGAGGTTCACTTTGGCGAGGCCAGCGGCCTTAAATGTATAGAGTTGAGCACGGAGCGTGGTACGTATAAGCGTGTACAATATGCGCTAAACGCCCCGGGAGGGCATGTCCATATTATAATCGGTCCGGAATCAGTTGCGTTCGACGAATCGCAATTCGAAGCATACTTCCACACCCTCAAAGTTATTCCCAGTCCTTTGTCGTCGAACTGAAATGGTCTCGCTCATGGAGGAAACCTGTCACTGGCCGCGCTGTAACAATTGCTGACCGATTCGCCGTCTTCACTCAAGCGCCATCTTCATCAGCTTCTTCCACCTCTCCTCGCTGACGGGCATCACGCTCAATCGTCCCATCCGCACGAGTTCGAAATCCCGAAACTCGCCATCGGCCTTAACCTCCGCCAGCGTCACCGGCCTCGACAGCCGCTCCCAGGGTTTCAAGTCCACCACCACCAATCGCGCGTCTTTTTCTTTCGGGTCGGGATAAGCGTCGCTCGTGACTTCCGCGATCCCGACGATCTGTTTCTCGTCGCCCGTATGATAAATGAACGCCAGATCGCCCCGTTTCATCGACCGCAAGTGTTTCAGCGCCAGCGCATTCGAGACGCCGTCCCACACCGCCTTCTTGTCCCGCTCCAGGTCGGCAAATGCGTATGTACTCGGTTCCGTCTTCAGCAGCCAATGGTTCGGCATAATTGTGTTTGGGTTGATTGATTCTGTGCGAAAAGTACGGTCATTTCAAGCCAGCTTCCACGGTAGCGCTCGTTTATCGCGGGGGTGTGATCAAAAGCGGTGGTCAGAAGCCAGCAGCACCCTCACCTTGATCCTCACCCCCAAGGGGAGAGGAAATGGCAGGATGGCACGCCTCGCCCCGCCGAGGGAGAGGCCGGCCCCGTCGTAGTTTGCGGGGACGGGTGAGGGGGACATTCGATCCTGCGACCGCCACTTTTGACCATACCCTTATCGCGGCTCGTAATTGACTCGGTCGCCCGCTTTCGCTACAATACGAACTGGGTTGCCTATGCCAAAGCTACACATACTCTCGCCAAACTCCATCGCCACGACGATCGAGCTGACGGATAAACTCATCACAATTGGGCGAACGGCTGAAAATGCCATTCGTATCCAGGATACAAATGTCTCGTCGCGCCACGGGATTTTGGTCCGTGACGGCGACGATTATCAATTGCACGATTTCAAGTCGACCAACGGCACGTTTGTGAATGGCGAACCCATCATGGCGGTGAAACTGAAGGATGGCGCCTCGATTCGCTTTGGCTCCGTCGAGCTGCGCTACGAATCCGGTCTCGCCAAGACTGCAACGCCGGGACTCACACCAGCGGATCAGGACATGCTCCGCCCCTCCGATAAGGGTTCTCAGTCCACCAGCGCCAAAGACCGCGGCATGGCCAAACGGACGAAACCAGAGTATTCCGCCGGGGCCCTCGGCGCCGGCCCCGTAACCATTCAGCCGCTCGTCACCGCCAAACCAATCCCTCCGCCGTCTCCCAAGACATCCGAGTAAAAAAGCCCCAAACCGGATTGTAGCACGGGATGCCTGTCGTCTAGGTATCCCGCCGTTTCTTCGCGCCGTGTGTGTCATGCCGCCCGGCGGACGGGGCATCCCGCCCTACGACAACCCACGCATTACGCCTTCTCGAACGCCAGTTCGCCCGCCCGCTTCTTGTCTACCACCACCTTGATCCTGTCGCCCTCCTTGAAATTGCCCGACAGGATCTCCAGAGACAGCGCGTCAAGAATCTTCTTCTGGATGACCCGCTTGAGCGGGCGCGCCCCGAACACCGGGTCATACCCCTCGCGCGCAATCACGTCTTTCGCGGCGTCGGTGACCGTCACCGCAATGTTCTGGTCCGCCAGCCGTTTCTGGACGCGAACCAACTGGATGTCCACAATCTTCTTGATGTCCTCGCGCGTCAACCCGTGGAACAGCACGATCTCGTCCACGCGGTTCAGGAATTCGGGGCGGAAATGCGCCCGCAAATCGTCCATCACGTGCTGTCGCACCGCCTCGTCGTCCCCTTGCTTCTCGGCAAAGTGCTGCGAGCCGATATTGCTCGTCATGATCAACACGGTGTTCTTGAAATCCACGATGCGCCCCTGCCCGTCCGTCAGGCGTCCGTCATCGAGCACCTGTAGCATCACGTTGAACACGTCGTGGTGCGCCTTCTCAATTTCATCCAGCAGCACCACCGAGTACGGCCGGCGTCGGACCGCCTCGGTCAACTGCCCGCCCTCTTCATAACCTACATACCCCGGCGGCGCGCCGATCAGCCGCGCCACGGTGTGCTTCTCCATGTATTCGCTCATGTCGATGCGCACCATCGCGTTCTCGTCATCAAACAGAAATTCCGCCAGCGCCCGCGCCAGTTCCGTCTTGCCGACGCCCGTCGGTCCCAGAAAGATAAACGAACCGATGGGCCGATTCGGGTCCTGCAACCCGCTCCGCGCCCGCCGCACGGCATTCGACACGGCGGCAATCGCGTCCTCCTGCCCGACAACGCGCAACCGCAGCCGGTCTTCCATGTGCACGAGTTTCTCGCGCTCGCCTTCCAGCAATCGGGACACGGGAATCCCCGTCCATTGCGCCACCACCTCGGCAATGTCGTTTTCCGTGACCTCTTCGGTCAGCATCTTCGAGGTCTTCTGGATCTTCGTCAGCTTCTGGTCGGCCGCCTCGATCTTCTTCTCCAGGTCCGGCAGTCGCCCGTACTGGATTTCGCTGGCCTTGCTCAGATTGCCCTCGCGCTTGGCCTGCTCCATCTGTTCCCGCGACATCTCAATCGCGGATTTCAGGTTCCGAATCTCATCGACCACGCCCTTTTCATTTTGCCACTGCGCTTTGAGCTTCTTGCTCTTCTCCTGGAGATCCGCCAGCTCCTTTTCCAGCTTCTGCAGCCGCTCTTTACTGGCCTTGTCGCTCTCCTTCTTCAACGCCGTCCGCTCGATTTCCAACTGCATGACGCGACGCTCGATCTCGTCGATCTCCGTCGGCAGCGAATCCAGCTCGATCCGCAGCCGCGACGCCGCTTCATCGATCAGGTCAATCGCCTTGTCCGGCAAAAACCGGTCGGCAATGTACCGATGCGACAGCACCGCCGCGCTCACGAGCGCACTGTCCTGGATGCGCACGCCATGGTGCACTTCATACCGCTCCTTCAACCCGCGCAAAATGGCAATGGTATCTTCCACCGACGGCTCGCCGACAAAGATCGGCTGGAACCGCCGCTCCAGCGCCGGGTCCTTCTCGACGTACTTGCGGTACTCGTCCAGCGTGGTCGCACCAATCGTGTGCAATTCCCCGCGGGCCAGCGACGGCTTGAGCATGTTCGCCGCGTCCACCGGCGCGCCCTCCGCCTTGCCCGCGCCCACCACGGTGTGCAGTTCGTCAATGAACACGATGATGTTGCCTTCGCTGGCAATCACCTCTTTGAGGAACGCCTTAAATCGGTCTTCAAACTCGCCGCGGTATTTCGCCCCGGCCAGCATCGAGCCAATGTCCATGGAAATGAGCCGTTTGCCCTTGAGTCCCTCGGGCACGTCGCCGCTGACAATCCGCCGCGCGAGCCCTTCCGCAATCGCCGTCTTGCCGACGCCGGGATCGCCAATGAGAACCGGGTTGTTCTTCGTCCGCCGTGACAATACCTGGATGACCCGGCGAATCTCCGTGTCCCGACCGATGACCGGATCGAGTTTGCCGCGCCGCGCATCCTCCGTCAGGTCGCGTCCGTACTTAGTCAATGCCTGGTACTTGTCTTCGGGATTCTGGTCCGTCACCTGGGTGTTGCCGCGGACTTCGCGCAACGCCTTGAGGATCGCCGCCGGCGTCACGCCGTGCGGTTTGAGAAGATTCGTCGTCTCAGCAAGGCCCAGGAGCATGTGCTCAGTGCCAACGAACTGGTCCTTCAGTTTGTCGGCCTGCGTGAACGCCGCCTCCAGCGCCGCCCGCAGTCCCTTGCTCATGGACAACTGGCTCGCGTCCGCTCCGTGGACCTGTGATCGACGGTTCAGGGCGTCGTCCAGTGAACGGAGAATGGTATCCGGGTTTGTGCCGAGCTTGTCCAGCAACGGACGCACAAGCCCGTCCGGCTGTTGGATGAGCGCCGACAACAGGTGCTCGGTGTCAACCTCGGGATGGTTGAGCTTCTGGGCAATCTCCTGCGCCGACTGCAGCGCCTCCTGGCCCTTGATTGTAAATTTATCGGGGCGAATCATTGGCCGATCCATCTTAGCACACGTGGTGCCATGACGCGAATTGTCACACCGGCGCGAGTTTTGCGAGGAGCGCCCGGAGCAGTCTGTCACACTCCACGCGCGGTGTCACAGTCGACAGCGCCAACCTGTCACACCACCGAGTTGCGACGCGCGACTATTTCAAATCGTGAAACTTGGCGAGAATTTCCGGCAACCGTTGGACGGCCGCGTTCATTCGCTTGAATTCTTTGTGGGGAACCGCCGGCGCGCCCAGCATGATCGAGCCGGGAGGAACGTCCTTGGTCACCCCGGCTTGCGCCATGATGATGCTCTTGTCCCCGATGGTCAGATGCCCCGCAATACCGACCTGTCCGGCCAAGGTCACGTGATTGCCGATGATCGTACTGCCGGCGATGCCCACCAACCCGCAGATGATACAGTGCTCGCCAATCACGCAGTTGTGGCCAATCTGCACCAGGTTGTCGATCTTGGTGCCCTTGCCGACCCGTGTCCGGCCGAACCGCCCGCGGTCGATCGCCGAGTTCGCGCCGATCTCGACGTCATCCCCGATCTCCACGTTGCCCACCTGGGGAATCTTCTTGTGGGTGCCGTTCACCTGCTCGTAACCAAAACCGTCCGCGCCCAGCACCACACCCGAATGCAGGATCACGCGGTCCCCGATAATCGTCCGCTCGCGAAGGCTGACATTCGCGTAAAACCGGCCATCGGATCCCACGTGGCTCTCGTGGCCGATATAAGCACCGGCCCCGATCACCGTGCGGTCGCCAATCACGACCCGGTCCTCAATCACCGCGTGCGGTTGGACGGAGACGTCTTTGCCCAACCGGGCGGTGGAGGCCACGACCGCCGTCGGATGAATGCCCGGCGGGAACGCGACCGGCAGGGGTGCCACCTGGCGGACCAGCTCCGCAAATGCTTCCGACGGATTATCGACACGAATAACCACCCCATCAAAGTCAACGGGGAGGTCCCGGGCGGCAATCAGCACGCGGGCATGCGTCGCCTTGGCCGCCGCCTGGTATTTGGGGCTGGCCAGAAAGCTGACATCGTTCGGCGTCGCCTCACGCAAACCAGCGAGCCCGGTCACCACCTGGTCGGGGTTGCCGGATAGCTCGCCACGAACCATCCGCGCAATATCGCGTGCCGTTAGCTGCACACTTACTTCTTGTCGCCCTTGCTGTCCGCCGGCTTGGGCGTCTCGGCGCCTTTCGGTTGGTTCTTGTTCAGGATCTTGGTGATGTCGTCGGTGATTTCCAGCGTATCCTGGCTGAATACAATTGCCGGTACGCCGTTGAGCGTGTTGCCGGATTTATCGATGACCAGCAGGTAGCCGGCGTCACGAGCTTCCTTGTCAACCACGTCCTGAATCTCCTTGAGGATCGTCTGGCGCATGCGCTGGGTCTGCTCCTCGAGGATCTTGCGGTGGCTCGTGCGGTAATCATCAATGTCGCGCTGCATCTTCTGGGTCTCGGTCAGCTTGTCCGCCACCGCCTTGCGTTTCTGCTCGCGAACGTCGGCCGTGTACTCCGGCTTGTCCTGGTCGTCGCGCAATTTGTTGAGCTCGTCGATCTCTTTCTTGTAACCGGCCATCATGTCGTCGTGCTCTTTGTTGAACGAATCCGCCGTCTCCTTGAGCTTGGCCGACGCAATCGGCGTCTTGTAATAGTCGTTGAAGACCTTGTTCAAGTCGATCGTCACGATGCGGCCCGCCGGTACCTGCGCCGAGGCCGTCAATGCCAGCCCCAACGCAGCCATGGTGATGAATGCAGCAATGGTGTTCTTCATTTTATACCCACAACCTTTCTGTCGTTCCTTTCGGTTTACAGTCACTAGCATATCAGAACTGGTAGCCAACACTAAACTGAAATTTTCCGACCCGTCCCGACTGGCTGTCGGTCATGATCGGGTACCCGTAATCCAGTCGTAACGGCCCAATCGGCAGGTTGAGCCGCAGACCGATCCCCGCATCGGATTTCAAGCTGCTCACCGTGACTTCATACGCGTTGGGATAGACGTTTCCGATGTCGAAGAAAAACGCACCCCGCACGCGCTCAATGATCGGATAACTGTACTCCGCTGTCCCGTTGACGGAGGTGTTGCCCCCTATGGGTTCACCGTAGACATCCTGCGGGCCAACTTGCCGGAAAGCAAAGCCCCGTAGCGTATTGGCCCCGCCCAGAAACAAACGGTCAAAGATGGGTACGGGATCCACCCGGCGAAGCACCGAACTCGATCCGACTGGGCCATTGTGGTTGACAATCGTCTCGATGACATTCGTGCCGTCTGCCTCTGTCGAACCAAACGCATCCACCACCCGGGCGGCCCCGAGCAGCTCGAACACTTGCTGGTTGGGCAACGGAAAAAACACCGAGCTTGTAAGGTTCAGTTTGTACACGTCAACGCCGCCTCCCAGTCCCCCGCCAGCAACCTCAGCGTTCATCTCCGTGCGGCTCCCGTGCGTCGTCAGGAAAACGCTGTCGCGCGTGTCATACGTGACCGTGCCCGCAATCGAACTGCGGAGGTGCGAACTGTTTTGCGACTGCAACTCCGGCGAGGCCGATTTGTCGACATTGATGGAAATGTACTCGATGGTATATTGAACCTGCCCCCGCAAAAACTCCGTGAACGCTTTTTCCAGCGACAGGGACGCCCCCGTGCTCTGCTCGTTATATTCTGTGCTGAGGTAATTGGCTGCATGGTGAAACAGATCAAACCCCAGGGACAGCTTCTGATCGAGAAACCATGGCTCGACAAACGACAGGACCTCGTCCTGCCGTTTCAACCCCACCTGCAACCGCAACCGAAGCTTTTGGCCGCCACCCGTAAACGCGGGCCAGTTGAACAAATCAAAGTTGCCCTGCGTCATCTCCACAAACCCGATCAGGCTGTCCACCGAACTGAAGCCGGCCCCGAAATTGACCGAGCCCGTGCGTTGCTCCTCCAGGTTGAGCACCAGATCCTTGCGGTTGGGTACGTCGGTGGGTTCGGGATCGGCCTCCACTTTGGAAAAATAGCCGAGGTTCTTGAGGCGATCGACACTGCGATCGACGCGTACGGTATCGTAGATTTCTCCGGGATGCACCGCCAGCTCGCGGCGAATCACCTTGTCCTTGGTCTTCGCGTTCCCGCGAATCTCGATCTTCTCAATGTAGGTCAACTCCCCTTCACGGATGGCGTACGTCATGTCGATGTGGCCTGTCTCGACGTTCGGCGCCCGGATCTCGCGCACATCAGTGTCCAAATACCCGCGCGCCCCATAGTAATCAACCAGCGCCTTCTGGTCCGCGGACATCCCGGTGGGGGTGAACGTCTTGCCCGCCGTCATCTTGAGTTGCTTCTCCAGTTCCGTGGTCGGAAAGAGCCGGTTGCCATCGATGGTGACCGTGCCAACCTTGTATTGCGCCCCTTCGAACAGGTCGATGTAGACCACCATCCACTTGGGGCTGACGCGCTGGATTCGCCTCCCGCGAATGTCCATGTCGATGTAGCCGTGAGAATGGTAATGGTCGCGAAGTTTATCGAGGTCTTCTTTGAAGTCTTCCTCTTTCAACACGCCCGTCCCCGCCATCCAGGAACCCCACCAATGCCGCCGCGTTTTCAATATCTTGCACAATTGTTGGTCGGTATAGGCCTTGTTGCCGGTGAACTTGATCAATTTGATGAACACCCGTTCCCCCTCTTGCACCCTGAATTTGAGGATCGCCTTGCCTGTGTCCTTGTCCAGTCCGACTTCGTAGGTGACCTTGACGTCCGGATAGCCCGCCTTCTGATACAAATCCTGCATCTTCTGGGCGTCGTCGTGCGCCTTGCGCTCATCCAGACTGTCCCCCACTTTCTGGGAACATTCCCGCCTCAACCGCGCGTCCTTGAACTGCTTCTCCCCCTCAATCGTAATCTCTTTGATCGTCGCTTTGCCCTGGACCTGGAAGACGATCCGCACGCCATCGACCACAGGCTCCTCCAGCACGCGCACGTCAAAGAAATAGCCGGTGTTGATGAGGTTGCGGACGTCCTGTTCGATCATGTCCCGCGACCGTGGTTTGCCCACAGCGGTCTGGATATTGGCCGTGACGATCGAACGGTTGACGGTTTCGGGGCCAACGAAGCGGATTTCAATCGCGCGGACGATGTCCTCATCCCCGGCATCTTGCGCCCACGAATACGAACTCACAACCGCCACCGCGAAGAACAGCAGGAGTGACCACTCCAGTCGCCTCATTCCTCGCCTCTCTCAGAACTCGGGATATCCCCCTCGTCGACTCGCGCACGATCCTCAAACCGCGTGTACTCACCCACAAATGTCAAATCGATATCACCAGTCGGCCCGTTCCGCTGCTTGGCAATGATCAGGCTCGCCTCACCCTTCAGTTTCTCTTTCGCGTCCTTGTCGTCCTCGTAAACCTCTGGCCTCAGTAAGAGACCGACGATATCCGCGTCTTGTTCGATTGCCCCCGACTCACGAAGATCAGCTAACCTTGGCTTGCCCTCATCCCGCGATTCCGGCTGCCGGTTCAGTTGGCTCAGAACAATGATCGGAATACTCAGTTCCTTGGCGAGAGCCTTGAGCCCGGCCGATATGTCAGCGACCTCAGCTTGTCGGCTGTTATCAGCGCGCCGAGAGGGCGCTCGCATTAATTGCATGTAGTCGATCACCAGCAATCGAATCTTGTATTGCTGCTTCATCCGCCGCGCCCGTGCGCGCACCTGATTGACCGTCAAGCTTGCCGAGCCATCAATGTAAAACGGTGCCTTCATCAACTGACTAGCGACGGCCGTCAACTGGTGGTGGTCCCTCTCCGACGGAAATCCGCCATGCAGCGACCTGAGATTCACTTTTGCTCGCGAGCAAAGCATACGGACTATCAATTCCTGCCCGGACATTTCCAGACTGAACATGCCGACGGGGATGTTGCGGTCGACTGCGACGTTTTCTACAATGTTCATCGCCAGCGCTGTCTTCCCCATGGATGGTCTTGCTGCAATAATGAACATCGTGCCATCTTGAAGACCTGACGTTAGCCTGTCCAAATCACGAAAGCCGGTTGCCAACCCCATCACTTCGCCGCGCTTCTCATACATCTTCTCAATGCTGGCCATCGCATCCATGACCAGCGGCTTTGCAGGCTTAATTACGTCGGTGGTCTTTTCCGCCGTAATCTTGAAGATTCTCTGCTCGACTTCATCTACCCACGCCTTTACGTCGTCCTGCTTCTCGAACGAGTTGTAGATCACCTCGTGGGCCGCCTCGATAAGCTGCCGCAGCAGATACTTTTCAAACACAGTCTCTACGTAAAACTCAACATTCGCGACAGTCGGCACCTTCGAGACCAAGTCACTCAGGTAGGCCGGCCCGCCAACCCCATC
>JBEKLM010000043.1:0-41061 GCA_050010195.1 Verrucomicrobiia bacterium
TATCGCGCGCAGAAACGGGCCGTGGCTCCCCCGTCTCTCGATCAATCGTTTCCCGCCCCCGATTACGTCAAGCCCAACGCTTTCGTGATGGTCCACGACGAGGTCGCCGTCCGAATCGCCGACTCATTGAAGACGCTGCCGGGGCTGCCGGCGGAAACCAAGGTGCGAATCAGACGGCTGATCCGGGTTCGCGACGCCGTGCGGGAATGTCTCCGCAGTCAACTTGACGGCAGCGACGAAGCAACCATTGTCGCGGCGAGAGAGAAGCTCAATCAGACTTACAATTCCTTCGTCTCGCGGTTCGGTCCGATTTCAAACCATGCGAACACCCGCACGTTTGATGGTGACCCCGACTTGCCGTTGCTCCTGTCACTGGAGGTTTACGACGAGGAGACGAGGCGAGCCAAGAAAACGGCGATCTTCCGTGAGCGAACGATTCAGTATCAGAAACCCATCGAGTCGGTCGAACTGCCCAAGGAAGCCCTGATCGTTTCGCTAAACGAAAAGGGCTGCGTTGACCTCGACCACATGAGCGCCTTGCTCGGTCGCTCCGAAGACGAATTCTTGCCCGACCTGAGAGGCACAATTTTCCTTAACCCGCAGTCGAACGACTGGGAAACCGACGATCAATATCTGTCCGGCAACGTCCGCGAGAAGCTGGAGATCGCCGAGGCCGCGAGCATCACCGATCCGCGCTTTAAAGAGAACGTCGAGGCGCTCAAGGCTGTCCAGCCAGAGGACCTGTCGGCCACCGAGATTGACGTGCGCTTGGGCGCATCGTGGGTTCCGGCGGAGGACATCGAAAGGTTCTGCCAGGAATTGATCAGTATAACTGGAATTGAAGTCAGCCATTCGCACGCCATCGGCACCTGGGTTGTCAGTGGCGACTACTTCGCCAGACGCACCGTTGCCAACACCACCGAATGGGGAACGGACCGCGCCGGCGCGCTAGACCTGATTCAAGACGCGCTGAATCTGCGTACCCCAACCATCTACGATAAAGAACCCAAGTCGGACAAACCCGTTGTGAATCCTGAAGCCACCGAAGGAGCGCGGGAGAAGCAGCAGAAGATCAAGGAGCGGTTCAAGGAATGGATTTGGCAGGACGATGAGCGCCGCGAGCGGCTGGTCAGGAAATACAACGACGAATTCAACAATGTTCGGTTGCGGACGTTCAGCGGTGATCATCTGACGTTGCCGGGCGCGAGCCAGGTTGTGGTGTTGCACCCACACCAGAAAGCGGGCGTCTGGCGAATCCTGCAAACTCCCAACACTCTCTTGGGCCACGTGGTGGGCGCCGGCAAGACGTACACGATGGTTGCGGCCGGGATGGAGTTGAAGCGGCTGGGGTTGGCCCGCAAGCCCTTGTTCGTCGTGCCGAATCACATGCTCGGCCAGTTCTCGTCCGAACTGCTCATGCTTTATCCCGGCGCAAACATTCTCGTGGCCGGTAAGGAGGACTTCGAGGCGAGCAAGCGTCGACAGTTAATGAGCCGCATCGCCACCGGGAACTGGGACGCGGTCATTGTCACGCATTCGGGCTTCGAGAGAATCCCCCTGTCGGATGAAACCAAGAAGGCATTCTTCCGCGAGCAACTCCAAGATTTGGAAATGGCCATCCGCGAACAGCGCACGGGCAAGAACGATCGGCGGATTGTCAAAGACCTGGAGCGTGCGAAAAAGCGACTGGAAACGCGGCTAAAGCTCCTGCTGGCCGAGGGGAAGAAGGACAACACGCTGACCTTCGAGGAACTGGGCGTAGACCGGCTGTTTATTGATGAAGCCCAGTACTTCAAGAATCTCTTTTACGTCAGCAAGATGACCCGAATCGCGGGCTTGCCGCAGACAGCCTCGGAGCGGGCCTTCGATTTGTTCCTCAAGACCCGGTACATCCAGCAGGTGAACGGGGGAGGCGGCGTGGTGTTCGCGACCGGTACCCCTATCTCCAACAGCATGGCGGAGATGTTCACCATGCAGCGGTATCTGCAAATGGTCGCGCTGACGAAATTGCGGGTCCAGCACTTCGATTCATGGGCGGCGACGTTTGGCGAGCCGGTAACGGCGATGGAGTTGGCCCCGGACGGCGCGGGCTACCGGCTGAACACGAGGTTCGCGCGGTTCGTAAACGTTCCCGAGCTGATGCAGCAGTTCCGGCAGGTTGCGGATATTCGCACTGCGGAAATGCTGAAGCTGCCCACGCCCGCACTGCGGAACGGGAAAGCGACGATCATCCGCGCGCCATCCACGCCCGAACTGAAGGCGCTCGTTTCCGGTCTGGCCGAGAGAGCGGAAAAGTTGCGCAAGGGGCGTGTCGATCCACGCGTGGACAACATGCTCAAGATCACCACCGAGGGCCGGAAAGCCGCGCTGGACCTGCGGTTGATCGATTCGAGTGCGCACGATCAGCCCGAAAGCAAGGCCAACCTCGCGGTTCACGAAATCTTTCGCATCTGGCAGGAGACGAAGGCCGACCGGCTGACGCAGCTTGTCTTCTGCGATTTGTCCACGCCGAAGGACTCAGGGTTCTCAGTGTACGACGACGTGAAGGGCAAACTGGTTATTGCCAGTGTGCCCGCTGCCGAAATCGCGTTTATCCAACATTACGATAGCGACGCGGCGAAGCTCGCTCTCTTCAAAGACGTACGCGCCGGGAAAGTCCGCATTTTGATGGGCAGCACGCAGAAGATGGGGTCCGGCACAAATGTGCAGGAGCGGCTGATTGCGTTGCACCACCTCGATGCACCGTGGCGTCCAGCGGACGTGGAGCAGCGTGAGGGACGAATTCTCCGGCAGGGCAATCGCAACGCTGAGGTGCAAATCTACCGGTACGTCACCGAAGGCAGCTTCGACGCCTACATGTGGCAGACGCTCGAAACGAAAGCCAAATTCATTCACCAGGTCATGACGGGCCGCAGCGACCTGCGCCATATCGAGGACATCGACGGCGCGGCGCTCACCTACGCCGAGGTCAAAGCGATTGCGTCGGGGAATCCGCTGGTCATTGAGAAAGCCCACATCGACGCTGAGTTGGGCCGCCTCAGCCGATTGCGAGCCCAGCACCACGAGACGCAGTACCGCATTCGCAACACGATCCGACGAACACACGAGGAGGTTGAGGTTCTCACCGGCCGGATTGAGAACCTCCACAAGGACATCGCCTCCCGACAGCCGACACAGGGCGACGCCTTCAAAATCCGTATCGAGGGAATGGACTACACCGACCGAGGAATCGCCGGGGAGTTGATCAATCGCCGCGCTCAGCAACTCCGGGGTTCAGGCAAAGAGTACATGGTCGGTGAACTGGCCGGTTTCACGGTGGTTCTTCGTGCCAGCACGTTTGAGCATACCGAACTCGTCCTCAAGGGCGCGAATCTGTACTCGGCGAGTATTTCCGACAGCGCTCACGGCACGACGCGTTCGCTGGAGCATGCCGTGCAGTCCCTCGACCAGAAATTGGCTCAAACCGAGAAAGACGTTGCAGAGTCCAGGAAGCGAATGGCGGAACTGGAAGCGAAGGTCGGCGAGCCATTCGAGCACGACGCCAAGTTGAAAAGCCTGACGCAGCGGCAGGATGAGATCGTGAAATCGTTGGACTTGACCCGGAATCAAGCCTCCAATCGACTTGCGGCCACTTCGCCGACCGACACGGAAGAAACCATTGTCGACATTGGGAGCACCAAAATAATGACCCGTCTTCACCAGGGAGCATGCATCCGGGTACAGTAATTCCACGCCTCGATCTCCTAATCCGTGGCGCTGAAAATATCTTGATTGGGTGCGCTCCGCCTATGTCTTTGGCTTCCAAGCCTTAACACTGGAGCACGTCACGCCGAGAACCACAGCAATGATTTTGCTCCCAAACGGGTACAACATCAAGTGGCTGTTCGTGGTTAAATCCCTTCCGCAATTAGTGGCCTAATGACATGGAAGATTCGGTATGTTGTATTCAATCTTAGATTGCCCCCACGTGGTGAAGGGGACAGAAACACGATCAGATCGACCTGGCTGGCGGCAAGGGGAACGGACATGAGCACCCTGACTCGTGAAGGCACTGGACCCCACCCGGAAGTAAACATCCAACCGGCTCGTCGCCGCCACGACGGCCGTCAGCAGGCAATCTGTCCCGGAGAAAGAACGAAATTCGCTGCGACAACAGGCACACCACACTCACGTAGCGACGGTGCATTCGCGTGGACCACCTAGTTCCAACGGAGATTCTCGTAACGGAAGATTCCTGCCTTCGCAACGGAGGAATTAAACTCCACAACCTGGTTGGACCGCGGATTCGAAGAATCCGTGTGCAAAAATGCTGGTCACAAGACCGGCTTGCGGAAGCGTTGCAACGCGCCGGCCTCGACAAGAGCCGAGTGGCCATCGCTCGAATCGAAGCCCAGATGGTCTACGTCTCCGATTTCCAATTGCTGTTCATCGCCAGGGTATTGGGTGTTGGACTGCTGGATTTGTATCCGACCATTGGTCCGGAAGATGATCTTTACGATACGGTCAGGGAGTTGAGGAAACCGAGGAAATACGCAGCCCCGAACCGACGGAGGCGGAAAACGAACAGAGCCAAAAAAGGCCGGCTCCACTCCGGGCGGTCGGTCGCAGTGCCGACAACCGCAACTGCTCGTATGACAGGTGCCACGCAGGGGTCGTTACAACAATGACGCTGGTGTGCCATGCCGTGGAACGTTGATCTTCTGATGAGGTACAGTGAGAACCTGAACCGGGTGAACAATCTGGTTCGCGTCTACGAATCACACCCCGATTCCAAGGGCAAGGGGCGAAAGGATGTCCAGACAACGGACGTGTTGCGCGCCAGCGTTGTGCTCCTTCATTCCACATTCGAGGACATGTGCAGAACCATTGAGCGGGAACTGCTACCCTTCGCAAGCGAAGAGGTGCTGAATGAGATTCCCCTGTTGGGCATCTCAAGACACGGAAGACCGGAGAAGTTTTTCCTTGGCAAGTTGGTCGGTCACCGTGGCAGGACTATTGACGAGATCATTGCGCGCTCTGTCGAAGCACACCTCGACCTCGTGAGTTACAACAGTGTTGAGGACTTCTGTGCGTTCCTGACACGGGTTGGTTTCTGCAAAGGGCCGTTCGAGCCCTATCTTCCTCAACTGGCCTCGCTCACGAACCGTCGCCACCATATTGTGCATCAGGCCGACCGCAGTGAGAAGCGAGGGCCTGGACATCAACAGGCGAAGTCACTGAGTCGAGACGCCGTTCGGGGTTGGGTAAGCTGTGTTCATAAAATACACGGCGAACTCAACCAACAATACTGCGGCAAGAGAAAGTGAACAGTTGTCAAATCAATGATGGACTGCGCTTTGGTCCATCTGATCCCCAACAAGCTGCCTTCCTTGCCATTGCGCCGATTCCAACTTGCGGGGTGACGGTTCGTGCGCGAAGATTTCGGCATGTGCGGGCGATACACCCTAGAGTGCCTGGGGTCGCGTATTGTTTTACGTCAGGATTTGGTATCCAATTTTTTCCCGGAACTCCGCGAGTCATTGTTTTTTGCCTGTCGACGACGTGACCGCAATTGCGCCTGAAAGACGGGATCGAACCATGTGCCAGCGTTTGTCCAAATCTCGCCACGACTACCCCGGATTGTTCTCCCAGGCAATTTTCTAATCTCTTTGGGACGTTCACGCGCAGCCCAAGAGGGAAGCTGGTAGGTATTCGCGAGCCGCCACAGTCCGCTAACCGTGCGAGCCTTTTTCATGTTTTGCAGTGCGAAAACGAAGACGGCAGTAGTGATAAATTCGAGTTGGGAAACTAGGACTTCCAGAGGGAAGCTCTTCTCCCACTTTGGGAGGTACTCTAGGCGCGCCTCATGCACTGCCGAATTTCGCAGCTTCCACAGCTTTGTGACAGCACGTGCCACGTCCCACTTCGTGTTTTTTATAAGCATGGGAATTCGCTCTCGCAGTTTTCGAGCCTTCTGCCAGCGCGCCGTACCCGCTACCAAGTTTTCCATTGCCGCGAATTTGCAGAGGAATTCTAGCCCGTAACTCTGACTTTCACACCCTAGACGGTAGAGGCGAGCCGAGTTAATAATCTGCATTGTGAGAGAGCTGTGCTTTTGCCATCGGTGAGCCAATGACGCGTCAAAAAATGGTAAGAGCGAGTTCAAAAGCGCGTCGCACCGCTTCTCCCATGCTTGAGTTATGTCTGCCTTCTTTGCATTGAGGAACATCCAACTGGTTGGCGTGAAGTGAACGACGCGGGCATCGGGATTTCCTGCTTGTCGTAAAATCATAATGGGAGCAACTTTTGGAGGTACATCCAAGACAAGAGCCAGACCGTCTCTTATTTGTTCAAGGAGTCCCCATGCTTCTTCGACCGCTTCTGATTCTGAACGGACCTTGGCGCGCACCGCTACGAAGATCACGCCCCATCGGTCTGGACTTAAGAAGAAATTCGAGAAAGAAGGGTGTTTCTGCTTCAGTTGCTCGATGCCTGGTAGCGCCGGGTCTCCTATCCTCGCCATGCGGAGTTTTTTCGGCGAATGGATAAAATACGGGTGCGGGATTCCCTTTACAAAGAAACCAATATGCCATTCGACCCTTTGTGAAGACGCCGACCGTGGCATTTCATCAACTGCTTTCTTTCACAATTCTGATCCCGCCTTTCGTCAGTGTATAGCAGTTTAGTTTAATGGAGGCACTTGTACTGAACACGGTATGTCTGGTCAAGACGATTGGGTGGGCTACCCCGGCGAGTCGCATTCCAAACCATTGCGCCGATTCCAACTTGCGGCCCGCCAGTTCGTGCGCGAAGATTCCAGCATGTGCGGTCGCTACACTCTTGCCACTGACTTGAAAAAAGTGGCTGACCGTTTCGGCGCGCCGTTACCACCGGCATCAGCCACATACAATCCACGATTCAATATTGCGCCGACGCAAGTGGTGATCGTCGTTGGTGACGACGGCAAGCGGTACATGAAAGAGATGCTTTGGGGGCTGATTCCGTCCTGGGCGAAAGATCCCAGCATCGGCAACCGGATGATTAACGCCCGCGTCGAGACGTTGGCAGAGAAGCCCGCCTTCCGCACCGCGTTGAAGAAACGCCGCTGCATCATCCCGGCGGACGGGTTTTACGAGTGGCAGAAGCTCGGCAAGGTGAAACAGCCGGTGCGAATCGTGTTGAAGTCACGGGAGCCATTCGGGTTCGCGGGCCTGTGGGAGCATTGGAAGTCGCCAGAGGGTGAGGAAGTGCTGAGTTGCACCATTGTCACCACCGAAGCCAACGAGCTGCTGAAACCCGTTCACGAGCGGATGCCCGTGATTCTGACGCGGGATGCGGAGCCGGCTTGGTTGGACCCGAAAACGCAAGAACCTGAAAAGTTGTTGCCGCTGCTGAGGCAGTATCCGTCCGAAGAAATGGAGTTTTACCCGGTGTCGAGGGAAGTCAACTCGCCAGCCGTTGACAAACCGAGCAACATCGCGCCGATAAAGGAGAGCGTATGACTTTGAAGTGGGGGCCGCAGTTTCGTGTGGAGTTGACGCCGCGTCTTGAGGAGTGGCTAGAGGATATCCGGTTGCGGCATCCGCACTACACCAACGAGCAAATTCTGTTTGCGGCGCTCGTGTGCGGCATGGACTTGTTGCGACGCGACGAAAGACTGGCGCGGAGACTCAAGAAGTGGTATCCGCCCGTGACGACGGCTGACCGTTTTCCGTTCGTTGCGCTTCGCATCCTGAGCGGAAAGATTTGCACGCACGTCCCGAAGCGGCCGCCGCGCCTGCATCGCGGAATCTCTTTCGACGAAGGCTCCGGGCCGTGGTGATCGTGTCCCGCTTGACCTGCGCGAAGCGGGCGAATACGATTCGCGCGTGAAGGCTCACGGCAAGCAGGCCATCGACGTAGCGCAGTTTCTCAAATTGCGGGCGGGCGGGACGGTTCTTGTCCATGCCAAAGGCGTGAACCTTGCCAAAATCTGCAAGACCAACGGCATCCCGTACCACGTCGTCAAGGGGCTGTACGTTGAAGTCGATTCGGAGTTAATTCGATCCTCTCGGAACTCTGTCGCCGTAACAAGGGCGCAACTGGCGCGGCTCAGGAAAGCGTTAGGCAAACGGCGCGTGCGAGCTGCTTCACCACGCGGCGCTTCTCACCGCTGACGGATGGCACACCGCCCCGCGTCTATCGCGGCTTCCTCGCTGGCGACGGTTGCGGGCCGTGGTGAATCCCTGTTCAATCCGAATGACTTGGTTTCACACGTTCAACTCTCGCGTTGAGAAATCTGGA
This sequence comes from Verrucomicrobiia bacterium, assembly GCA_050010195.1. Taxonomy (GTDB): domain Bacteria; phylum Verrucomicrobiota; class Verrucomicrobiia; order Palsa-1439; family Palsa-1439; genus Palsa-1439. Next base: position 8,263 of record JBEKLM010000043.1, read on the forward strand.
ATGGCCCGAGTATCACAGCGAGTATCACAGCCCCTCTCGCCGTTTCGCACCACAAAAGCAAAGCCCGCGCAAGTCGTTGGACTCACGCGGGATAAATTGGAGGCGGGTGTCGGAATCGAACCGACGGATAGGAGTTTTGCAGACTCCCGCCTTACCACTTGGCTAACCCGCCCTCCATCAACTCCGCCAGAATATCATGCCCGGCGACCTGTGGCCACTGGAAAAAAACTGGTGACGGAGGCATAATGCATCATCTATACTCCCCGCTCAAATGGGTGATACCTTCCAACGGCTGTCGATCCTGATTCCCGTCTTCAACGAGGCCACCACGGTCGAGGAGATTCTTCGCCGTGTCCGCGCCGCAGATTCCTGCGGCCTGGAGAAGGAGGTCGTTCTCGTGGACGATGCCTCCACCGACGGCACCGGTGATGTTCTCAAGAAACTCCAGAATGTGGACGGGCTTAAAATCGTTTCGCATCCGTTCAACCGCGGCAAAGGCGCGGCCCTCCGCACGGCTCTCGAACACGCCACGGGCGACATCATTCTCATTCAGGATGCCGACCTCGAATACGATCCGTCGGATTATCCAAACCTCCTGCGACCGATCCTCGATCATCGCGCCGACGTGGTCTATGGCTCGCGGTTCACGGGCGGGACACACCGCGTGTTGCTGTTCTGGCATTACATGGCCAACCGCCTCCTCACCCTCCTGTCGAACATGCTCTGCAATCTCAACCTCACCGACATGGAAACCTGCTACAAGGTCTTCCGCCGTCAATGCGTCGAGGGGATGAAGCTCACGTCCGACCGTTTCGGCATCGAACCCGAATTGACCGCCAAGCTGGCGCGCCGACGTTACCGCTTCTACGAAACCGGCATCAACTATTCCGGCCGCGATTACGCCGAAGGCAAAAAAATCGGCTGGAAAGACGGCCTCGCGGCCCCCTGGTTCATCTTCCGCTACCGGTTCTTCGACTGACCGCAGTAGGCGCACTGGCAAGTTTTCCTCCAGTCTACGTGTGCGCAAATTGTCGTAGTCGCCCAACAACCTTCGTCAGCGATTCGACGATCACTTCAACGTCGGCGTCGGTATTGCTCTTACCCAACGAAAACCGCACCGCCGCCCGCGACAATTCGTGCGACAGCCCCATCGCCTTGAGCACATGCGACGGTTCGAGGGAACCGACCGCGCACGCCGACCCGCTCGACACCGCCACGCCTTCCAGATCGAGCCCGAGCAACAGTCCTTCTTCCTCGCAGCCGTCAAAACTAAAATTGATGGTGTTGCCGATGCGCAGGTTCGCGTGACCATTGCGATGCGAACCAGCAACCCGGCTCGCGATCTCCTCCCCAAGTCTCTCGGTCAGCTCGAACAGCCGCCGTTGTTCGTCCTCCATCTTCGCCGACGCCAACTCTGCCGCCTTCGCCAACCCGACGATCGCCGCGACATTCTCCGTCCCCGCGCGCCGCTCGTTCTCGTGGCTCCCGCCAAACAACAACGAGTCCACCTTCGTCCCGCGCCGCACGTACAGCACACCGACTCCCTTCGGCCCGTAAAACTTGTGCGCGGCGATCGACAGCAAATCCACTCCCCAATCGTTGACGCTTACCGGGACCTTGCCGAACGATTGCACCGCATCCGTATGAAACGCCACGCCCCGCTCGCGGCAGATCGCCGCCAGTTCCGGAATCGGCTGGATCGTGCCGGTCTCGTTGTTCGCCGACATCACCGACACCAACACTGTATCGTTGCGGATCGCTTCTCGCAGGTCGCCGGGATCGACAAGGCAATCACGGTTCACGGGCAGATACGTAACCTCGCACTCACCCGTCTTTTCGAGATATTGGCAGGCGTGCAGCACCGCGTGGTGTTCGATGCTGCTGGTCACAATGTGCCGCCCCTTCTTGCGCAACGCGCGCGCCACGCCAAACACCGCCATGTTGTCGGCTTCGGTGCCGCCGCCCGTGAAGACAATCTCCCCCTCCTGCGCACCCAACAGTTTCGCCATGCGCACCCGCGCATCATCGACCGCCGCCCGCGCCTCGCGTCCATATATATGCACGCTGCTGGCATTGCCGAAATGTTCCCGCAGGTAGGGCAACATCGCTTCCAGCACCGCTGGGTCCAGCGGCGTGGTCGCGTTGTGGTCGGCGTAGATGCGTTTCATGGTCAATTGAATTGTAGGGCGCGAAGCCCGCAGGGTTTCGCGCCGTGGCCGGTCAACATCATCGGCCAGCAACCCTTCGGGCTGCCAGCCCTACAACTACGAAACTCAAATCCCCGCGCCGTGTGTGTGGCCGATCATCCGGTCGAGGTCCGCGGCGGCCGTCTTCATAATCGTCTTGCCGCCTTCCTGATAGACCACCGTCCGCACCGGCACCGAGTCCAGCAACCACACATTCCCGCCGATGATCGACCCTTGGCCGATGGTCACATCGCCCAGAATCGTCGCGCCGGCGTAAATCGTCACGTCATCCTCGATGTTTGGATGGCGCTTGATGCCCTTGACGACGCGTCCCTTGGCGTCCTTGGGGAAACTCTTCGCCCCGAGCGTGACGCCTTGGTAGATCTTCACGCGCTGGCCGATCACGGTCGTCTCGCCGATGACCACCCCCGTGCCGTGATCGATGAAGAAATGCGGCCCGATCGTCGCGCCGGGATGAATGTCGATCCCGGTCTTGTTGTGCGCCCATTCCGTCATGATCCGCGGAATCAGCGCCACGTGCCGACGATACAGCAAATGCGCCATCCGCTGCACCGCGATCGCTTCGATCCCGGGATACGCCAGGATAATCTCCTCGTTGCTGATCGCCGCCGGATCGCCCTCGTACGCCGCCGTCACGTCCGTCTGCAAAATCGACCGCACACCCGCCAGCTCGCTCAGGAACTCCTGTGTCACCCGCGCCGCCGTCCCCGCCAGATCGTTCTTGTCGCATCCGTCGCACGGACGATACTCCAGGCTCCGCTGAATCTCGTTCTCCAACCGCCGCGCCAGCGACGACACCAGCTCCGACGCGTACTCGGCCAGTTGTTTGGAATGAATCGGGTCCTTGTCGTAAAATCCGGGGAACACCAGCCGCAGCAAATCCCGAGCAATCTCCACCACCGCGTCCCGCGACGGCAGGTTCACCCCGTCCAGATGATTGATCCCTCCGTACTTGTGGAACGAATCCACCAGCCCATCGACTATGAGTGCCAGCTTCTTTGCCATGGTGCTCCCAATCTACCCGCGAATTCCCCCCTTTTCACCTCCATAATTGCCACAATTGCCACAGCCTTGTAGCCGCGGAGCCGAGTCGGCGAGACCCGAGCCATCCCCGCCCGGCTCGGAAACCCTTTCGCGGAGACCGACCCGTCCATCCTCTCGCATTCGGCCCATTTTTCGCCAAATTTGGCTCCATCTCATTTCTCTTTTTGCGCCAAAATGTCTCACTTGCATAACTCCCTCAACCCCTGCCAAATTGGGTTCGTTTTTGGCTTCGTTTCCATCAGTTTTCCACGCCGGCTTGGATAAAATTGGGTTCGTTTTGCAACCCCCTCCCCTCGCCACCCTCTTTCGCTGTAGCGGCGGTCTGCGACCGCCGGGCGCGCCGCGTGTCCCATCGAATTGTAGGGCAAGCGCTCCGCTTGCCGTCGTCTCCCCCTTGGAGTGCGGCGACTCGTCGCCGCTTTGCCCCTCGCCCATGTCGTGCTTCGTGGCCTTCGTGTCTTCTTCGCGACATTCGTGTTTATCCCCATGGCACACCGTATCCATAGCGGGATAGTCTATCACATTTGGATATCAATTCCAAACCCAAACCGCGATCCCACATAAACCTGACCAGCATGGGCAAATGACGACAGCGGACGGGTGGTAACACAGGCGTGCGCGATTTTTCGGAGGCGGTGTTACGGGTGTGCGCTACCCCAAGATTCCCCTGATTTTACCATGGTTTGTGGGCGTCCTTCGTCCGCGTGATGCGCCGCCGCCAGCAAATCACGGGCAATTGAGCACGCGCGGTGCTACAATTAGCCGTATGGAACCGGAAGCTTTCTCATCAATTTCTTCCCCCCCGGGAAAACGTACTCTGTCGGTCCCGCACGCGTCCCTCGCTCCGCATTTGAACCGGAACCCGAAAGCGGCGCGGCAATTCGCCGAAGCGCATCGGGACCGGTTGTACGAGGGCATCGAGTCCGTCGACCTGGGTCTCCGCTCGGAAGAACTCGAACTCCATTTTGTCGGGATGCCGCTGCGATACTGGCCGCGCGTGGACGCCACGACGTTGCGGTGGCATCTGGACATCATTCATGAATTTATAGACGGTCTCGCGGACAGCGACGTGATGCTGGCGCCTCCCGTGGTCCGCTGGCGGCATTTGCCGGATCGGGGATTTTCCGAAGTGGTCGTCTGCACGTGGGACCGTCTGGGATTACTGGCGAAGATCGCGGGATCATTCGCGGCGGTGGGACTGAACATCGTGCGGGCGGACATCTACACGCGGGCGGACAACGTCGTGCTCGATGTTTTCCAGGTTTGCGACGAGCAAGTCCGGCACGTCCAGGACATCTCGCGGTTGAAGCAGATGGAGCATTTGCTGACGGTCGCCCTCAGTCCGAGCGGGAACGGCGACATAGCCCTGCGCACGTGGATGCAGCACGCCAGCGAACCGACCGCAAAGGGCGCCAGCACGCCCATGGTTGTGATCGATAACGACCGCTCGGATGATTACACGGTGTTGGAGATTCTGGCGGCCGACCGGGTCGGCTTGTTGCACGATATTTTGGAAGCGGTTTCCGCCGGCGACGTGGACATCGCCCATGCCATCATCGTCACGGAAGAGGGCGAAGCTGCGGACGTGTTTTTCCTCACCGGCACCGATGGCAAGAAGATTTGCGATACCAAGCGGTTGAAACAGATCCGGGAAGCCGTGCTGGCGGCGCTGGGGTAAATCGCAGTTTGTAGCCGCACCCTTCAGGGTGCGCGCCGTGGCCCGTCCCGGCGCAGGCTAAAGCCTGCGGCTACGATCCTTCCAGCTCGTGGACATCTCATCGAGGGATTCAAACGATTCCACGCCCTGACCTCTGCGGCTCTTCGTCAGGGTTGCCCTGGTTTCCGCGTTCGGCATCTCGACGCGGAACGGCAGACCGCTACGGAGACAGATTTGCCGGTAAAAAAGACGAATCGCCTCGGTCGGGCTCATTCCGAGATCGCGCAACACATCTTCGGCTCGTCGCTTGGTCCGCGGCTCGATGCGTGCGTGGATGACTGCTGATTTTCTCATGGAGTACTTGTATCACATTTGCAACACACGGTCAAGGGCCGTCCCACACGAGGCCGCGGACGTATTCTTCCTCACCGGCACGGATGGCAAGAAGATCTGCGATACGAAGCGCCTGAAACAGATTCGCGAAGCCGTGCTGGCCGCGCTGGGGTGGCGCCGAAAGACAAAGCTGAGGAGTGCCCAAGCGCGGCACCGGTTGACTCTACCGCGCTTGTGGTTGTTCAGTCAGTGGAGGGCTAGATCCCCTTGGTCCCGGCATGTGGTGTGAGGACAGCTTCTGGATCAAAGCGCACCTCGCCGATTTCGGAGACTGTTACCGGAACAAATTCTTCCTCTGCGCCCTTTGTTACCTCACCAAGGTGTCCCGAGCAACTGAGAAGTACTTTACCGCAAAGGTCGACCTGGAAAGGCGCCCGCCTCAAAGCCTTGGCAATTGGTTCGGAGATTTCCGGGGAGAGGCGTGAGAGCATTTGACTGCACAATTCGGCTGAGAGGTCCAAGCTGACGAGATACTCGATGTCGCCGTACATTGTAGTCGTAGACACGGTATACAGTTCATCTGTTACGCGCATGAGAGTTTGCAAGTGGTGAAGTACAAAGATCTGAATTGCCTCGCGCCTGAAGCCTGCCTTCAACATGGCTAGGCCGTAGTCGGGTGCAAACCCTCGAAGGTCCGGGTTCTTGAGAAAGCGCGGGTGTAGCGCCTCCTCAACGTCTCCCCAATGCTTCTCGATCTCCCGAATGGAAAGATGAAGCAACGGCTCCCACTGATCAGTCCTGTAGACAACAAGTTCTCGACCATTGCAGAGGGCGTAGTGACTCACGCGCACCTCAGGGTGAATTGCATAGCTGTACGCCTGCTCCGCGTGGTGCGAGTGGATAACTGACTCTTGCGGTCCCTTGGCTTCTAGCACTGCTATTGCTTTGTTGTCCGCGTATAGCGTGTAGTCCGGGACGATACTTACAGCGTGACGTTTCGAGCCGATCATTACGAATGGGTGAACGAGCGTCTTGCTCCGCTCAACACGTGTCGGCCCGGTGGGCTCATATCCGAGGCGAGACAAGATGGGCGCGATGATCACTTCTCTCACGGCATCCTCTTTGAAGGCTGGCGAATCAAGCGCTGAAAAATCAAATTTGGAGAACATGTTCGCAATGCCGATGCAGGTCTAACACGAAGTATCGGCCCGAACCTCGCGTAATGCGATGCGCACGTTGGCGTCTGCAAACCTCACACCAGCGTATTCAAGCGCCCTTGGAGCCAGAAATCAATCGGTTTCGCGCTTTCCTCCAACTCGCGATTTGCTGTAATCTCCGATCCGTATGCGCGCTCTGGAACTAGGTGTGGACTTTCTGTTATGTGGCTTTGTCGTTTGGTTTTGCGCAGGTTTTTACTTGGTGCTTTACGAGGCGTATCGCCGCGACCTCCACTACAACCTCAAACCCGACGAAGAAGGGAAGAAGGCGGTTTCCAGGTTCTTAGGCAAGTACGCGGTACAAACGGGCCTAATGGCGGGGGTGATCTTTGTTTTATTCTCGTCGAGCGAGTCCGCACCAAGCGGCGACACTGTAATCCGTGTACTAATTGCGCTTCCAGGGGTTGCAGCAATGTGGTGGAATTGGCAAAGGGGCGGGACTCCATGAGAAAATCCATCGTGGCAACAAGCTGTTAGATCATAACCAGCGGTTGCCCCCTTCCGCCGTCTGCCATGTCAACGCGGTTTCTTGGAGTGGCAGGGCTTGCTCGCAGGCTCAGAGGTGACAGGGAGGAGAAGATCCTGACGGTCGGCGCGGTCGGGAGACCGGCGCCGAACAACAGCGGCGCGCCCGGCGGTCGCGCCCTACCTACGACAAGCGGTCGCGACGGAGCGCGACCTTCCAACGGCACGAGTTACTCGTAGTAGTGATAATTCACGTCCGGGAAGATGTTGTCGCGCCACTCGATGGAGGCGAGCCAGGGCTCGTCGATGTGGTGGGACTTGATCTGGTCGTAGAGGCGCGTGAAGCGCAGGATGTGATCTTTCGTGCGTTTGACGGCGTAGGGAACCATCGTGCCGGTCTTCATGATAAACGCCCAATCGCTGGACTGGGCGAGCAGGAGTTCGCGGGTGGCCTGTTTGAGCGCGCGCTGGGTGATCGGATCGCCGTTCTTGTAGCTGCGGGCCAGCTCGGTCATCCGTTGCGCGGCGATGTGCAAGTGCGGATAAATCCACGCGTTGGAGCCCTCGAGCCAGACTTCCCAGTAACCCTTGTTGCCCCAGCTTGACGCGCTCGGCTCGATGATCTGTTGCGTCGGGTTATCGCGCAGATATTCGGTCGGCGTCGTGAGTTTGAACACGTTCTGGTCGAACGCGACCTTGCGGGTGAAATAGTTGATGAAGTCGGGCCCCTCGAACCACCAGTGACCATAGAGTTCCGCGTCGTAGGGCGAGATGATCAGCGGCGGGCGTTTCATGATGCCGTGGAGATGTTCGACCTGTTTCTCGCGGTTGAACATGAAGTTGCCGGCGTGAGACGCGGCCTTTTCCATCGCCCAATGGCGGTTGTACGGCTCCTTGTTCGGCGTCTTGCCCGTGATGCGATAGTACTTCACGCCCGTGAAACAGCGGATGCCGTCGGGATGGATGTAGGGCTTGATATAGTCGTACTCGAGATCGAACCCGACATCGCGGTAGAAATCGCGGTAGTCCGCGTCGCCGGGGTAACCTTCCTCCGAACTCCAGACCTGCTTGGAGGATTCGACATCGCGACCGAAGGCCGCGACCGCCGACGAGGTGAACACGGGCGCGTAAATGCCGAAGCGCGGACGCGGATGGCCGAACATGATGCCGTGCGAGTCCATGACGAACCAGCGGATTTCGGCTTCCTGGAGGTACTTCTCGATGCCGGGCGCGTAGGCGCACTCGGGCAACCAGATCCCGCGCGGATCGCAGCCGAAACATTGCCGGTAATGATCGCGGGCGATCATGATCTGGGCGCGGATGGCTTCGGGATGCTCCATCATCAGCGGCAGGAACCCGTGCGTGGCGCCGCAAGTGATGATCTCGAGCTTGCCCATCTCCTGAAACTTGCGGAACGCGCCGACGAGGTTGCGCCCGTAGCTGTCGCAGAACGTGGCGCGGGCCTCTTGAAAGCGGTTGTGATAGAACCACGCGAGATCGTTGAACGCGCGATCCCATTTCGTGCGTTCGATTTCTTTTTCGGTCAACTCGATGAGGCGGGTGATGTGGCGGATGTAACGTTCCTGGAGCAACGGGTCGAGGAGCATGGAACACAGGGGAGGCGTCAGCGACATCGTGAGGCGGAAATCGACGTTATCGCGCACGAGGCCCTCCATCACCTTGATCATCGGGATGTAGGTCTCGGTGATCGCCTCGTAGAACCAATCTTCTTCGAGGAAATCCTCGTACTCGGGATGGCGCACAAACGGCAGATGCGCGTGCAGGATGAGCGCTACATAACCTTGTGGCACTGGCAAAACTCCTTTCCGCGTTTCAGTTCAGACCGCGACTCCCGCATTAGCCGTTGCGATTTTCTGCTCCCCCTCACCTTAATCCTCTCCCCCGATGGGGAGAGGAAATCGGAACCGGCCAATCAAAATGCATCTCCTCTCCCCTTGGGGGAGAGGCGGGGTGAGGGGTCTATCTTCCGATGTCATCGCAAAATCGAATTGGAACGGCGCACCGTTGCCCGGCGCGCATTACGCCGCCGCGGGCGATTTCAGGTGCGCCGGCTCTTTGACGACGCCGACCTCACCCCTGGCCCGGCTCTGGCGCTCGAAGGTCAATTGCACCTCGCGTTTGTCGTCGCCCGCTTTCGAGACGGCGACGACGGGCAGCTTGTACTGACCGTCAGGGAACGAATAGTGGAACGAGAACGTGCCGTCGGTGCGCAGCTTGATGGGCTTGCCGTCGACGGTGACTGTCGCGTCGGGCTCGGTGGCGCCGTAAATGATCAACTCGGCGTTGACGGCAAACCAGAATCCCTTCTGGGGAGCCGCCGACCAACTGGAGCCGCTGGGGCTGAACGCGCTGAACATGCCGGAGCTGAGTTCCTCCTGCATCCGGCGGCGCAGCCACTCCGAGATTTCGAAGGAACCCATCTGGATGCGGCGGAACAGATCGCCGCCGAGGATGCGTTCCAATTCGGACGATTGTTCGGCGGTCCATGGGCCGAGGTCGAGGCCGAGCTTGAACGGGAAGCGGAAGCCGGCGAGTTGGAGGCGATGCAGGGCATCGGCCAGCGCTTCGCCGTCCCGCATGTGGCCGCGAATGATCGCAAAGAGGTCGCGGAACGTAATATCGATCGGGATGGTGACGAACCGCGCTGTCGTGTCGGCCGAGACCGCATCCGGCGGCGTGGTAGCTTCGCGCGAATGGCTGACGACGTGGAACTGGCCATCGTGACGCCAGTAACCGAGTTCGGCATGGTAGGTGGTGGCCGCTTTGTTGACGGGGATGTACCAGTTGCGCGAGTCGTGCCCGAGCGTGAGGACCTGGATCGGGTCGCCGTGGTTCTTCTCGAACACGCGCAACAGCAGGCGACCATCGGAGGCCTGGCCACGGGAGTCGGCCATTTGTTGCCAGCTCAAATCCCAATAGGCATAGAGCCAGTGCGGATCGCGCGCGGTGAGGAATAGCCGACCCGTGCCGTAGGAATCGGGCAACTCGCCGAGATGTTCTTCGTGAAACACCTGACTCGGCGGCGGCGGGGCCGGGCTGACATCAAATTTGTGCGCGGAAAGTTCGGTGGACGGCTGAGTTGCGCCGTTGTCGTCGCCTGCGGCGATGGGCTTGGGTGCCGGAGCGGCTTTGGGTTGGCGCGCGGGGCGCTGCACCCGTGACTTGGCGGCTGTCGCGACTTTGGCGACGGCGGTCTTGGGTTCATCGTCTCCGGCACGACGGCGGACCGCACGGCGTTTGACGGCATCGGCAACTTTTCGCGCGAGGGCGGCGACACCGATCGGTTGTTTGGCGGCAGCACCCTTGGGACGCTGTTGATGAGCGTCGTGGATGCGGTCGGCGAGATCTTCCTTGTTGAGCGTGGAAACGCCACGCAACCCAAGTCGTTGCGCGATTTTCAGCAGTTCGGTTTTAGTTTTCGCCAATAAATCTGCCTTATTCACAGCACATCACCTCCTGCCTCGCGGCCGCGAGGCATACCCCCCGGTGCTCGGGGCCACCTTTCTCCAAGCGCGAGGTAGCTTAAACTAGAAATCGCGGGAATGTAAAAGGATTTTTTGTGAAAATGGAGCGGCGGCGCGGGCGGAGCCGGTTGTTTGTGGCCCAGAAGCAGTTACGCCGGGTTCTGGCTCGATGCGGGAGAGGATCAGAATCGGCGGCGGCGATGACGTGAGCGAGGATATGGCAACGCCACTCGATGGGAGAGGGCGAGGACGGACAGGCCGAGGCCGAGGAGGAGAAGAGACGACGGCTCGGGTATGAACTCGATGGTCATGTTGTCCATGGCGAAGTTGCTTTCTGAGGGACCGCCGAATGCGGGTTCACCGCCGAAGGCATTGAAATAGAGCCGGTCAATGTCCATGTAGTCGAACGTGAACAGCGTAGGGCTTGTTGCGCTGGCTACAACCGTCGTGTCGTACAGCAGTGTTCCACCTCGAAATCCCTGGACTTCGATGTTCAAGTTGCTATTGAACGCGCCGGTCAAATAGGTGCTCAGCAAGTCGAATTTGGTGCCTAGCGCATCAATCTCGGCGGGATTGCCAGCATAATTGAACGCCACATTGGATGCCGAGACCATTCCGTAGCCATAACCAAAAGGGTGACCGCTGGTAGAGTTGGACAGGAGAAGGGAATTCACTACGCCGAAATTACTCCAAGTGAGTCCTTGGTAGGCATTAGTAATGAGGGTTCCGAAGCCGTTGTCGTAAAGGTCGTCAAACGTGACCACGGTTTGCGAGCGGATGGGGCCAACAGAGAAAGTGAATAGTGCAAGAATAGTGAGGGAGAACGGCAAGAGCTTTGACCTCATGGAATACTTCCTTTCTCTGGAAAGATCATAGCAGACAGGGTGGCCCGAGGCCAGAGAATTTGTGGCGGCCGGGCCGGCCCAATAAGGGTCGGGGGTCGTGGTAACCGGTGGTGTGCGGCGGACGGGGTGTGGAATCGTTAGGCGAGTTTTGGTTGACCACGGTATCGCCGTAGGATATCGTAAGGCCGATAGGAGATGATCTTTGAAATAGAGGAAACGGAGCACGGCGACAGAGCGCCGTGGCTGCAACCCCGACATGGTGTTTCGCCTGGGACAGGCGGCGCTACAGTCCAACGGCGCGGCCAGCTCACCGTAGGCAGGCTCGGGGCCGGCGGGGGGAGGGTTGCCAAACGAACCCAATTCTGTGCAAGCCGGCGTGGAAAAGCTTTTTTGGAAAGCCAAAAACGAAGCCAATTGCCACACTCGACAGCGGGTATGTCGGAGTCGGCCATTTTGAGGTGTTTGCGTTTGTGGATTCTATTGATGGATAAGATGTTAGGAGGAAGAATGGGCCAATTTGTCACAGGGCCTGGCATTCAGGCCAATTGCGCGTCCCGGCGAGCGCTGGCGGAGGGGTTATGAGGCCTCGTTTAGGATTTCAGCGTCTGGGCGATGAGGTCGATGCTGCGGGAGGTGGCGCCAACGTTGGATTCGATGACGCAGCGGGCCGCATCGACGATGGAGCGGCGGCGTTCGGGATCCTCCAACAGCTCCTGGACGGCGCGGCGGAGGCCGGCGGCGTCCGGGACCTGGATGCAGGCGCCCCGGGCGACGAACTCGCGGGCGATGGCGCGGAAGTTTTGCATGTTGGGACCGAAGACGACGGGATGACCGCTGGCGGCGGCCTCGACGATGTTCTGTCCGCCTTCCCCGACGAGGCTTTTGCCGACGAAGATGGCGGTGGCGATTTTGTAGAACCACTTCAATTCGCCGGTGGTATTGACGATGAGGCACTCGTAAGGTTTGGCGGTTTGTTCGAGGCGCGAGTTGATCTCGGAGCGGAGAATGAATTTGGCCTGTTTGCGTTTGGCCAGGTCAACGACTTCGCGGGTGCGCTCGACGTGGCGCGGGACGAGGACGAGGAACAGGCGGGGGAACTTCGTGCGCAGGTCGGCGAGCAGGTCGAACAGGATTTCTTCCTCGCCGGGATGGGTGCTGCCGGCGACGAGGATGGGTTGCGCGGGCGACACATCGATCTGCTTGAGCAACTGGACGGGATCAACCGATTGCGCGTCGGCGTGGGGCATGGAGATGTCGTACTTCATGTTGCCGGTCATGTGGACGCGGTCCGCGGGCACGCCGACGGCGATGAAGTTGGCGGCGTCTTCGGGGCTTTGGGCGCACACGAGCGAGAGCTGATCGAACACGCGCCGCGACAGCCAGCCCAAGCGTTTGTAGCCGCGCTCGGAGCGGGGCGACATGCGGCCGTTGACCAGAAAGAGCGGAACGCCGCGCGACGCCCCCGTCCAGATATGGTTGGGCCACAACTCGGACTCGATGAGGACGACGAAGTCCGGCTGAATCAAGCGGTAGGCGCGATGGATGCACCACGGGAAATCCTGCGGAAAGTACAGCAGTTCGACTTCCTGCGGCAGGCGCTCGTAGGCCTGCGTGTAGCCGGTCGAGGTGGTGGTGGTGACCACGACCCGCAGGTCGGGAAATTTCCGCTGCAGGACGTTGATGAACAGCAGCGCGACATTGACCTCGCCCACGCTCACCGCCTGGATCCAGCAGCGGCGTTCTTTTTTTTCGGCGAGCCACTGGCGCAGGTCGTTGGAGTAAAAGCCGAATCGTTGCCAGAAATTCTCGCGATACTTGCCCCGTTTCCACATTTTGTAGAGGAACAGCGGGCTGAGGAGGATGAAGCTCAGCGTGTACAGGAGCGTGTACAGGAGTCGGATCACAACGGGACAATAGCCAATCTGTGGCGCGGTTGCGAAGCCATTTCTGTTATGGCGCGGCGTGCAACTGGACAAAATTGTGCGGGTCGAGACCGCCCTGCGAGCCATAACGGCGTAGGTACCGCATGGCACGAGAGTTGCGGCGAATATCCATGGATGAGCGTAGTTCGTACCAGCGTTTCTCAACCCGAGCCGGAGGTATCTTGCCCGGATGATGCCTACTTCCGCACGTTGATCGAGAATTCCTCGGACATCATCTCGATCTTGGAGTCGGACGGCATCATCCGCTACGAGAGCCCGTCGATCGAACGCGTCCTCGGGTATCGGCCGCAAGAGTTGGTGGGATGTAACGCCTTTGATTTGATTCATCCCGATGACGTCGCGCGAATCCAGATCATCTACCAGGAAGGCCTGCGCCAGAGCGGGACCATCCGAGCCGGCGAGTTCCGCTTCCGTCACAAGGATGGCTCCTGGCGCGTGTTCGAAGCCATCGGCAAGAACCTGCTCGACGATCCCGTCGTCCGTGGGATCATCATCAACTCCCGCGATATCACCGAGCGCAAGCGCGCCGACGAGATCCTTCGCGTCAGCGAGGAGCGGTACCGCGGTTTGTTCGGCGCCATGCTGGAAGGCTTTGCGCTGTGTGAAATGATTTGCGATGTCGACGGAAAACCCTGCAATTTCCGCTATCTCGAAGCGAACGCCGCGTTTGAGCAAATTCTGGGCGTCGCGTGCCGGGAAGCGGTCGGCAAGACAGTCCGCGAAATCTTTCCCCAAATCGAAGACTATTGGATCGAGGCCTACGGCAAGGTGGCGCTCACCGGCGAGCCGGCGCGTTTCGAAAACTATCTGCACGCGCTCGATAAACATTTCAAAGTTGTTGCCTTCAGCCCGAAACATGGGCAGTTCGCCGCGATCTTTTCAGACATCACGGAACACCGACGGAATGAAGAGGCGCTCCGCTGGAAGACAGCCTTCCTGGAAGCGGTGGTGCATTCATCACCGGATGGATTACTGGTGGTTGACGGGCACCGCCAGAAGCTGCTCCAAAATCACCGAGTCAACGAGTTGTGGAAGATTCCCCGTGATATCGCCGAGAACGCCGATGAGCTGAAGCAAGTCCAGTACGTGGCGGGTTTCACCAAATACCCGGAACAATTCCTCGAGCGCATCCGTCGCCTTTACGCTCATCCTGAGGAAACCAGCCATGACGTGACTGAGCTCAAGGATGGAACTGTCCTGGACCAGTGTTCGTCGCCCGTGCTCGGTAGCGGGCAGGAGTGTTATGGAAGAATCTGGACGTTTCGGGACATCACCGCGCAGAAGCAGGCCGAGGAGCGCCTTCGTCTCCAAAGCACCGCCCTGGAAGCCACCGCCAACGCCGTTGTCATCACGGATCGCACCGGCTCGATTCTCTGGACCAATCCGGCCTTCACGCAACTGACCGGCTACACGTCGGAAGAGGTGCTCGGCAAAGACACGCGGCTCCTCAAGTCCGGAGCGCAGGACGAAAGTTTCTACCGAAACCTGTGGGAAACGGTGACGTCCGGTCAGGTATGGCGCGGCGAGATGATCAACCGACGCAAGGATGGCGGCGTCTACAGCGAGGAGATGACGATAACCCCGTTGCGCGACGAGATTGGCGAGATTACGCACTTCATCGCCGTCAAACAGGATATCACCGGTCGCCAGCAGACGGAACGGGCGCTTCACGAGAGCGAGGAACTCTTCCGCTCGCTCAGTGCCAGTTTGCCCCTGGGCATTTTCCTGACCGACACCGGCGGGCTGTTCACGTACACCAATCCCCGGTGCCGGCAGATTCTTGGCTGCTCGCTGATCGAGAGCCAGAACAACGGTTGGACCAAGGTGATCCACCCGGATGACCGCGACGGCGTCTGGCAGCATTGGCTGGAGTATGTCCAGTCCGCCCAAGGCGAGTACTCGTGCGAGTTTCGAATCCAGAGCGCGGGCGGAACCACGCGGTTCGCCCACGTGCGAGCGGCGCCCTTGCACTCGGACGGCGGGTCGGCGATAGGGTTCGTGGGGAGCGTTGAAGACATCACCGAACGGAGGCAGGCGGATGATGAGTTGCGGGAGAGCAAGCGAAGCCTTGAACGCGCACTGCAAGAAGTCCGAGCCGCCCAAGACCAGGTGGTGCAGCAGGAGCGCCTGCGCGCGCTGGGCACGATGGCCAGCGGCATTGCCCACGATTTCAACAACGCGCTCGCGGCCATTCTCGGTTTCACGGAATTGCTGTGCAATCGTCCCGAGAACCTCGACGACAAGAAGAAGACGCTGCGGTACCTGCAGATGATGAACACGGCGGCACAGGACGCCGGGATCGTGGTGAATCGATTACGCGAGTTCTATCGCCAGCGCGAGGAGGGCGAAGTCTTTGCCCCCGTCGATCTCAACAAGTTGATCGAACAGGCCGTGTCGCTGACGCAGCCGAAGTGGAAAACCCAGGCCGAGATCAAGGGCGTCACGATCCAGGTCGTGACGGAGTTGGGGCGAATTCGTCCGGTCGCCGGCAGCGAAGCGGACCTGCGGGAGGCGCTCACCAACCTGATTTTCAACGCGGTCGATGCGATGCCGCAAGGCGGCACCATCACCCTGCGCACACGGTCCATCAATTCGCGGGCGATCATGGAAGTTGCCGATACCGGGATGGGAATGACCGAGGAAGTGCGCCAGCGTTGCCTCGAACCTTTCTTCACCACCAAGGGCAACCAGGGCACGGGCCTGGGATTGTCCATGGTCTACGGCATTCTGCAGCGCCACATGGGCTCCGTCGAAATCGAAACCACGCTCGGCAAGGGGACAACGTTTCGCTTGTCGCTGCCGGTCGCGCAGGAACCGCCGACGGCGAGCAACCGTGAATCCACGCCAGCGAGCGTTCGCCCGTTGCGTGTGTTGTTGGTCGACGACGAAGAAATCGTGCGCCAGATTCTGCGCGAGTATCTGGTCGGCGACGAACATGTGGTGGAAACCGCCGCGAACGGGCATGAAGCGTTGGACAAGCTTTCGAAGTTCGCATTCGACGTCGTGATCCTGGACCGCGCCATGCCCGGGTTGAGCGGCGATCAAGTGGCCATCGCCATCAAGGAACTCAAACCCAAACTGCCCGTTATCCTGCTGACCGGATTCGGCAATATGATGCAAGCCACTGGAGAGCAGCCGCCGGGCATCGATCTCGTCCTGGGCAAGCCCGTCACGATAGCCGGACTGCGCTCCGCGTTGGCGAAAGTTGTAAAGTCTCCCTAGCCTTCGCACTCCAAGCGATCTACGGCACACCGACCGCTCCGCGTTGTTGCCGAGCCCGGCTGTCCACGTACATGCTGGGGATCGTGGACAGGAAGATGGCGGCAGCTACCCGTGCCGGCCCCGGTTGCCGACGGGCCGAGCTTGACCAGGACGATCAAGATTGCTGCAACAAACAAGTCGAGTCTGGACCGCTTCCCGAGGATACCCAGCACGGAAGCACGGCCTGTCGTCTCTGCCAACGTCGAACGATGGAAGTGTGAACGCGCCCGCACTCCATCCGATGATCGAAACCACCTACGGTTTCACGTCGCTCGCGGCGCGTTCGCGCAGGTCGCGAACCGCAAGGATGTACTGGTTCAGACGCTCCACGTGGTCGGAGACATCCGCCGTCTTGAGCATGGCACGAACGCGAATTAACAAGTCCGCCACCTGAAATGGTTTGCCGATAAAATCGTCCGCGCCGGCTTCCATGCATTCTTCGAGGCGGCCAGTGGCGGTGAGGGAGGTAACGATGATGACCGGAGTGTTTCGAGTTTCCGTACCGGCCCGAATCGCCTTACAAAACGTCAACCCATTCAACTTGGGCATGCTGATGTCCAAGAGGATCAGGTCGGGCTTTAGCGCGAGCGTCTTTTGAACGGCGTCCTTGCCGTCTGTCGCCGTGCACACCTCCACGTTTTCGGTGACCAGGATGCTTTCGAGAACTTCCCGCATCCCCGGATCGTCGTCGACAATCAGCACTTTTCGTCGATTCACAGGCTGACCTGCCCCCTTGGGCCGCTTATACAGAGACGGCCACGCGCAGGCAAGTTATTTCGCCGCTGAACGCGATCATCGTCGCAATCAGGCAAAGGCACGATCCACTCCCATCATCCCCAATGGCCGCTAATCCACACGCCGCCCCAGCCGCGACGTTCCCAGTGCCCGCCGATCCAGACAGCGTGGCGATGCGGAGGCCATACCCAACGACCTCGAACCCACACCCACCGACCGCCGTACCACGTCCATGAGCCCGCGATCCATACGTAGCCCGGGGCCGGAGCCGGGTAGTAATCCTCCATGATGGGCGGGGGAGGAGGCTGTGACACTTCGACCGCTTCGTAAGCCCCCGAATCAGGCGGAGGCGGCGGGGCCGAACTGTAGCCGCTGGCGGTATTGATCATAAAGTCGATGACCTTCTCGGTGACGCCCGCGTCCTTCAGGTCGATGATCTCCGCTGTGCTCAATTGATACATCGAATGCGAATTGCGAATCTGGCTAATGATGACTTCGTCACTGACACCGGCCTTGGCCAGTTCCTTGACGTCCGCCAGTCCGAGCGGTTGCCCCTGTTCGACGCGTTCCCAAGTCGCGGGCGCTTCTTGTTGAATGCGGGCTCGTTGCTGCTCATCGATGGAATGACCGATGATCCCTCCTGTGAGAGCCCCAACCGCGGCTCCGATCAGCGCGCCGGCACCGGTGTTATGGCCTGCCGCGTTGCCGATGATCGCGCCTGTGCCGGCGCCGATGGCACCGCCGGCCAGTGCGCCCGTGGCCGTATTGTCCGGCCGCCCCTCGGGCGTGTAACACCCCGTCAAAACAACCCCGGCAGCCAGGACTGTAACAACTAAAGAATTTGGTTTCATTTTTACCCTCCTAACAATCACTTAAGACGAAATACCGGCTTGTCCGGTTACACGTGCCATCGGCGATAATTGACGCACAAGATGGCTTCTTGTTCAACCCCGTATGCGTCAACACCTCAATTTGCATACGGAAGGTGTTGATAATCAATGGATTTTTCTCGATTCACAAAACGGGGCGTTACGCCAAAGAGGAAGTTCATGGTGCCACTTGGTTTGATTTGGGTCGGATTGAGTCTGCGTGGGGGGCCGTGATCATTCAGGCACTTTGACTTCCCCGCGGGCTTCCAGTGTGTCCATCTCCCCGAACATCACTTGTCGAGTCCGTCAAAAACAGCGTCGGCAAACATTCATCACACTTCAGCCGCGGGCTTGCACCATCGGCGGGGCCACGGAACGTCGGTGGATGACCTCGACCGGAAGCACGCGATGCTCGACGTTGGCGCGGCCCTCGGGATTTCGAATGCGCCAGGCGAGCAGTTCGATGGCCGCCCGGCCCATCTCGGCCGTCGGCTGATGCACCGTGGTCAACGGCGGATAGACGCGCGGTGCGAGCCGGGAATCATCGAAACCCACCACGGAAATCTCGCGAGGGCAGTGGATATTGTCCTTGGCGAGCGTTTCGAGCAACCCGACGGCGATTTCGTCGTTGCCACACACGACCGCCGTGGGTCGATACGACGATTCCTTGAGTTGTTCCCATCCGCGAAGGCCGCCTTCGAACGCAAACGGCACATGCACGATCGCGCGGTGGTCGATCGACAAGCGGCCATCGGCCATGGCTTTGACGAACCCCTGTTGCCGCTCGGCCGGATCGCGCAACCCGACCGGGCCGTTGATCATGGCCACGTCCCGGTGGCCCAATTTCAGCAGTCCCCGCGTCATCTCGTACGCGCCCATTTGATTATTGACGGTCACGGTGCTGACGCCGACTTCCGCGAGATCGATTTGGGGCGGCACGCTGCTGCCCATCACCACGATCGGGCGAGCCAGTTCTTCGAGCTTCATCAATTGACGCACCGACAGGGGATTGGCCATGTACAGGATGGCGCCGGCGCCGGCCGCGACATGGCGCATTTGCTGCATGACGTCCAGATCGTTGGGGTCAATGAGCGCGACGCGGATTTCGGTTTCCCACTCGCGGGACGCCCCGACGACGCCGGACAAGATGGTCCCGAAATACTCGCTGGAGAACGATTCCAACTGCAGCGGCAGCAGGACGGTGATCAAATGCGTCCGGGGTTTGCGCATCAATTGCGCGGCCGGATGCGGCACGTAATTCATCGCACGCGCTGTTTCCACGATTCTGGCGCGGAGATCCGCGCTGACGCGTTTGCTCGTTTCCTCCCCGAGTGCGCGCGACACCGTCGACGCGGAAATTTTTAACTTCTCCGCGATGTCTTGCAAACGTGTGCCAGATTGCGATTTCCAGAGGTCAGACATTGCGAGCATACTGGCTGACTTTGCCAACGGTTGCAAGCATAAACGCGTAGTAAAAACTTCTAGCACGGACCGGTTCGGGCTGTCGTTGCCGATTCAAGTAACTTTGCCACAACAACATACGATGTATTCAAATGGCAGCACGATTCATGTATACTATGCCTATACTAGGAATGTTATTGACATGCTGGAACGGTTTTGAGATGATTTGCGGCAACGGAGACGGGTAGAATTCAGCGAACATAGACGGGAGGAATGGAACATATGGAGAAGCATGTTATGGCAAACGTTTGCCGCGGGTGTGTGGCGGCAGTCACACTTTCACTTTCTCTGGCAATCACAACAACCCATGCTCAGGTCTTGATCAACCCTGGTTTTGAATCGGGTTCCGGGTTATATACCAACACCGATCCCAATCCGCCGGAGCCAAACTCCACTGTTACGACCGCTGCGGTTGGATGGGTGCAGTTTAGCGATGCGATTCGCATCTCGACCAACGAATCGTGTTCGAGCGAGACCGCGCACAGCGGGGCGTATTCACTACAGTGCTCCGGCCCGTCTGTGCTCAATGGGGACGGTTCCGTGGGTGCCTCATTTGCACAACAGTTCATCACCACCGGAGTGACCAACGGCCAGGTATGGGTGTTGAACGGTTGGGGGTTGACCCCGTCGTGCGACGAAATGTCTGACACTCCGATCAGCTTTGCATCCTTCGGTGCCCTTCAGATCCAGTTCTACGATGCGACCGGTACCAATGCAGTGGGAGGTGCCATAACCTCCACGCCGTTGTATGCACCAAATGATCCCACCGCCGGCCACGTTGGTATGAATCCGGACCAATGGTACAGTTGCACAGTGACCGCGACGGCACCGTCCGGGGCCAGCCAGGTGGCGTTTAACGCCATGCACATTGGAGACGAAAACGAATTGGGCTCCATTTATTGGGACGATTTGTCAGTCGCCAACTTGGGAGTGCCTCCTCCTCCTCCTCCGTCCGCTACCAACCAGTTCCAGGCGGCCATTCAGTCCGGCAATGAGATTTGCTGGGCAACGGTCGCGTTCGCCTCCTACCAGGCGCAATACAGCGACGACAACGTGAATTGGACCAATATTGGCTCGTTGTTACCGGGCGATGGCACGTCGAACTGTGTTTTCGCCACGGTGCACAAGTATTATCGTGTGCAGGCCTACGTCACTTCCGGCGGCGCGAACCAGTTCTCCAATCCCAGTTTCGAGACGGGCGCGGCGTCGAATGCCGATCCCAACGCTGCGGGTTGGGTGCAGTTTAACGATGCCTTTCGCACCTCCACCAACACCACGGGATCCGCCCTAACGGCCCACAGTGGGGCCTACGCCATGAAAACCTACGGTCCGTTTGAAGCATATCAGGATGAATCCGGCGCTTATCAGAGCGTCGCGGCCAGCGCTGGCCAGAACTGGCGCCTCACCGGCTATTGCCTGAATTGGGCGAATGATCCGTTAAGTGGGCCAAACAGTTACAATGCGGGAGAAAGCAGTTATGGCGTCGGCCAGTTGTTGTTCATGGACAATACGGGTGGCACCGGTAATGTCCTGTTGGCGGTGGATGGGCCGCACTACGGCACCGATGTGCAATTCCCGCTCAACCAATGGCAGTTCTTTGAAGTCGATGGCACGGCACCCGCCGGCACGGTTAACGTCCGCGCGCAGGTCGCGCATGTCGGCTACGCCGCTAACGCCGGCTCGGTCTACTATGATGACGTGACGCTGTACCAACCGTCCTCCGGGAGCCCCACACTCACTGCGTTCACGTCTCAGCCGGCCGTGCAAGTCGCCTGGCCGACCACCGCGCCAACCTCCAACAGCACGGTCGACGTCCAGCTTCAGACCATTGGCAATCTGATGCAGGGGCTGCCAATTATCCCCGCAACGACCTCGAACCTGTTGCTGAACCCGAGTTTCGAGCCGGGCATTGCCGGCGCACCCAACGCCACCCCGAATGATGAACCGGGGTGCACCAACACCGCAGAGACCGCTTGCGGAGGATGGCTTGGCTGGAATAATTGGACTTCACCATGGTCATTCTTCTACACGCAGAAGATCACGACCAAAGACGGCGTCCAGTGTGCCAAGACGTACTCCGGCCCCAACGGTGGGGTCTATCAGTCCGTCGCGGCAACGCCTGGGGAAGAGTTCAAGGCCACCGCTTGGTTTGTCAACTCCAGCACCGATCCCATGGCGGGGGCGGAAACCGCCGATCTCCGCCTGATCTTCCATGATGCGGCCAATGGCGGGGGAGACACCTTGCAGACGACCGTGAGTTCTTCAGTCGTCAGTACTTCTACAACCCATGATGTGTGGACGCAGTTGTCGGTGTCCGCTTTTGCGCCAGCCGGTACCGTGTCGGTGACGCTCATGGGATTCTTCCAGGATCCCGGCAACGCTGGCGGCGCCATGTTCATGGACGATGCCAGCCTGATCGGAACGACCTACGGGAACTGGCAGGATATCGGACCGATATACCCCGGCACCGGCACCACGAACACGCTTGTTGACCTGGTCAGCACCAACGCGTCGAAGTTCTATCGGGTGACGACTCAATAAATGGAATAACGGAACAATGGAGTTGTTAATCGCAGCATGACGAATGAGATGCCTGCGGCTCTGACGAGAGCGGCAGGCGAGGTAGGGTAGGTAAACCGTATGGTTAACCATAACACGAAGGGAGAAAAGGTATGGAGAAGCGAGTAAGAGTAATCGTGGGCGTCGCGTGTGCGATGCTCCTCTGCGCCCGTGCAAGTCAGGCGCAGACATTGAATGTTACAGTTGATCCAACCCAAAACTGGATCGGCTATATGAATGTGTTCGATCTGCCGTCGAACGGTGGAGGCTACGAGTTCGGCAGCGCGTGGGGTACGAGCGATCTGCAAGCGTCATTCTCAGGCGCGACGCTGACGCTGGCTCCGAATATCAACTGTTACAATGCGGGCGACACCTACTGGACCAATCCGGACGGCAGCCCGAATAAGAACATGGCCGCTTCCATGTACGTGGAAACCGCCGGGTATGCGGGCGGGCCTGTGAACTTTAGCGGCCTCACACTGGCCAATACCTTGGTGAGCCCCTATACCGCCGTCGCGTTTATCGATGACTTCAGCCCGAGTTATAGCTTGGTGAACACGATCAGCGCGTCACTGGTGGGCGGGCAGCAGTTCAGTATTAACCTCAATATCACGCCGGGTGATGTTCTCCAGTACGGATTCATCACCACGGGCCCGGACGCCAATCCGGCGACCGTTGCCAGTCTCGGGAATGCCCAGGTCATTGCTGTTCCCGAACCGAGCAGCATCGCCCTGGTGTTGGCCGGCCTGAGCGGTCTGGCGATGTTGCTCCGGAAGCATCGCTCGTAAGTTGTGTTGGTTGTTAGCGCAGTTGTCACGGGATCAGCCCTGCTTATCAGGCAGAGCTTGGTAAGCAGGGCGTTTCGTCCCGGGATCGGTCGATGGGCGGATCCGGGAGCAGTGCTCGGGTACTTGTCAAGGGCGCGGGGAACGTGGTGTGTGTTAAGAGTAGCGCGACTCCGATGGAATCGGACGACAGAATGAAACAAAACGGAACCGAAACGACGATGACGACGCCCAATGCGCGCCAGCAAAGGAGTTGAACAAAGTAGATGAGTGAGTTTCGCAAAAACCGTAGCGCCTTTACGTTGATCGAGTTGTTGGTCGTGATCGCCATCATCGGGATCCTGGCGGCCATGTTGTTGCCGGCCCTCAACAGCGCCCGCGACCGCGGCAAGACGGCTCTCTGTGTGTCCAACCTCAAGCAGGTTGGCATCGCCATCACCATGTACGCCGACGACAATGGCGATTACTACCCGCCCGGCTGGATCGACGGTGTCTCCGATTGGTCGCTGACCATCGCTCCCTACGTCGCCAAGACCCTGGCCACGTACCAGAATCTCGGCTCGATCACCACAAGTCCTGTCTTTGTCTGCCCCAGCGTCCGAACGCCCGGTGGCGACGTCACGCGCACGTCCTATTCGGCGCACCCCTATCTTTTTGGTAATTCGACGAAAAGCTGCGTCTCGTTTTCCCCGTGCGGGCTGTTGTGCTTCAATGTGCCCAAGCGACAAGCCTCCCAGTCACATCCCAGCGAGTTGGTCCTTCTGGCTGACGGGGTCTGCGGCCTGAATGGCCTAGCATCTCCCACCAATTACGATGCGGCAGCACTCTTGGGCGCAACGGAGGTTGGGTATTGTTTGGGGTCGGGCCCTTATGCCCCAAGTGCCCCGCTGGCTGTCACCGACTTTTCGACAGCAGATGGCGGCGGAAGTGATCAGGGCCGGATTTGCCTTCGCCACAACGGGAGAAAAAGCGCGAATTTCCTGTTCTGCGATGGCCACGTCGAGACCTTGCAGTCCGGCCAGTTGACCGTGGCGAATTTCGAGTTTGACCCGTAACGCCCGCCCACGTTTCATCGCTCTGATATCCGGCCGATCACGCAGCCCGTTACGACGGGCCCGGATGCGCTGCTGACAGCGCACGCTACACTCGCGCTGGTGTAGCGTCGGTCGTCCCCAGCCGATAGATTCTTGACCGGCCCGGATCCGCTGGGGATTGCGCCGTCGGCAAGGATTCGGCGCATTTGCGACCCGGGCATGACATGATCGGATTCGATGCCTCCGGATGAACTTTGGCTCACTCGTGGGCGCCAAGGAAGCGGCAGCCGGGTATTGCCGAAACCGCATCGATACATGACAAAAACCAAAACTCCCTCAAGATCTGAGGGAGTTCTGGGCTGCGGCTGCGTATCTGGGGGTGCGCTAACCAGCGGTTCTACTACATCGTCAATTCTTTGTCGTTCCTTCTCCGGAGCACTAACACAAGGTTCTTCATCTGCCACATCGATACGAATCACCGACAAAAAGGTCTTCCCTCACGTGGACTTCACGCATGGAGCCTACCCTTACCTCATCACTATGAGCTGGTTAAGCTTGCCGTATGCCATGTGAGGAGCACCCATTTTCATCGGTCACACGTCGCAGTCGCAAGAGATTGCTGATACGATAGTTACGCACAAATCCGTGATCAATCACGCTTCGATGTTGTTGTCGTGGTGTTCGGGGAAGTGTAAACACCTACGACATCCATAGTGAAGCACTGCTGTCTAACTATCGAACACTCAATGTGTTGTGTTTGGTTGACAGTAACCGGTTACCTTGTAAGGAACGTCGACATCGTTTACACCACAATGACGTACCTGCTTTATTGAATTGAATCGAGACGCCGGCCTGTTTAGCATTGTCCACACACTAATGACGCATACCAAGGGAAGGAAACTCTTGTGACCAAGGAAACCCAAGCCACAGGATTGAAGGGCTGGATCGGCTACCGCCCGGAGATCAAGGTCATGGATTGCACAATCCGCGACGGCGGATTGATGAACAACCATCAGTTCGACCACGAATTCGTGAAGGCGGTATACCAAGCGGACATCGAGGCCGGCGTCGATTACATGGAAATCGGCTACAAGGCCTCCAAGAAACTGGCCAGCCGCAACGAACACGGTGCGTGGAAGTTTTGCGACGAAGACGATATGCGGCGGATAATCGGCGACAAGAAGTCATCGGTCAAAATCTCCGTCATGGCCGATGCCGAGCGCACGGATTACCACACCGACATCCTCCCCAAAGGCAAGACCGTTGTGGACATGGTGCGCGTCGCGACCTACATCCATCAGATTCCCACGGCGTTGGACATGATCAAGGACGCCCACGACAAGGGCCACGAAACGACGATCAACATCATGGCCGTCTCGACCGTTCCCGACCTGGAACTCGACAACGCGCTGGAGGTCTTGTGCAACTCCGCGGTCGGGACGCTCTATATCGTCGACAGTTTCGGCACGCTCTACGGCGAGCAAATCCAGGCGCTGATGCACAAGTTCCTCAAGTTTGCCCGGCCGGCCAAGAAGACGATCGGGATTCATACGCACAACAACATGCAACTCGCGTTCGCCAACACCATCGAGGCGATCATTCTCGGCGCCAACATGCTGGACGCGAGCGTGGCGGGTCTGGGACGGGGGGCGGGCAATTGCCCGATGGAACTGCTGTTGAGTTTCCTCCACAATCCCAAATTCAATCTGCGCCCGGTGCTGCACTGCATCCAGCATCACGTGGAACCGATGCGCGAGAAACTGGGCTGGGGATTCGCCATTCCGTATTTGGTGACCGGCCACCTCAACCAGCATCCGCGCACCGCGATGAAATTCATGGAAGAAACGGACGGGCGCGACATCCTCAAGTTCTACGATGCCGCGATCGAAGAAGAATAGTCCCAGCCCTCCCCGGCAAGCAAACCGGCTTGCATCCGGGAATCCAATGAAGAGCTTGCGCGACGGCGCCGGCGGCGGTTCCCGGGGGACACGGTCTTGTGGTTTCGCGGAACCTGCTCACGTTCCTCGTCTGCGCCGTGTTGTTCCTCTCCCTGAGCTCGATTTAGACTGAGCAGGACGCGGGGGCCCCCGCGCCTCGACGTTGCATTTCGAGCCCCAAAGCGTTATGTAGAATGGCATGAGGTTCGCATCGCGTCGTGCCGCGTCATCGGATCGTATCCGACTGAAATCGTTTCACTGGTTCCTCCCTGGAGGACAATGAAATCTCGACTTCTGGTCGTAATCGCGTCGCTCGTAGTACTGGCCGTTTCGAGCACCGCGCGCGCCCAAACGGGCACCGTGGCCTTCAGCCAATCGTTATACACAGTGGACTCGGACCAATCGAACGCCACGATTACCGTCATCTTTTCAGGCAGTACCGACGACACGGCCACCGTCGAATTCGACACCAGCGATGGAACGGCCACGGACGGGGTGAATTACGCGGGCGTGAGTACGATCGTGGGCTTCACGCCAAGCGTCGTGACCAATAGCGGCATCATTACCACCAATACCGTCACCACCAATACCGTCGTCATTACCATTCTGGGTGGTGGAGCATCGCAGTCCACCCAAACAGTCAATCTGGCCCTGTCGAATCCGACCGGAGAGGCGGTCCTGGGCAGCCCGTCTACGGCCCTCTTGCAGATTATCAACACCGAGGAACAGCAAGTGGCATTTAGCCAGTCAGCCTATACGGCGGATGACACGGACACGGAGGCGATCGTCACGGTGGTCCTAACCGGCGGGACGAACGGTACGATCACCGTCAATTTCAACACCAGCGACGGAAGCGCACAGGCCGGCGTCAACTACACGGCGACAACGGGAACGGTGACCTTCGCCGACGGAGTGCTGACCAACACCGTCGCCATTCCGCTGCTGCCGCCGAGCGGGCTGACAACCAATCAAACCGTAAAGCTCGCCCTATCCGCCCCCACGGGAGGCGCCTCCCTCGGTAACCCCAGTCGGGCGGTACTGACACTTCGGGCCACCGGTCCGCCCGTGGTCCAACTGAGCGCGGCCAACTATAGTGTCCATGAACATGTCGGCAAGGCCACAGTCACGGCGATTCGCTTCGGGGACACATCGGCGCAGGCCACTGTGGACTATGCCACCAGCGACGGAACGGCGCGCAACGGCATTGATTATTTCAGCACCAACGGCGCCTTGATTTTTGGGTCGAACCAGACCAGCCAAAGCTTTAGCTTTTCCATTCAGAAGTTTTCGACCTTCCGAAGCAACAAGACTGTCAATGTGACGCTCTCGGACGCCGTCGGCGCCACACTGGGTGCCCAGGACACCGCAGTGGTGACGATCGTCAACGACCGTCCGCAGACGATTGTCTTCACCAATTCCAGCGGTGACGTGATTACCCTGATGCTTCGGTCAATTGGAACAATGCAGGTTTCTCAACAAGACCCCCTCGATCTCGTCCTGTCCGAAACCGAGGCCGCCACCCGGATCACCATGAAGGTCAAAAGCAGCAACACGGCAACCGCCCTTCCCCAAATCGACCAGATTACCGGCGACGGCGACTGTGGCCTCATCGACGCACGGGGCTTTGATGTGGTCGGCGCCGGCGTCCAGGTGGCTGGCTACCTGAAACAACTGAGAATTCATGACCTCACCAACGACGCCGTTGTGACATCCAATGGCGCGGAGAATCAGGGCACATCGATTTCCGCCCACAATCTTGAGGACGGTTGCGCGATCATCGTCAGCAATCGGATCGGCAGCTTGCAGGCGGCGCGGTTTGGCAACGGGTCGACCATCGTCGCCCCGCGAATCGGCGCCGTGTCAATCAAAGGCGACAAGAAGGGCGGCGTTTCAGGTGATTGCGAAGGAACCATCCTGATTTCCGGTGACGGTCTGGCTGTGAATCAGACGGCACTCGGATCGCTCGTGGTGGCGGGCACGATCAGCAACTCGAGCATCATCATCTCCAACGGGAGCGCCGGCACAGTGAGCGCCTCACAGATGATTGATTCCACGGTCTATCTTGGGTACACGCCCAATACTCCGAGCAATCCAATCTCTGGCGGAGGCACGTTCGTTGCCGGTATGCGGCTGGGGGGCGTCGACATTCGTTCGTCGACCGACGGCTTCGCGAACAGTGATATCGCGGCATCGCAGGTTGGGAGTGTGAGCTTGCGCAGCGTCGTGACTGACAATGGCAGCCTTCCCTTTGGTCTTACTGCCCAACAGGTCTCAGGGGCCTCATCCAAAGAGCCACCCTTCCGCTTCGTCCCCAACGGCGCCAGCGATCAATCGCTCGGCGACTTCCACGTTCTGTTACAGTAAGGCTGACCGCTCCGATCGCTTGCCTTCTGGTTTTCTCACTTGCCCGGATTCCAACCGTCGGGGCCTCCGAGCACTTTCTCGACGGTGATGGCCTTGGCTTCTTCCGCCGTCAATTGCCGGGCCCACGGGACACGCGCTTTCGGGTCCGCGCCGGGGCCGGTGCTGTTGAATTCGGCGTACCGCGCGGTTTTCTCGCGGGCGGGATCCTTCCAATTGTTCCAACCCACGGGCTGGATCACGCCGGACATCTCGGTGTTCAGGTACGTCACGCTGGAAAAGGGGCGCCAGGGCCGGCCCAGATAGGTCTTGACGCCGGGTGACTCGCCGGTGACCCGGCAATTCGAAAAGACAAACCCGAACGGTTGTTCTTGCGGCGTCGACGCGGCAGTGATGTATCCGTTTGTCAGACAATGAATATGGCAGTTCTCGAAGAATGCGGTCGCGCCGCCGAAAATGAAATCGACATGGCCCGCGATGTAACAGCCTTCAAAGTATTGGCGGCCACGGTTGAGAAGAATTGTGTCCTGCCAGCCGAGGAACCGGCAGTTGCGAAAGGCCGCCCGGTCGCCGTCCACACGCAGCGCCAGGGCCTGACCGACCGGCCCGGCGGAATTCTCGAACGTGAGGTTCTCCGCCATGAAGTCATCTGCGTCGATAATCGTGGATGGCGTCCGAAACGTGCCCATCGGCTTGCCGTCGGCGCCGGGCATTTTCGCATTGAGGTTGTACGTCAGCACCGTCTTCTCCGCGTCTTCACCAACAAGGCGGACGAAACGTTTCTCGCGCTGCGCATGAACCAACTCTTTGTACGTTCCCGCCTTGATATGAATGATGCAGGGGTTGGTTGGGCTGGTGGTCTGCGGGACGGCGTTGATCGCTTCCTGGACCGACTTGAACTGGTTGCTTCCGTCCAAGGAGACGTACAGATTGGTTTGCGCGGAAACCGACCGGGCCACGCCCGCCCCTAGGAGAAGCAGCGCACCAAACAACAAAGACTGCGGTCTCACTTTTGTTCACCGTCCTTCGGTTGCGTCGCCGTGCCACCGCTGACCTTTTCCACGGCGGTCTTGGCGGCCTTCAGGTTGTTGTCGCCCAGCGTCACATTGTCCGCTGAAGCCTCGTTCATACGCAGGAACGTCTCCGTCCCCTGGGTCGCGACGCAGCCGTGGATGAACACGTTTTTCACCTGGCCGAGCTGAACCACCGGCGTCCCGCCGTGCGGGTTCGTGGTTTTGACACCGTCCAATTCCAGTCCGTCCGTGCCGGTGGCCGTGAACGCCGGGCCGGTCTCGGTATTGACCGTCACGTGATGGAGTTCGATGCCTTTGGCGTCTTTGATGGCGAAGCCGGTTTTGGCGGTGAGTTGGATGTCGCTGAAGGTCACGTTTTCAATTGGCATTTCGGTCAGCCCGGTCAGTTCGCAGGCGGTCTTCCCAACGCCGGTGATGCCGTTGAAGTGGATATTGCGAAAGATCGGCGTGCGTTCCGAGACCGGCTCGGGATCGGACTTCGTGTAAAAGGTCGTCAACACCAGCGCTTCGTCGCGGATATTGCGCATGACGAGGTTGCTGATGCGGACGTCCTCCACCACCCCGCCGCGACCACGCGTGGATTTGATGCGGATGCCACGATCCGTGCCGTCGAACACGCAGTTATCCACCACGATGTTCTTCACGCCACCGGACATTTCGCTGCCAATCGACAGGCCGTGCCCGTGGAGCAGCGTGCAGTTGACGATGGTGCAATTCTCGATTGGCTTCCCGACGCGACGCCCGTCGGCATCGCGGCCCGATTTGATCGTGATGCAATCGTCCCCGACGTCGATCAGGCAATCGGAGATGTGCACGTTGCGGCAGGAATCGGGATTGATGCCATCGGTGTTCGGCGAATCGGCGGGACTGATGATGGAGACACCGTGCACGTTGACATCCTCGCAGAACAGCGGCGAGACGTTCCAGAGCGGCGAATTGCGGATGGTGACGCCCTCGACGAGCACGTTGGTGCATTCGTACAACTGGATGAATGGCGGACGAAGATAGCCGACGTTGAGCGGGGCGTAATTCATCTCGGCGATCCGGTCCTTGTTCAGGCGCGCAAATTCCACCTGCCACTTGCTGCGTGGCAAATCCTTGTTGGTGCGTAGTTTGTGGAGGAAATCCCACCAGACCTGACCCTGACCGTCGAGCGTGCCGCGTCCGACGATCGCAACGTCTTTCGCCTGGTAGGCGTAGATCAAGGGCGAGAAATTCGTCACCGTGATGCCTTCCCAGCGTGACGGCACCATTGGCAGGTAATCGTCGAAGTTGGTGCTGAACTTGATGGTCGCGCCCGCGTCCAGAAACAAGGTGATATGGTTCTGCAGACGAATCGGCCCGGTGAGATACGTGCCGGCCGGGAAATAGATCGTCCCGCCACCGCTGCTCGCGGCCCTGTCGATCGCCTTGTGGATCGCCTCGGTACACATCGTCTGTCCGTCGGATAACGCGCCGAACGCGGTCACGTTGTAGAAGCCGCGCGTGGGTTCGATCTGTGCCATCGCCGCGGGCGCGACAGCCAGCCCAACGAGTGCCGCCAAAGCAAAAAGTGTTGGTCGCATGGTTTTCACGTAACTTTTGTTCATAGACTTCGCCTCCGTAATGGTTGTCATACTGGATGCCACCGATCCCGTCATGGCGCGTATCATTAGGCCTGCGACTGCGGATGGCAACAACTGGAATTGTGTAGCGAGGATGCTTACCGGGCGGACGCCGATACCACCGTGATAGATTCTCCTAGGTGATTTCTTGGTTTGTTCAGGCTGCCAGACGGGGTGTGACTCCGAGGGTCAGGAGTGCTCGCACGAACAGGTGCAGTGACATGGGCGGGTCGCCCGTTTCCACCATGGCGACGGGTAGCTGGCTGGTTTCCAGTACACCGGTTCGTGTCTTGTCTGACTCAGCCTGCGGCCCGCCAGAGGTGGGTAAACCTACAACGGAATACCGTTGGTGAGAAATTGATTCCCCGCTTTGGACGGTTTGCGAACCTTGCGTTTTGATCTTCCGAGAGTTGCCATTGCGCCATCGGCAAATATTCGGCGCGTCTCGTCGGACTCGGCTTATTGGCCAGCTTGCAGTCGCGCCAACGCGCTCTGCGCCTGGGTGAAATCGGGCTTGATCCGTAGCGCCTGCTCGTAGTGTGCAATTGCCTCCGGCACCCGGCCCGCCTGGGCCAGAGCGTTTCCCAGATTGTAGTGGACTTCGGGGAGATCGGGATGGATCCGCAGAGCCCGCTCGTAGTGCGTGATGGCGTCCTCGGTTTTCCCCGTTTGCGCCAACGCGACCCCCAAATTGGCGTGCGCATCGGCGAACTCGGGCTTGATCCATAGCGCCTCTTGGAATTGCGCGACGGCCTCCGTCGTTTCGCCCAGCGTAAACAGAGCATTTCCGAGGTTGTAGTGCGCCTCGGCGTAATTGGGATCGAGCTGCAGAGCCCGCTCGTAGTGGGTGATGGCGTCCTCGGTTTTCCCCGTTTGCGCCAACGCGACCCCCGAATTGGAGTACGCCTCGGCGCAACACTCCATGCTCGCCAATAGGTTAAACGCCACCGAGTAGCCGAGCAGGAGACTCCAGCCCCAACGCACCGCACGCCGCCAGACGGGCCAGCAAGCCCGCCCCGACTCCGAGGTCGAGGAGAGTGCGCGCTCCAAACTCAAGACACCGATTACTGCCAGCAGCACCAGCGTGGGAAGGAATTCCAATTCATAGCGGATGCACGCAGCCCAGAAGAGGCTCATGGTCAGCGTGCCAATCCCGAAAAGCACGGCGGCCACCCCCAAGAATCCGCACAACGTGGAGCGCGCGTCCACCGAACGACCACGCCACGCTCGCGGCACAGCCAGCGCCAGCCATACCAACGGGATGTTGGTCAAGACGCCAAAGGGATGCTCGACTCGTCCATAGCCCACGGGCAAGGGCGGCACGGTGATGTCACGCACAAAGGGAAACCGACTGCTCCAGTGCGCCGGCTCCAGAAAAAAGACCCGGAAGTTGAACCATAGATAACGCAGACTGAACTGTTGAGAGGTGATCTGCCGGCCTCCGCCCAACTGGTAGCGCCAGCCGAACTCGAACGGACTATCGAATCGCAATGTATTGTACAGCATCAGACCCAACCCAATCAGTGTGATCGGGACAGTCGCCGCCGTCAGCGCCGTCCAAATCGGGCGCCGCTCGCGCCACGCCTGGACCACCGGCACCAGCAGGATGACCGCACCGAATACCAAGGAAGGCCGGGCCCCCACCGCCAGTCCGTAGGCCAGGCTCGCCGCTGCCAGCCACCAGCCCCTCCGCTCCGTCTCGTGCATCGCCCTCCAAATCGCCGCCAGGGCCAACATCGTCAACGCATACCCACAACAGATGGATACCTCGTAGACATCACACCGCGCCAACAGCAACGGCGTGAACGTGGCCAAACCGAGTGCGAGCGTACCGGCCGCTGCCACGGCAACGCTGACTTCGGCAAAGTAACGCCGCCAGAGCGCGCACAACAGACCCACGCTGGCCAAGAAACCGACCACGCAAAAAATCACCCCGCCGTCCTTTTGGGACAGATAGTGTCCC
>JBEKLM010000044.1:0-40484 GCA_050010195.1 Verrucomicrobiia bacterium
GCCACCGCCACCGTCAATCACCCGAATATTGCCCAGGTCTATTCCTTTGGCGAGATTGACCACTGGTACTACACCGCCATGGAGCTTTGCGACCAGGGAAGCCTCGATAGCCAGATTACCCGAGTCGGACGTCTCCCCGAGCCCGACGTGCTGTCCCTTGGCCTCCAAATTGCCTCCGCCCTGCGTGCCGCGTGGCAGCATGGCGTGCTCCATCGTGACGTGAAACCCGGCAATATCCTGTTCAACGAGGATGGCGTTCCCAAACTCATCGATTTCAGCCTGGCCAGCGCCCCGGAGAGCGATCTTGAAGGCAGTCGGACGCCGGATACCGAACAAATCTGGGGCACCCCCTACTACGTGGCGCCGGAGAAACTCCGCGGCAAACCCGACGACGAGCGCAGCGACATTTATTCCCTCGGCGCGACGCTGTTCCATGCACTGACTGGCCGACCGCCAGTCGACCCGGCGTCCGCCACCGACGCGGCCGCCAAACATCCCGTGGACCCGGCCGCCGCCCTCGCGATGGACGCCCCGGCGGCCCAACCGTGCACCATCCGGATCATCACCCACATGCTGGCGCAAGACCCCGCCGAGCGATATGGGGCATACGATGAAATCATCCAGGACCTCATGGAGGCCCGGGATTCCCTGAACCAGCAGCGTGTCACGCCGATCGCAGCTTCCGGACACAGGCGGTTCGCCCCGTTGTACCTGCTGGGCACGCTGATCCTCTGCGCCGGGGTTGTTTGGTTCGTGTGGAAATACGGCGTGGTTGTGTTGCAAACCGCCCGACCGCCGGCCCCCGTCCACGCCACGCCGTAAGGCGGGGAATCAGGCCCCACGTGTCACTGCGTAACGCTGGGGGCGTTGACGATGATCTGGTTGACCACGGATTTGACGCCCTTGACGGAGCGTGCGGCGGCTTCTGCGCGCCACGCCCCGGCCCGAGTAACCGCCGTTCCTCGCAAGGTGACATTACCGCCATCCACCTCGACGATAATACCGGCGCCCGTGGTGGGGTCGGTATTCACCAACCGTCGGATTTCAATGCCGATCCAGTCGTCGGTGGGTTGGTCGACGGATTGAGTGTCCGACGCCGGCGATGGCGCGGGCGCGGCAACCGGTTGCCCCGGCGCCTGCATCGCGGGTTGCGGCTCGACCGTTCCGGATGGCTTTATGGGAGCGCAACCACCGAAAAACGCCAGCGTTGCCGTGACGATTACCGAACGAAACAGAAACCGCGCTCGCATAGGGCCTCCTGCCTTTCTTCCCCCACCCTAGCACAGCCGGTCCGGCTCGTGTAGAGATTTCTTGCGGGAAAACAACAGTCGCGATGGCGTGGGAACCAGTCAAAAATTGGTGCGCGGGACAGGGGAACCATCGGTGAACCCATTTTGAGAGAGAACCGGGTGTCTGATACGCATTGAGGCCCACACTCCTCTGCGTTTCGCGCGGACGATGCTGCGGGGCAAATCTTTTTAAGGCTGATTCAACCAGGCAATAATGGCGGTTGAATCTTTGCCGAAACAGGTTTTGATTGCCTGCGCCATCTTTGCCTTGTCGGAACCTGGATCGCCCCAGGTGGCTTTCAACTGCGACAACCAGAAGATTTGGCTACACAGGCGATGATGTTCGCAGCATTCACAACAGATCTGCCCGATCGCAACGGGGTGGCCAAGCGCTCGACACAACGCTGCTTTAGCGGTGATCTCG
Organism: Verrucomicrobiia bacterium; assembly: GCA_050010195.1. Taxonomy (GTDB): domain Bacteria; phylum Verrucomicrobiota; class Verrucomicrobiia; order Palsa-1439; family Palsa-1439; genus Palsa-1439. The sequence continues at coordinate 1,714 of JBEKLM010000044.1, forward strand.
GCATCACCAGACACAACAGTAGCAACCGTGACGAGCCCAGCGGCGACCTTACGCTTGAGCTTACTTTTCATGCGGCCTGCGCACCATGTAAGCTATCATAAACCGACGCAGAATCAAGCGGAGCCACTTGTCTTTCATGGAATTACAACACGACCAAGTCCGGCCCGAGCAATTCCACCACAAGCAGCGAGATCCGGTGGGGAAAGCTGTCGGGAACGGGCGGCGTAATCGACGTCTGTTTCATAACACCAGACGCTAATGGCATTCATGGAGAACCGGAAACTACTAGATTCCCTATTTCCGACCGGGAAATCACCCTACTATTCTGCATCTTTGCCAACCGATGAAAATCCGCGCCGCCCTATTTCCCGCCGCCAAAGTTGCCAGGAAACGATCGGTTGCTATTCCCAAGATCAGGCTTACCTGCAGTGGAGAGTCGAGCGACCCTCTCGCCAGAACAACTGAATCCGGTATGCCAACCGACTCAGCAGATTCTCCCTGGGACAATCAATCCCAGCGCCCCATCGAGTTCCCGGTAAGCCAATAGCCCGGCATCGGACGTGAACTTGACACCGTGTAACCCTCACTTCAAACGACCGTCAAGAATCAGCCGCAGATCCTGCTGGATGGCTTCCCCCATTGGATTCTCCGCCTTTCGTCGCCTCAACATCGACCCCAGCCATTGGTCGCGTGCCCGCCTTACAGATCACCGGCTTCGACGTGTGGAGCGAATCCGGACAAGCTGGATTGTTGCCATTGAGCCAGGCAACGATCGCGTCGGCATTGTCCGGGAACAAGACACGGATCGACAATTCCAATTCAGATCGATTGTTGCGGCGCCGCCAGCGCCGCTTCAGACTATTCCACCACAGCGGATCGGCCCCGCCGTACTTACCTGCGGCACCCTTGGCCAGCCATGACGGCGGGCCGCCCAGCAACTCGTCACACGGGATGCCCAAATGAAAGGACAACCACCGGACAGTTTTGTCACGGGGAGGTTCGACAAGATTGCAATAGTAATTGAACGACGGCTGCCGAATCTGGAGCAACTCCGCTGCCGCAGTCTGCGAAACCGCCCGTCTTTCGAGCGCCCGCCGTAGATTCTTACCAAACATGGCCAAAAAAGGTTTATCTATAAATTATCAGTCTCTGGCATAGAAAATTCTATACGAGACCCCCAGTCACAAATGCAAGGTTGACTTCTATATCCTAACCCGCCGCGTACGGCAAGCAGAAAACGGAAGGAGACGAGAATGAACAATGAAAACCTCAGGATTGGAGATGCGACCGAGAAGCTCATTTGCGCTTTGCGGGAGGAATTGCTCGAACACGGGGAAATGCTTGCGCTCCTGGACGAACAGCCGAGATCAGGGAGTGGGCACAGCCGCTCCGGCGTGACGGATTGGTTAATCGCGATTCATAAGCAGGCGGCCATCATTCGGGTCGCCCGCACTGTGCGCGAACAACAGCGGCGGGAACTGGCTGGATTCTTCTATGCGCGGGCTGAGGCCGGTTTTGCCGAGCTGTCGCGAATGTTATCCGAGGGAAGACGGAATCTCGTGAGCGCTTTGCTGGAAGAAATCGCCTTGTGTTGGGTCCGCGTGCTCCGGGGGCTGGTTGCGGCGAACGTGAGCGACGTTATTCACTAGCAACGAACCGAGGTCCTACCGAGCACCAAGAGATGCAAGGATTCCCGAGCGTCAGCGAGCAGCGGCTCAACGAGGCGCAAGCCCTCGGCAGGATCGGTGACTGGGAATTCGACGTGGCGACCCGGCAAATCCGGTGGTCGCAACAGACCTTCGCGCTCTTTGGACTGGACCCGGCCAACGGGACACCGGCCTTCGAAACATTCCTGACCTACTTCGTGCCGGAAGACTCTGCGCGATTGCAGCAACTCCTTCAGCAAGCCGTTGAAACCGGTGAAAGATTCGAAGTCGACTCGCACTTCGTAACGCCCAACGGCAAGGAAGGCTACCTGTTCAGCATCGGCATCCCCGTACGAGACAGCAGCGGCAAGGTCACGAAGCTTCGTGGCATCGGTCAGGACATCACCGCGCGCAAGCAGGCCGAGGAGGCACTGCGCAAAGGCGAGGAAAAGTACAGGGATCTCTTCGAAAGCTCCCGTGACGCTCTCATGATCGCGGAGCCTCCTTTGGGGAGGATCACCTCCGTAAACCTGGCGGCAGTGAAGATATATGGGGCGAAGAACAAGGAAGAGTTGCTTTCTCGCATGCCGTGGGAACTGTCTCCCGAGCGGCAGCCGGACGGGCGCGATTCCGCCGAGAAAGCCAGGGAAATGATTGCGACGGCCATCCGCGAGGGCTCCCATTTCTTTGAATGGACGCACCGACGCTTGAGCGGCGAGGAGTTCTCTGCCGAGGTGCTCCTGACCAGGATGGAGCGGGATGGAAAGGTGTTTCACCAGGCAACGGTCAGGGACATCACCGAGCGCAAAAAGGCGGTGACTGCCCTTGAAGAGAGCGAGAAGAAGTATCGCCTTCTGGTCGAGCAATCCGTCGATGGGATCATGATTGCTGACCAGCGATGGAACATCCGATTCGTCAATCCCGCCATCTGCCACATGCTTGGCTATACGTCGGAAGAGTTGTGCCAGCTAAACATCGCAGAGACCGGTATCCCGGAAGAACGCGATAAGGTTGCGCGAGAGCGGCAGGCGGTTCGCGATGGATCAATCGTGCGCTACGAGCGCGCCATCCGCAAGAAGGACGGCTCTTGTTTCCCCGTGGAAGTGATGGTCGGAGATCTGGGCGATGGCCGATACCAGGAGATCGTTCGCGACATCACCGAACGCAAGCGCTCCGAACACAGCCTGCGGTTGCAGGGTGCCGCCTTGGAAGCAGCGGCCAACGCCATCACCATCACCGACGCCGACGGCACCATCCTCTGGTTCAATTCTGCGTTCACCGCGTTGACCGGCTACACACGCGAGGAGGCCTTCGGCAGGAACCAGCGGATCCTCAAATCCGGCAAGCACGACGCGGCGTTCTACACCGGGTTGTGGCGCACCATCAAGGCGGGCAACGTCTGGCACGGCGAACTCATCAACTGTCGCAAAGATGGCACGGAGTACACCGAGGAGATGACGATCACCCCCGTGCGCAATGACCGCGGCGAGATCAGCCACTTCATTGCCATCAAGCAGGATGTCACTGCACGCAGTCGGACGGCGGACGAAGCACAAAGGCGACAAGACGTTTTGGACGCCATCACGAACTCGGCACAGGAGGCCATCCTGATGATGGACCCGCAGGGGCTCGTGACTTTCTGGAATCCGTCGGCTGAGCGCATTCTGGGGTACGCACAGAATGAGGCCATCGGTCGGAACCTGCACGAACTGATCGCCCCCCCGCGTTATCAAGACACGCACCAGAAGGCGTTCCCGGAGTTTCAGCGGACGGGACACGGGAATGCCATTGGGAAGCAGATGGAATTGGAGGCGCGACGCAAGGATGGCCGTGAGGTTACCGTCGAACTGTCGCTGTCCGCCGTTCGGATCGGGGGTGGCTGGCATGCTGTGGGGGTCCTCCGCGACATCACCGAGCGCAAGTGCGCCGATGAAGCGCTGCGGGAAAGCAACCGCCAACTGCAAGAGGCCTTGGAAGACTTGCAAGCCGCTCAAGAACAGGTCATGCAACAGGAACGCCTGAGCGCGTTGGGGACGATGGCCAGTGGCATCGCCCACGATTTCAACAACTCGCTGACCGCCATCCTCGGCAGCACCGAACTGCTGCTCCATCTGCCTGGACAACTCGACGACAAGGAAAAAGCCATTCGCCACATTATGATGATGAACACCGCCGCGCAAGACGCCAGCAGGGTCGTCGACCGCCTCCGCGAGTTTTATCGCCGCCGTGAGGAACAGGAAGCCCATATTCCCGTGAATATCAACGATATTGTTGGCGAGGCCGTCACGCTGACAGAGCCCAAGTGGAAAGTCGAAGCCCAAGCTCGATGCATCGCAGTGAATGTGCGCACCGACATGCAAGAGGTTCCACTTGTCGCCGGCAACGCCGCCGAACTGCGCGCAGCGTTGACCAACTTGCTATTCAACGCCGTGGATGCCATGCCACGCGGCGGCACCATCACCATCCGCACCTACCGCGACGACGGCTATGTGGTGCTGGAAATCGGCGACACCGGCACCGGCATGACCGAGGAAGTCCGTCGCCGCTGCCTCGAGCCGTTTTTCACCACCAAAGGCGAGCACGGCACGGGACTTGGCCTGTCCATGGTCTACGGCATCATCCAGCGCCACCAAGGAACAATTGATGTTGAGAGCGAAATCAGCAAGGGCACGACCTTCATCATCCACTTGCCGGTGCAGTCGGCCAGGCTGCAGGTCGGGCCTTCGGCAACACCAGCGAGTGTGACCCAGCACCTTCACATCCTCGTGGTTGATGACGAAGCCGTGGTGCGCAATATCGTTGGCGAGTATCTGAAGATTGACGGACACATCGTGGAGGCTGCCGATAGTGGCCACGACGGTCTGGAGAAATTCCGTAACAGTCGGTTTGACCTTGTGCTGGTAGATCGCGCCATGCCGGGCATGAGCGGGGATCAAGTCGCCGCCGCAATCAAATCCACCGCACCCAAAGTACCGGTCGTCATGCTCACCGGTTTTGGTTCGATGATGAACGCCACTGACGAGAAACCCATAGGCGTGGACTTCATCGTCGGAAAACCCGTGACGATCAACACGCTGCGCACCGCTATCTCCAGGGCGGTTGCGTCCGCGAGCTGATTGACTCGTTCAGCGTCAGCAACGCGGGTTTTCGTGCGCCGACGAGGGGACAATGGGGTGGTAAGCTCGTCCTGCCGAGAGAGCATCTCAGCCGCCTCCCCGCCAGCGACCAGTGCGCGCGCCTCGTGTTCTCCAGAGACTTGACCACCACAGCATAAATCGCCACGCCCCTTCTAAATCGCCCGCCATAACCCCTTAAATCGGCACAGGGACGCGGGTGGATATGGGGGGATTTGTTATGCCAGATAGTTATGCGAATAGGTTGCCGGCAACAGGAGTTGCAAAAAACGGCGCTTTTATTGGTGCTTGTGACGTGGTGCGCGGGACAGGACTTGAACCTGCACGGCTTTCGCCATACGCCCCTCAAACGTACGTGTCTGCCAATTCCACCACCCGCGCGCACGAAGGGTCGTGCTTCTGCACGACCGTCAAAACAAGCATAAATTATATGGAAAACCGACCGTCGGCAAGCTAAGATTTCGGCATCATGTCTGGTCATTCCAAGTGGTCGAAGATCAAGCACACCAAGGGCGTGGTTGACTCCAAACGCGGCAAGGTCTTCGCCAAGCTCGGCAAGGAAATGACCGTGGCCGCCAAACACGGCGGCGGCGACCCCGGCTTCAATCCCCGATTGCGCACCATCCTGATGAAAGCCCGCGCCGTCAACATGCCCGCTGACAACATCGACCGCGCCATCAAGAAGGGTACGGGCGAACTCCCCGGTGTCACATACGAAGAAATCACCTATGAAGGCTACGCGCACGGTGGCGTCGCCCTGCTGGTGGAGTTGCTCACCGACAGCAAAAACCGCACGGCTTCCGAGATTCGGATGATCTTCACCAAGCACGGTGGCAACATGGCCGGCGTGGGAGCCGTCAAGCACCTGTTTCATCGCAAGGGCCAGATCGTGGTTCCGAAAGAACAGATCTCGGAAGACGACCTCATGAGTCTCGCCCTCGACGCGGGCGCCGAAGACATGATCACGCATCCGGACACGTATGAAATCCTCACCGACCCGCATCAGTTCGAGGCCGTCCACAAGGCGCTCGAGGCGAAAAACATCAAGCCGCAGTTGGCCGAGATCGCGCAATTGCCGCTCACGCCGGTCCTCGTCACGGACGAAAAGACCGCCCGCGCGGTGTTGGGGTTGATCGACGCACTCGAAGACAACGACGACGTCCAGAACGTTTATTCCAATTACGATATCCCCGACGACATCATGGAGCGGGCAACCGCCCCCGCCGCATAACGGTAGGGCGCGACCGCCGGGCGCGCCGCTCCGGGTAAGACCATGAAAATCCTCGGCATTGACCCCAGCCTCCGCAGCACCGGCTTCGGCGTCGTCGAAGTTCGCGGCAACCAGATGTCCGCGCTTTGTCATGGGCAGATCCAGAACCCGCCGAGCCTCCTTCCGTCCCGCTGTCTGGTGCGGATCGGCGACGAGGTCAGGAAACTCATCGACGACCATAAACCCGACGCGGTGGCGATCGAAGGGTTGGTCTATGTTCAGAACACGCGCATCGCGTTCACGCTCGGCCAGGTCCGCGGCGTCGTTATCGCCGCCGCCGCCGCGAACGATCTCCCGATCTACGAGTACGCCCCGCGCAAGGTAAAGCAAGCCGTCACCGGGCTTGGTGGCGCCGGTAAAACACAGGTCGGCAACATGGTCAAGGCGATGCTCGGACTCCCGGAAATCCCCCAAGCCGATGCCGGCGACGCTCTCGCCCTTGCCATCTGCCACGCCCACAATTGCCGCGGCGTCCAGATCAAACCGGCCAAACAAATTTAGGGCGCGTTCAATTCGCGAGGAATTATCGGCACGTTAGACAATCTCAGCCGGAAGCACCTGCCGCTATGCTTGGCCGAGTTCGATCACCGATGGAATCACCGCAAGACCACGGACGGAGAGCGCACCCTTGCGGGCCTGGAGAAGGCCGAAGGAAAATGCCCCGCCTATGAGACGCTTAAGACGCCGGGCGAATCTGCCAGAGCCCAGGTTGGCCAGGGCTAGGCGTCGTAAAACGCAGGCCCAGAACGCTTGACATATTGCGTTGTCCGAGTAGTGTATTGACGCAAACCTTTCCGAGACGTGTTAGTGATGAGGACGATAGGGCCAATATGAACCAAATTTATTCGACTGATTTTCTAGTGCCAAATTCCAGTTTTCGACTGGGCATGTCATCGGTGCTAAATATCGGGGGCAACTTCTTCCAGTACAATTATTCTCCCACGCCCGATCGGGCCGATGCGCGGGCGTTGTTGTCTGATTGGTTGATGGTGGGCCAAGACATCGCCACAGCAATGAAACAGCGTGACCCGCAGCAATCGGAACTTCCGCTCGGCGTTTGATAAATGGCCGGGAAATCAAATCAACCGCCGCAAGGTGTTCAGACCAAGAGCCAGTCCGGACCGACTGACGTCGACATACTCAAGCAGTTCGAGCGAACCCTCGAAGCCACTGCCCCCGGCGTTCTAAACAACATCCCGCGCGACAAAAGACGGGCGCTGTTTCTTGCCTCTGTCCAAGTCACCGAAACGCTGGTTGTCCGACGTGGCCCGTTGCCGGATCCCGACGACCTTGCGAAATACGGACAGATTATTCCCGAGGGCGCGGACAGAATAATGAGAATGGCCGAAGATCAATCGAAGCACCGGATTGCGATTGAAACGACTGTAATAAATAGCCAGCAAATACAAAGCCGGAGAGGACAGGTGTTCGGCCTCATAATCGGCATATTCGGCATTATTGCCGGCGCTGTCGTCGCGCTTCTCGGACACGATGCAGTGGGCGGTGTTATTGCTGGAACCACTGTTGTCAGTCTCGTGGTTGCCTTTGTAACCGGCCGAAGAGTGCAGCAAAAAGAACTTCAAGAGAAGCGTCCTCAGTAGGGCTAAACCCCTTAAAACCCGGTTCGTAAGGCCTAACACGAGGGTGGAAAAAACTTCACTTTCCCCTTGACCGTGTTCCGTTTTTCCTCCACAATTGAGGAAGAAAAAAGGAACATGCGCCTATGAAATCCAATCTCCTGACGAATCCAATCGAAGTCGTGAATCGCCTAGATGCCACTTTCGGCCTCACCCGAGAAAATCTTTTGGAAGTTGTTGAGGCCATGGTCGCGGCACGAAATTCATGCACCGAGAATGACCCGCCATCGGCTCCCGGATGGAAAGCGTGGTGTGATGGCACCCGTAGGCTTCGCGAGATTGGCACACAGCGTGGATGGGAACGCAACGAAGAGGATCATATTTCTTCGATCTATGACCCCGCGCGCCAGATTAAGATAGCTGTCTGCAATACGGACGATGGGACTGGAACGGAAAACGGCCAACCGCAGAACCGATGCAAAAAGGGGGCGGCAACCAATCGCGCAGTAACCAACAATCAAGAGTTGTTCAACAGCATTCTTGATAATGCTGTCAATGTAATCCAGTTGTCTCCCGACAAGGGCAATGTGACCTACTGGTACCTCTGCGTATATTCCGAGGGCGATATTGTCCGTGCTGAGCTTTCGTGCCCGTCTGAGTGCGAATCTGGTTTTTTCAAAACGTTCCGGGAGAGAATCAATTTGATCGGTGACAAGGATAACGGCGGCGGCATTTCTGTGCGCCGCACAGGTCCTGATGGCGATGCGGATTTTGAAATCAATGTCACACGCAAACAGGCATAGTGAAATTCAATCCGACCAGGCTCAGCATCGCCAGAAAACGGCGGATGCTGAATAAAAAGGCTTTGGCTGATCTCATCGGCGTTGAACCTCATACAATTGTTAGATGGGAGCGATGCCAAACAGAACCGACCCCGGAAAACGTTTTTGCCATAGCGCGCGACTTGCAATACCCAAGAGACTTCTTCTTCGGCCCAGATATTGATGAGCCAGATAGTGAATACACGAGCTTCCGCAGCCAAACATCCATGTCTGCAGCCGAAAGAGATGCAGCCTTGGCCGCAGGACAAATTGGATTTCTTATCTCGGATTGGGTGGGGGAGCGATTTGAGCTTCCTGAATTAAAGCTGCCCGATCTTCACCTATACGACCCCGAGTCCGCGGCCCAAGCGCTTCGTCAGGAATGGGGACTAGGAGAAAAGCCGGTCTCCAATATGATACGACTTTTGGAATCAAAGGGTGTCAGGGTGTTTTCCCTTGCCGAGAACACGACTCATGTAAACGCCTATTCGCTCTGGAGAAAGGGTTTCCCCTACGTTTTTCTGAACACGGTAAAGAGTGCCGAGAGCAGCCGTTTTGATGCTGCTCACGAACTCGCCCATTTGGTCCTACATCAGGATGGGAGTGTCTCGGGCAGAGCCGCTGAAGATCAGGCAAACAGGTTTGCATCTGCTTTTCTCATGCCGAGGGCCGATGTCGTAAGCGTACTTCCACGTGTTCGGCATTTGCAGCAACTTATTGATAAGAAATCACGCTGGCGGGTTTCCTTGGCCGCGTTGAATTATCGAGTTCACAAGCTCGGGATAATTAGCGAATGGAAAAATCGAGACTTTTGCATCGAGATAGCAAGGAGGGGCTATAACAAGGACGAACCAAAGGGAATCGAAAGGGAGAAATCCGTTGTTTGGGAAAAGGTTCTAAAAAGCCTTTGGGCGGAAAATACTACGCATCTCGATATTGCTGACCAAATCAATTTGCCCATTTCGGAAGTGTCCGACCTGTTGTTTGGCGTGTTGAACAGAGTGGTTGCCGGGAATGCCATCCAATCAGGGCCTTTCTCAGTCGTTTCGGACAAGGAAGACGGCCAGACAGAAGCGAGCGCGTAAACTTGCGGGCGGCGTCCCGAATTCGCGTTGATTCGCCTGCGTTCACAGTAGCGCAGGCTCCGCCGAAAAACTTCGTGTCATTCGTGTCGGATTCGTGGTAATTCGTGCCTGTGATCGCGTATCTCCACGGCAAGCTGGCGGAATCCACGCCGACCCATGTGGTCGTGGACTGCCACGGCGTGGGCTATGCCGTGTTCATCCCGCTGTCGAGTTACGACAAGCTGCCGCCCCGGGGCGCGGACGTGAAATTGCTCACGTATCACCACGTCGTTTCCCAGGATGGCACGCAGCAATTGTTCGGGTTCGTCACGCCCGACGAGCGCGAGATGTTCCTGTTGCTGATCAGCATCAGCGGGATCGGCCCGAAACTGGCCATCAACATCCTCAGCAGCACGTCGATCTCAGCGTTGCGCGGCGCGATCGCCAGCGGCGACACCAAAACGCTTTCCACCCTGCGCGGCATTGGCAAAAAGACCGCCGAGCGCCTCGTGGTCGAGCTGAAGGACAAGATCGGCGGGGCGGCAGCGTTCGAGACGAAAGGTCGCGCCGCCACACCCGAAGAACAGAAGCTCACCGATGCCGTCCTGGCCCTCGTCTCGCTCGGTTACAAGCAGGTCGACGCCCACAAGGCCGTTCTGGCCGTCATGACAAAGCTGGACGCGACAGCAAATGTTGAAGAACTCGTCCGTGCCGCCCTTCGTAATCAATAGCTAAGGTCCTGCCAGCCAGCCGGTTGTGTCGACTTTCTTGCCGATGCGGGTGTTGCGCTTCCCTGCCTCCACCCCCCCAAAAGCCCCTACAGGCTTTGGCGGAGCCTGTCGATATACTATCTGGTGGGTCTTGCATGTGAGAATCGAACAAAACAGATGGACTCGATCCAGCGGGTGGGAACCACGCGCGCCCGGCGACTTGGGGGAATCCGCCGATTTGGTTTTGCTCTTTGGGAGCACGGCGGTTCTCAAGGAACGGGCCTCCACCGCTTCGTTGCAGCAGGTGAATCCCAACGCGCTGATCCTGGGATGTTCGACAGCGTCTTCTGAGGACTAGATCATGGCGTCACATCACAACTTGCTGGGGCGTCAACTCCGGCAATATCTCGGCTGTCTGGGCACTAGCGCGGAAGAGTTGAAGGCCGCATTCGGTTGTGCGGGAACCTGCTCCGCCAAGATGAGCGACTTGTTGAACGCGGTCAACGAGGCGTACGGGCAATCGGACAACGACCGCACGATGCTCGAACGTTCCCTGCAACTGAGTTCGCAGGAAGTGTATGCCGCCATGTTGGAAATGCGCGGGCTGCTGCAGGCGTTTCCCGATCTGTATTTTCGTCTCGACGCGTCGGGTAAGATCCTGGACGTGAAAACGGGGTCGGATGCCGATCTCCATGTCCCGTCCTCGCAATTGCTTGGCAAACGGATTCAGGACGACCCCAGCAAGCGGGTCGGGGAGGAATTCGCGGAAGCCATCGCGCGGATCCGGCGGACACAATCTCTCGTCAGCATTGAGTACGCGATGAAATTGCGTGGCGAACAGAAGTATTTCGAAGCCCGGCTTCTGCCATTGCCGGAAAACCAGATTCTCGTGATTGTGCGAAACATCACCCAGAGAAAGCAGGCGGAAGAAGCCTTGCGTATGAGCGAGGAACAACTGCGGCAGGCGCAGAAAATGGAGGCGGTCGGGCGATTGGCCGGGGGCGTTGCGCATGATTTCAACAACCTCCTGACCGTGATCTCGGGCCACTGTGAGTTGTTGATTGAACAAGTCAAGACGGGGAATCTCTCGCGGGAGAGTGTGGAAGAGGTTCAAAATGCCGCGCAACGGGCTTCGCAATTAACTCGCCAGCTGCTGGCGTTCAGCCGGAAGCAGGTGTTGCAGCCCAAGGCGCTGCAATTGAATGGCGTTGTCGTCGGCATTGAGAAAATGACGCGGCGGTTGATCGGGGAAGACATCGAATTGCGCACGATTCTTAACGAGTCACTGGGGCAGATCATGGCTGACCCCGGACAAATCGAACAGGTGATCTTGAATCTGGTCGTGAATGCTCGTGACGCCATGCCACGCGGGGGCCGAATTCTGATCGAAACGGACAATGTCACGTTGGATCAAAAGACCAGCTACAAGCATCACGAACTCAACCCGGGCCAGTACGTAATGCTGGCGATCACAGATACGGGTGTCGGCATGACCGATTCCGTCAAGGAACATTTGTTCGAGCCGTTCTTTACGACCAAAGAACATGGAAAGGGGACCGGTTTGGGCCTGGCGACCTGCTTCGGCATCGTCCGTCAGAGCGGTGGAGACATCCGCGTGTATAGCGAGCCCGACCGGGGAACCGCCTTCAAGATCTATTTTCCCCGGATCGATCAACGCGCGGCGACTGAATCTGCGCCGTCCCCGAACACGTCCCCCAGCCATGGATCGGAGACCGTGCTGTTGGTTGAGGACGAAATATCGGTGCGTCGTCTGGCCGCGTCCGTCTTGCGCAAATACGGGTACATCGTGCATGAAGCGGGCGATGGTGTGGAGGCGCTGCAGTTACTCTCGAGCGACCATAGTCCGAAACTCGATTTGATCATTTCTGACATGATCATGCCCCGGATGGGCGGCAAGGAACTACTCGAACGCGTTCGGATGAAGCTGCCGGAGGTCAAAGTCTTGTTGGTATCGGGTTACACGGATGACGCCCTCGCGGACCATGGTGCGCTGGGGCCCGGAATCTCGTTCCTGGAGAAGCCATTCTCCCCGAAACAGCTTGCCCAGCGCGTACGCGAGGTGCTGGAGGAGCCGTCCGCGTTGGTGGAAGCTGCGCCCCTTTGATTTCTATTCCTCGATTCCCAATTGCGTCAGGACGAACGCGTATTCGAACGCGGTGTTGTGCAGGGCATCGTAACGGCCGCTCTTGCCGTTGTGGCCGGACGGTTGCAAATTCATCTTGAGCAGGAGCGGATGGGAATCGGTCTTGGTGGCCCGAAGTTTGGCCACGTACTTCGCGGGTTCCCAGTACATCACCTGGCTGTCGTTGAGCGATGACTCCACCAACATTGCCGGGTAGGCTTGCGGCTGGATGTTGTCGTACGGACTGTACGTCTTCATGTACGCGAACTGATCCGGAATCTTCGGGTTGCCCCATTCCTCGAATTCCCCGACCGTCAGCGGCAACGATTCGTCGAGCATCGTGTTGATCACATCGACGAACGGCATTTCCAGCAGTGCCGCCTTGAACAACCGTGGCCGCATGTTCAGCACGGCGCCGACCAGCAGACCGCCGGCGCTGCCGCCCTCGATGGCCAGATGCTGCGAATCGGTGTAATGCTGCACCACGAGCGTCTCGGCGCAGGCGATGAAATCAGTAAACGTATTGCGCTTGGTCAGCATCCGCCCCTGATCGTGCCAGCGCTTGCCGTATTCGCCGCCGCCACGGACGTGCGCAATCGCAAAAGTCACTCCCCGGTCCACTACGCTCAGCCGGCCCGACGAGAACCAGACATCGGTGGGCAACCCATACGAACCGTACCCGTATAGCCACAACGGATTGCCCGTCGCGCGCTTGAGGTCCTTCCGATAGACGAGCGAGATGGGGATCTGGACCCCGTCAGCAGCGGTGGCGAAGATCCGCTCGGTTTGGTACTGGTTGGGATCGTATCCGCCTTTCACGATTTGTCGCTTCAGCAATTTCCGCCCGTGCGTGGTCATGTCGTAGTCGTAAACGGAAAGCGGCGTCGTCAGGGATTCGTAGGTAATCCGCAACACATTCGTGTCGAACACGGCATTGTCACCCGCCTCGACCGCGTAGGCCGATTCGGGCCACGCGATCGCCTGCGACGAACCCGAGTCGATGTCGTACACGCGGATTTGCGGCAAACCGTTGGCCCGCTCGATCAGCGCGATGTGATGCGAAAACACGCCGAAATCGTCGAGCGATACGTCGTCGCGGACCGGCACGATTTCCTTCCAATTCTCGTGGCGCGGATCGGCGATGGGCGCGGTCACGAGCCGGAAGTTCCGCCCCTTGTCGTTCGTGCGAATGTAAAACAAATCGCCGCCGTCATCCGCGCTGTATTCGTGGTCCTGCTCCCGCGGGGTCAGGGTCATCAACGGCTCGTCGGGATGATCCGCCCGCAGATAACGGACTTCGTCCGTCGTCTTGCTGCCAATGGCGACGTACACGAACCGTTTGCTGTGCGACCGGTCGACGTCGACCGAGAACAGCGCGTCCTTCTCCTCGTACACCAGCGTGTCCTCTTTCTCGCCAAGCTTATGCCGCCAGACCCGATAAGCCCGCTTCGCGTCGTCCTCCGTGACATAGAAGAACGTCTGGTTGTCCGTCGCCCACGCGACGCTGTCGACCCGCGGAATCTTCTCGCTCAACAACGCGCCCGTCCGCAGGTCTTTCACATACAGCGAGTATTCGCGAAACCCGGTCTCGTCCGTGCTGAACGCCAGCAAATTGCCGTCGTCGCTGACTTCGGTCACGCCGACGTCGAGGAACTCTTTGCCGGCGGCCATGGCGTTCAGGTCGAGCACGATTTCCTCGACGGCATTCGTGGACACGCGTTTGCGCAGGTACGTAGGATACTGTTTACCGGGCTCGGTGCGGCGATAATACAACCAATCGCCATCACGATACGGCACCGTGTCATCCGGCTCCTGGACCCGAGCCAGCATTTCCCCATAAATTTTCTCCTGCAACGGCTCCGTCGGCTTCATAACCAAGTCCGTGTACGCGTCTTCGGCGCGCAAGTAGTCGAGAACGTCGGGATTGTCCTTCTCGCGCAGCCAGTAGTAATCGTCCACCAAGTGCGCGCCGTGAAGTTCGGTCACGTGCGCGACCGGGCGCGCGACGGGCGGCGGCGCGACAACCACCAGGTCCGGCGACGTGGTGGTTCGGCAGGCCGAAACGCCGAGCATCAGGGCGACGACCAGGAATAATCTGCGCGATGTCATCTCACTGCCGGCTCATTTCAGGAGCTCGTTGTACTGGCTGAAGTACGAACTATACATGCTGAAAATTTGATACGCTGTGTACAACACGACAAACAGGTAGGCGATGCGCGGCAGCCAGGTCACGGTCTGGTCGAGACTGCGGCGCCAGCGGTCCTCGTAGTACGCCTCCAACCGATCGAGCATGTCGTCCATGCGACCGCTCTGTTCGCCCGTGGCCCAAAATTGAATGAGGTATTCGGGAAACACGTCGGTTGTCGCGAGGGCCTGGCTGACCTGGAGCTCGCTCCCGATCAGCGGCGCGGCCTTCTGGTAACCATACGCGATCAACGGGCTGTCCACCGTGCGGCTGGCGTACTCCAGCGCGGGCACAATGCCAATCCCCGCGCGCAGCATCAGGCGAATCGATGACACCCACCGGACCAGCGCGTAATCAAATCGCAGTCGGCCCAGCACCGGCACCGCCCGCAGCAGGCGGTCCACCGTCACGTTCAACCCCGGCACCCGTAGCGACCAGCGCAGCAACCACAGGGCGCCCCCGCCAATCAGCACCAGCACCCCGAGAAACCCGGCCGTGTCCCGCACGTAATCGAGCATGGTGTACGGCTTCCCATTGGCGGCGCCGAGGAAAAACGCGGGGAAACGACATCCGAACACCGCCACGGTCAACAGCAACACCGGATACATGGACCCCGCGATGAGCTTGTTGCGCGCCGCCGCGCGGGTCTCGTAATACTTGCTCAACGACAACAGGCCGACGTCCAGCGCGCCGCTCCGCCCGCTCACGTCGAGGGCGTGTTTGTCGAGCGGGGCGAACCGCTGGCCGCAGCGTTCCATCGCCTCGTGCACCGGCACGCCTTCGTTGACGCGATCGGACAACACCGCCACGGTGGATCGCATCGCCCGGGGCGCTGTCTTCCGGGTGGACAGCAGCGCGTTCTGGATCGGCAGGCCCGCCTGCACCAGCGTGCCCAACTGATAGTAAAACGCCGCCAGATTTTTGGACGAAAATCTCACGTCGAGCGCTAACGTAGCACCAACTGCTGTTTCCGTCACAATGAAACGGGCACCGGGCGCATCCGAGTTGTAGCCGCCCCGCTCCGTCGGGGCGCATCCCGGCACGGCGACAGAGCGCCGTGGCTGCATCTTCCCGTCTTGAATGGCGGCCCACCCCGGCCTTTTCGTCTTGCGTCTTGGGGTGGCGTTTCGCATCTTGCCCGCATGGCCGAGCGGTTCGTCACGGAGACCATTCACGACAAGACACTGGACGTGTCGCTGCGTCCCGGGCTGTTCACGGATTTCCAGGGCCAGGGTAAGGTGAAGGAACGCCTCGAACTGGCCGTCGAGGCGGCGCGGCAGCGCAAGGAATCGCTCGACCACATCCTGCTCAGCGGCCCGCCGGGGTTGGGCAAGACCACGCTGGCCCATATTCTCGCCAAGGCGATGGGCGTGAATATCGTCGTCACCAGCGGTCCTGCGCTCGAAAAGGCCGCCAACCTCGCCGGGTTGCTGACCAAGCTCGACAAGGGCGACGTGCTGTTCATCGACGAGATCCATCGCCTGCAAAAAGTTGTCGAGGAATACCTGTATCCCGCGATGGAAGATTTCCGGTTGGACATCGTGATCGACCAGGGACCGAACGCGCACAGCGTTCGCTTGAATCTGCCGCGGTTCACGCTCATCGGCGCGACCACGCGCAGCGGACTGCTGACCGCGCCGTTGCGGTCACGGTTCCCGATCGCAGAACGGCTCGATTATTACAGCGCCGGTGAGCTGACCTCCATTATCCACCGCTCGTCACGCATCCTGAACGTGGACATCGACGACGGCGGGGCGACGGAGATCGCCGGCCGCGCGCGCGGGACGCCGCGCATTGCCAACAATCTACTCAAGCGCGTCCGTGACTACGCGCAGGTGAAGGCCAGGTCGAAGCAGATCACCAAGGACATCGCCGACAAAGCGCTGGCGATGCTCGACATCGACGAACACGGCCTCGACGAGATGGACAAGCGCATCCTCGAAACGCTGGTGCACAAGTTCGGCGGCAAACCGGTCGGCATCGGTTCGCTGGCGGTGGCGGTCGGCGAAGAACCTGACACGCTTGAAGAAGTGTACGAACCGTTCCTGATCCAGGAAGGCTATCTCAAACGCACCCCGCAAGGCCGCGTGCCGACAGAATTGGCGTACAAGAAGCTCGGTGTGAAGGCTGGCGCGAAGGAGAATGAGTTGTTTTAGACGGGCGGATGGGACTTATGACCCGTATCCATCACCAGCCAAGTAGGTTCAAGGCGATGATGGGGCCGTTGTTGCTCTTGATTGTTGCCGTTTATCTTGGGTTGGCAATCCTTGGGTCGCACGCATGGGTATTGCGATTGTGTGCGGAGATTTTTCTCGAGACGGCCATAATTGTTACGCTTGCTTACGCAGGATTGAGCCCCCGATACACGATTGTCAAAGGCGGAAAACTCGTCTCCAACACACGCACTCGCGAGAGAGCCCAGGTAGAGCGTTTGGGTAAAGCATTCTTTGTGTTTTGCGCGATCTTGATATTTTTCGCGCTTCTTGTACCGCTGCTGAGAGGAACACTGGCTCTCAGCCGGGGCGGGCCACCCGAAATTATAACCGGTGAAGTGATAACAACATCCACATGGATGGGAACGTGGTTTTTAAATCAAAACATACGAGTTAGGGGCCAGAACAAATCACTGCACTATTCATTTTCGGTGGAACGACCAGTGAAGACGGGCGAGACGTATCGTCTGACTGTGCTTCCGGGAACCCAGGTCGTACTCAACGCGCAGCCTGACAGTGAGCCAACCAAAGGCAGGTGAAGCCCCGGCCTTTCAGCCGGAAGTGATAAAGCCGCGGCGGAGGAGGTCCATGAGGCAGGTGTAGGCCTCGAAGTCCGTTCCTGGAAAATTATCGACGGCGGTCTCGAGCGTGTTGTGGTGGAGCACGAGTTGGAAGAGCTGGATCTCCTCGGTCGCGAGGTCGCGGAGATTGCCGGGCAGCGGTTCGGCCACGTGCAGTCGCGCGCCTTTTCGCGGCAATTTCGGTTCGAGGATGCGAATCTCATCCAACTGGCGGACGCCCTCAAGAATCAATGACGTGGTGGACTCGGTGATTTCCTCCGGCGCGCGATGATCGCCGGCGGGCCGCAGGTCAAACGTGCCTTCGGTCCAGGCGAACATGCGATAAAACGCCTTGCGCGACTTCACAATCGGGTTGGTCTCGATCTCGGCGTGGTACACATGGCCGTCGCGGAGGTAGAGCTTGCCGACGCCGCGATCGGACCGGATCGTCATGACGCCGCTCTTGCGCGAACTGGTGAACAGTTGGAGCAGATCGGGCAGCGGCATCTCGCGGATCGAACCCGAGATGAGGGCCGACCCGGCGGCGGGCTGACCTTCCGGGGGGTGCGCCCCGGCGGGCGCGGCCGACGGCGTGACCCGCGGTTTCAGTTCATTGATGGACAACAGCTTGATGGTCGACGAACCGATGATGATCTGGTCGCCTTCTTTGAGTTCGGTGCTGCGGATGCGGGCGCCGTTGACAAACGTGCCGTTGCGCGAGGCGAGATCTTCGATCACGACCTTGCCGCCATGGGTCGAGATTTTTGCGTGTTTGCGGGACACCTTTTCGTCGAGCAACAGCACATCGACGTCGCTGACGCGACCGATCACGATGTAGAGGTCCTGGGGCAGGGGAAACTCCCTTCCCTGGTCCTTGCCGGCGACGAAACGGAGTACGTATTGCAGCATTCGTTCCTCAGATGTCCTGTGTCGCGACTGTACCGAGGCGCGGGAAGCCGGTCAAGCTACACTGCCCGACGGCGGTTTGTGGCGTCCCGGTTGCAGCGTCACGAGGGTCAGGACCGCGGCAGCAATCGAGCCAAATCCGAGCCACAACATGATCTGCGGCGCGGGGGTGCGCTGAAACAGTTTGGTGCCGAATTGCAGCCAGAACGCCACGATCATGGTGGCGGACGTGAGCATCCCGCGCGCGGCAAACACCGCGCCCCGCCGCTTGTCGTCGACCTCCTCTTGGAGCTTGGCGTCGATGGGAATCAGGATCGTCGCGGCAATGGCCCCGAGCACGAACAGGAGCAGGACGGTGATCCAGACGCGCGCGGTCAGGCCCATCAGGATGAGCACCGCGCCGACGAGCAATAGTTGGACGAATGGCAACCAGGTCGCTTTCGTCCACGATTTGCCGCGGCCGACCAAGCCGATGCCGAGGGCCGCGCCCGCGCCGGCGGCGACCAGCAGGTAGCCAAACCCGCCGGTCCGCAAGCCCAGCGTCTCCATTGTGTAGCCAACGATCTCGACGGCGAACACGCCCGCCAGGAAGGCGAATACGGCGGACAACAGGGACAGCGATAACGCGCTGTGGTGCTGCCAGAGATAGACCAGCCCGGTTTTCAGGTCGCCCCAACCGCCGGGTTCTTTCGAATCGGCGCCGCCGGTCGTGGCATGCGGGTCCATCTGGATGCGCCAGACCAGGGCGGTGGCGACGACGTACGCGACCGCGTTGGAGAGGATGGCCCATTCCACGCCGATTCTCTCGGCCACGAACCCGCCGATGGCCCGGCCGCCGACGCCGGCGATGGCGAGGCTGGTGGTGAAGAGTGTATTGGCTTGGATCAGTCGCTCGTTGCCGACAAGGTTGGGGATGAGCGCGTAGCGGGCCGGATAGTAAAACGTCGTGATCGACCCGATCAAGAGGATCAGTATGTACACAGCGAACAGGTTGCGGAACGCGGCGCGACCCATCACGACCGGCAAAAGCCACGCGGCGATCACGCCGACAATCACCGCCCGCGATGCGTCACTGACGATCAGCACGTGTCGCCGTTGCCAGCGGTCGACGTAGGCGATGGCCAGCGGCCCGAGCAGCAGGCCCGGCAGGGCAACCGCGAAGAACATTTTCGCCGTCTCGGTGCGCTCGCTATAACCATGCGCGCGGAAGTACTCGAGCAACCCCATCTGCATCACGGCATCGCCCAGCGCCAGCGCGATTTGCGAGATCCACAGTCGCCGGAAGCCTTTGTTGTCGAGCAGGGACAGCACTTACGCGCGCTCCTCGATGAAGGTTTGCATGTCGTCGGGCATTTCAGCAGCGAAGGTGGCGCGTTCCCGTGTGCGCGGATGAAGAAACGCCACGCGCTCGGCGTGGAGGGCGTGGCGCGGCATGAGCAACCTGTCCAGCATCGCGTCCGTCACTCCATCCTTGATGAACTGCAAATACAACGTTTCGTCAGGCCCGTAGACTTTGTCGCCGACAATCGGATGACCGAGCCACGCCAGGTGCACACGCAATTGATGGGCGCGGCCCGTGCGCGGTGTCAGCCGGACCACCGTAAACCCGCGTAACCGTTTTTCGACGGCGAACTCGGTCCGGCTCGGTTTGCCGGCGGCGCTGTCCACCACGCGTTTGGTGTAGACGACGGAAGTCTGGCTGACGGCAATGGGTTGATCGATCACGCCCCGGTCCTGTTTGAATTCGCCCCAGCAGATCGCCTGATACTCTTTTTCGATCTCGCGGCGCAAGACGGCTTTCCCGAGCGTTTTGGCGGTGGACTCGTTCTTTGCGACGACGACCAGGCCGCTCGTTTCGCGGTCGAGACGGTTGATCATGCGCGGCGTCGGCACGCCGTGGTCGCGCAACCAGTCCGCGAGCGAGCCGTACTCGGGTCGCTGCGCCGAATGGCAGACCATCCCGCCCGGTTTGTCCACCACGAGAATGTCATCGTCCTCGAAGACAACCCGGGGTGGGGCGTTCGTGAGCGTGTGCACGGCGCATGTTAGCGGTTGCGCGAAGCCGCTGGCAATGAAAAGCGCCGTCAGAAGGTTTTGCCGTTCCAGCCCCAGAGGGTGGGCTTGATGTCGGCGAAGTTGATGTAGACCCTGTCCGGCGGGATACCGATTTGGGATTTCATCAAGCCGCAGAGCATTTGGGACAGCTTGCCGGTCCTGGATTCCGACAGACCGATGCCGCGCAAATCGAGGAAGGCGCAGGGAGCGTCCATTCCCGCGAACAGCATGGAAACCGGGGTTTCCACCGACACCATCACATATTGCTCGGGCTTGGTGAGTTCGGTGGCGACCAACCAGGATGCGGCCTTCAACAGCTCGCGCTTCTGGTCGGCGTCGATGGACTGGTTGGTGGTGATTCTCAAGTATGGCATGGTGCGCTCCTGTTCATTCTTCCATTGGCTGCGCCGTTCCTGTGGCGGAGCCGGTGTTAGCTGGATCCTGCCTATAATACAGCTTGAGCTCCTCGTAAAGTTCCGGATGTCGTTCCTGGAGCTGGCGGGGCTGTTCGAAGAAGTATTCGGTCACCACGGCGAAGAACTCGGCGGGATTGGTGGCCCCGTATTTGTCGAGGAGGGTCGGACGATCGGCATCGGCGGCCTCGGACAGCGCCTGGTATTCCTTGCTGAGAACACGGGCCCACGCGCGATACATGGAAGTCCTCGGCAGGGCCGGCGCGCCGTCCACGAACCCGTTTTCCCCGTCAAGCTGGTGGGCGAACTCGTGGAGGGCGACGTTTCGTCCGCCGCTCGGGTCGGAGGGGCGATGGAGGACATGGTTCCACGAGATGACCACGGCGCCGGTCCGCCAGGATTCGCCCGCGCGCATTTCGTGGGTTTCGATGATCTCGTTGCCCGGCCCCCAGCGCGTGACGGGGACGGGGTAGGCATCGGGGTAGACCAGAATCGATTGGAGACGGGGGTAGTAGTCGTGGTGCTCGATATGCAGCAAGAGCATGCAGGCGTAGGCGGCAATGGTGACCTTGATTTCATCGGTCATTTCCAAACCGCCGCAGCCCTCGAAATTTTTTTCGGCGATGAAGACTTCGATTACTCCCTGCAACTCGTGTTGCTCGGCCGGGGTCAGCCGCGCGTAGTGGGGAACATTTCGCTGGAGGATGGCCAGCCACGGGGCGGGAAATGGCTGCGAACGGAGGCGATGACGGCGTCTGGTCTTGAATCCGAACATGGTCAGTCGATTGGGCACAACATACCACGATTTTGCGTCGGTGGTGGCACATCCCAAGCTTTGATAGACCTCGATGAAAGCGCCGACCAAGGCCAAACTCGCCCAAAGCGGCGGGGGACGGATGATCCTCCATCTGCTGACCCTGCGGCGGGACCGGCATTTGGGCTGGCACCTGGCGGGCGTGATGCGGGAAGTCAGGCGGATGGTGCGGTTGCTGCAGTTCTAGCCGGGCGCAACGTTTGTGATGGGGGCGGGGAGGGTAATGTCATCGGGGTTGTCACTTTGCGGTTGCTTCTGAGGTCGGATGTGCAAGATTTGGTGGCGACGTCGACTCGGAGCGGAGATTATTTTGACCGGCAAAATCCATGACTGAGCTGTTCTTGATGGCTCATGTTTTGTTTGGGGTGGCGTGCCTCGTTGCGGCGGTGTGGATATTCGTCGATGTGTTGCATGCCACCGAGACAAACCAGGTGCGGATCAGAAGGATGAGTCGAGCCGCGGCGGTATTCATGTGGGTGGCGTTTTGCATTGGCGGCTACTGGTACGTCGTCTTCTACAAGGTGGACAAAGCCATCATCCTGAAGGGACCGTGGCCGTTCGCGCACAGTTTCTTCATGGAGACGAAGGAACATCTGGTCATCATGCTGCTGGTGCTGGTGACGTATCTTCCGATTGCCGCGGCCAACAATTTGGCGACAAACAAGGATGCGCGCCGGGTAGTGCTGTGGGTGGCGGGCATGATTGCGTTGGTTGCGTTACTGATGGAAGGCGAAGGCGCAATCATTGCGATGGGAGTGAAAGTGGCGTTACTGGCGAAGTAAGGCCAAGAATGACCCCGGACACGGAAAACGTCGGCGTCTCGAAATACACGATCGCGTTCGGGTTGTCCGCGGCGCTTGCCAGCGTGGTCAATGCGTTGCTGGTGATCGCGAAAGAGAAGAGTCAGGCGGTGCAAGCCGGCATGCAAAAACTTACCGGACATCATTGGGTGACCCACTGTGTCACCGTTCTCGTCGTGTTTGGTTTTTGCGGGTGGCTGTTCGCGCGGGCCAACGGCGGTCGGGGAATGGAGATGAGCGTCAATCGATTGATCGGGACGCTCGTGGCGGGAGTGGTGGTGGGCGGACTTGTTATTGTGGGGTTCTATTTGATCGGCGGTTGACGGCATGCGAACCACACGATGCCTGGCCGTTGTCGCCGGAGTGGCAATCCTCGGCGTGATCCTCGCCGGAAACACGCACGGTGGCCCGCCGTTTGTCACCGACGACCCCGAGCCGGTGGATTACGAGCATTGGGAGTTTTATGTCGCTTCCCAGGACACCAAGGTGCCGGGCGACTGGTCGGGCACCGGGCCGCATTTCGAACTGAACTACGGCGTCATTTCCAACGTGCAGTTGCATCTGATTGCGCCGCTGGCGTACGACGCGCCAGCGGTCGGCGCGGCGCATTACGGTTATGGCGACACCGAACTGGGCGTGAAAATTCGGTTCATCGAGGAAACGAACTGGCTTCCGCAAGTGGGCGTGTTCCCGTTGCTGGAAGTTCCCACGGGCAGCCGCCGGGACAATCTCGGTACGGGCCATCTACAGGGATTCGTGCCGCTGTGGTTGCAAAAGAGTTGGGGTGACTGGACGGCGTATGGCGGTGGCGGCTACGGCATCAATCCGTTTGATGGGCGCAGGAACTGGGAGTTTGTCGGCGGAGTGCTGCAAAAGCAGGTGTTGACGAATGTTGCGATCGGCGCGGAGGCGTATCATCAAACGCAGCTGCAAGTGGATTTTCCCAACGTCGGCACGGCGTTCAATATCGGCACGGTCATTGATTTCAGCGACCAGCATCACTTGCTATTGTCCGCCGGCCGGTCGATTGACGGCCCGACGGTATTCCAATGCTACGTTGCCTACCAATTCACGTTCGACAACAGCTTGTTTCCATTCGGGATCAAGCCCACGGGGGATCCGGGCAGATGACGGTGATACCGGCGCGCAGGGTAACGGCGTAACCGTTGGCGGTTGCGTGGGGCCGTCGGCAATCGCCCAACCAATCGCGATTCTTCGCCATCTATCTACGAAAAAACTTTCGACTTGAAATCGTTGGGGCGGGCTGGTACCTTGTCATACAAAGGTAGCTTGCTTGATGTTTGACGATGAGCGTGAACAAAAAATTTTCCGCGATCCGGAGGGGCCTGCTCGAGTTCCTGTTGCTGCAGATCATCGCGGCGGAAAAGGTTTACGTGGCGGACATATTGAAACAGCTGAGCGCGACCGAATTCGCGACCCAGGAGGGCACGTTGTATCCGTTGCTGAGCAAGATGCGCCGCGAAGGGCTCCTGGATTACGAATGGAAGGAATCCGGGGCCGGGCCGCCCCGCAAATATTACGAGCTTACCGAGAAGGGGCGGGAGCAGTTGCGCGAGACGCTCGAGTATTGGGGCAAGATCAACGGGACGGTGAAAAAACTGGGACAAAAATGACACGGAGATAATCCCCACCATGAACAAGGTTATCACGATCAATCTGGGCGGTACCGCGTATCAGCTCGAAGAAGGCGGCTATGATGCCCTGCGGGCCTATTTGGAGACCGCGACCGCACGGCTGCAGGGCAACCCGGACCGGGATGAAATCCTCTCGGACATCGAGCACGCGATCGCGGAGAAATTCCGCGCGCTGCTGGGCAGTTACAAGACGGTGGTCGTGACGAAGGAGGTGGCCGCTGTCCTGGCGGAGATGGGGCCGATTGAGGCGGACTCGGGCAAAGCGGCGGACCCGGACGCGAAGGGCGCCGGCGCCCCGAGCGGCGCGAGCGGACCGGAGACGGCGGGAGAAGAACGGGCGGCGTGGCGCGGCGGGCCGCCACGGCGGCTCTACCGGATCCACGAGGGCGCGATGTTGTCCGGTGTCTGCAACGGGATCGCGGCGTATGTGAACGTCGATCCGACCTTAGTGCGGCTGGGCTTCGTACTGTTGACGATGCTGTGGTGCACGGGCTTGCTCGTCTATCTGGTGATGGCGATTGTGATCCCCGAGGCGCGGTCCGCGGAAGAAAAGGCGGCGGCGTTCGGCGCCCCATCGACGGCGCAGGAATTCATCCGGCGCGCGAAAGAAGGGTATTACGAGGCGATGAAGGGCTTCCCGGACCGCAAGGCGCGCCGCGAATGGAAGCGGCGGTTCAAGCGGGAAATGCGCGGGTGGCGGATGTCGTTTGACCGGGAAATGCGCGCGAACGCGGACCAGTGGCGGCAGAATTGGCATGGCTATTGGGCCGAGCGGGCCCCCGTTCCTCCCGGGCTGGGCATCGCGCTGCCGTTGCTCTCGTTACTGCACGGTGTGGTAAAGATCCTGTGGATCTGCGCCTTGATTGCGCTGCTGGCGACCGGCACCGTGTTTGGGCTGGCGCTGCCGGCGAACGTGCCGGTGTGGGTCGCGGCGCTGCTGCTGTTCATCGCCTACGGCATTCTCGTGGCGCCGCTGAAAGCGGCGCGACGCGCGTGCTATTGGGGTTATGGCCGGCCGGGATGGGCGTGGTCCTTCGTGTTTCTCCTGGATGCGGTGGTCTGGCTGGCGATTGTCGCCGCCCTCCTCTGGCTGGCCGTCCATTATTTCCCGCAATTGCGCGAGGCGGTTCAGGGGATCCCCGCGCTCGCGCATCAAGCTGCGGACGACATCCGGGCGTGGTGCAAAGGGAAGTGAGATAACATACGGCTCAATCGAGGGATCGAGCCAACCGAAGAATACCTTCACGAAGTCGAAGAGATGGCGAAAAACTTGCCGCCATCGGCCCCATCACTGCGGGGCAAGAAAGCGTATATACGGTTCTTGCGTGGCAACAGGAAATAGCTACAAGCCTCGCGCCTCGGTTTTTGACATGGGGGTGTGGGATGGGGATCTCGGCCATCCACCATTAAAAAAGGCCTAGACAAACTACATGCGATTGTGTATTGTCGGGGTGGTTGTTTGTTGTTTATCACAGGGGACACGGGTACGACCGACGGTCGTAGACCGCCGCTACAGCGGACCGGGCGGCGCGGACGAGGACGGCAGCCGGGTCGGCTGCCCTACAAGTGGGAAGAGGCGCCGGGGGGAGGGATTGCGACCGGGGATACGACGTGGTCGCTTTCCCGAGAACATCTGATCAATAGGAGGGAATTACCAAACGAACCCAATTGGCTTCGCTCAGGCCCTTCGCTACGCCCTGCGGGCGGCGAACCGGCACGACGCCATCTCGGCGCGACCCTTGCGCCTCGGTTTCGTTCAAGCCGGCGTGGAAATTTGTTCCGGACAAAGCCAAAAACGAACCCAAGTTGGGGATCCCGGGGGAGGGGGCTAGGCAAAAAAGTAAAAAGTGCAAAACAAACCCAACGAGTCCATCGCGAAATTGCCGATGAAAGCGCCGACACGACAATGGGTTGTGAAAATCGAAATCGCGAAAAACGGTTGGGTTTGTTCCTCCTAAAGATGGGTTTGTTTGGGGGTGTGAGGCTCGCCGGGGGGAGAAACAGCCTAAAAAGATGATGGTTTTGGCTTACAACAACGCGGCGAGATATCCCAAAGGCTTTCGGGACATCGCGCCCAATTCCGGAGGCCGTCGCGACAAAGTCACTCTTTGGCTTTGGTGACGTAGGCGATGAACTTGGTTTCGAAGGCGTCGAGGCCGGAGTATTTGCTGCTGTAGACGTCCTGCCAGGCGGAGTCGAAGCGCGAGCCGTCGCCGGAGAGTTTGATGAACTTCAAGAGCGGGTTCATGCCGCCGTGTTGGTAGTAGAGGAAGGTGACGAGCAGGCGGGATTCGTTGTAGAAATCGACGACCTGATCGCGGGTGCGCGGGTAATCGACGGCGCTGGTGAGTTCGCTGAGGGGGATGTACTCGTCGCGGGCGAGGTGGTCGGTGATGTTGCCGAGGGCGTAGCCGCGGGCTTTGAGGTAATTGCGGTAGAGGCGGACGCCTTCGAATTCGGCGAAGCCTTCATTGAGCCAGAGGGGGATATCGCCGGCGATGAAACGGTGGAGGACGAGATGGGTCATCTCGTGCGGGAGGGTCGGGCCTTGGAATTTGAAATGCGGGCGGGAGGCGAAGAAGAGTTCGCGGCCCGTGCACCAGCCGCCGGTCCATTCCTCCATTTTGCCGGTGCCGACGAAGTCGCGCCAGGCCTGCTGGTTGAGGAAGACGTAGATGTGGCATTTGCGCTCGTAGGAATCCGCGGTGACGCCGATGTCCTGCTTGATCAGGGCGTAGGACCATTCGGCCCAGGCGGAGAGTTGGGGGACGGAGAAGCCGGTTTCGGTGTGGAAGATGAAATGGTCGGACTCGCTGTGCTGCCAGTGGACGATCTTGAGGTTCAGGGCGGCGTCGCCCTGGCGGGAGACGGATTTTTCGCTGAGTTCGTCAAACGGCAGGATCTTGAGGTGATAGACGCCCGGCGGAACCGCGTCGTCGTCGTTGGTTTGCGCGCTGGCGGGAACGCCGAGGAGGACAGGCCCGATGAAGCCGGCGAGGACGGCGAGAATCCGTTTCATGAGCGCTTGTATAGTGGCGGCGCGGGGCCGATTCCAGAGAAATCGGCGGGGGACGGATTCCCGCTTGTGTGCGGGTTGGGGAAGCGCTAAGACTGCGATGTCATGGGAGCCCAATGGAAACAAAAAGGCCGCGAGATCAGCGCGTTGAAGCGCGGCCAGTTGTTCGGGAAGCTTGCGAAAGAAATCGCTGTGGCGGTCAAGTTGGGTGGTCACGATCCCGACCTGAATGCGCGGTTGCATGTGGCGTTGGAAACGGCGCGGAAGCACTCGGTCCCGCGCGACACGATCGAGCGCGCGGTCAAGAAGGGCGCCGGGCAAACGGGCGAGGCCGTCAACTATGAGCTCGTCACGTATGAAGGGTTTGCGCCCGGGAAGGTGGCGATCATTGTCGAATGCCTGACGGACAATCGGAACCGCACGGCGCCGGAGATTCGCGCGCTATTCAAGGCGGGGCAATTCGGGGCGCCCGGCAGCGTGGCGTGGATGTTCGAGCACGTCGGGTTGGTGGAGGCGCATCATCCGACCGCGGGGCAGGACCTGGAGGCGGTGGCGATCGAGGCGGGCGCGCAGAACGTCGAGCCGCTGGTGAGCGACGATGTGCCGGCGGGCCACGCGGGGGCGCGGTTCTATTGTGACCGGGCCGATGTGAACGGCGTGAGCCAGGCGCTCAAAAAGGCCGGGTGGACAGTGACCACGGCCGAGATGAGTTACGTAGCCAAGAACGGCGTTGATGTGCCCGCCGCGCAGCGCGCGGAGATCGAGGCGTTTCTCACCGCCATCGACGAACACGATGACGTGCATCGTGTGTATACCGCGATGAAGTGAGCGGCCGAGGTTGTGGGATTTGTCAACCGCTTACGACCCGGTTTCCAATCCCCGCAGATACTGGAACGAATAAATCCCCGAGGCATGGCCGTCGGCCCATTGGGGCCGGATGGCGTAGCCGCCGACGTATTGCCAGGCGCGCAGTTCGAAGCTGGACGGCGTGAGGATTTGGGGCGGCGGCTTGTACTCGACCATCACATTGGTTTCGCCCTTGCACATCGCGCACGGGCAGGCGCGGCGCAGGGTTTCGAGTTCGAAATAGCTCTCGTGTCCGTCATCCCACGCGATGGCGAGGATGTTGTTCACGACCTCAATGGTCTTGGGTTTCATCTTTGTCGCTGCGGAACTTTTTGGCGGCATCCACAAATCCGTTTTATGAGGCCTTCGTCTTCTCCGGCCACGGGCAGAGCCTGTTGATCGAACAGTTCGGACATTTTGGGTTTCTTGCCGTGCACACGCGCCGCCCGTGGAACTGCAGCAGGTGACAGAACCTCGTCCAGTCCTTGCGCGGGACGATTTGCACGAGGTCGGCCTCGATCTTGTCGGGATCGTCCCCGACTGTGAGCCCCAGCCGCTGCGACAGGCGCCAGGTGTGCGTATCGACCACGATGGCCGGTTGGCCAAACGCATTGGCGAGGATGGCATTGGCGGTCTTGCGGCCGACGCCGGGCAGCTTCAGCAGGTCGTCGATGTTGTCGGGCACGTTGCCGCCAAAGTCTTTCACCAGCATCGCGCAAGCCTTTTGGATCGAGCGCGTCTTTTGACGGAAGAAATTGATGCGGCTGACCTGCTGTTGCAGCGCGGCCTCGGTTTCGCCGGCGTAGTCGGCGGCGGTGCGATATTTTCGGAACAGGTCCGGCGTCACGAGATTGACCAGATCATCGCGCGCCTGGGCCGCGAGAATCAGCGCGACGAGGAGTTCGAGTGGATTGGTGAAATCCAGCGCGAGCTTCGCGTCCGGGTGGGTCCGCTTCAGAGCGGCGATGATCTTCCTGACGCGAGCCTGTTTGGCGGCATGAGACTCCCGGGCCATGACGGCTCACTGCGAAGTGGAAGTGGTGATCTGCTGGAATTGCGGGTTCCCGTGCAACGGCGTGAACGCCGGGTCGGTGGCGGCCTTCCCTCGTAGATCCGGCATCAACTGAATCGCCCGCTCCAGCATGGCCAGCGCTTCGCCCGTGTTGCGTTGCATCGAACGGACCATGGCGATCGAATAGAAGGAGCGCGGATCCTGCGGGAATCGCTGCGTCATGAGTTGCAGCGCGGCGATGGCGGCATCGGGTTGACCGAGATTCATGTAGGCCTGCGCGGCCTGCAGCATCTGGTCCGGGCTGATGCCATCCTGTGTCAGATAACGTTGCAGCAGGGACCCAAGTCGGTCGCCCTGGCCGGCCTTCTGGTACGCCTGGCCCAATTGCACCATCAGATTGAAATCGTGCGGGTTGTTCGAATAGGCGGCTTCCAGTTGGGGAACCTCCATTCGCGACTGTTTGAGGCCCCGGATCTGCTCGACGGCCGAGGTGATTTTTGAATTGAGCGGATCGAGCTTTTGTAAGGACTCCAGGGTGGCCAGTGCGTCGTCGGGACGGCCCAGTTCCATGTAGAGTTGCGCGAGACGGAAATTACCCTCGGGACTTTCGGGGCAGAGGTCGAGGGATTGCTTGAACGCGTAAATGGCTTCGGCCGCCATGTGGCGATTGGCGTAGATGCCGCCGATCGCGGACCGCAGTTTGGAAAACGTCTTTTGCGCATCGGGGTCGCCGTGGAACTGGGGGCGCGCCTTGAAATCTTGAACCAGTTTGTCCCAATACGCCGTGTCGCGCTTCACGATGTCGGCCCAGAGTTGCGGGTTTTTGTCCGGCCCGGGCACCTCGTCGCGATTGATCTTCATGATGATGCCGAACGGCGTGAGGTAGGGGTACATCCACGGGATGACGTAGCTTTCCTCCACGTAGAACGCGTGCTTGTCCTTGGCGTGGTCGAAAATCCATTTGGTGAGGATGCCATTAATGTTCATCACCCCCTGTACGCCGCGGACCTGGACGGCACCGCCCTCAACGGTGACATTTTCGTCGGCGCTGAGGTGTTCCCCTCTCGCCTGACGAGCCTGGACGTCGTTGATGTACTCCTGAAACGCGCGTTGCGTGTCCAGCTCGCTGGGAATCCAAATCGGCTCCTTGGGATACATCGAGTCGCGGTGCAGATGATGCCAGCCCCAACGGAACAGGGCGCGCTGCCAGGGCAACCGGCGTTCCAGTGTCTGCGGGTTATTGGGATCGGGCCGGGAGTAGTCGTAGTGATCGCGGATATACGACATGTACGTACTGTCGGCCAACGCATTTTGCGTGATGATATACACGTCGCGCCGGTCGAAGTTCGGGCCGCCCTGCGGGTCGAAGTGCGGGTCGCTGTACCGATCTTTGGGACTGACCCGGCTTTCGCAGAAGATCATGTAGGTGGGCACGAACCGGCCCGGGTCGGTGCCACCATAGAGCACCGCGTCCCGGTCCATGTCCGGATAACCGCCACCGGGCACAAACATGCGGTAGCCGAACTGGTACCCAAAATCCTTGTCGGCCTGGTTGCAAATCTTCAAGTTGCGGTACAGCGGGATCAACGGCAGGGCCAAGAGCGCGACGCACAGTGCCCGCATGACGATGCGCGGAAATTGCCGCCACCGAGACAGCACCCACGCCACGGTCAGCGCCATACCGTACCCGATCATCATCGCGAAGAACCCGTGGGCCGGCGCGAAGAACTTGATGTTGATTTCCTGGTTCTGTTTGTCGAGGCCGGGGTTGATGATCGTGAGCAACCCAAAGGAGGTCGTCAGGAACGCGGCCCAAACAAAGATCAGCCAGGCGCGGGCGCGCTGGTTTAAATCCTTCCAGCATCGGATGAGGATGTACAAGGTGGCAAACGCGAACACCACAATTGGCCAGCCGAGCAGGTAGTCATTGTCGGACCCCAGCGGCGGGCTGAACTGCTGCAACAACGCGCGCGCAAACAGGCGCGTTTGGACCCAGAAGTCCACGGTCCACGGCCAGGACAGGTTGAGTTTTTCGTACTGGCCGCGTGTGATGTGGTGCAGGAACCCCTGTTTCGTATAGGCGTAGCCCCAATTCATCGGGGGGTTGGTCGATGATGCCACCGGCATATAGAAGTAAAACGCCGCGCCCGCCAGAAACATCGCCGTGCAAATCAACGCCCGCCGCGAATTGAGCCAGCCGCGTTGCCCAAAAAAGAAAAGCATCGCCACACCCGCGGCCACCAAGCCGATCGTCCGCCACGTGTACGCATGGTCGAGCAAGGAGTGTCCCGGATTCGTTTCCAACCAGGCCCACAACAGGAACCCGGCACCGGCGCTGAACAGCCCCGCCACACACAATTCCCAAAATGTCGACAACGCCGGCATCACCACGGCCATTTGCACGGGCCGCCGCTCCCACACCGACAATACGCCGACCGCCAGCGCCCCGACCATGAACGGCCCCGCCATCACCAGAATCGTCTGATGATTCGAGATGCCCAGCGAATACAACAAAATCGTCGCGTAGAGAAACCCATGCCGCTGGGGCCGCATCATCCACGCAAAGAACGTGCACGCCGTGATGATAAACATGAACACATTCAGCACGCGCATTTCGGGCACGCACGCCCAGAGCCACACCCCGCGGTTGAACCCAAACAGCAAGGCCACGGTCGCCCCGATCGTGATCGCCATCCAGTGCTTCATCGAGTCTTCGATTTCCCGCGCCCAGGTCACGGAGCGAAGCAGCATCTCGATCGAGCGCGTCATCAGTAACGTCAACACACCGACCACCAACGCGCCCGTCAGCACCGACATCAGGCAAATCCGATAGGCGGGGTTCCCGAACGGCACAAAATGCCGCCACACCCACCCGAGAAACGCCCACAGGGGATACCCCGGCGGATGCGGCACGCCGAAATTAAACGCACCCGTCACCAGCTCACCCGAGTCCTCGAGTGTGACCTCGGGGGACATGAAGTGAAGGAACGCGAATCCCGCGATCAGGAACGTGATCGCGGCCGCGATCCAATCTTCCGGCGTGAAGAAATG
Organism: Verrucomicrobiia bacterium; assembly: GCA_050010195.1. Taxonomy (GTDB): domain Bacteria; phylum Verrucomicrobiota; class Verrucomicrobiia; order Palsa-1439; family Palsa-1439; genus Palsa-1439. The sequence continues at coordinate 33,605 of JBEKLM010000044.1, forward strand.
GCGCAGGCTTTGGGGCAGTTCCGTCGGGGCGGCTGGTTGCGGCGCAACCACGACCGGAGCGGGCCTGGGGGGTATTGGATTTGTCGGCTTACGGTTTTTCTTGCCCATAATGGTTGCTCGTCAGTGTCTCAAGTGAAGTGTTAGCGTCGGATTTGAATGTTCGTCAGTATGGATGGCGAGCGCAGCACGGCCACGGTGTTCTCCCCCATCATTGGGCAAGCCGCCGCGAGCTTGGTGCCCCACGAAGCCCAGGAAGGCAAGAGCGTGGTACTACCAGCCAGCGCCACCGTGTCTCCGCGAGACGGCGCCGGTGACGACCGGGGAAACCAGTTCCATCCTATCACCAGAGCGAGGGACAAGGCCCCAGCCATGGCGATCTGCAGACCGGCGTGGTGACCGAACAACCAAGACACCGACCTGGATCCCGTTACCGGCCGCTCCATCTCGTGCTGAATGCGTCGCCGGGTCGAAGTCGGCAGCGGCGATGGACGGAAAGAGTTAAGTTGATTCTCCAACGCATCGAATTGTGTTTTCACGGTGTACCTTCTTTCGCAAGGAGTTGTCGTAGCGCGGCGAGTGCCAACCGATAGCGGGAGGCGATCGTATTTGGCGACTCGTCTGTCACGGCGGCGATTTGCTGAAACGTCAATTCACCCCAGATCTTCAACGTGAGGACTTCCCGTTGCTCGACGGGCAACCGGTGGATGGCCGACTCCAACCGGGCACGTTCCTCAGCCTGCTCCAGGGACGATTCAAACAACGGCGGTTGGTCGTACCAGGATTCCCCAGCGATGACCTCGCGCCGATGTCGACGGGCCGCCTGTCGCTGGCGGTCGAGCACCGTATAACGCACGGCGGCATAGCAAAGGGCCGGCAAATCCGGTTCGGTAACGCCATTGTTGGCGTGTTTGCGCCAAACACGGAGGAACGCTTCCTGCACGACGTCGGCGGCATCGGCGTCGTTGCGGCACAACTGCCGCGCATACAAAAACAAACCGTCCCCACACCGGTGGAGCATCCGATGCCACATGGTTCGTTCTGTTGCATTGTCGGTCACGCTGCTGACGTCTTGCCACAGGCTAATCGTCGCCGAACGCGTCATTTGTCACCGCCCGCGCAATTCATCCCAAGACGTTTTTGGTGGTGGAACGGGTTTGTCACCGTGGCATCCTAGTTCTCTACCTGCTCCAGGCAGCGCATCGCTTGCAGGTTTTTCACGTACGCTTCGAGTCGTTCTTCTTCGTCCGGTATGTTGCGCACCCGCAAAATCGAACGCACCCGCACCATCAGCTCCAGCGCATGGATCGGCTTCGCGAGAAAATCATCCGCGCCGGCGATGATGCTTTCCTCCAACGCCCGCTTGGCGTCCACCGCTGACACCACGATCACGCGGATGTCGCGCGTGCGCGGGTCCGCGCGCAACTGGCGGCACACCTCGATGCCGGAAAGCTCCGGCATCATGATGTCCAGCAGGACAAGATGGGGTTGCTTCGTGCGCGCCAGCTCCAATGCTTCGGCCCCGTCGGCCGCCACCAACACTTCGTGACCCAGTTCGCTCAACAGGGCCGTCTCGTATTCCCGAATCGCCGATTCGTCATCGACAACCAAAATTCTTGCTCGCGTCGGCGCGTCGTTCATATCGTTTCTCCTGTTGCTCTAATGCCGGAAATGTCGAATGCCCGTGAACACCATCGCCACGTCGCGTTCATCGGCCGCGGCAATCACTTCGGCGTCGCGCACGCTGCCGCCCGGCTGAATCACCGCCGTCGCGCCGGCGTCGGCTGCCGCGATGACGCCATCGGCAAATGGGAAAAAGGCATCGCTGGCCACGGCGCTCTCCCGGAGGTCAAGCCCGGCCTCGTTGGCCTTCCAGACGGCTATTTTTGACGAATCCACGCGGCTCATTTGACCCGCTCCGATGCCGAGCGTTCGACTGCTTCGGCCGTCGGCCCGCGCAAACACGATGGCGTTGGATTTCACGTGCTTGACCACGCGCCAGGCAAACAGGATCGCGTGACGCTCCTCCTGCGTCGGATGTCGTTTGGTAACGGTTTTCATCTCCGCCGCCGACACCAGCCGTGTATCGCGCTCCTGCGCCAACAATCCGCCGGTGACCGAACGCAACGTCAGCCCGCGGGTCGCTGGCTGTAACGTCTTGATGAGCCGCAGATTCTTCTTCTTTTGCAAAATGGCGAGCGCCCCCGCTTCAAATCCCGGAGCAACGATGACTTCGCTGAAAATCTCCGCAACCGCCTGAGCGAGCGCCGCGCCCAACGGGCGGTTGACGGCGATGATTCCACCGAATGGGGCTTGTTTGTCGGTTTCGTACGCCAGGTGCCAGGCATCGAGCAATGTCGCGGCGCTTCCCACACCGCAGGGGTTCGTGTGCTTGATGATCGCCACGGTGGGCTCCTCGAATTCGGTCACCAACTCGGCGGCGGCGGTCAGGTCGAGAATGTTGTTGTAAGAAAGCTCCTTGCCGTGGAGCTGTTGAAAGTGCTCGAAGAAATCGCCGTACAACGCTGCCTGCTGATGCGGATTTTCGCCATAACGCAGGTCCTGCGCTTTCTTCAGTGAGATGGCCAACGTTTCTGGCAGCGGCGCCGCGGCCTCGCCCTTGGCCTTCATGCGTTCGGCGTGGAGATGCTGCGCGATGGCGCCGTCATACCGCGAGGTGGTTTCGAACACCTTCACCGCGAGTTTCCAACGGAACATTTCGCAGGTGTTGCCGCCATGTTCCTGAATGTCGTGGAGGACCGCGCCGTAATCGGCCGGGTCAACGACCACGGTGACGCTGGCGTGGTTTTTCGCGGCGCTGCGCAACATGCTCGGGCCGCCGATATCGATATTCTCGATGGCGTCGTGGAGGGAAACGTCCGGCTTGGCGATGGTCTTCTCAAACGGATACAGGCTCACAACGACCAGATCGATGGGTTGGATGCCGTGCTTCGCGGTCTGCGCCTCGTGGTCCGGGTTTCCGCGGAGATACAGCAATCCGCCGTGCACTTTCGGGTGCAGCGTTTTGACGCGTCCATCAAGCATTTCGGGGAAGCCGGTGAACTGGCTGATTTCGACAACAGGAATGCCGGCATCCCTTAGGGAACGCGCGGTGCCGCCCGTGGAGACAATCTCGATCCCCAGTGCGTGCAATTCTTTTGCGAAATCGACCAGCCCCGTCTTGTCCGAAACGCTAATCAGGGCCCGTTGAATCTTGGCCATAGCCTGCCAAGGGTAGCGGATGGACGCCCGAGCTTCAATCGAATTTCAACTGAGGGGATTCGGCCCGAATCAGCTCCCAAGCGGAGTCGTTTTTGCGAAAATAGAGGCGAAATCGATCTTCGCGGGCCTCGCTGTCGGACACGCTGCCCCGGGCTTTGGCGAGGATTTTGGCAATGAACACGGCTTGCGCCTTCTGGTGGTCGGGGTCGACGGTCACGGTCAGGTCGCTGATATGGATGAAAATCGGGTCATACTGTAGCCGGTAGGAATGCACCGCCCCAAGCAACGTGGACTTGTCCATGCCCCAATCGTCGCTGTAATCGCCGGCCAGCGCATTGGACAACCGCACCAGGTCGCCCTTCTCGACGGCGCTGGTCATGATGGAGATCTGGCGTTGGACGCGCATTTCGTCGGTCACGAAGATCCATTCGTACGCCCGCCAGAGCGCGAAGGCGACAAATGCGGCGACGGCGGCTCGCAGAATCCATTTCATCGTTTCCACCTCCAATGACCGATCATGTGCGCTTGCACGAGCCGCGTGGCCACGAGCCCTTGAACGTAGTCTTCGCGGTCGAGGTCGCGGTTGTCACCACAGACGAACACTTTTCCGGCGGGAACCGAAGTCGGCTCCATTTGCCAGCCGGGATTAGGTTTGGTGTACGGCTCGGGGCGCGGCTTGTTATTGATCATGAGGACGCCGTGGTCGATTGAGATGGTTTCGCCGGGTAGGGCAATCACGCGTTTGACAAAATAGAGCGGCGGATCATCCGCTGTTCGGAATACCACGATATCGCCCCGACGCGGTTCGTAGTGTCGCACCCGTCGCATCAGGCAGAAATCCCACGATTTCAATGTGGGCGACATGCTGTCGCCGATGACGACATAGGGCGCGACGACGAATTTGCAGACGAGAAACAGGCACACACCGACCAGCAGAAGCCACAGCAGAGATTTGGCGCGGCGATTCACGATTTCGGCACAGCTTACTACGACAGCGATGAGATGGGAAACGGCAAGTGACTGGGAACATGGAAACCAGCGGCACCCCTCCATGGACCTCGACCCGGACCCACCCCTGACCCCTCCCAAGAGGGGAATCAGCAATCGGGTCTCCCCTCCTTTGGAGGGGCTGGGGGTGGGTTCAAGGCCGCAATGCAGGATCGGGCAGCGCCGAGCTACTCGATCACTACCGCCGGTTTACCCTTGCGGATGTCGCCGATGACGAAGGATTTCACACCGGCGCGGGAAGCAGTTTTCTGGATGGCGGGAACGGATTTCGGATCGACGATCAGGACCATGCCGATGCCCATGTTGAACACGCGATGCATTTCCTCGTCGGTCACGCCGCCGCCTTCCTGCAACAGTTTGAAGATCGGCAGGACATCCCACGATCCGCTGCGGATGAACGCCAGGCAATTCTTCGGCAACACGCGCGGGATATTGTCGTAGAACCCGCCGCCGGTGATGTGGGCCGCGCCGTGCAGGCAATCTCGAATCTCTTTAATGACCGGCCAGTAGTTGCGGTGCACCTTGAGAAGTTCTTCCCCGACGGTGCACCCGAGCGCGCCATCGTGGTCATCCAGCCGGACACGCATCTGCGCGAACAGGATCTGGCGGGCCAGCGAATAGCCGTTGGTGTGCAGGCCCGTGCTCGCCAGACCGATGATCGCGTCGCCGGGGCGGATGCGGGAGCCGTCGATGATCTGGTCGCGTTCGACCACGCCGACGATGGTGCTGACCAGATCGTAATCGCCGGCGGCGTAGAGGCCGGGCAACTGGGCGGTCTCGCCGCCGATGAGGGCGCAGCCCGCTTCCGCGCAGGCTTTGGCGAGACCTTTGATGAGTTGCTCGAACACGCGCGGCTCGAGTTTGCCCATGCCGATGTAATCGAGGAAGAAGAGGGGTTCGGCGCCGAGCACGGCGATGTCGTTCACGCAATGGTTGACGAGGTCCTGGCCGACCGTGTCGTGCTTGTTGAGGGCCACGGCGATCTTTAATTTCGTGCCCACGCCGTCCATGCTGCTGACCAGCACCGGCAGTTTGTACTTCTTCGTGTCGAGCGCGAACAATCCGCCGAACCCGCCAATCGTGCCCAGGACTTCCGGTCGTCGCGTTTTGCGGACCTTGTGTTTCAGGCCGGCCTTGAGTGTGTCGGCCAGATGGATGTTCACGCCCGCGCTGGCATACGCGTCCTCGATTGTCTTCCGGGAATTCACGCGATGCAATGTGTCGGAATTGAAAGGAAAATGCAAGGGGGTCTGACTGCCAGAGCAGGATTGCCGCAGGGGAGGCGTTGTGGTAAGATTACTACGTTATGAGCGCAAAGGAACTGGTCACGGAATTGCAGAAGCTCGACGAATCGGCGTTGGCAAAATTCGTCGATGAGTTGCAAAAGCACAGCGAACTAGCGGAAGACCTGTACGATCTGTTGACGTTTCGAATGCGAGCCAGCGAGCCGACCCGTCCGTTTGAAGAGTTTATGCGCGACCTGCCTCAGAAGCGCTGAGCATGCCGTACCAGATCCTCATCCGTCGCGCTGCTGAAAAGGAAATCGCCGGCCTCCCCCTCAAGATCCGTTCCCGAGTCGCGGAAAAGATTCGCGCTCTTGCCGCCGACCCGCGTCCCGCCGGTTGCAAGAAACTGAGTGGTGAAGACCGGGCGTGGCGTGTCCGCATCGGCGATTACCGGGTGGTCTATGAAGTCAACGATGCCGCAAAATACGTCGAAGTGCGCGTCGTGGCCCACCGCAAAGACGTTTATCGCTAGCATCCGTGCGCGCAAGACGGTCAAGCTCGGCGTTTGGTGCGGGAGCGGGATACAGTCCGCAATTCTTCCTTCCAGAATTCTTCGACTTTGCCGCGAGGCGACTCAACGCCAATCATCGGGCCATCGGGATAGCTCTGTCCGCAGCCGAAATCGTAGCTGAAGAACTTCACAGTGCCGGTGCGACCGAGCCACGTTCGGTTGCCGGTTTCGTCAGCGAGACGGATAACACGGACGGACGTTCCAATCTTGAATGGTGCGCCCCGAACGTTTTTAAGGATGAGGCGCGGTTTGTTCAAGGGCCGACCTGCTTTTCGATTAAGACGAACACATGTAAATAACGACGCGGCAGTTTTAGCAAACCGCCAGAGCTTGCGGAAACAGTTGAAGCCGCAGATCAGCGGTGATCTAATCGCGCAGCAAGGAGACTAAGCGGCATGAAGCAATACGAAGCGGTCATTCTAACGCTTGAGCGTTTGGGCGGGATCGCAACATTGGGACAGCTCTATCAGGAAGTCTTCAAGATCGGCAACTGCAAGTGGGCAACCAGAACACCCTTTGCGAGCATTCGCCGAATCGTCCAGTTGAGGAAGGAAATCTACAAGATCAAACCCGGGCTATACGGCTTGTCAGCGAAAAGACACGAGCACGAGGCGCATGGAGTCATCGCGGAAACTGAGAAGAACAAGAACGCTGCCGAAGTGGCTGCGTTTGGCCACACATACTACCAAGGGCTGCTCCTGCTCGTGGCCAAATTGAAGCAATTAGAATCGTGGACACCAAACCAGGACAAGAACAAGCTGTTCTTGAATACCCGCCTACTGACTCCTGTATAATACAGTGAACGGTTGTGGGTTTGTGGTGTCTAAAGCTGCATGGAATACCCGAAGGGATTGAG
>JBEKLM010000045.1:0-40406 GCA_050010195.1 Verrucomicrobiia bacterium
TCGAACCGCAGGGAGAGGTCCGTGGTCAGCATGGTCGGCCGGTGCCTCTTCGACGGGTCGTACGCGTCCGGAATCGTCGCGTCGGCTCCCTTCGCCACCCACTGATGCGCGCCGGCCGGGCTCTTCGTGAGTTCCCATTCGTAATGGAACAGGTTCTCGAAGAAGTAGTTGCTCCAGTTTGTCGGCGTCTGGGTCCAGGTGACTTCCAGGCCGCTGGAGATCGTGTCACGGCCCTTGCCCGTGCCAAAACTGCTCTTCCAGCCCAGACCCTGCTCTTCGAGGCCGGCCGCTTCGGGCTCAGGCCCCACATGCGACGCAGGGCCGGCGCCATGGGTCTTGCCGAAGGTATGGCCGCCGGCGATGAGCGCCACGGTCTCCTCGTCGTTCATGGCCATGCGAGCGAAGGTCTCGCGAATGTCCCGCGCCGCGGCGACCGGATCCGGGTTGCCGTTGGGGCCTTCCGGGTTGACGTAAATCAGCCCCATCTGCACAGCGGCGAGCGGATTTTCGAGATCCCGGTCGCCGGAGTAGCGTTTGTCACCCAGCCAGGCCGTCTCGGCGCCCCAATAGACGTCCTGATCCGGTTCCCAGACGTCCTCACGCCCGCCTCCGAAACCGAATGTCTTGAATCCCATTGTTTCCAGAGCGACGTTCCCGGCAAGGATCATCAGGTCGGCCCATGAAATTTTTCGGCCATACTTCTGCTTGATCGGCCAGAGCAGGCGTCGCGCCTTGTCCAGGCTGACGTTGTCCGGCCAACTGTCGAGCGGCGCGAAGCGCTGCTGGCCGCTGCCGCCGCCGCCGCGGCCGTCGCCTGTGCGGTAGGTGCCGGCGCTGTGCCACGCCATGCGAATGAACAACGGGCCGTAGTGACCGAAGTCCGCCGGCCACCAGTCCTGCGAATCGGTCATCAACGCCGCGAGATCCTTCTTCACCGCCCCGAGGTCGAGGCTCTTGAACTCTTTTGCGTAGTTGAAGTCCTCGCCCATGGGATTGGACTTGGAGGAATGCTGGTGCAGGAGTTCGAGCTTCAACTGGTTCGGCCACCAGTCGCGGTTGGACGTGCCGCTGTCGGCAGCGGGATGGAATGGGCACTTGGCTTCGGTTGTCATGTGTTTTCTCCTTAGGTCGGTTGAACCGAATTCTGTGGACGAGTTGTAAGTGTTCGGCACGACTGCGCGGATGGTCAGCTGCTGACTGCCTTCGAATACTTGGTGATGTCGTGGGCGATGGTGAGCGTGCCGTAGGCGGCGGTGCCTTTGGCGTGGACCGTGCGCTCCGGAATACGCTCGCGGTTCTGGTTGTCGGCGATGGGGTTTCCACGCGTGGTGGTCAGCTGAATTGTTTTTATGATGTTGTTCCTTTCGTGTAAAGGCTGGATTTGTCTTGTGGGATTCGGATGCGGGGAGCCCGCTTACGGCCCGCCGGAGGTGTGTTGGGCCGTTGCCGGCAACGAGCACACCGGCCGCGAAAGTGGATATTGTAGTCCTCGATCTGGAATTCATGGCGGCGCACATCCGGCCAGGGGATGCGGTTGAGGCGCGTGTCCTCCAGGTCGATAATGTCGCCGCAATCCAGGCAGACCAAGTGATGGTGCTGGTGCAGCTTGGGGTCGAAACGCGTCGACGAGCCGGGGTGGCAGGTCTTGGACAGGAGACCAAGGGAGACCAGTTTTCCCAGGATGCGATAGACGGTCATGCGGGAGAGTTGGTGTAGACGCGGATGGACGGCGTGGAAAATCTGGTCGGCGGTCGGGTGGTCCCGGCGGTCGAGGATCGCATCGAACACGGCGCGCCGCTGCATGGTGACCGGCAACCCGTTCTCGCGATGGGCGGTCTCGAAGCGCGCGATTCGTTGTTGTTTCTCCGCCCGAGTCATATTCCAGAGATGAGTAAGTATACCGAATGATACTTATATGCAAGTAGTTTTTGGGAAGGCGAGGGGGGCCGGCCATTGCTGAAACAGTATCCGCCGGTGAAATGGAGTTTTCCACAGATGGCGCGGTTACGAACTGGCGCCGCGATGGACAGTTGCGCCAGGACGTTGCGCGGGAGGTTGTCGCGCTGGCCGTGGCGTTCGGTTAGGATGTGGTGATGAACCAAGCCATCAGGATCTTGGTCGTGCTCGCAGTGTTGTTGGTCACGGGAAAGGAGTACGGACACGACAGAGATCCCTCGACAAGCTCGGGATGACATCCGGTGGGAAGGAAAACAGCGGAAGAAGGCCGCGACATGTGTATCGTTTTGGATTGACATTGGTATCGTATTACAATATGCTCGGCGTGTCATGAAAGGATGGTGATTTGGGGTTGGGGTCGGGATGGGGAATTGTTCAATAGACCGCCGGGCTGAATGTTCATTGACATAATTGGGTTGGTCGCACCGCTACAGGAAACGGTCGTGCGGAAGCCCGACCCTCCAAGCAGAAACGACGGCAGCCCGCCGAAGGCGGGTAAACCGGGCTGGCTGCCCGCCTGAGGCGGGCAGGCCTACAAGCGGGAGGAGGGGCGCGGGGTTCGCCGTCGCTGAAGCTATGGCGGACAGGGAGGGGGTTGCAAAACGAACCCAATTTTGTTCAAGCCGGTGTGGAAAAGTGGGGGAAACGAAGCCAAAAACGAACCCAAATTTGGAGGGGTAAGAACACGGGAAATGGGGCGGCAAGAGGGGTCGAGCGCGTTAGGTAGGCAACGGCGGGATACCCGCCCAGAGAGACGAGGGGACGAAGCGCGCAGGCTAAAGTTGCGACCCAAGCACGGCGTGCTCGCGTCTCGGTCGACTCGGCTTGCGGCTACAGGCCGGCCACCGTGCCAAAACGGGCTGGCGCAACGGCGGGTGGTTGTGGTAGGATTACACAGTCGCACAAGGAGTCTGGCAAATGGCGGTATTCGAAGAAAAAGAAAAGCCGAAGATTTCCGAGACCAAGACGAAGAAGCACGAGATCCCGAGCGGGTTGTGGGTGAAGTGCAAGCAGTGCGGCGAGATCATCTACAGCAAGGAACTCCTGACGAATGCGAAGGTCTGCGCGAAATGCGATTACCACTTCACGATGACCGCCACCGAGCGCGTGGCGATGCTGGCGGATGAGGGGACGTTCCGCGAGAGCGACGCGGACATGGCGAGCGTGGACGTGCTGAAGTTCACGGGCGTGGCGGCGTATTCGGAGCGGCTGCGGACGTATCATCGGCAGACAGGGATGAACGACGCGGTGATGATCGGGCTCGCCAAGCTTGAGGGCCACGACGTATCGCTGGCGGTGATGGATTTCAGTTTTCTAGGCGCGAGCATGGGGTCGGTGGTCGGCGAAAAGATCACGCGGGCGATTGAGAAGGCGACGGAGCTGAAGATTCCGGTGATCATCGTCTCGGCATCGGGCGGGGCGCGGATGTACGAGGGGATCCTGAGCCTGATGCAACTAGCCAAGACCAGTGGCGCGCTGGCGTTGCACGCGAAGGCGGGGTTGCCGTTCCTCTCGGTGCTGACGCATCCGACGACGGCGGGCGTGATGGCCAGCTTCGCGTCGCTCGGGGACGTGATCATTGCCGAACCGAAGGCGTTGATCGGGTTTGCCGGTCCGCGCGTGATCAAGGAGACGACGCAACAGGAGTTGCCCGAGGGGTTCCAGACCAGTGAATTTCTGCGCGAGCGCGGGCTGGTCGATCTCATCGTGCATCGGAAGCAGCTCAAGCAGACGCTGGCGCAATTGCTGAGTTATTTTTCGGGCCGGGGCGGCCGCAAGTTCAAGGCCGCGGCCTGAGACACGTCGCCGCGTGGGCCACGCGGCCGGCAACTGCTACATATCGGACAATCCGTTGTGACATATCCCGAGACCATCGAATACCTGTACGGCATCCGGCTGTTCGGCCAGAAACTTGGCCTGGACACGATGCAGTATTTGTTGCGCCGGATGGGTGATCCGCAGAAGTCGCTCCGATTCATTCATATCGCCGGCACGAACGGGAAGGGGAGCGTGGCGGCGATGCTGAGCGCGGTGCTGTCCGCGGCGGGCTACAAGACGGGCTTGTACACGTCGCCGCATCTCGTGTCGTTCTGCGAGCGGTTTCAGGTCAACGGCCAGCCGATTCACGAAGCCGACGTGGTGCGGCTGGTCGAGGAGATCCGGCCGGTGCTGGAGATGGTGGGCGCGAACCCGGAGTTTCACGCACCGACATTTTTCGAGACGGTGACAGCCATCGCGCTGCGATATTTTGCGGAGCAGAAAGTGGACGTGGTGGTGTGGGAGACGGGACTGGGTGGACGGCTCGATGCGACGAACGTGATCGTGCCGCTGGTTTCGGTGGTCACGAATATCGCGTTCGATCATACGCAGTACCTGGGCGAGACACTGGCGCAGATTGCCACGGAGAAATGCGGGATCATCAAGCCCGGGGTGCCGGTGGTCACGGCGGCGGCGGCGGAAGAAGCGCTGCACGTGATCCAGAGCACCGCGGCGGCGCAGGGGAGCGCGCTGACGGTGGTGGGGCGGGACATTGGCGCGACGCGGCTGGGCGAAGACGAGGAGTGCCAGCGGGTGGAGTTGACCGGCACGCGCCGGGACTACGGGCCGCTCACGATCCCGTTGCTCGGGGCGCATCAGACGATCAATTGCGCGACGGCGGTTGCGGCTCTGGAGGCGTCGGGATTGCCTGTCGATGCGAAGCGGGTGCACGAAGGTCTGACGCGGACGGCGTGGCCGGGCCGGTTTCAGATTGTGCACCACGACCCGACGGTGGTGCTGGACGGCGCGCACAACGCGGCCGCCGCCGAACGGCTGGCGGCAACGTTGCGCGAACATTTTGCGGGGCGACAACTGACGTTGATCCTCGGCGTGCTGCGGGACAAGAACTACGATCAGATGTGCCAGATTCTCGCGCCGCTTGCCGTGCGCGTGCTATGCGTTCCCGTCAACAGCGAACGGACGAGCGAGCCGGATCAATTGGCGCGGTGGTGCCAGGCGGCGAATTCCGCTGCACGGATCACCGTCGAGCGAGATCTTTCCGCCGCGTACGCGCAAGCCTGCGTTGAGAACGCGGAAACGATTGCGATTGCGGGATCGCTGTTCCTGGTCGGCGAAGCGCTGGACCGGCTTGGCTTCGCGGGAGGAGCGAGGGCGAAGACGCCGCGCGAGTTGGTGTTGCAGTGAGCCGGGGACGGCGGCGCGCGATTTTCTTCGACGCGGGTGGTACGCTGCTCCGGCCGTACCCGTCCGTCGGGGCGGTGTACGCCGCAGTTGCCCGGCGACATGGGATCGATCGAACCGCCGACGAAATGGAAGGTGCTTTCCGCCAATCGTGGGCCGCGTTGAAACGCCCCGGGCTGACCGTGTCACGCAAGGAATGGTGGCGGGAACTCGTGTTTCGCGTGCTCGGACAGGAGAAGGAGGGGTGCGTCGAGGAGCTGTACGAGACATTCGCCCGGCCCGACACGTGGCGAGTATTTCCGGACGTCGAAGACGCGTTGCACGAAGCGCGGGCGCGCGGCCTCCACGTTGGCATCCTCTCCAATTGGGATGACCGACTGCGCGAACTGCTCGAGGGGCTGGGCCTGGCGCGGCACTTCGATTCCATGACCATCTCCTGCGAAGTCGGGGTGGAGAAACCCAATGCGGAGATCTTCCTGGCGGCGCTTCGTTCGGCAGGCGTTACCCCGAGCCAAGCGGTGCACGTCGGTGACAGTTACGAAGAAGACGTGCGGGGCGCGGAGGCGGTTGGGATGGACACCGTCCTTGTGGATCGCCAGGGACTTCGCGCAGACGGAATTCGAAACTTGCGGGACCTCTGGGCGCGGTTGGAACTGCCTGATTAACGCCGTGCTGTTGCGTTACGGCTTCTTCGGCGGCGCCTTGCGCATGATCTTGGAACGCACGTCGCGATAACCGAAATCGACCTTGGCAATCTCCTTGAATGCTGCCGTCGCCTTGTCTGGATCGCCCATGAGCTCGTACGCGCAACCCAGGTTGTACAGCAACTCCTTCTTCAGCCCGTCCATGACCGGGAGTTCATTGATGGCCTCATTGAAGGTCTCAATCGCCATGTCATGGAGGCCCATTTGTTGGTAGGCTTGGCCGAGGAGATTGAGGGAGGCGACACGGCGCTGGGGTTGGCCGCGAGATTTTTGCAGTTGCTCGACAGCGCCGTCGACGTTGCCAGCCTTCATATACAACACGCCGAGATCGAACCGGTACATGAGATCGTTGGGGTACCGTTCCACGAGGCGCTCGGCTTCGAAGAGCTTGAGCTTGTCCAAATCGGCCTCGAGCGTGGTAATTTCGTTTTGAAGCGCCGCGGCATTGGCCGGGTTTGTTTCCAGTTGTTTCTTCTTGGCGTTCAGCTGTGTTTCGAGGCGTTTGACCTTGACATCGCCAATCTCACGTTCGAGAGACGGATCTGTTCCACCTTCCTTCGCGAACAACGCCTCGAGGTAGCGCAGGGCTTCGTCAAAGTTTTCTTTCTGGGCGTAGAGTTTGCCGAGTTCGCGCTGGATCACCGGATTGTCCGGGTCCTTGGACAAAGCCTCGAGCTTCTCCTTGATGAGGTTGGCGACCATATCCTCGGCGCGGACGACACGAGATTCTTGCTCCAAGGCAACGGATTCGTCCTTGTCCTTGAGGGCGTCGCGGAAGGACCCATCGCCTTCCCAACCGCCACCGGACATCGCGCCTTTGGCTGTCGCATCCTTGGCGCCCTGCTGTGCTTCGAAATCGTTCGGGTTGATCTGGAGCAGGTGATCATAGGTTTCGCGGGCCAGATCGTGCTGTCCCGTCGCGATATACGAGCGCGCCAGCCAGTGCAGCGCCTTGGTGTCCTTGGGATTGAGCCGGGTGTATGTCTCGAGTGTTTGAGCAACCGTCTCCGGAAGCTGGGCGACTTCGGCGGCTTCGGCGAGAGTCATCAGCGCCTGGCCGTTCTTGGGGTCTTCCGTCAACGCCTGTTCCGCGAGTGTCATCGCTTCCGTGGGATTCTTTTGGACAGCCATTTTGGCCTTTGCCAGGAGCGGCTGAAGCTTCGTGCCCACCAACATGCGCCTGAAGCCACCCGCGGACTCGGTCTTCTTCATTTGCGTGGCCCGCAGGTTCCGTCGCGCCTTGGTGTAGCCCGGCTCGATATTCAGGCACTGGATGAACATCTCGATCGCATAGTCGAGGTTACCGCGTTCGACTGCCTGAATCGCCTTCTGGTAGAAGTCGTTGGCGCGCGGATTGATATTGGAGCTATTTTTGTCAGCCATGGTCGATCTTGAAGGTTACCACCATCGGGAAAATATCGCATGCCAGCCGTCCGGTCAATTGCTTTTCCCAATTTGGGCTTGGTCTGGTGGTTGACAGGGGGAAGCTCTCTGTTAATATATTGCACTTGTACTGACGTGCTCTCGGGTGGCTCCCTCTGAAGGGACCCTTTTTGAAGGAAAAAGAGGAAATGGTTGATCAAAAAGTTGCAGACGCTTCTGCCTCGTCTGGCGGCCAACAGCCCCAGCATGGGCGAAGAATTCAAGATGCAGTTATTCGGCTGGCGGGGAACTCGCAGGACGGCATCCAGGCCATTGGCGGTTTTTTGGCGCGGTTGGCTGGCCGGACCGACAAAGACGTCATGACGTATATGACGATTCCGGCGACGATTTCGGGTGGTCCCAGCATTTATCAGGTGCGCCTCGGCACGGGAGAAGTCCTGAGCGCAGGCGACGATGTGGACATTCTCGTCGCGTTCTACCAGCATTCGTACAACGACCACATTAACACGCTCCGGGACGGCGGCATCCTGATTTACGACTCCGACAACGTCAAGCCCGACGAAAACCAGAAGCGGTACCGGTCGGTCGGCGTACACATCACGGGCCAGACCGTCGAAGCCATCGGCGGCACCGCGAAAGACAAGGGCAAAAACATGTTCGTGCTCGGGTTACTGGCGCGCATGTTTGACCTCGATGTGCCCAAGCTCGAAACCATGCTGCAAGCCTACTACAAGAGCAAGGGCGACGATGTCATCCGCAATGTCATCGGCGCGTTCAACGCGGGCTACGGCTACGATATCGGCCGGCTCACGGACACTTTTGAATTTGTCCCGCCGACAACCAAGACAGGCCGCAAACAAATTGTTACCGACGGAAACCAGGCTGTTGCCTACGGGGCGCTGGCGGCCGGCATTCGCTTTGGCGCGGGATATCCGATCACACCCTGGTCCAGCATCATGGAGATCCTGCGGGCAGAGTTGCCCAAGTACGGCGGGATTTTTGTCCAGGCCGAAGACGAACTGGCCGCCATCGCCATCGCCTGCGGTGCGTCGTATTCGGGGCATCTATCGCTCACGGGAACGTCGGGCCCCGGTCTTTCGCTCAAGACCGAAGCACTCGGTTGGGCCGTGATGGCTGAAATGCCGATATTGATCGTCGACGTCCAACGCGGCGGTCCGAGCACCGGCCTGCCGACCAATGTCGAGCAGAGCGACCTGAACATTGCCTGTTTTGGTGGACACGGAGATTCCCCGCGCATTGTGCTGGCGCCCTCGTCCGTGGAAGACTGCTTCTACATCACGCTGGAGGCGGCGAAACTCGCGCGCGAATACAGTTGCCCGACGATTATTTTGACCGACCAGGCGCTGGCGACACGGTTCGAGACGTGGGAGATGCCCGACATCACGAAACTGGCGCAGGACCTGACTCCGGACTTCGCGCCGCGAGGACCGAATTACAAACCGTACGAAAACGCCGTCGACGGCATCGCCCACCACGCTCCGCCGGGGACACCGATGCTCGACGGCAAGTACCCCGTGGTGACCGGTTTGGAGCACGACGAGGCCGGCCATCCAGCCAGCCGTCCGGCCAACCACGTGATGATGGTGGCCAAGCGCCGGCGCAAGCTTCAGGTCTTGGCGTCTCGCCTGCCAAGGGCCGAGACCTACGGCCCACCCGAGGGGAACGTCCTGCTGGTCGGCTGGGGCTCATCGCAAGGCCCTATCCGCGAAGCGGTGGACAAAGCGCGTGCCGAGGGTGAAAGTGTCAGCGGGCTGAACATTCGGTACATCCAGCCCTTGCAACCCGGTATCGGCGAGATTATGGACGGTTTCAATCACGTGTTCGTAGTGGAGCTCAACGACGAGGGACTGTATGGCTACGGTCAACTGGCCGGCATTCTTCGAGCACGATTCTGTAACGACAAGATCGTCGGGATCAACAAGACCGACGGTTTGCCGTTCAAGATCCGCGAGATTTTGAATGGCATGAACGAGAGACTCAAGAAAACCCCCGAACCCGCCCTGGCGCAGGCCTGATTTTCCTGAAGGAATCCGAATGATTGCGGAAGCAAAGAATCTGGAAGTCAAAGAAATCAAACTGACCGATCGTCCCAAATACACGAAGAAAGACCTCGTTGCGGACCATCCGACGTGGTGTCCCGGTTGCGGCGACTTCAGCATCCTCTCCATTTATTTCAAGATGATGGAGAAGCTGCAGGTACCGCATGAGAAAATCACGAGCATTGCCGGAATCGGCTGCTCGTCGCGGTTCCCGTACTTTGTGAATGCTTACGGCGTGCATTTTCTCCACGGACGCGCCGCGGCGTTTGCCACGGGCGTGTCGCTCATGCGGCCCGACCTGCATGTGTTCGTGTTCGGCGGCGACGGCGACGCATTTTCCATTGGCGGCAACCACCTGACCCATGCCGCCCGCAAGAACGTCAAGATGACCTATGTCATCATGGATAATTTTGTGTACGGGCTGACCAAGAAGCAGACGTCCCCGACATCGCCGTTGGGATTCAAGTCGAAAACCGACCCGACGGGCGCCGTCGATCATCCGATTAACCCGATGAAGCAGCTCATTGCGGCGGGCGCGACATTCATCGCCCGTTCCCACTCGCACCTGCCGAATCACGTGATGGAGATGATGGAGAAGGCGATGCAACACGATGGATTCTCGGTCATCGAGTGTCTGAGTGAATGCACGGAGTTTTATCCTGGCGCATTCGATGCCGCCAACCCGCGCAAGGGCGGCGTGTTCAATCTCGTGCCCGCCGAACATGATGCGACCGATGAGGTCGCCGCGTACAAGTTGGCGATGGCGGATTTCCCGGGCTGTTTTGGCGTGTTCTACAACATCCAGCGGCCCACCAAGAACGCGCTCGAAGCCAAGCTGATTGCCGACGCGAAGGCGAAGTCGGAAAATGCCTCTCCGGTGGAATTGTTGCAGAAAACACTCGCGCGGCTGAGCTAGTCTCGCACGAACACGAGTGGCATCCATGTTGATCAACGATCACCGCAAATGACCCTCTGGCAGGCCATCGTTTACGGCATCGTCCAGGGCATTACGGAGTTCCTGCCCATCAGCAGCGCCGCACACCTTCGCATCGTGGCGGCGGTGATGGGCTGGACGGACCCCGGCGCGGCATTCACCGCGGTTATCCAACTGGCCATTGTCATCACCCTGCTGCTGTATTTCTGGCAGGACCTTTCCCAAATCGTGTCCGCCATGCTGGAGGGGTTGCGGACGGGTCGTCTGTTCGAGAATCATGACGCGCGTCTCGGGTGGATGATTATCGTTGGAACGGTGCCCATTGTCGTGTTGGGGCTCGCCTTCAAGAAGCACGTTGAGACAAGCCTGCGCTCGCTTTACGTGATCGCCGCGGCGGAAGTCGGGCTGGCGGTGGCGCTGGTGGTCGCCGAGTACATCGAACGGGCCCGGACGCAAGCGGGAGTGACGCTCAAGGACATGAGCCGCGTCACGTGGCCGGATGCGATGGTCGTGGGTCTGGTGCAATGCCTGGCCCTGATCCCCGGCGCTTCGCGGTCGGGTTCCACCATCACCGGCGGACTGTTTGTCGGGCTGACTCGCGAGACCGCCGCGCGGTTTTCGTTCCTGCTGTCGTTACCGTCGTTTTTGGGCGCGGGTATTCTGGAATTTCACCATCACCGTCACGAACTGCTCGCGAACCAAGGAGACGGTTTAAATCTTGTCGTGGCGACAATCGTCGCGATCATTGTCGGCTATGCGGCAGTCGCGTTTTTGATGAATTATCTGAAACGCCACACGACGTGGATCTTCATTATCTATCGGTTCGCCCTCGGAATTGCGTTGTTCGGACTGCTCGCGGCAGGCAAGCTCGCGCCCTGAACTCGGTTGACTCAACCGATAGGCGACGCGATTGGAACGCCGGCCCTTGGAGGCGCGGACTGGCCGCCAATTGGCTGGCTTTCGGCAGACGGCGTTGGAATTGGTTGAGTAAGACGGCGCTATCCCGCGTCCAATCTCGAAAGGATGGACTTGATTCAACAGTCAAGCAGCCGTATGGTAACCGAGTCGCTGGCCCCAAATCGGCTCCTCGTGAAACTGCGTCAGGACTGAGGGAAAGCGTAGAATTTTAAGAGAAATGTTATGACCATAAAGCGTATCACCGTGGCGTTTGTTGTGGTGCTGTTGGGAATCAATCTCGCCATTGCCGCGAAAATTTACTCCGATTCGTCCACGAAACCGGACAAGGACAATCCCTATTCCGAGATGGAGTTGATCACCCAGGTGATGGAGTTGGTCCGCAAAGAATACGTGGACACCAACTCGGTCACCTATCGGGACCTGACGTACGGCGCGCTTAAGGGAATGCTCAACTCACTTGACCCACATAGCCAGTTCATGGAACCGCAGATGTACGAGGACATGAAGCAGGACACCGAAGGCAAGTTTGGCGGTATCGGGATTGTCATCAGCATGTCCAAGGAAGGTTTCCTGACCGTCGTCGCTCCCATGGAGGATACCCCCGGCGCGAAGGCGGGATTACTACCCGGCGATCGCATTATCAAGATCGATGGGAAAGTCACCGAGAAAATGGGGTTGCAGGAGGCCGTGCGCCAATTGCGTGGCGATCCGGGGACGAAAGTCACCATTACGATTTTTCGCGCCAAAGCCAAGGACCCGAGCGATAAGATCAAGGACCACACCATCGAGCGCGCCGAGATCAACGTCGACAGCGTGAAGGACGCCAAAATCCTCCAGGACGGGATCGGCTACGTGCGGATCACACAATTCAACGAACCGACTGCGGATGAGTTTGAAAAGGCATTGGCCAAATTGAATGGCGAAGGTATGACGGCGTTGATTGTTGATCTGCGCAACAATCCGGGCGGGTTGCTGGAATCCGCCCGCAAAATCGCCAGCGAGTTTATACCCGCAGGCCAGTTGATCGTGTCTACGGAAGGACGCGATCTGGCGCAAAAGAGCGTCTACCGTTCCGATAGCGGCAAGAAACAGGCTCACTATCCTCTGGTTCTCCTCGTTAATGCTGGCAGCGCGAGCGGCAGCGAAATTGTTGCGGGTGCGCTCCAGGACCTGCACCGGGCGGTATTGGTCGGGGAAACCACGTTTGGCAAAGGTTCCGTGCAGAGCATTATCCAACTGCGGGACGGATCGGCGCTACGCCTGACCACGGCCAAGTATTACACCCCCAGCCACAAGGTCATCCACGAGCATGGCGTCACACCGGATATTATCGTGCCGATTTCCGAAGAGGATGAGCGCAAGCTCTTGGAGCAACGCGTCCGCGTATTTTCTCAAGCCCCGGATGACACCGGTGAGAAGGTCACGCCCATCGCCGATGTCCAACTGGATCGCGCTATCGATGTGATCAAGGGAGTCAAGCTCTTCGAGAAGCAGATGAAAGTCGCCAAACAGAACATGGGCGTAGCGACCGCGACAGCCGCTGCGGCCCCGTCAACGCAATAGAACAACGACCGAGTGTCGTCGATAGACCAGCCTGTGAAAATTCTCGGCGTCGAGACCTCCTGCGACGAGACAGCCGCCGCGGTTGTCTCCAATGGAACGGAGATCCTCTCCAACGTGGTCAGCTCGCAAGTCGCCCTGCATCGTCCGTACGGCGGCGTAGTCCCGGAACTGGCGTCGCGCAACCACCTGCACTTGATTGATTCCGTGGTGGGGCAGGCGCTGTCCGACGCCCATACGTCCATTGAGGAAATCGACGGTGTCGCGGCCACCTACGGCCCCGGTTTGGCCTCGTCGCTGCTTATCGGCCTGAACGCAGCCAAAGGGATCGCGTTCGCCGCCGGCAAACCATTTGTTGCGATCAACCACGTTGAAGCACACTTGTACTCTCCGCTGTTTGCCAACGCCGCGCTGGACGCACTGCCGATGGTTTCGTTGGTCGTGTCCGGCGGACACACCATCCTGGCGCATGCGACAGCCGTCGGGACGCACGAGATTCTGGGCCAGACTGTTGACGATGCTGCCGGGGAGGCGTTCGACAAGGTCGCCAAGTTGCTTGATCTCGGGTATCCCGGTGGCCCGGAAATTCAGAAGCGCGCTGAGAACGGAAATCCCGGGGCCTTTGATTTTCCGCGCAGCATGTTGCACGATGGCAGCCACGATTTCAGCTTCAGCGGCCTGAAAACCTCCGTCCTTTACTTCCTGCGAAAGAACCCGCACCGTCGCATCGAAGACGTCTGCGCCAGTTTTCAGGAAGCTGTGGTGGACGTGTTGGTCGGGAAGACGGTCCGTGCCGCCATGGATCGGCATGTGAAGACGGTGAGTGCGTCGGGCGGGGTCTCGATTAACCGTCGCTTCCGTGAGAAGCTGGGAGAGGAATGTGCGCAACGGGATTTGCAATTGCTCCTTGCGCCGTCGGCATTATGTACGGATAACGCGGCGATGATTGCGGGCTTGGCGTATTATCAATTGTCGCGCAACGGCCCGAGCGAGTTTGCGCTGGAAATTGCGCCATCCATTGGACTGGGTGCAGGAGGTTTTCTATGTCAACGCGGTTAATTGTCGCCGATAGTGAACACGACGCAAATATGCTGTACGCGACACGCCTGTTCGTGCCCGACCCCTTCATCTGGTTCGAGACGCGTGGCAGGAGCTTCGCGGTGATGAGCGATCTGGAGATCGATCGCGCGCGCCGCGGGGCTGAGGTTGACCGCGTCCTCTCACTTTCCCGCTATCAAAAACAACTCAAACGGGACGGGGTCAAGCAGCCGGGGTTCAGCGACGTGTTGACACGGGCGTTGCGTGAGTTCCGGGTGCGTCAGGTGGAAGTCCCCATGAATTTCCCCATCGGTCTGGCGAAGCAACTGCGCGGCATTCGCGTCGTCGTCAAACCCGATCCGTTCTTTGCGGAGCGTGAAATCAAGACTTCAGCAGAGATTCGAATGCTTCGGGACGCCTTGCATCTGGCGGAGGAGGGGATGCGGGCGGCAGTAACCGTCCTGCGGGCGAGCCGTATCGGTCGCGACGGATTCCTGTACCGACTGGGACGAAAGTTGACATCGGAGCAGGTCCAGGGCGTGATCAACGCGACAATCGCTGGTTTGGGTGGCGTGGCCGCGCGCACCATCGTCGCCGGCGGGAATCAGGGTTGCGATCCACATGAGATTGGTCACGGTCCGCTCCGCGCGCATACGACGATCATTCTCGACATTTTTCCCCGGGATATGCGAACGGGGTATTGGGGGGACATCTCGCGCACGGTCGTGCGCGGCCGCGCCAGCGACGCGGTCAAGAAGCTCTACGCCGTTGTCGGAGATGCACAGAAACTCGCCTTTCAGAAACTACGCGAAGGCATGAATGGCCAGGACGTGCACGGCGGAATTCAGGAGCTTTTTGTCAGCAAAGGTTACCGGACCGGTGTCATTAGCGGACGGATGCAGGGATTCTTCCATGGGACCGGCCACGGGCTTGGCTTGGAGATTCACGAGCGCCCGCGCGTCAGCACCGCCTCTGAAGTCCTTCGCGCCGGCCATGTCGTTACTATCGAGCCAGGCCTGTATTACATGGGCTTGGGCGGCGTCCGTCTGGAGGACGTTGCCGTTATTCAATCGAATGGGGCCCGCAACCTGACGCGGGTTCCGAAGGCACTTGAAATCTGACTTGGCTGCGCTACTGTATTCGCCAGTTGGAGGGGTAACCGCAAGATGACAATTAATGAAATATACCTGCTGCTTTTCGTGCTGATCCTTGTGCCGGGAATCTTGGCCCAGATTCTTGTGCGGGGCGCATTGAAAAAATATTCACAAGTACGAGCTCGCTCGGGGCGAACGGGTGCGGAAGCTGCGGCGGAAATCATGGCGGATGTCGGAATTCACGACGTGCAAATCGAGCGCACGAACGGTTTCCTGGGTGATCACTACGACCCGCGAACGAAGACGCTCGCGTTGTCGCCCGACGTTTACGACGGCGAATCTGTTGCCGCGTTGGGCATTGCGGCGCACGAAACCGGGCATGCTATTCAGCACCAGCACGCCTATGCGCCGTTGCAGGCGCGGATGGCCATTGTCCCCGCGACCATGTTTACGTCGCAACTGCTGCCGCTGGTGATCATTGGTGGATTCTTCTTCCGCATCCCCATGTTTCTCACGCTCGGAATCGGGATTTACGCCGTGCTGGTAGTATTTCAGCTCATCACGCTTCCCGTCGAGTTCGATGCCAGTTCCCGGGCCAAGGTGATTCTGCAAAAGAGCGGCCTGATCGCGCGTGACGAAATGCCAGGCGTCAATCGCGTGCTGAACGCGGCAGCGTTGACCTATGTGGCGGCGCTGATTGCCGCTGTGGCGCAGTTGTTGCAACTGATGATCCTGAACCGACAGCGCCGCTAAAACATCTATCAATCAAGAGCGAAGGCGACCCGATTGGTCGCCTTCGGCTTTTTTGCCAACAGAGCACGGTTGATTGAACATTTTCTTTGACTTTTCTGCATCAGTGCCGTTACGGTCTGTCTTACTGTCGCTTCGGGTGTTCGCGAAAGAAAATTCATGGAACAGACCGCCACCGCGCCCCAGCCCGGCGCCCGCAATAAATATCCCTCCGGATTTCGACCTCGCCGCGGCCTGAATTGGGTCAGCCTCGGGCTCATGTATGCGGCATATTACATGTGCCGCTATAATTTCCGGTGGGCGGCCCCCTCTCTGCAGAAGGAATATAATTTCAATTATACCGAGATCACGCAGATATTAAGCTGTTGGTTTTGGGCGTACGGAATCGGCCAACTCGTCAACGGTTTGCTGACTGATCGCATTGGCGGACGGCGAGCGATGCTTATCGGCGCGGCAGGCACGATCGTGATGAACTTCGCCTTCGGCGCGGCTTCCTACAGCGGTACGTTCACCACGTTCTCGATGATTTGGTTGATCGCCGGTTATTTTCAGGCGTTCGGCGCGCCCGGTATGATCAAGATCAACGCGGCGTGGTTCAGTCGCACCGAACGTGGCACGTTCTCAGGTATTTTCGGGTTCATGATTCAGTTGGGACAATTCTCGATCAATCAGTTGGCGCCGATGTTATTGGCGGGCTTCACTTTGTTCATCTGGACGGTGCCGGCGTTGCACTGGCGCTGGCTGTTCTGGGTGCCACCGTTGATAGCCGTGATCCCGGCGGTCATGATCGCGTTGTTCGTTAAGGAGACACCCGAGCAGGCCGGCTTCGTCAACGTCCACCCTGATGAGGTTGACCACGCGCACGCCGACGTGCGTGTCCCGCTCAAAGAATCACTTCTGACGATCGGACGCCACCCGCTGGTGTGGCTGTATGCGTTGGCCTACGCCTGCACGGGCGCGGTGCGACATGGCTCAGACCAGTTGGCAGTGCTGTACTTCGTGAATAAACTGGGGCTGACTCTCCAGATGCCGGCGGTCCAATGGACGATGCAACTCATGCCGCTGGTGGCCGTCGGTGGTTCGCTCGGATCGGGTGTGATTTCGGATAAGATCTTCAAAGGACACCGCTCGCCCGTCGCGATGGTGCTCTACTTCATGATCACGGTTGTCATTATCATTGCCGTCATCCTGATTGAGGGGTTTGGGATGCGGGGGGTGTTTTTAAGCTGCTTTTTCCTCATCATGATCTCGCTGGCGGTGAATGCCACTCACTCGATTGTCGGCGCGGCCGCACCGATGGACATCGGCGGGCGCAAAATGGCCGGCTTCGCATCCGGTGTAATCGACTCTTTTCAGTACTTCGGAGCGGGCATTGCCGTGCCACTAATGGGCAGACTGCTGGACAAGTATGGCTGGGTATCGTGGTTTCCCACGATGGCGGTCTTCGGATTCCTCGGCGGTTGCGCCATGCTCCTGGTCATGCGCAAACAACGCTTCCTCAAGGCGCAAGGGCATGCGCACGCGAACGACTGAGAAGTTACTTCCCGAACCTGATCGTCGCTCCGAAATAATCGCGATTCATCTTGGCGATGAAGTTCAGGCTGATTCCTTTGGGGCAGACGGCTTCGCAGGAACCCGTCACGGTGCAGGCGCCGAACCCTTCTTTGTCCATCTGTTGAACCATCGCTAAGACACGTTTCTCTTTTTCCGGCTGACCTTGGGGCATGAGGTTGAGGTGCGAAACCTTCGCAGCCACGAAGAGCATGGCGCTGGCATTCTTGCACGCCGCAACGCACGCGCCGCAACCGATGCACGCCGCCGCGTCCATGGCAAGGTCGGCGCTCTGTTTCGGCACGAGGATTGCATTGCCGTCGGGCGCCGAGCCGGTCGAAACAGAAACGAACCCGCCCGCTTGAATGACCCGGTCAAACGCGCTGCGATTGACGATCAGGTCCTTGATCAAGGGAAACGCTTTGGCGCGAAACGGCTCGACGGTGATCGTCTCGCCGTTCTGGAAACTGCGCATGTACGTCTGGCAGGTGGCGACCTTGTTCTCAGGGCCGTGCGGTTCGCCGTTAATAACGCACGAACACATGCCGCAGATGCCTTCGCGACAGTCGTGGTCGAACGCGATGGGCTCCTGCCCGCGCCGGGTCAGGTCTTCGTTGACGACGTCGAGCATTTCAAGGAACGACATGTTCGGGTTGATGTCCTTTGCCTCGTAGGTCTCAAATCGTCCCGGCGTCTCGGGATTGCGTTGCCGCCACACTCGCAGTTTGACGTTCATTACTTGTAGCTCCTCTGCGCCAAGTGGATCTCTTCGTAAACGAGGGGCTCTTTGTTCAAGAGGGGCGTCTTGCCGACGGCGGTGAATTCCCACGCGGCGACATACGCATACTGCTCGTCGTTGCGCTGGCATTCACCGTCTGGCGTCTGGTGTTCCTCGCGGAAATGGCAGCCGCACGATTCATCACGCATCAACGCGTCATACACGATCAACTCCGCCAACTCGAGGTAATCGGCCACGCGTCCCGCGCGTTCGAGAGATTGATTCAGGTCCTGGCTTTCACCGGGAACATTCACATCTTTCCAGAATTCCTCGCGTAAGGGTGGGATCAGGGCCAGCGCTTCTTTCAGACTCTTTTCGGTGCGGGCCATGCCGCAATGCTCCCAGAGGATTCGGCCCAACCGTTTGTGGAATTCGGTCACGGTCTTCTTGCCACGGATCGCCAGCAGCTTCTTGATGCGGTCGGTTGTCTCCTGTTCAGCCTGCTTGAACTCGCCCACCTCGGGCTTCGGTCGCGAACCGGGCTTCTGGGTAGCCAGATAATCCCCAATGGTGTAGGGGAGCACGAAATAACCATCGGCCAAGCCCTGCATCAGCGCGCTGGCGCCAAGGCGGTTCGCACCGTGGTCGGAGAAATTCGCTTCGCCAATGACGTACAACCCCGGCACGTTGCTCATCAAATTGTAATCCACCCACAACCCACCCATCATGTAGTGGATCGCGGGGAAGATGCGCATCGGGGTCTGGTACGCGTCCTCGTGCGTGATTTCATGGTACATGTCGAAGAGGTTTCCGTAGCGCTCTTCGATCTTCGGTCGTCCGAGCCGCTTGATCGCATCGGAAAAGTCCAAATAAACGCCCAAACCGCTTTCGCCGACGCCCTGGCCCTCGTCACACACCTGCTTGGCCGCGCGCGAGGAGATGTCTCGGGGCGCCAGATTGCCGTAGCTCGGATACTTGCGTTCGAGATAGTAATCGCGTTCGTCTTCGGGAATCTCGCCGGGCGACCGCTTATCGCCCTTCTTCTTTGGGACCCACACCCGGCCATCGTTGCGCAACGATTCGCTCATCAGGGTGAGCTTGGACTGATAATCGCCCGACACAGGGATGCACGTGGGATGAATTTGCGTGAAACACGGATTGGCGAACAACGCGCCCTTCTTGTAGGCGCGCCAGATGGCCGTGGCGTTCGAGCCGCGACCGTAGGTTGAGAGATAATACGCGTTGCCGTAACCGCCCGTTGCCAGAACCACCGCGTCGCCGGAATGCGATGAGATCGCGCCGGTGACCATGTCGCGCACGACGATCCCCTTGGCGTGTCCGTTGACCACCACCAGTTCCAACATCTCCGTACGCGGGAACAAGGTGACCTGTCCAAGCCCGACCTGTCGCATCAACGCCTGGTAGGCGCCCAGCAACAGTTGCTGGCCGGTTTGACCGCGGGCGTAGAACGTTCGCGAGACCTGCGCGCCGCCGAAAGACCGATTCGTCAGATACCCGCTGTACTCGCGCGCGAACGGCACGCCCTGCGCCACGCATTGGTCGATGATATTGACGCTGACTTCCGCGAGGCGATGGACATTCGCCTCGCGCGACCGAAAATCGCCGCCCTTAATTGTATCATAGAAGAGCCGATAGACGCTGTCGCCGTCATTCTGGTAATTCTTCGCCGCATTGATACCACCCTGCGCGGCGACGCTGTGCGCCCGCCGCGGACTATCTTGAATGCAGAACGACTTGACGCTGTATCCCAGTTCGGCAAGAGAAGCCGCGGCCGACGCGCCCGCCAGCCCGGTGCCGACGACGATGATCTCGTACTTGCGTTTGTTGGAGGGATTGACCAGCTTGATCGCGGTCTTGTGCTTGTCCCATTTTTGGGGAAGCGGTCCCGGAGGGATTTTGGCGTCGAGTTTCATCATTTCACCACCCCCGCCAACACCGCAAGCGGAATGGAAATATAGCCGACGAAGATTATCACCGCGGCGGCCTTTGCGAAACCGTCAATCGCGCATGTGTAGGCCTCGTTCTTCAGGCCCAGCGATTGGAACATCGCGCTGGCGCCATGGCTCAGATGGAGGCACAGGAGTCCGATGCTGAGAACGTAGAATGCGGACACCCAATAATTCGAGAAGCCTAGGACCATCATCCGATAGATGTCATGCCAGCCGTTGACGTCGTGCAGGTCACGAAATTCCGGGTGGACGATCAGCAGGGTGTAATGGGCCAGGTGGAACGCGACAAACGCGAAAATGATGAGCCCGCTCCAGATCATCGTGCGCGAAGCGAGGGTGGCGGCCACGACTTCTTTCACGTCATACTGGGCGGCGCGTGCGGCCCGGTTTTCCAACGTCAGCGAAATGGATGTCCAAATATGAATGATCACAAACGCCAACAGGCCGATGCGGGCGGGCCACAGAATCTCGGGTGTCGTTTGCAGAAAGTGGCCGTAGCGGTTGATGGCCTCCGGTCCCAGAAAAATCTGCAGGTTTCCCAGCAGATGGCCGATGACAAACAGAAAAAGTCCCGCGCCGGTAATGGCCATCAGGAACTTTTTCCCCAATGAGGACGTAAAAAGCCGCAGCAACATGTTCATGGGTCGCTACCGTGTTACCGGAAGCGGTCAAAGAATTCCAGAAGTATTTTCTAAAGCCCGGCTCGCGGCTGATTGGGCTGGCGCTAGCGGGGGGCTGCGACGGCGATGCGGTCGCGCTTTTGGCTGTAGGTCAGTTTTCGGAAGCGGCGGATTTCCGTGGTGCGCCGGGTCCGCGGAAGGCCGTCGAGATGACGCGCATACCGGCGGGCGAGACGATTGGTTTCGTGGTAGCGCTCGGCCAGCACGGGTTCCTCAAACACGGCATTATCGCGGTCGAATACGCACGCTTTCAGCCAGCGGCGATCGGCATCGGTCAGCTTTTGCGGACGGTTGAAAAATGCGCAGTATTTCTGGAGAACCAGATAGGTGTCGACCTTCGCTTGTAGTTCGAGATCACGCACGAACGCCTCGCTGTGGATGTCGCGAATCCCTTCGTGAAACTTCAGGGCCGCGTGAATCGCGTGATCGAGTTCTTCCAAAAACACCATGAACGGAACGATGTTTTGATCGTTCAATCCGCAGGCGGGATTGTTTCCCTCCAACGCCTCGATGACGCTCGGGTCATAGTGAATTCCCAAGCGCAGTTTGCCATCCACGATTCGCAGGAACACGCGTCCCAAATCCGAGATTTGCGCGGCGCTGGCACCGGCCATCTCGGACAGAGCGCGGCTGCGTTGCCGGCTGAGAATGAAATCCTCGAAGTTTACGCCCGTGGTCCCGTAGGTGCGCTCCAGCAACAGTTGAATCTCGCCCAGTAAGGTCATCATCCACGTAATGAGCAACTTAGGTGCCATTTGCTGAAATGACAGAAGGCAGCAAATACAAGCTGTGCAGGTCGTCGGCTTGCTTTTTGTGGGTTCTTCATGCATAGAGAGTGGTGGAGGCGTGAGAACCTTATGAGTCAACCGAAAATTGTTGCCTGGCTGAAACCGAGTTGTGGATGGAGCAACGGCGTGCGCGCCGTGTTGCGGAAGTATGACCTTCCGTTCGACGATCGCGACGTCATTAACAATTCCGCCAATTATGAAGAGATGGTCGCCCGGAGCGGCCAGCCACTCCAGCCGACGCTGGAGATCGACGGCCAGATTCTGGCCGATGTCAGCGGTGAAGAAGTCGAGGCGTGGCTGATCAAGAAGGGCTACGTGAAGTCCAGTTCCGCGTCCACCGACGTTCCCACCAACCAAGCGTGTCAGGACCATCCGGCACCCACCGTGAAGTTCGGATTTGGACGGGAATAGCCGCCTCTCAACGCACGCTCAGACAATCCTGGCGATGCGCAGGGCTTTTTCTGCGGCGCCGGCTTTCGCTACGTGCACGATGACCATGGCCGGCTGATCGTAGGCCACGGCGGTGGCGTACATGTAGTCGATGTTCACGCGAAACTTCGAAATGGCAGCGGCGATGCGGGCCAACTGGCCGGGCTTGTCAGAGATGGCGATGCCCAGGACGGTGGTTTCGGTCGCGCTGTAGCCCAGTTTCTCCAAAGCCTTGCGCGCCTTCGGCGGGTTGTTCGTCACCAGCCGCACCATGTTGAGGTCGTAGCCGGAGGACGAGTCGATCGCGATCAGGTTGACCTTGGAGTTGGCCAGGGCTCGCAACACCTCGGCGAGCTTGCCGGGAGCATTGGGCGTCACAATCGTCAGTTCCGTAAACTCTTTCATATCGCCTCCTGGTGACGTTTGACCATTCGTCCACGCAAATGATACAAGGGAGTGTGACACGGAACAAGCCGCCTCGCAACTGATCGAATTCCATGGGCTCACCGAAAGAAATGCATCTCGGGCAACACTTGGTCATCGGATTGCCCGGCACCAAGCTGGACGCCGGTACACGGCGAGTGCTCGAATCCGTGCAGCCCGGCGGCATTGTACTGTTTGCGCGCAACGTCGACAATGCCGCGGAACTTCGGGTGCTAACCCGTGCCTTGCGCACGGAGTTCACCTATCGTCCGCTCATTGCGATTGACCAGGAGCACGGTCGCATCAACCGCTTGCGCAACATCATTGGCGAGGCACCCACCATCGCCGAGATCAAGAAATCCGGCAATGTGGAACAGGCGGAGGATTTCGGTCGAACCACGGGCCATTGGCTGCATCAGTTCGGGATCGACATTGACCTCGCCCCCGTGCTGGATCTGGAGTTATTCGACGAGAAGACCGACAACGCGCTACGGGAACGTTGCTGGGGTCGGACCGCTGACGAAGTGAGCCGCTGGGCGGGCGCGTTCCTGGAGGGACTTGAACGAGAGGGCGTCGCGGCTTGCCCAAAGCATTTTCCGGGGTTGGGCGGGGCGGCACTCGATTCTCACGAGAAACTTCCGACGATCCAACGCACGCGCGAGTTGCTGCTGGCAGAAGATGTTGTGCCATACATGAAGTTGATGCGGCGGCTCACCGCGATCATGGTCGGACACGGGCATTATCCCGCGTTTGATGGGAAAAAGCCGCGACCGGCGTCGTTGTCCAAGGCGATTATGACCGAACTCCTGCGAAACCAACTCGGCTTCCGTGGACTCGTGCTTACCGACGACATGGAGATGGGGGCGATTTCGCAGATTCGTCCGCTTGAGGAAGCGGTTGTCGACGCGTTCGATGCCGGGGCGGACATGATTCTTGTTTGTCACACCGCGGAAAAAGCGCTGGCCGCGCATGGAGCGCTTACGAAAGCCGTCGAGTCCGGCCGCATACGCCCGCAGCGTCTGGCCCAATCTCAACGGCGGATTCAACAATTCCGCGACGAATGGATCGCCCACAAGGTCTGAGCGAGATGGACTGGCACGACAAGTTCAACCAGCGGATTATCCGGTGCCGGCTTTGCCCGCGCTTGACGGCCTATCGGGAGCGAATCGGCCGCGAGAAGAAGCGGGAGTTTCGTGACTGGGAGTATTGGGCGAAACCGCTGCCGAGTTTTGGCCATCCGGTCGCGCGGTTGCTGATCATCGGTCTGGCCCCGGCGGCGCACGGGGGGAACCGCACGGGACGGTTTTTCACGGGCGATTCTTCGGGTCGCTGGCTGTTCCGCGCGCTGCACAAGGCCGGCTTCGCCAACCTGCCGACGTGGCAACGGCGCGATGACGGGATGAAACTGCTCGATTGCTATATCACCGCTGTGCTCCACTGCGCGCCGCCCGACAACAAGCCGCTTCCCCAGGAGATCGAACACTGTAGTGGATACTTCGATGAGGAACTGAAGCGCCTGAAACAACTGCGAGTCGTGATCGCGCTCGGCAAGATCGCTTTCGACAATTATCTGAAGGGTTTGCGCCGACTTGGCGTCGCGTTGCCGAAACCGCTGCCCCGGTTTGCCCACAACACGATCCACGAATTGGGTATGGGGGTGCCAGCACTGATTGCTTCCTATCATCCAAGCCGACAGAACACCAATACGGGGAAGTTGACGGAGCCGATGTTCGATGCCGTGTTCGAGCGCGCTCGACGACACCTCGACGCGGCTGGCTAGCGCAAGGCCTTGATCGCCCTTTGTGCGTCCGATACGTGGGCGACAATAATGGCATCGGATTGCGAACTGCCGGCGGTCGCGTACAGGTAGTCGATGTTTACCTTCGCGGCTCCGAGAGCGTCCGCGACGTGCGCGATCGCGCCGGGTCCTTCGGTCCCGGGAATGCAGAGTACTTTCGTCTCGCCGACGTCCAACCCACGACGACGCAGCACGGCGCGGGCCTTGGCCACCTTGTCTGGCACGATCCGTACGATGTTGTATTCGAATCCGCCCGAGGCGTCGATGGCGAGCAGGTTCACTTTCGCCTTCGCGAGGGCATTGGCGACTTCGCTGAGTGTGCCGGGCCGGTTGGGGAGGACGATGGAGAGTTCGGTTCGTGTTGTCATGGTCATGATCCTCACGGGTTACGCACTATGGGCCAGCGCATTGGTGAACGAACATGCGAAAATGGGGTTCAAACCGAGTGTCTGGGCTTTTTGAATAAGATCGGGGCTTTCGGCGCCGGGATTAATCCAGAGTTCCTGGCACCCCTTTTGGGCTATATCGTCGAGGACTTTGACGCCGACCGGCGGCGGAAGGTAGAGGCTCACGCGGTCGAGCGCCACGGGAATGTCGAGGACCGATTTGTAACACTTCAGGCCTTCGATGGTTTCTTCCTTGGGATTGACCGGATACACGTCGTACCCCGCGCGCAAATGCGCGTGAATGGATTTGTTGCTGAACTTGGCTTTGTCGGCGGACGCCCCAATGATCGCCACACTCTGTTTACTCATGTCGCCATCAACCTCCCAGGTAAGACCGCTTCACCTGTTCATTACTTATCAGGTTTGCGGCAGTATCTTCCAACACAATTCTTCCCGTTTCCAGCACATATCCCCGATGCGCGACATGGAGCGCCATGTTCGCATTTTGTTCCACGAGCAGAATCGTGGTGCCCTGACGGTTAATTTCGCGAATGATGTCGAAGATTCTCGTCACGACCATCGGTGCGAGACCGAGCGACGGTTCATCGAGCAGCAGCAACTTTGGCCGCGCCATCAGGGCGCGCGAGATCGCCAGCATTTGCTGCTCTCCGCCGCTCAACGTGCCGCCGAGTTGCGACTGCCGCTCCTTCAGAATCGGAAATGCGGTGAACACGCGTTCCACGTCGTCGCCCAATCCGTTGCTGTGACCACGCTGGAAGGCCCCCATCTCCAGATTCTCGCGCACACTCAGGCGCGGAAAGATGCGCCGCCCTTCCGGAGACTGCGAGATGCCACGCTGTACAATCTCGTGGGGCGGCCGGTTCTGGATGGCTTCTCCATCGAACAGGATTCGCCCCTGACGACAACGGTTGATTCCGCTGATGGTCATCAACGTGGTGGATTTGCCCGCGCCGTTGGCCCCGAGCACCGCGACGATTTCGCCTTTCTCGACACCGATGCTAACTCCCTTCAGCACCTCGATCGCGCCATAGCCGGCGTGCACTTCTTCAAGTTGCAGGAGCATCGTCGTGGTCCTTCCCAAGATACGCTTCGATGACACGCGCGTTGCGTTGCACTTCGGCAGGGGTACCCTCCGCGATTTTCTCGCCATGATCGAGGACGGCGATGCGGTCGGAGATTCCCATCACGACGGGCATGTGATGTTCGATAAGCAGCACCGTGACGCCCCGCTGTCGAATATCGTGGATCAGCTTCATCAACTCCTGCGCTTCGGCGGGATTCATCCCGGCGGCAGGTTCGTCGAGGAGCAGGAGACGGGGCTGTATGGCGAGGGCGCGGGCGATTTCGAGGCGGCGCTGATGGCCATACGAGAGGTTCTCGGCGAGTTGGTGGGCTTCTTGATCGAGGTGGACGAATTGCAGGATTTCCATGGCCCGCTGCTCGGCGTCCTGTCGCTCGCGCCAATAGAGAGGCAGCCGCAGCGCCGCGTGCCAGAATCGCGTGTGCAACCGGCTATCCATGCCCAACAGCACGTTGTCGAGAACGGTCATTTGATTGAACAGGCGGATGTTCTGGAACGTGCGGGCGATACCGGCCCGCGCGGCCACCTCCGGTGCATAGCGGCTGCGGGACCAAATCGCGTACGCGCCGCCTAGTCCGATGATGCCGCCGATGAGAAAGGGAATCAGGAAGCGCCGTCCGGGTTCGTCGGTAAAGTAATTGACCGCCGCACCGGGGGTTTTCTGCCATGGGAATTCCTGCTGATAAGTGTAATTCGTCGTAATAACCGCATCCCAGAGCGGCTCGATATTGGCGATTAGGACAAGACTGATCGCAGCGACGAGACCGACGAGCGCCAGGGTTAAGGCTGTCGTCCTCCGGAACGGTCGGCGCGTTTCCCGGCCATCGAAGTGGATGCGACCCGCCGTCGGTTCGTGTACGCCCGTGACGGCGTTGAAGAGCGTGGTTTTGCCGGCGCCGTTGGGCCCGATGACCGAAACGATTTCCCCGGCCGGGATGTCCAGCGACACAGCATTCACCGCGGTGAGTCCGCCGAATCGCACCGTCAGATCGGAAATCTCGAGGATATTCATAATGGCGGGGGCGGATGTGGTTCTTGCGGATGAAGTTCGGCCTTCAACTGCTTCGACGGGAGCAGGCCTTCGGGACGAAACCGCATCATGAGGACGAGCGCGAGCCCATAGAGCATGTATTTCCAGTTGCCGGGAGCGGTAAACGCGTTCGAGCTGTTGATGATCTGGTGGGCTTTAAGGAAATTCGTGAGCGTTTCGAGCACGATGGAGTTGAAGCCCGTGATGACCAGCGCGCCAAGCAACACGCCGCCGATGTTGCCCATGCCGCCGACGATCACCATGCACAACGCGATGATGGAAACCTGAAAATCGTAATTGCCCGGCTCGCCGCTGGACCCGAGGTAGCTCGCCCAAAGCGCGCCCGCGAGACTGCATTGCGCGGCGCCGAGGGCGAACGCGAGGAGTTTCATCTTCATCGGATTGATGCCCATGCACGAGGAGGCGAGTTCGTCTTCGCGAATGGAAATCCATGCGCGGCCAACGCGGGAGCGCTGCAGGTTGCGGTTTACCAATACGAGAAGCGCAAGGAAGCCGAGAAAAAGGTAATACCACGGTTGATACGTTTCCGGTCGAAACTGATAGCCGAAGAGCGACGGCGAGGGCAGGGGATTGATGCCCTGGGTGCCTTTCGTAATCGAATCGAGGTTCTTGAGCACGTCTTCGACGATTTCGCCGAACCCGAGCGTCACGATGGCCAGATAATCGCCGCGAAGGCGGATTGTCGGCAGGCCGAGGAAAAGACCGACGGTCAGCCCGACGAGCACGGTGATGATCGTCGCTGCCCAGAAGCCGAGACGGAATGGATAGATGTCGCATGTCAGAATCGCGTAGCTGTACGCGCCGACGGCCATGAAGGCCGCGACACCGAGATTCAAGAGACCGGTGAAACCGGTGAGGATGTTCAGTCCGAGTCCGAGCATGGCCATGATGAAAATCGGACGCAGTAGATCGCCGATGTGATGGTCGCCGGGAATCGCGAGTTCGGTCAATGGGATCAGCGCCGCGACGATGAGGAACGACCAGTGAAACGGGATGTTGCGGCGCGTGGCCATTACACCTTCTCCTTCGCGCGCGAACCGAGCAGCCCGGATGGCCGGAACACGAGTACCAGAATCAGCACCGTGAACACGAGCACGTTTGTCCAGCGGGTCTCCAGATACTGGTCACAAAACGCGCGGGCCAGACCGATGATCAATCCACCGAGCACGGCACCGGGCAAACTTCCAATCCCGCCCAACACGGCAGCGGTGAAGGCGTCGATGCCCGCACGGTAGCCCATTTGGAAATAGATCGTGTTGTTGTAGACGGAGAACACGACACTGGCGACGCCTGCTAATCCGCCGCCGATCAGGAACGTCTGGCCGATGACCCGGTCCACGGGAATACCCATCAACTGGGCCGCAAGCCGGTCCTGCGCGACCGCCCGAATGGCTTTGCCTTCGCGCGTGCGTTTCACAAACCACGTGAGCAAGGCCATCAGCGGAAGCGTCACCACGAAGACCATCACATCCTTGCCCGTAAACTCGACCGCGCTCTGGCCGAGAAGGTTGGCGTTGGATACCAACTCGGGAAACGCTTTTGGGGCGGCGGCGGCGCGTCCCAGGCCGAAGACCTTCATCGGCACGCCGCCCCAGAGCAGGCCGATGTTCATGAAGATGAACGACACGCCGATGGCCGAGACGAGTGGGGCGAGCTTGGTGGATTCGCGCAGGTGACGATAGGCGAGGCGATCGACCAGCCAGTTCAGCCCGCCGCAGAAGAGTGGCACTACGATAAGCATCAGCAACAGCCCGAACCACGTAGCTCCGCTCCCGGTGGTCGTTTGGTCGAGTCCGAGAAGACCGATGAGGGTCAGACCGGCAAAACAGCCGAGCATGAACAGGTCGCCGTGAGCGAAATTGATGAGTTCGATGATGCCGTAGACCATCGTGTACCCCAGAGCAATGAGGGCGATGATCATGCCGTTGGAGAGCCCGATGATCAGTTGTTGCAGAAAGATCTCACTGCCCGACATGCCGCCCACTGTAGCGATGCTGCAGGAGGGTCGCAATCGCAAACATCGCCGGTAGGAACAGCGGTCACAGACCGGCGTTGCAAGATTCCTGTTGTTCGGCGACGGTCTCCTGACCGCGCTGTATGATTGACCGAAGGTCTCCCGGTCACCACATCACCGGCGTAATCGGCACTCCACACTCTTCGTGCGTTACGTACCAGCGCGCGGATGACCACCGCCAATGCGTTGGACCCAGCACCAAGCCTTTGCGCCGAGGATTATCATGTAGGTAATCGCGCTTCTGGTTGTGAAACTTCTCGGACGTGATGGCTTCGGAGTGGCGTGTCGGTTGCCAGAAGCGACGGTCGCGGTCTTCGCCGGCCGCGTTCGTAAGAACTGTTGAGAATGAAGCGGGCATCGCTTGCTGACAGAACTCCGCCAGATGTCGTCCTGTGAATTTGCGGAAATCAGTGAGTGTTTCCTGCAAACGAGCGATGTCCCATTCGCGGTCGAACACGATCAGGTGCACGTGCGTGGGCATAACAACGAACGAGTCGACGCCGAGGTGTTTCTGCTCATGGCAGAAGCGAAGGCTGTCGGCGACGATTTGATAGGGGCGTTCGCTCACGAAAACGGGCAACCAATCTGTGACGCTGAAGGTGCAGAAGTAGAGCGCGGCGTCAGGATGGATTCGATAGCGCTCCATACAGAAAAGAGGACAGAGACTGGGAGACCTTCGGTCAATCAATGTGCGCGGTCAGGAGACCGGCGCACAACGGAGTTTACGTCTCCTCCTCATCGGCGCTCTCTGGATTGCTTTCGCCGCTTTGGTCTGTGGTCCCTGTCAACATCATCGCTTGAATGTCATTTAGCATTTTTGCCGCCTGAGGATCCAACCTCTTTCGTTGAAATTTGGGATGAGAACTGTTTGCTGTCGGCATAGCGGAGATAAGGATTGCTTCTATTTCGTCCCGATGGGACGATCCCCGGATTTGGAATGCAGAAAAGTAGTTCCAGAAATTGTACCGCCGCATGTTAGGCTTCAGTGCGTGTTGACCAAGACGTTTGCTTAGCGGTTTACTTGTTTTGCCGATGTAGTACGGCTGATCATCTCGATACAAGACGTAAACCCCCGGATTCTTGAGGTGCTCTTCAAGAAAGCGTTTTCCGTCTTTCATGTGAAAGAGTGCTCGTGGCCACATCCGAAAGAATTGCTCTGTCATCCAAGCGTTTTTCATAGCGTCACCTTTACGATCACATCCCTACAATCTTCACGGGGGTAAACTTGCCGTCTTTGATTTCTTCGACAGCCATGACTTTGAGGGAAGTATCGCCGTTCTGGTCGAAGGACCATTTGCCGAGGACGCCGTCGAAATTGCGCAAGTTGGTGATGGCGTCGGTAATCGCAGCGCGGTTTTTTTTGCCGGCGCGCTTGATGCCTTCCAGCACGACACGCGCGGCTTCATAGCCGTAGACCGCGTAGGCTTCCGGTTCGGCGTTGTACTTCTTCTTGTAGTTCTCGTAGAACTCCTTGCCGCGGCCCTTGAGCTGGCTCGGTGGCAACCCACCAAACGTCACGTAGGTGCGGTCATCGAGGTTGTCCTTGCCAGCGGACTCAATGAGCGCCTGTTCGCGGCAACCGTCGGGTACCATGAGTTTTACCTTTGCGCCGCCGGCGACGAGGTCTTTGGCAATTTGGCCGGCATTCGTCTGGGTCGTGCCACCGAAATAGACCATGTCGGCGTCGGTGCTTTTGATCTTCGTGACGAGTGAGCGATAGTTCGCCGCCTT
Source organism: Verrucomicrobiia bacterium (assembly GCA_050010195.1). GTDB lineage: Bacteria > Verrucomicrobiota > Verrucomicrobiia > Palsa-1439 > Palsa-1439 > Palsa-1439. The sequence goes on from JBEKLM010000045.1 coordinate 30,219, forward strand.
GGGGTCGATCCCTTCATAACCGACCACCTGGATACCGAGCCTGCCGCAGGCGCGCTTGAACACGTCCGCCACGCCTTTTCCGTACAATTCGCGATCATGGAGGACGAAGACTTTCTTCACGCCGAGTTCCTTGGCCCACTCCGCCGCGACTTCGCCCTGAATGTCGTCGGCGGAGACGACGCGGAAGTAATTGATCTTACCGGAGGGGCGGTATACCTGTGGTTCGTTGGCTTCGCCGAGGCCAGGCTTGGTGAGGCCGGGGTACGTATTGGCGGGGCTGACCATCACGAGCGAGGCTTTGTTCAGAATCGGCATCGCGATTTTTGCCGCACCAGAGTTGTACGTGCCGATGTAGGCCATGATGTCGGGGTCCTGGACGGCCTTTTGTGCGTTGGCGGCTTCGACGGCGGGATCCCCACTGGCCGCGCTCGGGCGACGCGTCGTCCCAGTCTTCGTAGGCAATGGTGAAATCGCCGACTTTGCCTCCCGCTTCCTCGATGGCCATGCGGATACCGTTGACCATCGTTTGCGCCTGGGCCGTCGCGCTGCCCGTGCGCGGCAGGCTGGAGACGATCTTGATAACTGGCGAATCCGTTGCGTGCGCGACGGAACAGGCCATTGCCAGGAAGCTGAGGGAGAGAGAAAGGACCAATCGTTTCATACGGGTTTTGTGTCACAAACAACGCAGGCCTGCAAGCCAAACGCCGATTCACGGCACACGATTATGTTTCACGGCGCGGTTCGGGACGAAGCACATTCACGACTGAATGACCCGACTCCCAGAGTTTGTCGATGAGTTGGTCGATTTTTGCGCCCTGCACGCGAGCCACCGCCATGCGGCGGTCATTGTCGTGAAACGTGAGGAAACTCAGCAGATCGAGATCGAGTGCGTGCGTGGCCTCCTCGAGGAACGTCAGGACTTTCTCGCGCTCGGTCAAATCAAACGTGATGCGGACAGCATCGTCCTGTTCCGCCAGCAGCTTGCTGAAAGCCCGGAAAATATCGGACTCGGTTATGATGCCGACGAGAGATCCTCGCTGTGTGACGGGCAGACAGCCGATGTGATGACGGGTCATCAACTCGGCGGCGTGCTCGACGGGATCGTGCTCGTCGATGGTGATGACGGCCCGTTTCATGATGGTGTTGACGGTGCCGGTCACCGTCCCTTGCTCGATACCGATCGCCGAGAACGGATTAATATGAGGTGGAAACGCTTCCACGAGGTCCCGATACGTGACGATCCCGAGGATGGATCCGCTCTGCGTAACGACAAGGCGCCGGATTCGGCGTGTCGACATCTTCTGGATTCCTTCGACAAGCGAGGCTGACGGGGAGATGACCTCGACGTTACGCGTCATGTACATGCCGACGATCATGGTAACGGATCTTTCATGGCGGGTCTGGCATCATTTGGATGTACGACAGTCGAACGATGTACTGGGAGGGCGTATGGGGGACATCGTTGGTGACAGACGATGTGGCGCGGTCGATGATCGAACGCGCGGGGCCGGTGACGAAAGAGATTCCGGTGAACATAGTGACCGACTTTGGCAACACCGCGTCTTTGACGACCGGCGTGTCTTGCGCGTAGAGAGAGTACTTGTGAGTCTGCGTGTCAACTTCGATTCGGCACGAAAGCTCATCACTGGTGAAATCACTGTGCTTCAATTCCCAGCGAATCGGACTCCGGCTGGTCGGACCGCTGTGCAACTCGATCAGCATTGGAAGCTCCGTTCCCTTGGTCGTCGTCACTCTGAAACGCTCCACCACTTGCGGTCTCGGCGAGAACAACCGCGTCGCACGGGCGTAATCGTATGGGTCGCGGTCGGTCAGATTCACGCCATCCTTGGTCAACGTGACCGGCGCCCAGAGTGGGCTGTAGGTGTTCCACGCGTCGGCGCTGCCAGTCAGCGGGATGCGGCTAACCCAAATGTCTTCCTTGTTGACACTGTAGACGATCCAGATGGCGTTATCCTTCCATGTGCCGTCGTTGGACCATTCGGAGATGCCGCGGACGTATTGTGGACCGACGTTCTTGTGCTCGCCGACGTAGCGTTGCCGCGGCAACTCGCCATGAACGACACGCATGTTGGCGAAGGTCACGCCATCGTCGCTCGTGACCGTGACGAGCGGGAAGCGGTCTTTCTTGTCGGGATTGTAGATCAGGGCGTAACGGCCGTCGGCGGTGCGTTGGCCCCAGACCTTGCCTGTGCCGGTGACCAGCGATGGCGGGATGATCGGTTGCGACCATGTATCGCCGTTGTCCGGAGAGACGATGACCCAACCGTTTTTGCAGATGCCGACGAGTGCGCCGTCTTTGCGATGGAAGAGGGACATCGCTTTTAGTGGCATGTTTTTCCCGCCGGAGTCGTGCCATTTCATGCGGCGGGGGCCGAGCAATGCACCATAGTCCTGCTGTTCGAGGAACGGACGGTTGGCGAGCAGTTGGTTGCACGCCTCGATGAAGCCTTTGTCGGCGGAGTTGGTATAGAAGTCGGGAGAGGTGACGGGTGTTGGTGTCAGGAGCGCATAGTACGGGCCGAGCGCATGATCGGCGAGGATTTCGCGAACGACGAGCGTGTCACGATTCTTGTCGGTTAGTGTAGTTTCGTCGCGGCGGAGGCCGGCGATGGCGAGCATTCGACCGTTTGGGGCGAGGAAGAAATGCATCCGGAGTGGGTTCGAGACGCCCTGGGGAAAGAGTTTGGCCGGGGCGGACCACGTGACACCGTCGGTGGACGTGCTATAGACTTCGCGCCAGGGCCAGACATCCTCGTCTTTTTCGCCAGAACTCCAAGCGACGTAGAGTTGGCCTTTCCAAGCGGCCATGTCGACGTGGTGATTGTACGTCCAGCCTTTGCCGTCGGTCAGATCGGGCTTGTCGCGTGAGGCGCGGAAGATTTGGATGTTTTGCACGCCCGGCACTGGTGGCAGTCCGCCATCGGGAAGACTGAGGTCGAGATGCGCCTGTTCCGGCCCGGTGATTGTGATGGGATCGGCGGCGAGAACAGCGGCAGCGAAGAACGGTAACACGGCAAGTAGCAGGCGTAATTTCATGTGACGACGTCGAATGCCAACAGGATTCGTCGCACAAACGGCGCACACGTGCAATGTCAAAGGCGGGCGTTCCCTGCCAACGACCACGCGGACACAGGCTTGCTTACCGAATCGCGGGCGTGTTACAAACGCGCTCATGCTGAAACAGCAGCAAACGATCAAGCGGCCGGTCTCATTCTCGGGCATTGGCATTCACACGGGTTTGAAGGTCAACATGACGTGGAAACCGGCGCCGGTGGACCATGGGATCAAGTTTGTGCGGGTCGATCTCGACGGGAAGCCCGAAATCGAGCCGAACATCCGCAACATCGGCGATACGACGCGGTGGACGACCATCGGCACCAACGGCACAGTCATTCACACGGTCGAGCACGTGCTGGCGACGTTGAACGGGTACGGGATCGACAATCTCATCATCGAACTCGACGCGACCGAGCCACCGGTCGGCGACGGCAGCGCGCGACCGTATGTGAACATGGTCAAGGAAGCCGGCATCCAGCCACAGGAAGGGAAACGAGAGATTTTCCGTCCCCAAGAAACGGTGCACGTCGAGGTGGGCGACTCGCTGGCAGTGGTGGTGCCGAGCGATCAGTTGCGGATCAGTTGCACGATTCATTACGGCAAACCGGGTTTGGACGCGCAGTTTTTGAGCCTGGCGATCGAGCCGGAGACGTTTGAGACGCAGATTTCACCGGCGCGGACGTTCGCGCTGTACGAAGAGATCCAGTATCTCGTCGACCACGGATTGATCAAAGGCGGCAGCCTTGAGAACGCGGTACTGATTCGCAACGAGACCATTCTGGCGACCGAGCCGCTGCGGTTCCGTGATGAATTTGTGCGGCACAAGATCCTCGATATCCTCGGGGACATCGTGCTGCTGGGGCGACCGTTGGCGGCGCATATCATCACGATTCGGCCGGGACATTCCTGCAACGCGGCGTTGACGAAGGCGCTGGCCAATCTCATGGAGAAGGAGCTGCCTGCGCCGGTGGCGTTCACGCCGCCGATTCCGGCGGAGTCGCCGGCCGAGCCGGCAATGGATATCGTGCGACTGCTGAACGTGCTGCCGCATCGGTATCCGTTCTTGCTGGTGGACAGGATTTTGAAGATCGAGGGCGAGGAGAAGATCATCGGGCTGAAGAACGTCACGATGAACGAGCCGTTTTTCCAGGGACATTTTCCCGGACACCCGATCATGCCGGGTGTGCTGCAACTGGAGGCGATGGCGCAGGTGGCGGGAGTGTTGATGCTGCGGTCGGGTGAGAACGCGGGGAAGGTGGCGTATTTTATGAGCGCCAACAACGTGAAATGGCGCAAGCCCGTGCGTCCTGGCGACCAACTCATCATCGAAATCGAAATGGGCCGTGCCCGCGCCAAAATCGCCAAGGCCAAGGGCGTGTGCAAGGTGGCGGGCGAGGTCGTGAGCGAGGCGGAGGTGATGTTCAGCGTGATGTAAGCGGTAGAGCTTGGCGGCGAATCCGTAACCAGCGAGATACTGGCCCCGTTGACTCACGAGAGCAGGGCACAATGTGAGGCGCTTCCTTCAAGTCTTTGCGGCTGTGGTGACGATCGGGTCGGCAACCGATTGCTTGTGGGCCGCCCAATCCTACACCATCGTTGATACGGGCCAGGTGCGGTGCTACGACAACCGAAGCGAAATTGCACCGCCAAAGCCCGGGGAACCTTTTTACGGGCAGGACGCCCAGTTCCGAAATCATCCATCCAGTTACACCCTCAGCCCTGATGGCCTGACGGTGTATGACAATGACACCGGCCTAACCTGGCAGCGCAGCCCCGACACCGATGGTGACGGTAGTCTCACCCGACGCGACAAGCTGACCTTGACCCAAGCCCTGGCGCTACCCGCGAAGCTCAACGCCGCCAAGTTTGGCGGATTCGACGACTGGCGACTGCCATCCATCAAGGAACTGTATTCGCTCTTGGATGGGCGTGGCACCGATCCCAGCGGCTATCAGGGCGCGGATACTTCCAGTCTGACGCCGTTCATCGACACGAAGTTCTTCAAGTTCGCTTACGGGGACGTGAGCGCTGGCGAACGCATCATTGATTCGCAATATGCGTCGAGCACCAGGTATGTGGGCCGGTCGGCGCGCGGGTTGGGCAAATACTTCGGCGTCAACTTCGCCGACGGCCGGATCAAAGGCTATGACCTACAAATGCCGGGGGGCTCGGAGAAAACCTTCTTTGTGCTGTGCGTGCGCGGCAATCCGGGCTATGGCAAGAACGATCTCCATAACAATGCCGACGGAACCATCACCGACCACGCGACCGGCCTGATGTGGTCCAAGGCGGACAGCGGCAACGGCATGAACTGGCAGAACGCGCTGGCCTGGGTGCAACAGCAGAACGCGAAGAGATTCCTCGGGCACAATGACTGGCGGTTGCCGAGCGTGAAGGAATTGCAGGGCATCGTGGACTACACGCGGTGCCCCGACACGACACAGTCGCCCGCGATTGATCCACTCTTCAACTGCACGGCGATCACCAATGAGGTTGGGGAGAGCGATTATCCCTGGTACTGGTCGGCGACGACACACGCGGGGTTCCATGGCGGAGGAGCGGCGATGTATGTGGCGTTCGGGCGGGCGGCAGGTTGGCTGCCGGCGCGACCCATGGGGGGCGGTCCACCGGAGCCGCGGGGCGGTTTCGAAGGTGGCCCCGGCCCGGGCGGACCACCGGATGCCGGTCCTGAGGACGGAGACCACGGTGACTACCATTTCGTCGACGTCCACGGCGCCGGCGCCCAACGGAGCGATCCCAAGGCCGGTGACCCCGCGATGTTCCCGCATGGGCGCGGCCCGCAGGGCGACGTTATCCGCATTTACAACTTTGTCCGGCTCGTGCGCTAGGAGCGGCGCGTGGGGTTGGTCAGGACGATGACGAGAGCGACCCAGACGACCAGGGCGAGCGAGAGCAGGGGCATGAGCCAGATGGGGAGGAGTTGATGGATTTGGGCGACAGACACATCGCGGCGCTCGGCGACCCACACGTCCATGCGCAGATTCAGCACGACGAAGATCGCGGCAAAAGCCAATACAAAATGCCTGGCAACCATTCGTATGGCCGCAACGCCCGCTTTTCCCCGGCCCTGATACAGGCGCCAGGCGAAGAGGGTGATCATGATGGCGGCGATGATCCAAGCCCAGAGGCGGTCGCCGGTATCCCACGCCAGATAGATCAACCACGAGAACAGCGCTAGGTAAAGGCCGGCCACGTAGACGAGCCGTTTTCCCCCGGTCAACGTCAGTTTGGGCGTGACGCTGCCGGACGCCTCGAGTTGCCCGCGAATGGCCAGAATTCGTCTGAAGTGCAGGATGATGACGAGCGCGGCCACGGCAGCGTAGAACCACCAGAAGCCGGCCATCACGCCGACCCATGTGGAGTCGCTCCAGTGATGATGGCTACCGAAAGCTTTCACCGCGGGTTGCGCGAGTAAGCACCATCCGAGGACGAATGACCAGAGCACCGTTGCCGTGAGCGTCTGGACCCGGCGTTCGCGCTCATTCGGGGCGAAATGGACGCTCATCCACGAGACGGTCATACCGCCGATGAGCCCGACGAACGGAGCAAACAAAGTCCAGAGGAGGCCGAATTTGCTCGCGCCAGCGCCCTTGGCAGCCGCGCCGGCAGTCGCCGTCGCGGTCGAGGCAGCAGCCATTGGCAGCGCTGCGAGCACGGCACCGGAAAACTCCTGACCGGGTGCTGTCCGCGTCAACGTTCCCTCGACGAACGCGATGACTTCTTCGTGGAGGAGTTTGCGTCCACGCGAGAGGCGTTGCTTGACGGCGTCTTCGCTCAAGTCCAGCTCGACGGCGACGCGCTCGACGGATTGGTGTTCACGATAGAACAGGATGAGCGGCTGACGATAGGCGTCAGGAATTCGCTCGAGTGCGCGCCACAGGATCGCTTCTTCTTCGCGGGTGACAGCCTGGGATGACGGCGACGGCTCGGGCGATAGCGGATCATGAATTGCTTCGAGTGATTCGGCAGCGTGAACCGGCTCACGGCCCTGTCGGCGGAGTTCCTTGCCGACGAGGAAGCGGGCGATGCCGCAGAGCCAGGCGCGGAGGTGCGCCGGCTCGCGGAGTTCGGAAAGCTGTTTCCACGCGGCAACGAACGTATCCTGGGCGAGGTCTTCGCTGAGGGTCAGGCTGCCCGTGGCATTGTAGGTGATCGAGCAGACGAGTGATTGGTACCGCTCGACGATCTGGCGGAAGGCGTTGCGGTCGCCCGTCAGGCTCCATTCCACCAATTTTTCGTCGCTGTTCACTGCTGCCGGCATTGTCTGGGTCGTCATCATATCACCGCATAAGTACCGGAAAAGGCTGAAGAGGTGACAGGGAATGTGTCGATGCGCTCCATTAAGTGTTTCGTAGAGAAAGTTGTTGACGAAAGGCACTTGAGAAGCTACAAACCCGCGAGACTGACATGCGAATCTTGAGACCACAACGTATGAGCCTGAGCATGGGGACGATTATGTCCTCGATGCGCGGAAGTGGTCTGATCTGGTCGCGTGCCTCCCTAGTCCACTTCGCCGTCGGAGATAATCAAGGAGGCTCCGGAAGCAGGTAGGTGTCACGTCCATATTTTCGCAAACCCTGCTTCCGAGATGGAAGGCAGGGTTTTTTATTGCCGAATTCACGAAACAACGATGGGAACAGCCGAACAATGAAGATTTAGGGCGAACCGATGCCGCGCCGGCAGGGTCGAGTGGCGGCGCGGCGAGATCGGTTACGACAAGGACATTATGGAAGAACAAGAACGCAAACCAGCCGCGTCATTACGCGAGTATTTGGACAATGCCCGCGAGGCGAGCGGCATTTTCCGTTGGATTTGGCGGGAAGTGACCACGCCGCAGAGCCGGCGGAAGTTGTATCGGATGTTCGGCGGCCTGGCGGTCGTCATCATCTTGCAGACGATTCAACCCGGGGCGATTGGTTTCATTTTCAACGGGCTCACGAGCCGGAATCACACCATGATTTGCTGGGGGCTCGGAGTTTTCCTCGGGTGCCTTGTCATTCAGAAGCTTGCGGATCGCTATCAGGAATCCGCCCGCGAATGGGTTCTCGGACTTCACTGGGGCCGGCTGGATGACCGGATTACGGAACTCTTTTTCGAGAAGTCGGTTGGCCAACACATCCACGAGGGCACGACCCTCGCGGTGAGCAATATCGATAAAGGCCGGTGGCGGCTGCTGGATATGCAGGGAATGCTCCTGTTCGAGGGGATCCCGTCGATCACGCAGCTCCTCGTGGCGTATGTATTCCTCTGTTTCCTCAGTTGGGTTGCGGGGGTGGTGATGGGGATCGTTATCTTCACCTATCTGTGCTGGTCGATGTATCTCAACTTCCGCGTCAACCAGGTGTGTACGCCCCTTGACAAGGAGTTTCGGGCGTTGAACCGGCGGCGGGTCGAACGGTGGGAACGGGTGGAGCGCGTCAAGATCTCCGGGAAGGAGGATGAAGAGACCCGGGAAATGTCCGGCATCTTCGATAACGTGATCACACGGGACAGACATTTCTGGCTGTGGTTCATCAAACAGGCGCATATCCGCGGGATGATCAACGCCAGTGGCTTGGTGTTCATCATGGGGTGGGGCGCCTGGCTGGTGTGGAACCACAAGTGGCAGCTCGGGTTGCTCTATCCGCTGTATGCGTGGACGTCACGGGTCAGCGACAACATCTGGCGGATCGGCGCGATCGAGCACCAGATCAATTGGAACCTGCCCTCGGTCAAATCGATGATCGAAGCGCTACGGATACCGCCGGCGATTACCGATTCGACGGACGCGATCATGCTGGACCATACGGTACCGCACAAGATTGAATTTGCGGATGTTTCCCATACGTACCCGGCGGATGTGAAGAAGACGGCGGAAGCGCCCCCGGCGTTGACGAGAGTCAGCTTCACGATCGAGGCCGGGGAGAAGGTGGCGCTGCTGGGCGCGAGCGGCGCGGGCAAGACGACCGTGATGAGGAAACTCCTGCGGTTCGACGATCCGACGTCCGGGTGCGTTCTGATCGACGGCATCGATCTGCGAACGATCCGTCAAGCTTCGTGGCGGCGCGGCATTGGTTACATTCCGCAACAGGCGCAGGTGTTCGACGGCGCGATCCGCTACAATCTGACCTATCGGCTGAGCGCGGAGGAACGGGCCCGGATCACCGATGCCGAGCTATGGAAATTGATGCAGTTGCTGCAGATTGACTTCAAGGACCGCCTGACACAAGGTCTGGATACAATTGTCGGGAAAAACGGCATCAAACTGTCGGGCGGCCAGGCGCAGCGCCTGATGATTGGGGCGGCGGTGATCAAGCGCCCGTGGCTGCTGGTGGTGGATGAAGCGACCTCCAGTCTCGACTCTGCGACCGAGCATGAGGTGCAAGCCGGGCTGGCGACGGTGCTGTCCGGTTCGACCACGAGTGGATTGATCGTGGCGCATCGGCTGAGCACGGTCCGTCATCTCTGTACCAAGTTTGTCGTCTTGAAGGCGGCAAACGAGGTTCAGGGTGGTGAATCACAAGTCGAGGCCATCGCCAGTTCATTCGAGGACCTGTACCGGGAATCCGCAACGTTCCGTCGTTTGGCGGACTATCAGGGAGTTGCGGTTGAAACGCCACGCACCCAGCACACGACAGGGGCGGCGACGGAACCGTCTGTTGCCGTTTACAATGCCTTGGGCGGCGGGGATTAGGCCGCAGAGCCAGGGTGACCACGAATGAACGCGGATTCATGCGAATTCGGGTTCACAACGAAGGCCCGAAGAGGGCGCGGACCGCGCTTGTGAGTGGTCGGGCGTCGACCTCTTTCTCGATTCAACCTCCTCATCCGCACCGCATTTTTTTACATGTCTTTTACATGCCACGCGAGGGGTATGGGGGTAGTATTACGCGTGCACGGGGACACAGTCCTGTGCGAACAACCATACAGAGGATCAAACAATGAAAGATTGCAAGAGAGACAGAACGGGGTTCACCCTCATCGAACTGCTGGTGGTCATCGCGATTATTGGGATTCTGGCGGCGATGCTGCTGCCGGCGCTGAATCAGGCTCGTGAAAAGGCGCGTCGGGCAAACTGCCTGAGTAACCTGAAGCAGATCGGCTTGGGCA
>JBEKLM010000046.1:0-38195 GCA_050010195.1 Verrucomicrobiia bacterium
TGAGCCTATTGCAGAGACGCTGAGAGTTTTCATCTCCCATCTGATGAGGTCGGGGTGAGAAGCGTGTGAGAGGGGTGTGAATTGAATTGTCGGAAGTCAGACTGAAAAAAGGTGAGCCCGTGGAAAAGGCCTTGCGCCGGCTGAAGAAAAAGCTGGATCGCGAAGGTACCTTGCGTGAAGCGCGGGCGCATCGCCACTACGAAAAGCCGAGCGAAAAGCGACGACGGAAGGCGCGCGGACCGCGTATCTTCATGGGTTTCTAAATACGCACGAACCAATCCCGGGGCCAGTGGTCGCATTGCGGCGCTGGCCCCGAACGCATTCGGGGCTGATCCCCGTTTTCATGTTTGCATTCTCGACCTGCTGGAATTCGGAGCGGCACATCGACGGCCGCGCGATGGTCAACGAGGTGCGCGCGCTCGGCTTCGAGTATGTTGAGCTGGGTCACGGCACGCGGTTGTCCCTCCTCACGGGAGTTCAGGAGGCCGTGGCCGCCGGCGAAATCAAGATCAGTTCGGTCCACAATTTCTGCCCGACTCCGATCGGGGTCAGGGGCCCGGCCCCGAATTACTACCTGCCCAGCTCGCGAGATGAAGACGAGCGCAAATACGCCGTGCGCCACACGCTGCGTACAATTGATTGTGCCGCGGCGCTCGGCGCGAAGGCCGTGGTGATGCATTTGGGGCTGGTCCCGATGCGCCACTATACGGCGCGTCTGTTGGACCTTCACGTGCACGGACGCGCTGACAGCCCCAAATGCTACCGCTTAACCGAAAAGGCCATCGCCGTCCGCAGCAAGAAAAGCCAGCCGCCTCTCGATCAGGTGTACCGCACGCTGGACGAGGTGTTGCCCCGGGCCAAAGAAATGGGCGTGAAGATCGGGATGGAAACACGCTTCGGCATCGAAGAGATTCCCAACGAGCAAGAGGCCGAGCAGATTCTCACGCACTTCGGCACGGAAACGATCCTGTATTGGCACGACGTCGGCCACGCCGCCGTGAAGGAAATCCTCGGACTGATGAGTACGCGCGCCGTCTTGAATCGATTTCGCGGTCGCACTGCCGGGATGCACCTGCAGGATTTCCACCCGCCGGTTGAGGACCACCTGCCGCCGGGTTTTGGGACGTTTGACTTTGGGCGGCTGACGCCGTTTATCACGGACAGCATGGTGCTCGCCTGGGAAATTCATCCTCATTGGAGGGCCGACGAAATCACCGAAGGGCTAAAACAGGTGCACGAGTTGCTACGGAAGTCGGTCACGGCATGAAAAAGCACCTGGGCGCGTTCTTGCGTGTACTCGTCAGCGTGGGCATCCTGGCCTATTTGTTCAACGGCATTTTCCACAAAGAGGCGTTGGAGTATTTTCAGGCGCACAACATCGACCCCGGCGCTCTGGACTGGGTGGCGCGCGCCCGGATCGTGTGGAGCGTGGGACCGCAGGCGTTGTGGCACGAATTTCAGAAAATCAATCCGATCTGGCTCGCCGCCGCCATCGTCTCCGCCGGCATACCGGCCATCCTCGGGATCACCCGCTGGCGGTGGATTCTGCATGTTCAGGGGTTGGACGTGAAATACTCGCGCCTCTTTTCGATTTCGTTCATCGGTTTGTTTTTCAACGCGTTTATGCTCGGCTCCACCGGCGGAGATGTCGTCAAGGCGTGGTACGTGGCCCATGAGACGCACCACAAAAAAGCCGAGGCCATCGCCACCGTTGTCGTGGATCGTTTGATCGGTCTGCTGGCGTTGTTCATCATCGCCCTGGGAATGATGACGGTCTATCACACCCGCGTCTTCCGCGATCCAAAGCTGTTTTGGTTCTCGATGGCCACACTCGGGGTGATCGTCTTCACCGTCGTGGGGACGTTTGTCGGCTTGTGGCGGGGCTTCGTCGACAAACTGCCCGGACTGCGCTCCTGGCTGCAGCGGATGCCGAAGTACGACGCGTTGCGACGAATGGTAGAAGCCTATCGGGTCTACGCGTCTCATCCCATGATCCTGGCCAAAACGATGTTGATTTCGTTTGCCGTCCACTTCTTCGCGATGTTCAGCATCTGGTGCGTGGGCATGGGGTTGGCTGTCCGTTCCGCGACGTTCGCCGATTATTTCCTGTACCTGCCAATCATCAACTCAGTGACATCCGTGCCCATCACGATCTCGGGCTTCGGTGTCCGCGAAGGGATGTACGTCAAGATGTTCCACGAAGTCGGCGTGGCCGGGTCGGTGGCGCTGGTCATGTCGTTGGTGGGCTACCTCGCCGCACTGTTCTGGAGCATTGTCGGCGGCGGGTTCTTCCTCACCCATCGCAAGGAACTTCCGCCGACGGACCAGATGGTCTCGGGCGAAACGGAGTAAGTGACGCGGTCAGGATAACACTGTCAACGTTCCGCTGGTGACGCCGAGTTGTTTCACCACATTCAAGCGCCGGAACAGAGCCGACGAATCCGTGGTGATTCCATCAACCAAATCCCGATAGGCCTGCAAGATCGCGCTGGTTTTCGTGGCGTCCTCGTCGAGCAGTTCCACCCGAAAGACACGGGCACCGGCCTCAACAAATCCCCGCACGAAATCACCGCCGCTCTGGGCTTTGGCGTGGTACACGGTGTTCCGGCAGCCCACGTCCGCCTTGAGGGGATGTTCCGCGCCAACGCGGTCGCGCAATTTCACATTGTGGTGGTCGCAGGGTCGCCCGCAATTCGTCGCATCCGTCCCGTTGGACATGAACGCGGCAAACACGCAATGCTCCATGTGAAACATCGGTATGTGCTGGTGGATCGTCAACTCAAACCAATGCGGCGGCGCGGCGCGCAATAAATCGATCACTTGTTCCGCGTTCAGGTCGTAGGAAACCGTCAGGCGTTCCAATCCCTCGCGCATCAGCAGCTCGGCAGCCAATGGGTTGGCCACATTGAGCGAAAAATCGCCGACCTTTCGCAACGAACTCTTCCGAAAATAGTCGAGACCGCCGAGGTTGCGAATGAGAACGCCGTCCGGCTTGGCCGCTTCGATTAATTTGAAAAAGCCCTGCTCGCCGGCCTTTTGAATTCGTGGCGTCGCGAGGTAGATCAACGCCGCGCCGTGCTCTCGCGCCTGCGCAACGGCCTCGTGATAGCGCCGGATGTCCTCGAAATCCACGTAGATGGTGGCGCAACCGGAGTCCAGCGCGGCGGCGACCTGATCCATCGTTCGACAAAGCACCACCAGTTGTCGGGGACGGTCGATCGCTTCCCGGGATATATTCGCCAGCAATTCCGAAAGGACGGGCGTCACAGCGGATGGTTGTTGCTCTTCGTCGTCAACCTGACGGCCGGAATGAATCTTCTCCACAAGTTCACGGCGCAACCGGTTCAATTCGCTGACGGGGAGAATGGCTTGTCCGACGAGCTTGTTGTGAATCTCGCCCAGCACGAAATTCGTTTCCCCCAGGCGGCCAAGCTGGTCGCGCAACGCTTTCTCCGTCAGCGGCCGCTTGAAGGCCGTCTGTAGTGGCATCGACGAATTGACGCGCACCCCGTTCGCTTCCACGGTCAGGGGCGTGCCGACCGCTCCGCTCACCGTGAGGTCGATTGTTGCTTTGGGCCGGGGAATGTCCCCTTTGTACGTTCGCCGCAATTCGCGTTCGAGTTGCGGGTCGCTCGTTTTCCATACCTTGTCGCCGGGCTTCAACCGGCCAAAGTCCACGTGGTCACGCTCGAAATACAGGCAATTGTCGCGGACCTGCCAGATGCGCCCGCCCTGTTCGTGGTCCGGATCGCCGCCCGTGTCGAACACCACGCCGTCGCCGGCGGACAGCGGTGTCTGCGGGTCGACCTCGACGTGGTCGGGGCCGACCCGGGCAATGGCTCCGACAAATGGCCCGCGTTTCTTGCCAAACCGTGCCCGGACCAATTCTTGATGGTTCACACCGTGCAGCCAGCCGGAATACAGGCCGCGGGAGAAGGTCATTTCCAGTTTGTATTTGTCCGCGTCATCAACGACGGCGGACTGCTCCGCGAGCGCCGCGTCAATCGCCTTGCGGTACACCTGGCACGTTGCCGCCACGTACTCGGGAGACTTTAACCGCCCTTCGATCTTGAAACCGGTCACACCGAGACGAATCAGGTCGGGGATTTCGTTGACGGCTACGAGATCCTGCGGCGAAAGCAGGTAACGACGGTCACCCAAGTCTTTCACTGCGCCATCGACAATCAGTTCGTACGGCAAGCGGCAGGCTTGGGCGCACTCCCCGCGGTTGGCGCTGCGTTGTCCCAACGCTTCACTCGTCAGACACTGGCCCGAATACGCCACACACAACGCGCCGTGCACAAACACTTCCAGCGACGGTAAGCCCTCGGCGGCGCCAAATCTTGCCATCTCTTGCATCGATGCTTCGCGGGCCAGCACGATGCGTTTGACGCCCAGCCGTCCGGCAAATTTGGCCCCCTCGGGAGACGTAATGGTCATCTGCGTCGAGGCATGAACGTCGAGCTTCAGGCCCAATTCGCGGGCGAGCACGGCCAAGCCGAGGTCCTGGACGATCACGACATCCACGCCCGCCGCGTCGAGCAGGATCAACTCGCGTTCGGCGTCGACGAGTTCGTCGGTAAAGATGAGCGTGTTGACGGTGCAAAAGGCCCGGACGCGATGGGAATGGAGAAACTGAACCAATTCCGGCAACTGTTCCTCGGTAAAATTGTCCGCCCGCATCCGCGCATTGAATCGCGGCAGACCGAAATACACCGCGTCGGCGCCGTTGGCCACAGCCGCACGCGCGCATTCCATGTTCCCCGCCGGGGCGATCAACTCTGGCTTCGTTCTCACGCGCCGCGAACATACCAGAAGCGCGCTCGCAAAGCCATCTTCCGTGCGCCTTCCATTCCACGCTTTGGTGTGGCGCGACTCATCGCCTGTTTGTACTTTCCTATCGGGTCCAGCCGAGGTCTAATGGGTTCGCACAATTGACCGTTCCGGAGGGAATAGCTATGAACTCAGTAGAGTTGACACGTTCAGAACAAGCGGTGCTTCGCAGAGCCAAGAGGAGCACTCATTGGTGGGGCTCGTGGAAGTGGTGCTTCGCATTGTTTCTATTGCCGCTCTGCTTCATCGCCGTCAGCATATACTTCGCGCATCGAATTGCGCAAGACACCGAGTATGTATTGTGCATGCGGCTCGACGGGGTATTGCATCCCGTTGACTTTTCACTCTTGCGCGCTTGTGATTTCATCACGATTTGCTTCGGCGTGTACATGTTTTTTGCTGTCATTCCTGTCATTATGCTTTGGCGAGAGCGCCGATTGTTTTACGATATCATCAGCAAGCTACGAGGTGGGGGCGTGCAGCCGTGAGAAGGCACATCACCCAACGAAGCCGTCATCAAGCCCGGCGAGTCTCTCTGTAGCCGCTCCGCTTTGTCGGGGCGCGTCCGGGCACGGCGACAGAGCGCCGTGGCTACATCTTCCCGCCTCGAATGGTGGCAGAGGGCTGTGCTACTCTTGGGGTGAGATGAAGGAAAGGGCGACAAAGATTGTCCGACGGCTGCGGGAGGCCGGGTATGTGGCGTACTTTGTCGGCGGATGCGTGCGGGACATGGTGCGGGGCGTGGAACCGCAGGATTTCGATATCGCCACGAGCGCCACGCCGGAGGAAGTGCAGAGGCTGTTCGCGAAGACCGTACCCCTTGGCGCGGCATTTGGGGTTGTGTTGGTAATCGAAGACGACCACCAATTCGAGGTCGCCACATTTCGCAGCGATGACGCGTATATCGACGGACGGCGTCCGACGGGCGTGAGGTACGGTTCACCCGAAGAAGATGCACAACGGCGGGACTTCACGGTAAACGGGATGTTCTTTGATCCGATCGGAAACGAAATCATCGATTACGTGGGGGGCCGGGCGGACATTGAGCGGAAGGTGGTGAGGACGATTGGCGAGCCGCGGCAACGATTCACCGAGGACAAGCTGCGGATGCTGCGGGCCGTCCGGTTTGCGGCGAATCTGGAATTTGACATTGACCCCGCGACGTTCGCTGCCGTTCGCGAGATGGCGTCACAGATCAGCGTTGTCAGCGCGGAACGTATCCGTGAGGAGTTGATTAAGACGTTTACGCGGCCACATGCAGGTCGAGGGTTGGAATTGCTGGATGCGAGCGGGCTTTTGAAGGAGATTCTACCCGAAATTGCCGCAATGAAGGGCGTCGAGCAACCACCCGAATTTCATCCCGAGGGGGATGTGTTCCAGCATACGAGGTTGATGTTGGAGATGATGTCGGATGCGGCGCGCCCGGCGGTCGCGCCCTACCACGACCCGGTGGTGTTGGCGTTTGCGGTGTTGTTGCATGACGTGGGCAAGCCGCCGACGTTCCAGCGCGCGCCGGACCGGATTCGGTTCAACGATCACGACCGGATCGGCGCGGAGATGGCGGACGCGATCCTGCGTCGGCTCCGGTTTCCGAACGACCAGATTGAAAAAATCGTGCGATGCGTTTCCGAGCACATGCGGTTTCAATTCGTTAAGGAAATGCGGCCGGCCAAGCTCAAGCGGATTTTAGCACGCGACACGTTTCCCGAAGAACTCGAACTGCACCGGATCGATTGTGCGTCCAGTCACCGGAACCTGGAGAACTACGAATTTCTCAAGGCCAAGGCGGCGGAGTTGCCGCCGGAAGCGATCAAGCCCGAGCCGCTGTTGAACGGCCACGATTTGCTGGCGTTGGGGCTTACGCCAGGCCCGAGGGTGGGACAGATTCTCCGGGAGATTGAGGAACTACAATTGGAGGAACGCCTGAAATCACGGGCGGAGGCGCTGGAGTTTGCGAAGTCACGAGTGGCGGCGGCACCCCCCTCGCCTGACGACGCCGCGGCGACTTGATACTCGATTGCAGCAGCAAGTACCGATTGATGTTCTCGGGCGAGACCATGCCGACCAGCCGCCCGTCGTCGACGACCATCACGGCGTTCGTGTCCGTGCCGTTGATGATCCCTTCACAGGCGTACACGAGTTTTTCCTGCGGTGACGCCAGCGCTACATCCGTTTCCATAATCGTCATTACCGGCGTGTTGGCTCCCTGCGCATTCATGGCCTTGACGAGGTTCGACCGTGCCACAACACCGACGAGCATTTCGTTTTCGAGCACGGGAAAATCGTCCTGTCCCGTTTGATAGATCAATTCGATACCGCGCGACACCGGGTCCGCGGGCGAAAGAAATGCGACCCCCTGGCTCATCACATTGTCCACCGTCAGTTCGCGCAGCACGCTCCGCATCCGCACGACGCGTTCCTCGCCTTCGGCGCCGAGGAAGATAAACGCCCCGATCAGGACGAGCCAGAAAGAGAACTTCAATCCCGCGACCACGAACAGGATGGCCAATCCCTGTCCCACCATGGCGGCAATCGTCGTGGCTTGTCGGTACGGGAGCACGAGTGCCAGCATCGCGCGCAACAGCCGCCCGCCATCCATCGGAAACGCGGGGATAAAGTTGAAAGCGAAGAGCGTGAGATTGGCCTGGGTCAGAGTCAGCAACAACCCATGAAAATTCTGGGGCATGTTCACGATCAGCCAATGGGACGGCATGCCCGTGAACGGGATCAACGCGCAGGCGATGGCGGCATTGACCATCGGTCCCGCCACGGTGATGGCGATCTCGTGCCAGGGATTTTCCGGGATACTGCGCAGGGCGGCCACGCCACCGATTGGCAGGAGTGTGATGCTCTTCACCTGTACGCCCAGTTCCTGGGCCACAACGCTATGGCCGAGTTCGTGAAGCCCGATGCAGGCAAACACCGAACAGAACATCGCCACCGCCCAGCCCGCGCCGTCGAGCCCTGCATCCACGAAGCCGGCGTAGGCGATGAAGGCGAGAAAGATCAGGAAGGTCACATGCAGCCGGAGGCTGATGCCGAATATGCGTCCGATTGGAAGCGACCATTTCACTTCCTTATCCCTAACACTGAAGGGTGAGGGGTGCAAGTGAGGAGGCGGAAGGGCGAGTTCACCACCCTTCGGCTTCGCTCAGGGCAAGCTTCGAGCACGAAGGAGACACGAATGGCACGAAGGCGGAGGGGGCAACACGAGGGACACGAAGCAGACACGAAGGAGACACGAATGGCACGAAGGCGGAGGGGGCAACACGAGGGACACGAAGCAGACACGAAGGAGACACGAATTGCACGAAGGTAGCGCAGTGGGTGCCTCAGCTACGAACTGGGCTGGTCGTGCCTCCTAAGGCGTTTCAGCTTCTTCACCTCGTAGTCGGTCGTATTCAGCACCAGCGAGATCTGAAAATCGTCGAGCCCCTCCCCCTTCAGTTTGTCCACGATCTCGGCGCTCCTAGCGATCGCGCTTCTCTGGTCTGGTAGGAACTCATACCAGCCCTTGCCCCTCAATGCCTTTGAGGTGTAGTACTGGCCGCTGTCCTGCGACCACGTCGGAGTGCAGAATTTACGGCCCTGTAGCAACTGATAACCCAGCAGGTAGGCGATGACTCTCAACAGACTGTAGACAAGACCCCATGTCGGGGCCTCACCCCATAGTTTCGGCAGACGACACTCGGTGAGATAGTTGGCTTCCCGCAGAAGGGCGTCCCGATGTTCAGGGGCGCTGTCTAAACCGTGAAAGTCTTTCGTGATCCTTTTGAATACTTTACGTAGCCACTGATTTCTTCGGGTCGGGGCCATGCAGGACTCTTCAAGATGGTAGGCCTTATCGCCGAAGAACAACCGCATGGCTAGTTCAAAGCCTCCCATGGTCGTCAGTCCTTTCTCACCTTTGGGTCAGGTACGGTAAACCGGCCGTTTCTTGGCAGGTTCGACACCTCCCAAACGTACACAACAAAGTCGCCGCGGGAAGCTTTTGCTGGGTACGGCCCATTCCGGACCAATTTGATCCTACGAGAAACCCTTTGCCCAGCGAAGCGCCCAAAGGCCTCCGTGTAGAGCTTCAACTTCCACGTGCTGCGCGGTTTCGGGAATCTTATCGTCTTCTTCTTGGATTTGACGGGCAGGATTGTGAAGGTGTGACCGCCAATTTGACGCCTGAATCTCTTCGAGGCGAAGAAATTGTCGCACCTTCGCTTTTGTCCGGCGAAAATCAGGAATGCTTTGGAGGCGTGCTTCGGTACGAGCAGGTCCAGTCGAATTATGTCACGTAGCACGTCTGGTAGGAGAGTGGCCGACTTGGATGCCCACTTGACTTCTATGGCAATTGGCCTGTGATGCTTCGTCCTTGGGACGAAGAGGTCGATGCTAGGCGGGCGACCGCGTTTGTTCTTCGCTAGAACGGGGTGAGCATACTCGGCTCGCACATTCCTACCATAGTTCGTGCGCAGCAATTGTCCCAACGGCTGTATAGTATACGACTCGCAGAATAGACTGTCCCGTTGGCATTTGCATTCAAACTGCAGCCAGCTCGCCAGGCCCGAACACACTTCTTTGATCCTAGAACTTTTGTTAGGCATGCTTGATCGCTTGAGGTCGGCACGCGTTGGAGTGCCATTGGGCATGGCGGATTATTAGCATGGCGGCAACGGTGGTGGGAAGGGTTTTGAGAGGCGGTGGACCCGCCGCGGCAGGCGAGGTCGGTCACTGGACGAACGCAGGCTAAAGCCTGCGGCTACAGGAAGGCGGCGCGGGCAGGCTGGACGCGGGCGTGGCGGGGTAGATTTGAGATTTGAGATTGAAAATCTCAGAGGGGGCCGGCTGAGAAATGGGTTCACCACGTTTATGGGGTTTTGGTATTGACTGTGGTATCCGGGTGCGATATAGGTAGGATGTTGTTCTTTGATATACGTGCGAGGATCGAGGACAGAAGGTTGAGGACGGGCCGCGCAGTTCTACCACGGCCTTCAGAGGCTAACGTCCGCAAGCGGGGACGCTCGCGCTACCATTCGGCAGGCCTAGGGCAGGCAGGAGGGGCTCAACTGGGAGGGGGTTGCAAAACGAACCCAATTCTGTGCAGGCCGGCGTGTAAAAGTGCTGGGAACGAAGCCAATTACCGCATACGACAGCGGCTTGTCGTCCGACTCGGCTTTTTGGAGTGTTGTAGGTTTGGATTAGCTTGAGCGACAAAGTGTTAGGAGTTCGCGTGTGCCATTTTTTCGCTTGGCTTCGTTTGGGCCTGACTGGGTGGCTTTGGCGGGAGGTTGATGGGGATTTTTGGGTCGCTTGGCGCAGTTGGTGGCCCTGCCCGCAGGCGGGCTTGCCCTGCGTGGGTGGTGCGACTATGATGCGCGACTTATGGACAAGATCCTGGTTGTCGATGACGAGGCGGACATTCGGCGGGCGTTTCACCGCAACCTTGCCAGCGACACGTTGCAGGTTGTGGATGCGGCGAATGGCGACGAGGCGATCCGCATGGTCGCCAAAGAGCGCCCGAATCTGGTGGTGATGGACATTCGCATGGGCGCCACGAGCGGGCTGGATACGTTGCGCAAGCTGCGCGAGCTCGACCCGAAGCTGCTCATTATTATGATGACCGCCTACGGCACGACGGCGACAGCCATCGAGGCGATGAAGTCGGGCGCGTACGACTACGTGCTCAAACCGCTCGAAGTGCCCAAGCTCAAGTCGCTGATCGAGTCGGCACTCAAAGCCGCGCGCGACATGCGCGAGGTCGTCAGCTACCAGCCGTTGTTGAGCAGTGAAGACCACGCCGAGGGCATCGTCGGCAAGAGCGAGGCGATGCAACAGGTCTTCAAGCTGATCGGCCAGGTGTCACAGTCGGAGGCGACCGTGCTGATTACGGGCGAAAGCGGGACCGGCAAAGAGTTGGTGGCCCGCGCCATTTACCATCACAGCCGCCGCGCCGACAAGGCGTTCCTGGCGATCAACTGCGCCGCGATTCCCGAAAATCTTCTGGAGAGCGAACTATTCGGCCACGAAAAGGGCGCGTTTACCGGCGCGGCCGACCGGCGGATTGGCAAATTCGAGCAGTGCGACCAAGGGACGATCTTCCTCGACGAAATCGGCGACATGCCGCTGTCGACGCAAACGAAAATCCTGCGCGTGCTGCAAAATGGTGAATTCCAGCGTGTCGGCGGCAACCAGACGTTCCATGTGGACGTGCGGGTGATCGCCGCGACCAACAAGGCGCCTGAACAACTCGTAGCCGCCAAGAAATTTCGTGAGGACCTGTATTACCGCCTCAACGTGGTCCGCATTCATCTCCCGCCGCTACGAGAACGACGCGAGGACGTGCGGCTGCTGGTGCATTATTTCCTTCAACGACTGGCCAAATCGGGCACGACGGCCGGCCGGGTCAGCAAGATTTCCTCCGAGGCGCTGAAGATCCTCGATCGGTCTCCCTGGCCCGGCAACGTGCGCGAACTGGAAAACGTGATCGAGCGGTCCGCCGTCGTCGCCCGCGGCGATTCGATCCTGCCCAAGGATTTGCCCACGGAAGTACGCGAGTCACGGACGGCCGCCGTCCCGGCGGAGGACCTGACGGCGGCCATCGATGCGGCGGTACGTCCGCTCTATGCGCTGGCCAAGAAAGACCCGCGGCTGAAGATCATGGCGCTGGTGGAACGCGAATTGATCACGCGGGCCCTGATTGAAACCAATGGGAATCAAGTGCAGGCCGCCAAGCTCCTGGGGATCACCCGCGCGACGTTGCGCAAGCGCATCGAAAAATTTCACATTGCCAAGCGGTTGGAAGTATCCTGAGACCGCGGTCACGGCCGGCTACCTGGCTACTGGATCGTGACGCCTCTCTGCTCCATCTGGTCAACTTGTGCCTTTGTGAGATTTCCAAACCCCTCCGGCAGCTTGCCTTGAGAAATGAGGTTGCGGAGGTAGTCCGCCTGGCGGTGAACTTCACGTTGATGCACAACCGGATCGTGGGCGGCAGCGGCGGCGTACTGGGCAGCGAACGGATCCACTCGGGTAGCCGCGGCTTGAGAACCCGGTGCCACCGGGGCGGCATTCCAATCCGGCTCGCTGCTGGTGACCGCCTCCCCGGTGGGTGCCGGAGTCGGTTTCTGCGGCGCGACGATGCTCGGTTCCGGTGGCGCCAGCGTCTGGACAAACGAGTACGCCACGAAAACGACCGAAGCGGCAGCCGCCACCGCCAGAATGGTGAGCCAGCGCTTCGAACCAGTATCGATCGACTGTGGAATCGCATTCATGTCCGATTAGTTTCCTGACTCCTGCCATTTACTGAAATTCACCTTGCCGGAAATTACCGGGTAGTCCGGCGGCGGTTTCGTCAGGAACCGCGAGTCATAGTTATAATCCTTGTTGTAGCCGGTCGAGATTGACCCGGAGCCGTTGACGGTGCCCACAGCGCCGCGTACATCCTGCACAATCCCGCCGTACACCGTGAGGGTACCGGTGGGCGTCCTCGTGTTATAGTTGATCACGCCAAAACTACCGGCGCTACCATCACCGGAGGTGCCCGCGGCAATCATCGCCGCGTCAATCGTCAGGGCAGCGGGCGCGCCCGTATCAACCCAAATGTTGTCCTGGGAGATCAACCCCAGCGCATCGGTGGTGGTCGGGGTGGTCACCGGATTGTGCGTATAGGTGATGTTGTTCTCGATGTACATGCTGGCCTCGCTGGCAACCGTCAGAGGCCCGGTCACGGTCCCCCCCTCCAGGTAGATTGTGCCTGACTTCGAGCCCGACGAGGTCCCGTTGTTGGCGACATAGATCGCGCCGCCATTGGCCCAAGAGGAGGTAACGTTGGTGAAGATGGTGGTCGAGCTGGAGGTCTTGACGGTGGTCGTGCCGCCATTAAACGTCAGCGTGGTGGTGCCGCTGACGACGAGGTTGGCGAGGCTTTTCAGCGACGAGGAGCCTGAGTTGAAGTTCACGTCGGCCATCGTCCCCTGATACGAATTCAATGCCAGACCATCGGCCAAATAGACTCCGGAGATGCTCCCCGAATACGTTCCGTAGTCGGAGGCAAGCATATTATAGAATGCCGGGTCGCCATCGAAGTAGATTTCTGTACCGGAGTAAACCGGCCCGTAAAACACGTCCCCCGTGACAAAGTTGATGGCGGCGTTGTTACTGCTCCAGAGCGCGAACTCCGCATACGTCGGCTGGTAGACGTCCAGCAAGCTGACGACCCGCGAGATGGGGTGGTTCGATCCGCTTCCATTGGAAACGCCACTGACCGTTCCCGTCGAGATAATGCAGTACGTACTGGAGTTGGTCCGATAAATATAATAGTTGTAGGTTCCCGAGCCCACGCTGCCGCTGCCGTTGGTCGCGCCGGTGGACGAACTGACCATGACGGTGAGATTCGACTCCATGAAGCGAGCGCCCACTTCGACGCCGGCCTCGGCCACATACATGGCTTGATCCAGATTCAGTTGCCGCACCGTAATTGCCCGATGGTCACTGGCGACATCGAGAATGGTCAGCACCAGACCGGCCACAATAAACAGCAGGCACAACGTCACAATGAGGACCGACCCATCCAGATCTTCGCGAACTTGTTTGGCTGTATTCATACGCCAACTTCCTTACGGAATGATTTCGTCAATGCTTATGTTTCCCGCTAATTCCTAAACTCCACGAAGGTCGCCATCGTGTTCGTCAACGTCCGGCCACCGCAACTCTGGGCGACGGAGACGGAAATCTGAACGCCGTTCGTCGTGTTCGTCAGTGTCGAGGCAACCAGATTCGAGACGACGTAGTTGCCCGATTGGTCAACGATGGTGTGGTTGGTTGCGGAGTAAGTGAACGAGAGCCCGTTGTCATACGAAAACACCCAATTGCTGCTCGTCGAGCTTGTGGTGACGGTGCTCGCTTGCGCTTCCCGGAGCCCGGCGTTGGTGCCGACGCCGATCACCATGCGATCCAACGCGAAGCTCGCTTGCTCGGCGGTGGCGCTCATCAAGCTTGTCTCGTTATAGGTCTGGCACACCTGCCAAAACACATTCCACATGGCCACGCCGACCAAGGTCAAAATAGCCATCGACATGGACATCTCGACGAGCGTGAAGCCGCCAGTCGATCGACGTGTCGGTGTGTTGCGGAGTTTCATGGGTGCAGCGTCGACGTCAACGTCGTCGCCAACGAATTCGTCGCGATATTGTTCGTAATGCTATGGTTGATGTAGTTCCTGTACGGGACGTTCACGGTCAGATTCCTAGTACAGGAATTGAGATTGCTCACCGTATACGTGCCGATGGTGGTGCCGTTGGTAAACGAATATGTGCCCGAGTTTAGTGATGAGGAATTGGTCAGACTCAGCGTCCGCAATGTTTCCAGTTCGTACCGGGCGGAGTGCAAAGCCGCCATTTGATTGGCCGCCGTTTTGACCGCCTGCATGGACATGGTGAAACTGATGACACAGGCGCTGAGAGAAAGGCCCAGGATCACGATGGCCATCATGGACTCCACAAGTGTGAATCCCGCATCCCCTTTACATGGCTTCCGCGTCATCGTTTCTCCTGCGCCCACCAGCACACGGCGCCCTTTTTTATGAAGCAACTGACGTACCTGTAACTCCTCCCGGGGGGGACAATGACAAAAACCTGCGGTTCTGCTGGGATCGCCAATCACGCTGCCTGCTGTCACCCATGCACAACTGAGAACCACTCGCAACGGTGCGAGGGGCGTCCCAAAGGGGACGCCCCTCCCCACCCAGGCTCCCGCCCTCACCTCTCGGGAACCGACATCTTCGACGGGCCGGTTATTTCGACCCAAAATTCCGTGTGGGCTCGACGGTGTTGGTGGTGACCCCATCGTGTTGGCCGGCGTAGCCGCCCAATCCAAAGAAGCTCCGGGCCTCCGAGTTATCCTTCGGCATCCACTTGTCGTTCGTATACACCTGTTCTTTCGGCAATCCGCTGGCGTACTTTTCGTAACCGGTTTGCTGGTCCGGATGGACGATCGTTGGCGTCAGGAAGATCAACAGATCACGTTTCGTCTTGCTCAGACTTTTGTTTCGGAACAATGGGCCGAGCAATGGCGCATCGCCCATCAGCGGCACCTTGCTGTAGTTGTCGCTGACGTCCACGCGCATCAGCCCGCCGATGGCCAGGGTGTTGCCGCTCTTGATGAGGACGGTCGTCTGCGCCGTGCGCGTCTGGATGATGGGAATCGCCACCGAGTTGCCGCCACCGCTCTGCAGCGTCGCGTTTTGCGACGAGCTGCTCGCTTCCGGCTGCACCTCCAGCGTCACGTAGTCGTTCCGATTGACGCGGGGTGTCACGGTCAGAATAATGCCAATGTCCTTGTAATCAAACCCCGAGATTTGCAGCGACGCTGTTTGCTCGCTGAAGGCAAAGTTCGGAATCGGATATTGCTCGGCGATGGAGATCTTGGTCTTGACATTGTCCGTCGCGACCACGCGCGGGTTGGCCAGCAATTCCGAGTCCGTGTCCTGGTTGAGGTAGTTGAACACAATCGAGGCGTTGCCGGGGTTTAACAGGGCGTACGGAGCGGACCATCCTCCACCGTTCAGATTTTTGATCAGGGTGAAGCCGGTGAGGTTGCCATTGCCGCTGGCGCCGGTGCCGGTGGGGTCGGTGGCGTACGATGTACCACTCGATGCGAGCTGATAACCCGACGCCGTCACTTGATGGCCCAGCAGCGTGCCGGCCCAATCGATTCCCAGGTTCTTCTGCGGATTCTTTGTGGTCTCGACGAATTTCGCCTCGATCAATACCTGTGGCGTTTCCGTATCGAGCGACTTGATGAGCGGCATAAGCTTCGACAGGTTGGATGGCGTATCAGACAGCACCAACGTGTTGCTTCGCGCATCCACCACAATCTTGCCCTGTTTGGTCAATACCGGTTCGAGGGTCTTCTTCACGTCTTCGGCCTTGGCATACGCCAGCGTATACACCCGCAACTCGATCGGCTCCACGTCCAGCGATTCTCGCGACTTGATCTTGACCACGTTATTGTCGTTCACGTACGCGTAGCCCTTGGATTCGGCGATCAACTGCATCGCCTGCTCGTACGAGATCCCCTTCAAATTGACCGTGACCTTGCCAGTCACTTCGTCGCCGAGAATCAAATTGACGCCGGCTTTGGCCGCGAGCGTGCGCAGCACGTTCTGGATGTCCGCTTCGATGTAGCCGATTTCGATCGGCTCATCGGCCGGTGGTTGGGGCGCGACCACTGCCGTCGCAACGGCCGGCGCGGCCACCGCCACCGTGGTCGGCATCGCGGCAGCCACCGGTGCTGTTACCACCTGAATGGCGTTCGATGGCGCAGCCCCCCCCGCATAAGCGGCGGGGCCGAGCAGGGCGCCCGACAGGCAAATGGTCAGCAGTCGTCGCGTCTTCATGTCATCCTCCTACGAAACAGCAGCATTTGGGCCAGCCGGACCACGTTCGGAACCGGCGTCCTTGTTGGATTACCTGGCTTTCTGATCGTGCTCGTCGCCGCCGAGCCGCAATTCCAGCGTTTGTCCCCCGACCTGCAGCACCACCACTTCCCGCGTGATTTTCAACGCCTTGACTTCCACTTGCCCTTGCGCGGTTTGCATTTTCACCGGCCGGTTCAACTCCAGGAGTTGGTCATTGACCAAAGCGGAGGGATGCGCCGCGTCGTACAAAATGCCCATCAATTTCAAGGCGCCGGCACCAACGGACGTGACCGTCCCGGCGCCATTCGTGTCCGTCGAACCAGCCACTTGCGCGCCAAACGGATCGCGTGCGTTCTGGGTCGTGTAGGTCGAGGGGGTCAACTCAAAACTGTGTCCGGGCTTGCTCTCCGTGGCCGCGCCGACTCGCGCGCAGAGAAACAGAAACAGCACAAGGAAGATAATCGCCTGACAAAACGCCAGCACCCCGACCACCCTCATGGGCGCCGAAAGACCGGCATTCGATGACGGGCGGCAATCCACGGACCAAGCGGGGACCGGCAGAGCACGGTCTTGCTTTCGGACGGTCGTGTACGTATCAATCACAACGCCGTCATTCGAGTTGGCGCGGTGTATCCAGGGGACAGACTGCGTGTGATACTTCATGTGGACTTCTTGGCCTCCGTTTTCTTGGACGGTTCCGGCGGTAGTACGCGCAGCGTGATCGTCAGAACCGCTCCGTGCTGGCCTCCGTCATCCGCGTTGCCGCCCAGAGAGAACGATCGAATCTCGGCCGTGGAAAATTTATTCTCCAAGTCCCGAACGAACGCACCAATCTGGTCGTACGTACCCGAAACATCGATGCCGGACGTGTAGGTACGGCCTTTGGATTCACCGGCCGTGTCGGTCTTGATGCCGGGATGCAGGGCGGTGATTCGCACGGGGTGTTGCTCGGCCAGCAGGCTGATCTCACGCACCACCCAGGCAAATGGGTCGCCGGAAACCATGGCCGCCTGTTGTGCTTCGACAAACGATTTCACTTCCGCACGATGGGCCACGTCCTGCTGGGCGTCACGGGCTTGGCGCTCGCCCTCACGGATTTGGTCGGCGAGCTTAGCAATGCTGGCTTCGGTCTGGGCCAGCGTGGTCCAGTTGTTCAGCACGTAGAACTCCACCACCGCCACGACGGCCACTAAGGTAACAATACAGACGAACACCACCTGTTGCAGCTTCTCCTTCGGCATCTTTTTCAAGAACGCGATCTTCACTTCGTTGTCTTCTCCTTGTACCAACATTCGATGGAAAAACTGGCCGCGTCCCTCTTGATGCCCGACTTGTCTGTCTCCGCCGCACGCGCAATCGAGCGCAATTGGATGTCCTCGACCAGTGGGCTGAAGCGCGCGTCGCTTCGCAGCAGCTTGAGGAACCGGTCCACCTCCAACTCCGGCTGGCTGCCAAAGGCCTTCCCGTCCAATCGGACTACGAGCCGCTGGGACTTCCTGGGATGCCCACCGCCATCACCGTCCGAGCCGGGATTGTCCAAACTCATCGCGAAGGCCAGCTGCGTTAGCTCCACTGATGGGGGAATGAGGTCTTTCACCAAGGCCAACTGCGGGGCAATCAAGATCCGCGAGTGATTGATCGCAACGATCTCCCCGGCGGAAGTATTGAGTTTTTGAACGGCGCTTTCTTCCACCCCCCCCTCGTTCATCTTGTCCCACTTCGATTGGAGTCCCCCCAACTCGGAGCGCTTTTGTATCAGGACGGCCGATAGCACGCCGCCCAATGCCACGACCATTGTCAGTACTCCCAGACCAACGGCAATGAACAGTTTGACCGGGTCCCGAGCGCGCGCCTCTTGCGCCAGTTGTTCTTCGGCCAGCAGGTTGAGGGTAATCGCTGTCATGGTTGGCACTCGTCGGCTATGACAAACGGGCGACTGCCACTCCCACGGCTGCGGCGAGCGATGGCCCCAGGGAAAGGACCCGCCGCGTTCCACCGTTGAACTGGCTCACATCCAGACTCTCCACCGCGTTCCAGCATTCCACGGGCGTGCCGACCGCCTCGCCGAGGATTTCCAGCGCCGGGGGGGAACTTGCCGAGCCTCCGCACGCGTAGATTCGCTGAACGTGCAGATCATTCTGCCGCTCGAAGAAGTCGATGGAAGAGCGAATCTCCCGGGCCAGCGGTGAGATCGCCGTCTTCACCAATTCCTGCACAGGCGAGGACATCTTGCGCTTCTCTTCCTCCGCTTCCTGGGGTTTGAGCATGAGAACCTGGCCAATGTATTCACTGACTTGCGCGCCGCCAAAATGCATGATGCGCGTGATCAATGGCCGGCCACCCTGCAGAAAATTGACGCTCGTCATCCGCGCGCCAATGTCCACCAGGACCACGACATCATCCTTGATCTCGGGGTGGCTGAAGTGGAAGGCATTGATAACAGACACAGCGGCCAACTCGATCGCCTGGGGTTTGATCTTGGCTGTGGTGAGCGCTTCGCGGCACGCGTCCACTTCTTCCTTGTTCGCACCGCCCACGAGGATGATTGTCTTGGCGCCGTCCTTGTCTTTCGGCTTGTCCTCTTTGTCCTTCGTGTTGGTCGCGTCCTTGGTCTTGGCCGCATCGACGGGCTTGGCAGAGCCCTTCGCCTTGGTTCTGGGATCCTGCGAGCCCTTTCTTAACTCGAAAGCATCCAGATAGTACGACGAAAAATCGCGCCGCAGATACCCGGCGCTGTTGAGCTTGAGCGCACTCTTGATCTCCTCAATCGGAACCGGCGGAAACTCGGCCTGGCAAACCATCGCAGAACTGCAGCTAATGGTCACATAGGCACGCCGCTCGGAAGTCTTGAGAGTGTCGACGGTCTTCTGGAGTTCGGCCGCGAATTCCGGCCCCTGGTACGCCTTGGCTGGAGTGGCTGGCAGGGCATGCGCCGCGTACTCCAAGAGCTCAAACGTGTCCTGTTGCCGACGAATCAACACCGCCTTTATCTGGCTGGCCCCGATGTCGATCCCGAGTGCCAAATCGGGTTTGCGCCGCTTATTGACGTGAAAAAGCATGGTCTTCTATCACCTTCTATTATCTAGCATCTGATGTGCCATCACTTCGATCGCTCCCCCAAGAATGACGGGCAAAAGCGTCCCGTCTTCAGTATCTTGCCCAATCGATTCTCACTGCCGAAAGGGCCGATTTCGTTGCCGAAGAAACCGTCGCCTGATTACTCCCGACGAAACCGATGCCGGATGGGCTCCCCAGTGCCGCGTGCTGGCCAGAGCAGGACACCAGCCGCCGCAACATCCACGGCGGAGCCGTCTGCCGCTCCCACCTCCAACGCCCAGCCATTAAGCGCGGCAAGCAACCCAATCAGCCCCACAACGAGCAGGATTTCTGCAAGGGTAAATGAGGGCAAATTAGGCCAAACCAGCGCCTTTCATCGCATCGGTTCCGCCTCCACTCCGGTTTCAATTCCACCCCTGCTTACAACAGAGGCAGGAGGGACGGCCCTCCTGCCTCTGGCGAGTTCAAACATCAAGCGCACGTGCGCTCGTGCCTGGGTTCCACTCTTAGTACGGACCCCAATCAATACCAACGCCGGCCAACGCGCTCTTGGTCGCGGTGGAAATGAGGATTTGCCCGGTCCCCACGTTGTTAAGCGTGTAGGCAAAACCGAGCAGGTCCTGCGTCTTCCACGTCGTCTTCAAGTACGTTGCCGCGCCAGTCGTGTTGACGGTATTACCGTCCGTCTGGCCTGTCTCGAGAGCCCACTGATCAATGGCGGCGTCCTGTTGACGGCAGTCATTGAGAGTGCGGCGACCCTGAGACTGTTTGCGGGCTTTGACGAAACCCGGGACCGCGAGTGCGGCGAGCAACCCAACGATGGCAACCACGATCATGATTTCTACCAAGGTGAACGCCGAACGGTCATTGCGGATCTTGTTGATCATCTGATTCACCTCCCCTTTTTTGGTGATTTGTGTTTCCACGTCATGGTGTTTCAGCAGCATTGATGCCAGCCGGTTCCTTGGGCGCGAACGCCCATTCTCACCCGTTCATTCTTGAGGGTTTGCCGCTTTTCCCTACCCAGACCTGAGAATTCTTGCAGTTCTGCAAGCCCCGGACGGGTGTACAACACGTGCCCGCACACAATTGTGCTGACACGTGAACAAGCCTGTTTGCGGCGTCCGGCACAGCACGAGGCCCCGTCACACGTGGTGCACAATTCCCAAAATGGTCGACATCGCTAGACCGATGGCTGGACCTTCTCCACTTCCATCTCCTCTTCCGTACATGGGGCCGCGAGCTTTCGATAGAGCGTCGCCATGCTGATTCCGAGCATCTCCGCAGCTTTCTCCTTGTCACCACCGGCGGCTTGAATCACCTGCTCGATGTAGTCAACCTCTTGGCGATGCAGAAACTCCTTGAGCTGCATGGGCGGCAATCCCCGGCTCCACTGCGCGGCCCCGGCGGCCTTCTCGGCAAGCAGCGGATCGATAATCGGGTCACGCGTCCCGGGAGTCGTCACAACTGATTGCGGGCTGAATTGTTGAGAATCCACTCGTGGCGCTACTGCACCGACGCCGGCCACGGCTTCCAGGACGCGCTCGGGGAGATCCTTGAGCAGTACCACGCCGCCGTCACAGAGTGCGGTTGCGCGTTCCACGGCATTCTGCAATTCGCGCACATTGCCGGGCCAGCGGTACCCCTTCAATACGCCCATCACCTCTTCGGAGAAATGTGGCGCGACGATTCCCTGTCGTTGAGAGATTTGTTGGACGAAATGCGCCACCAACAGCGGAATGTCTTCGGTACGCTCGCGCAACGCTGGAAGTTGGACTGGAATGACGCTGATGCGGTAATAGAGGTCTTCCCGAAACGACTTGTCGACCATCTTCTGCTGAAGCGGCTCGTTGGTCGCCGCCAGAACGCGGACGTCAACTTTGATCGTGTCGGTGTCCCCTACCCGCCGTAGTTCCTTGTCCTGAAGAAAGCGTAACAGCTTGCTCTGTAGACTCGGCGCCATGGACCCGATTTCATCCAGAAGAATCGTGCCGCCATCGGCATGCTGGAACAGGCCCACCTTGTCGAAGGCCGCCCCGGTAAAGGCGCCCTTGCGATGACCGAACAACTCCGACTCCAGCAGGTGCTCGGGAAGGGCGCTGCAATTGACAGCGACGAACGGCATGGCCGCGCGGCGGCTGTTGTAGTGAAGGGCACGGGAAACCAATTCTTTGCCCGTGCCACTTTCGCCGAGAATGAGCACGGTGGAATCGGTGTTGGCCACGCGCTCGATGAGCCGATACACCGCCTCCATCCGAGGCGTGGTGCCAATCATCGAATCAAACCGAAACTTTTCCTGCAATTGACGGCGGAGTTCGACGTTCTCCTCGAGGGCATGGACAGCCTTCTGCTGAACGAGCGCGTTATCAACGCGCTTGACTAACTCGTCGATTTGGAAAGGTTTCTCGATAAAGTCCTGCGCACCGGCCCGAAGCGCCTGCACCGCGCGCTCTTTGGTGCCCTGTCCTGTAATCATAACCACGGGAATGGAGCGATTGTGCTCCTTCACTTGTTGTAACAGCTTCAACCCCAGCGGCTTGCCTTCCGGCATCTCGACGTCCGCCAACACCAGATCCGGAGCCTCGTCCCTCGTCAGCTGCAACGCGCGCTCCGGGCTGCTTGCCGGGATCACCTCGTGGCGATGCTCCCGCAAGACTTCCGAAAGCACGGCCACCATCGCCGGGTCATCATCGACTATAATTATCTTCGCCATCTGATTCCTCCAGTCACTTTCCCTCGCCGCCATTCGCCCGCTTCGCGCCCCTGCTGCTCCAGGCGGCGGGACTCTAAAATTGAACGATCTGGTTCAGTTTGAAGATCGGCAGAAACATGCAAATGACAATGCTGCCAACCACCACGCCGAGAAATACGATCAGCAAGGGTTCAATCAACGACGTCAACCCCGACAGCGTGGCTTCGATTTCTTCGTCGTAGAAATCCGAAATCTTTTCCAGCATGACGTCCACCTTGCCGGTTTGCTCACCTGCGGAAATCATCCTCACCAACATCGGAGGAAAAATCGAATGCTGTCCCAGGGCCACGGCCAGATTGTCTCCGTGCTCAATACTGTTGGCGGTCTTGGCGACTGCGGCCTCTACGACCGTATTGCCAGAAGATTGCCCGACAATATGCAGCGTCTCCAGGATGGGCACGCCGCTGCGCAGCAGCGCGGCAAATGTCCGGGAAAATCGTGAGATGCAAATCTTGTGAACGAGTTTTCCAAACACGGGCAACCGCAGTTTCGTACGGTCCCACAGCGCCGTTCCTCTTCGGGTGCGTTTGAATTTGACAACGCCAAAGACAAGTCCCGCCGCCATCCCCATCGCGAGGATAAAGTACGTTCGAATGAACTCGCTGAAATTGATGAGGACCTGCGTGGGGGCCGGCAATTGCGCCCCGAAGTCTTTGTAAATGTTGCCAAAAATCGGGATGACTTTGACGATCAGAAACAGGGCGATGCCCAGGGCGACGACACACACGATCACCGGATAGCTCAACGCCGACTTCACCTTTCTCTTCAGGCGAGAACTCGATTCCAGATAGCACGCGAGGCGATCCAGGATTTCCGCCAGTAGCCCCCCCGCCTCCCCGGCTTCCACCATGCTCACATACAACTTGCTGAATACCTTGGGATGCTCCGCCAACGCCTCCGAAAACGCGTGCCCTTGCTCCACTTGCTCGGTCGTCTGGCGCAGCACGGGTTTCAACGACACGCTGTCCGTCTGTTCCTCCAAGGCTGTCAACGACTGTACGAGTGGCAATCCCGCGTCCATCATCGTTGCCAACTGGCGGGTGAACACGACCAAATCCTGGGGCTTTACCTTACCCTGACGACGCTTCTTTCCCGCCTTGCGTGATGTCCCCGGGCGAATGGTAATGACCATCAGGCCGCGGTCCATCAGCGACGAAGCCGCCGCTTGTGCGTCTAGCCCCTCGATATCGCCATTAATCGGACGCCCGGAGGCATCGCGCGCTTGATATATGAAACTCGCCATTGCCCGCTCGTCAGTTCCTTGTTGCCATCGAACAAAATCCTGCCCTCTACCGAGCAGCTAACATGCCATGGAATCTGACAAGGTTGATGGACCAATGAGTCAAGTTTTTTCTTGCAGTATCGCTGATTCACTGAAACAATCCACCAGCCTGACGCAAGGAATTCCCTTTGCGGGTGCTGGAGAAACAGAAGAAATGCTGAGACCAAACCTTGATTGCCACCGCTCCCATGACAAACTCACTTCTGCGAGAGAATTCTGCCTATGCTGGCTGTTGCTCATTTTTGTCGCCATCGCTTGGACGAATTTGGTTGCCCTCGTCCCCACCCTTTCGGCAGAAGAAACTCTTACCCCGATTGCGAGCATTAACACCTCATTGACCAATCAGGCTATTACCGTTCAGGCCGTCATCTCGGCGATACGAGAGCCGTCCGCCGGTGGGCGTGCTCCCTACATCGTCAGCCTCACCGAAAGTAACGCCACGGTCCCACTGGTTTACTGGTCGGACATGCAGCCAAAACTCGCCACGAAGGTGAACGTCGGCAATCTCATTCGTGCCAAGGTCAAGGTGAAACTCTATCGGGGGCACCCGGAACTGCAAATCTCCGGACCGGATGCGATCGACCTCGTGAGCGCAGCCCCTCCGTCCGCCACTTCCACCAACTCACCAGTGGAAGCACCAGCGTCTCCATCGCCTGCGACAGCCGCCACTCCTACTTCAGCACCGGTGAAAACCGTCATCGGTAAAATCAAGGAGGATTGGGTGGGCCGGACAGTGGTTATTTCCGGTACCATCTCTGGCAGCGACAACGGCGACAAGAGCCGCCGGCTAAGCATTCAGGACGCCACCGGTGAAATTCAGGTCGTGTTGAGTGAAAACCAGTTGGCGGGTCTGCACGTCGATCAATTGGTGCCCGGACGTGTGCTGACAATTACTGGCCCGGTGAAGTTGCTCGACGGAAAACCGGCCGTTATCCCCGAGGCAACCGGCGCTGTCACGCTGGTATCCTAGTGGCCGGCCGGATCTGACGCGCCGCCCGTTTCCGCCTTTCGCCTGGCCCCCCACCAACTGCCCAGGACTGGCGTGATCGTGCCGCGCTTGCGAATGTAGTCGATGACCGCTTCCCGCGTTTGAAAATCGTACTCCACGAGTTTCGACGTGGGCTGGTCCACGAGTTCGCACAACCGTTTCCACCGTTGGCCGCCGCTGGCCAGATCGTAACTATTGAATGCCACGGCCAACCGTTGCGTTTCATCCGGTGCCGAGCCGTCCGTCCGAAGCAGGCTAATGGTACGCTCGCCCCGTTTCGCGGCGGGATCGAATGTCCATTTCAGGCCCCAGATTCCCCGAAAGGCAGAATTGTTGAACATGTCACAATCCTCGTCCAGCACTTCGCGCAATTCCGCCGGGGTCAATTGAACCACCCCGATGGTGTTTTCGTACGGCACAATGTTCCATACATCGCCCACAGTAATGGCGCCCTTCCTCAACCCGACGCGGTTCTCGACGACCCCGTGTACGATCGCGTCCACCTTCACTCCCCGCTCGCGTAACGCGCTGTCAATCGCATCGAAAATCAGGTCGTGAATGGGTGTCTCCTTGTGTGGCAGGGCTCGCACCCACAAATCATCGGTCGCCTCTCCGAGGGTGGCGCTGGACATCTTCTCCGCACGGTCGATTTCGCCACCGCTGATCTTCAGAATCTCAGGATCGAACGATATGTGCTCGTCCATCAACAACGTGTTGGATTGCCGATGGACGACCCGGCCCTTCTCTGTGTCAAACACCAGATCCACGCGCCCCAGGTAAATCCCGTAATAGTCGGCCTGGCTGTAGAGGACGTTGCTCACCTTGAATTCTGGAAAGTTGCGATGGGTGTGCGCGCCAATGATCACGTCCAACTCAGGGAAGTCGCGGGCGATCGCATTGATCTGATTGGCGTGATCGTCTCCGGCTTCCCGGTATCCTTGATGACACACCAGCACAAGGACCTGCGCGCCCGCGGCTCGAACCTCGGGAACAACCCTCCGCAACGTGTCCACGGAATCCGCAAATTCCAGCCCCGGAATCAGCCGCGGACGACTCCAACTCGGGACACCGGGCGTGTCCAAACCGATGATCCCCACTTTGACACCATCGATCTGCTTCACGATATAGGGTTTCAATCGTGACACGATCTGGCGGGAAAAGGCGTTCGCGCCATCCTTGGCTTGGCGCATATTGGCAACGACAATCGGCATCTCTGCAAGCTCGCCGCTGGCAGCCAGTTTTTCCAATCCCCAATCGAACTCATGATTGCCCCATGTCCATGAATCGTAGTGCAGCTCGTTGAGACACTTCACCATCACCTGACCACCGGTGAGGAAGCTCACCAGCGTCCCCTGCATCGTATCGCCGGCATCGACCAACAGGACGTTTTTCTCGTGCTCGCGGATTTGGTGAATCACCGTGGCGCAGCGCGCGATGCCTCCCACGTTGGTCTCGCCTTCGTAGCTCTCCGTCGGCAGGATATTCCCATGCAGGTCGCAGGTGTGCAGAATGACAATCGGCACTTCACGTGCCGACACCGTCACGTGCCACACAACAGCGACAAACGTGGCTCTGATAATAAAAGATCGCAACACAGTTTCGGATTCAATCCTTTTGCCGATGCGGAGGGTTCGCCCAACCTTGCGCCATCAACCCCAGCAACTGCTGCAGGGCCGATTCATGGGACACTCCCCTCCGTGTCGCATCCATCCGTGCCCGACGGTCGAGTTGCGCCGCCATCGCTTCACATTTCTCCGACGGGCAACCCAACCGCTCCAACGCCACCGCGATCTCCTGGACCGTCATGTACCACAACCGCTACTTCTTAAGCGCCTCGGCTCGCGTTGTAATGGTCACCTTCATCTCCACCCGGTCATTCGGGTTGTCGCGACCGTCGCGTGGAACGTTCGCGATCTTGTCCGCGATGTCCATCCCCGCAACGACATTTCCAAACACCGTGTAACCCCCATTCAGAAAGCCGTTGTCCTTGACGTTGATGAAAAACTGGCTGCCGCTCGACCGCTTCTCGGGATTGACCTGGTCGCCGAGCCGCGCCGTGGCCACCGTGCCGCGTGTGTGATCGCGCTTGATTTCCGCCTCGACCGTGTAGCCAGGCCCGCCCGTTCCATGCGTGCTCCGGTCCGGGCTTTTGCTGTTCGGATCTCCTCCCTGGATCATGAAACCGGGAATCACCCGATGGAACGTCGTGCCGTCATAGAAGCCCTGTTTGGCAAGCTTGATAAAGTTGGCCGCGGTCTTCGGCGCATCTTTGTCATAAAACTCAATCACAATTTTCCCAAGCTTCGTCTCCACCACCGCCACCTGATCTGTATCCGCTGCCATAATATTGGGTCCTTTCAAAAAAAGTCCGACTGCCACCACCCCGACCAACCACATCATTCGCCGCATACTCTCCGTACCTCCACTAGTTGATTGTTCCATTTGAGCGTGACGCCCGTCTTTGCCAGCTCGCGCCGAACATATCCGAGCGCCAGCGGTTTGCCAAGCCGCGAGGAGAACACCGCGCTCGTCACCTGACCCACTTCACGCCCCTCCACAACGACCTTGTCCCCTCGCGCCGGCACACCTTGTCCCGTCAACGCCATCTGCACAAGCTGTCGATTCACATGACCGTACGTCTTGATTCGCGCGATGGTTTCCTGGCCGATGTAACATCCCTTGTCGTAGCTGATGGCCCGTTCTTCCAGGCCGGCTTCGTTGGGAATCGTGTTCTCATCCATATCAACGCCCCAACACGGCACACCCGCTTCGATGCGCAGCGCTTCCAACACCTCAGCGTTGATCGTTTCCGCCATCCGTTCGCCGCTAATGACGCCCAACCCAAGCGCGTGCGGGAATGTCACCGCACCCGCCGGCAGGTCTGCACGCGCGCCACCAATCACCAGCCATTCCCCGAGCGCTGCGCTCATGTCCTCGATCATCACGTCTTCCGTGATGATAAACTTTTCCAACGATGGCGCCAGCCCGGGGCTTGTCTCCAGCAGAAACGCGTCCGCTTGGCAAATGACGTGCCCTTCTCCGCGCATTCTCCCTTTCGCATTCAGAAACGCAGCGTAACAAGTGTCTCCCACGCCCAACTTCTTAATATCATTCGTGCACTGGCCATGCAGGAATTCCACGCAATCCGCGCCGGTGACGCGCAATCGATTTCGCGCCGCCGAAATATCGGCGATCCATGGGCCGTCGCTCATCGACCAGATTCTGTACTCGCCGTCTTCATCCGGCAAATGAATCTTTACCTCTGACCTGTCATGCGGCGCGGCCTTCCACCTGCTTCGGTTGGCACTTGTCGACCCATCTCTCATTGTGCTAAGAACATCCGATGATTCAGCAACAAATCTTTAACCCTCTTTGTGCGACACCACGCCGGGGAAAGTCAGGCCGATGAGAATGCGGCAGTCGCGCGTCGTCGAATACAAGATCGCCATCGCGTCGAGCCCGGACGCCCTGGTTGCCGAAGTAAACAAGCTCATCCTGGACCAGTGGCAACCGTTCGGTGGGCTGATCGTGACTCGGGAAGCTCTCTCGGGACTCATGCAATCGTTCATGCAGCCCATGGTCCGCGAACCGAAGAAACGAGCGGGAAACCTCAAGGCCCACGCCAGCTCCCCGCCAAACCTGGTCTGAGCCCTGCCACGGGCGTCGCACGCCAAATCGCTTGCCGGAGCCTGTCAGACTCGCTAGCTTCCTTTTGTGATTCAGCCCAGCCAACCCGAAGGATCGTCCCCGCGCATCGACCTGACCAGTGATGACTATTTCATGGGCGAGGCGTTGCGGCTCGCGCGCATGGCCTACGAGGCTGACGAAGTGCCCGTCGGCGCGGTCATCGTCCGCAACGCGAAAATCATCGCCCGCGCCCACAATCAGGTGGAGCTGCTCAAAGACGCCACCGCCCACGCCGAAATCCTTGTGATCACGCAGGCGGCCAACGCCCTCGGCGACTGGCGACTCGAAGGCTGCACGCTCTTTGTCACCAAAGAACCCTGCCCCATGTGCGCCGGCGCCATGATGCTCTCGCGCCTGAAGCGTCTCGTGTTCGGTGTCCGTGACGAGCGCGCCGGCGGCGCGGGCTCGGTCTTTCCCATCACCTCGGCCACCGGGTTAAACCACGTCCTCGAAGTCCAGTCCGGCGTCAAGGAAACGGAAGCCCGTGACCTGTTGAAAAGTTTTTTCCGCGCCCGCCGCACGGATGCGTGATTCAGTCCCGAGTCGCATACCAACTCACGCGTGCGTGTTCGCCGCGTCCAAGGCGTGTCGGGCCTCCGTTGAACCCGGCTCCAGTTCCAGCGTGCGCTGCAACTCCTGGATTGCCTCCGTGCGTTGCCCGTTTCGCAACAGCGCCATTCCTAATCCGTAATGCGCCGCCGCGTAGTCGGGGTTCAACTGCACCGCCGCGCGATAATGTGAAATCGCATGCGCGAAATCGGCCTGCTTGGCGAGGGCAAATCCCCAGTTGTACTCCGCGTTGGCCGATTCAGGTTGGTACCGGACCACCTCCGCAAATTGCTGGCACGCTTCACCAATTCGCCCCTGCTTGGCCAGCGTGAGCCCGAGATTGTAATGGGCATCGACTTCGTCGGGCTTCATCTCCACCACGATCCGGTATTGGTTGATCGCCTCATCAGCCCGACCCAACCGACCCAGCGCGTTCGCCAAATTGGCCCGCGCGCGGACGTACCCGGGTTCGATCCGCAACGCCCCGCAGTACTCGGCCACGGCTTTCGCCGGTTGCGATTCCTGCATCAAGAGGTTCCCCAGGTTGTTATACGATTCGTACGAGTCGGGACTGAGCCGCAACGCTTCCCGGTACTCCGCCCGCGCCCCCGCCAGATCACCGCGGTGAGCCAACAGTATCCCGAGATTATTGTGCGCCATCCAACAACCATGGTTCTTCGCCAACGTGTCCCGCCACAGCGTCTCGGCGCTCTCATACGCGTGTCCCTGCTGCCACGTCAATGCCGCCAACGACACCAACACCGCCACGCCCACCGCCGTCCTCAACACCCGCTCCCGAATCATCATCGCTCCAACCGCCACCGCCGCCACGATCAACCCGATGCTGGCCATATACTGAAAATGATCCGCCACAAACGAGTACCGCATCGGGTACACGTTGACAAACCCCAACGCCGGCCCCAACGTAACAATAAAAAACGCCCCCGCCACGATCGGTCCCCTCCCCATCCTCCTCTGCCCCACCCACAGCGCCACCACCACGAGCGCCACCGCCAGCGGAAATACCCACTGCCACACTTGTCCCGCATCGATGTTCCACCGCGGATACACGAACGCCAGGTTATCGGGCCACGCCAGCTTCGCCGCGTAAAACCACACCGCCCGCCCCGCGATCAACGCCCGATCAAACATCGTAAATGACCACCCCGCCCCGCGCGTCCCCGTGCAGTAGGTCTCCACCCACACAGTGATCGATCCCAATACCGCTCCCATCGCGACAAACGGCGTCATCAGCCACACATCGCGACTCTTAATCCCTCCGCGTTTCCACCACGTCAACAGCAAGATCGCCAACGGCCACGTGCACGCCACCGTCTTGCTCAGCATCGCGCCCACAAAAAACGCAAACGCCAACCCGTACAATCCCCACCGCCTCTTCTCCGCAGCCCCTTCCGTTTCGTCCAACGGACAGAACCGCAGATACGCCAGCACCGCCGCCAGGTAGAACGCGCCCGACAGCAGATTCTTCTGTTCCGAAATCCACGCGACGGACTCGACCTCCACCGGATGAATCGCGAACACCGCCGCCGCCAGCCACGCGCCGACAATTTCCAGCCGCTCCAGCACCAGCCACAGCAGAATCGCGTTGCCCGCCTGGAGCAACACATTCACCAGATGGTACCCAAACGGATTCAACTGCCAGAGGTGGTACTGCACCCAAAAACTGGTGTGCACCAGCGGATAGTATTGCATCACCGCGCCGGGCTTCGTCCAAATCGTCAACAGCCCGTGCAGCGTCCGCAACGCCGTGCTGTCGGTCACATGCGAATCATCGTCCCAAATAAACCCGCCGTGCAACGCCGGCATGTAAGCCAACAGCGTGATCAACACGATCACACCGCCAGCCACCAACCGTCGTTCTCTCCACGTCTGGTTCATTGGACATGGGGGTACGTAAGGACGCCAAGCCGAGCGAATTCCTTGTCCCCCACCTCTCAATGTAGCAAATGCCTTGCCACTAACGCCTTCCCCACACGTTTCCATCGTGCCAGCCGTCGCCTCGGTGAAGGTGGACGGCGAGGGCAGATGCCGCAATTCACCATCCCAAAACACCCCCCCATTTCATACCGACGGCAACCCAGACCACGTCTAGCGAAGCCAGTTCTCGGGGGGACGAACCCAACCGTTTTTCGCGATTTCCATTTTTCTAACCTGTTGTCGTCCCCCGTCTTTCATGTGCAATTTCGCAATAAACCCATTGGGTTCGCTTCGCAAAAAGTACCTTTTTTCGCGACCCACTATCTCTCCGATCCTTCCCCGCAAGCCCTTCGCAGCCGTCCATTCTCCAAAAGCCGTCATCCTGAACCTGCCTGCCCTGCCTGCGGTGAGCGAAGTCGAACCGAGCGCACAATACATGGCACCGTCATGTATTGCGTGGTGGGCTGATGCCTAGTACTACTAGGTATCAGGGATCAGAGGGGCCAACGTTTCACAACTCACAAGCTCTGTGGTCTCCTGGGCTCAAACCCCCTCCCCGACATACTCCTCCCGCCGCCAGCCTCCACGTCCGCCGCGGAATCAGGCTACCGTTCTGGACCAAGTATGCGGTGCTATTCCTTCAATCTGGCTTATGTTGCCGCGGAGAGTCGAGGGCAAGCTGCAGGCTGCTACGTGTAGAGCGGTGCATGTTCGGGCCTCGACTCTCTTTCGTTTCCCCGCTCAATTCCCACCGCCGGTTCCCCTTGGCAAAAGAAAGCGGCGCATTCGGCTGAATGCGCCGCCCTCAGCTTTCGACTCTTCGGTCTCCAGACCGACGGGGTTGATGGTTTGTGGGCTCGACCACGGAAACCTCTGTTCCTCCAACCCGCCCGCCGATTCCAAGAAACCGAGAAACTGAACTTGAGACAGCGCAACTGGGATACCCGTTCAAAGTTCCCGCCGTATTTTGCCGACGACCCTGCCACTTGCATTTCGGATGGAGAGGCGTAAAATTAGCATGGAGAGTCGAGCAACCCTCTCAGTACGTTGCTTAGGGGCCACCCCCCTTGCGTCGTCTGAAGATGCACGAACTGCTGATGACAAGTCTCGACTCTCCTCTTGTTTGACCCTGGTGGCCACGCCGCCGCAAGACACCTTTCCTCACGCGCCCTGCGCCCCCGTCCGTCACGGTCCGCCGCCGCGAACGCGATCCAGCGCCCGCCGCGCATTGTCCTGTTTCGGATCGAGCCGAACCGCCGTCTCCCAGTGGCGCACGGCTTCGTCCATCCGGCCCAGTTGCGCCAACGTAAACCCCAAATTCGCGTGCGCTTGCGCGTTATCCGACTGCCACTGCACCGCCTTGGTGAACTCCTTCTCCGCTTCCACAGGATTGCCCTGACGCGCGAGAACAACACCCATGGCATTGTGCGCCGCGGAATTTCGCGGATCGAATCGGAGCGATTCGGTCAAATGCTTCGACGCGCCGGCGAGATCGCCCTTCTCGGTCAGCACGATACCGAGATCGCACTGCGCCAGGGCGCTGTGCGGCACGAGTCGCACCGCTTCATTCAAGTGGACCAATGCCGCGTCCAATTCGTTGCGTCCTGCCAGCGTCAGGCCAAGATTGAACTGTGCGTCGGAATTGCCCGGGTCAAGTTCCACGGCCTCGTCGTACCGCGCCAGCGCCTCGTCCACTCGTCCATGCGCCACCAGCACGGTCCCCAGATTGCTCAGCGCACGTGTATTGTGCGGCCGTTGAGCCACCACGTCGGACCAAATCCCCACGTCGTTGCGGTAAACCTCGTTCCGCTGTATCGTCAACCAGCCGAGCACCAACGCAACGGCGACGAGAGCCACTGCTCCCAACCGTCGTGCCGCGCGGTTGTCACGGCGATCCCCAGGCAAACCCGCCAACGCCCGCCATCCCCCGCCAACAACCAGCGTCACCACCGCCGCCAAAGGCAGGTACATGCGCCGTTCCGCCGCCACTTCGCCCAGGCTCGGCATCACGCTCGATGTCGGCGCCAAAATGAGAAAGAACCACACACCCCAAAACCCCACCCATGGCCGCCGTCGAAACGCCCCGATGGTTGCCCCCAGCAATCCGAGCACCACGATGCCGGGAACCAAAGCGTCTTTCCATGACCGCGCTACCGGCCAGTCGAAATAGTCGATCAGCAATGGATGCGGCCAGAAGCAAAGTTGCAGGTAATGCACCAGTACGCCGGCCTCGGTCTTGAGGTAGTCCCATGGCGTGATCTCCTGCATCCCCAACCCGGTCATCTCGCGCGTGGTCAACACCACCAACCCCGCCAGAATCAGCCAGGTCGCCACCAGGCCAACATACAAGCCCGCCCGCCGCCGCCACAATTCCCGAAACGACGGCGCGAGAAACACCCGGTCGTACAGCAACACAATCAACGGCCCGACAACCATCACCTCTTTGCTTCCCATCCCCAGCGCGCACGACACAATGGCCGCCGACTGCCAAAGAGCTGGGTTCGTGGACCGGTCGCTGCGAATGACGCAATACGACATGAGCAACAGGAACAACCCCATCAGCAATTCGGTGCGCTGGACGACGTACGTGACGCTCTCCGTCTGCAGGGGATGAACCTCCCACACGAGCGCAATCGTCGCGGCCAACCCTACAGCGTTGCCCCCGAATCGATCACGAAGTGTTTCGCTCTCAAACGTCCTCCGCAGAATCCCAAACAACACCAGCGCGGAAATCAGATGAATCGCCAGATTGAATACATGATATCCCCAGACGTTCAATCCGCCCACCGCGTAGTTCAGTGCCAGCGTCAGGCACACCACCGGCCGCCCCGTCACCGTGGTCCCCGGCGGCGCCGTCATGACCACGTCAATGGGCCACAGATGA
Source organism: Verrucomicrobiia bacterium (assembly GCA_050010195.1). Taxonomy (GTDB): domain Bacteria; phylum Verrucomicrobiota; class Verrucomicrobiia; order Palsa-1439; family Palsa-1439; genus Palsa-1439. The sequence goes on from JBEKLM010000046.1 coordinate 33,378, forward strand.
CGAAGGTGCCGATTTTCCACGATCGAGGGGATGTCGTCGAAAATGAATGGCCCGTGGAGGCTGTTGTGGTACGCCCAGAGGCCGGCCGCGACAATTAACAACGCTGCCAGCTTGCGTTGGTCCATGCGAAACGGGGATCGCGCGTCACCGGTCAATTCAGACCCGTGAACTTTGGTAAGAGCGCTATCAGCTTCCGCCACCGCTGGTCCTCCCCCACGAACGCCTCCCAGATCGCCGGCGGCACCGGTTGCTCCAACAACGCGGTATGCGGACGGCACACCACCCACGAGTGATCGCCCAATTCCCGCTCCAGTTGTCCCTCGCCCCACCCGGCATATCCCGCAAACGCGCGCACCCAGCCCCGCCGGCGGGGTTCCACCAGTTCGAATGGATCGGCGACGATTTGACAACGCAGTTCCTCATCCGTCTTTCCTCGCTGGAACCGTGCCAGAAGCAATGCGGTCGGCCTCACCGGCCCTCCCTGGAACACCGGCGTCCCGCGCAAGATATCCGGCAATTCTGGCGACTCCGCAACTTCACCCAGCGTCTTGTTGATCGGACGATTCATCACCAGACCCAGCGCGCCCGACGGGCCGTGTTCGGCGATATAGACAAGGGTGCGATGAAAGTTCGGGTCGACAAGACCGTTCGAGGCCGCCAACACCAGCCCGGCCAGTGATTCGCCACGTTGAAACGCGAATGCCATCCCGACTATCTTACCACAATCCCACGTCGCGTGCGTACACCACCAGCCCGCCACGAAACGGCGGGAAACCGGTGCCGAAAATCATGCCCGCGTCGATGTCGTCTTCCGACGCCACGACGCCTTCGCTGAGACACCGTTTGGCTTCCTCAATCATCACGCCCAGCAATCGCCGCTGGATGTCCCGCGCTGACCGCGGTTCCTTCTTGGCATTCCTCGACTCAACATCTCGCCGAATCGCCTTGGCCAGCTTCCGATTCACCCGCTCCTCTTTTTTCTTCTTGTAAACGTAGAATCCCACCCCGCCCTTCCGACCTTTCAACCCTTGCTCGTGCACCTGCCGAAGAACTCGCGCCACCGCCATCCGGTCCTTATATGCTTCGCCCAACTCGGCCGCCACGTCATACGCGATGTCAATCCCTACTTCATCAATCAGCCGCAGCGGCCCCATCGGCATCCCAAAATCCAGCATCGCTTCGTCAATCGACTCGATGGTCTCGCCTTCCCCGAGCAACACGCCCGCCTCGTTCAAATACGGCATCAACAGCCGATTCACCAGAAAACCGGGCGACCCTTTCACAACCACCGGGATCTTCTTCAGTCGCTTCGCAAATTCCACCGCCGCCGCGACGACCTCGGGCGCGGTCTTCGTCCCGCGCACGATTTCCACCAGCGGCATCTTGTGCACCGGATTGAAAAAGTGAATTCCGACGAACCGTTTGGGGCGACCGCTCGCCTCAGCCAGTTCGTCGATCGGGATCGCCGACGTGTTCGACGCGATAATGCAATCCTTTCGCAACGCCGCCGCCAATTCGCCGTACGCCTGCCGCTTGACCTCGATCTTCTCCAACACCGCCTCGATTACGAGGTCACAATCGCCAAACCCGCTGTAATCGGTTGTCGGGTGTACCCGCGCCAGCCCGTGCTGCGCATCCAGGTCGGACATCTTCCGTCGCTTGACGCCCTCGCGATACGCGTCGGCAATACGTTTGACGCCGGCCGCGACGAAATCCGGCTTGATGTCTTTCAACCGCACCGTCAACCCGCGGGCGCTGCACCATTGCGCAATCCCCGCGCCCATCACGCCCGCGCCGAGCACCCCCACTTTTTCCACGGGCGACGTCGTCACTTTCGCCGAGATCGGCCCGGTCCGTTCCACCGTCTCGGGGTTGAATACCAGTTTCGAGTACTTCTCGCGCAAGAAGAATAGGCGAATCAGGTTGCGACATTGCGGCGTGACGCTCACCTCGCCAAGAATTTTCGCCTCGCCCTCCAGGCCTTCATGGAGCGCTCCTCTCAGTCCCTCCTCCATCGCGTCAATCGCCCGCAACGGGGCCGGATACCGGCCTTCGGTGCGCAACAGCACGCGCTTGCGCGCCACCCGGCAGATGAATCGCCGCATCGGCCACCAGTTCTGCGTCCACAAAGATTTCCGCTTCACGCGCTGCTGGCCCAACGCCAGCCGTGTCGCCGTCTCGCGCAATACCACGCTCGGCACCGCCGCATCCACCAAACCGATGCGCCGCGCCTTGTCTGCGCTCACGCTCTTGCCCGCGCAAATAATGTCCAGCGCCGCTCCCAATCCGATCAGGCGCGGGAGACGTTGCGATCCACCCCACCCGGGGATGATGCCCAGTTGTGTTTCGGGCAACCCAATCTGCGTCTTCGGCCCGTCCGCCGCCACCCGATAACGACACGCCACCGCGAGTTCACATCCGCCTCCCAGGCACGCGCCGTCGATGGCGGCCACGGTCGGCACGCCAAGCCGCTCGATCTTGGCGAATATCCTGTGACCCGCCCGGGAAAGGTCCGCCCCAAGACTTGCATCGTGGATTCTTTGCAACTCATTAATGTCCGCGCCCGCGATGAAGATCCCCGGCTTGGCGCTGATGAACACCACCGCTTTCGGTTTGCGTTTGTACAACTCATCCAGCACCGCGTCGAGTTGCCGCATCTGCTCGGTGCCGAGAACGTTGACCTTCGACTCCGGGTCGTCGAACACCACCCAGGCGATGCCCTCGGCGTCATATTCCATTCGCGGTGATTGCATCACGCCCGCTCCAGTATCAGCGCGCCGCCCTGCCCTCCGCCGATACAGGCCGATACGATGCCCGTCTTCAGGTTGCGGCGCTTCATTTCTTTCAACAAGGTTAGCACCAGCCGTGCTCCGCTCGCCCCAACGGGATGTCCCAGCGCGATTGCCCCGCCGTTGACGTTAAGCAGGTCGTGATTGATTTCCATCCCGAATTCCTTGCGCAAGACCAGCTCCGCCGCCAACACCTGGACCGCAAACGCCTCGTTGATCTCGATCAATTGCACCTCGTTCCAGCGCACACGCGATTCTTCCAGCACTTTCGGAATCGCGTACGCCGGCCCAAGCCCCATGCGTTTCGGATCCAGGCCGACATAGGTGTACCCCCGCAAATAACCGAGTGGCTTCAAATCCTGTCGGCGGGCCGTTTCCTCCTCCATGACCAGCAGCGCCACCGCTCCGTCGGTGACTTGCGATGAATTGCCGGCGGTCACCGTCCCGTTGCGTTTGTCGAATGCGGGACGCAACTTCGCGAGCGCTTCCATTGTCTGGTTCTCGCGCACGCCGTTGTCCTTGTCCGCGAACTTGCCGTTCGGCAGATAGACCGTGCAAATCTCTTCGGCAAGCTTCGCCCGTGCCTTCACCGTCTTTTGATGCGATTCGAGCGCGAATGCATCCTGCCGCTCGCGCGGGATGCCGTAATCGCGATACAAAACCTCCGCGGTCTGTCCCATGTTCAGTCCGCACACAGGGTCGGTGAGCCCGAGCATCACGCCGATGCGCGGCTTGAAATCGCCCGGACGAAACGCGAGCATCGCACCGAGCTTCTTCGGAAATGACTTCGCCCGCGCCAGCGCGGCAAACTTGTCCGCCGCCGCCGTCGAAAACAACAGCGGAATGTTCGACATGCTCTCGGTGCCCCCGACCACAAACACGTCGCCCCGGCCCGCCGCCATTTTCTCGTAAGCGCTCGTGATCGATTCGAATCCGCTGGCACAATTCCGGTGCACCGTGTAGGCGGGAATCTCCTGGGGAATACCGGCGTTCAGGGCAATGACCCGCGCGACGTTCACCGCTTCCGCCGGCTGCGCCACGCACCCCAAAACTACCTGCGAAATCTTGTGGGGATCAACCCCGGTGCGCTCCAACAGCTCGCTCACCACGATGCGCCCGAGGTCCTGCGCGGGAAGCGACTTCAACTCCGTCCCCGCTTTCGAGAACGGCGTCCGTATTCCGTCAATGATGGCCAGTCGCGTCATCGTTCACACAGACTTATGATGCGCGCCTGCCCAAGACGACGCGCCGCCCGTTGTAGAAGCAGCTTTCCTGCCGCAAACAGACCCTAAATGCCGGTCGTTACCCGCGTGATAACAATGAGATGCATACGCAACGCTCGCATGTTAACGAGCCGGCACACACCTCATTTGAATATCTCGCTGAAGAACTCCTTCATCGCTTCCCACGACCGTTTATCGGCCCTTTCATTGTAGGCTGCGCCCTTGGAGTTGTCATTGCCCGAATCGGGCCGCGTGAAGCTGTGCACCGCGCCGCTGTAGAAAATCATCTGCCAATCCACGCCCGCCTTGCGCAACTCGTCCTGCAACGCCGCCACATCGGTCGCCGGCACATACGGATCGTCTGCGCCGTGGCAGATCAGCACTTTGCATTTGATGTTTTTCGCGTCGCGCGTCGGCGTGTCCAGTCCGCCATGAAACGTCACGATGCCGGCAATGTCCGCCCCGCTACGCGCAAGTTCCAGAACCGTCGTGCCGCCAAAACAATAACCGATGGCCGCCACCCGTTTCTTATCGCATTGTGGCTGCTTCTCCAGCACACCCAGCGCCGCGTTTACACGCGCCCGAAGCAATTCGCGGTCGCCTTTGTACTTGCTCGCCTGCGCGCTGGCTTCCTGACGGTTCGCCGGGCGCGCGCCCCTGCCGTAAATGTCGGCGGCGAACGCGACGTACCCGAGTTTCGCCAGCATGTCCGCGCGCATCTTGGCGTATCCTTCCAGCCCCATCCAGTCATGGACAACCAACACACCGGGCCGCGGTCCCTTCACCGCGTCGTCGTACACGAGATA
>JBEKLM010000047.1:0-37741 GCA_050010195.1 Verrucomicrobiia bacterium
CAATGCCCGCCGCGGTCAACTGGCCGCAGAGATGCTGACAGGTATACAGGTTGCCCGAACCCGTGCTCGGATCGTTGTCCGTATGAACCCCGAAGTCCGTCCCGGCTTCCGACCAGATGTAATTCGGTTCGGATGGATGCTCGCCTGTTATATTGACGCTGTAATACTTCGTGGCGTAGGAAACCTGCACCGCGTTCGAGTTGCCGGGCGTGACCAGGCTGTTCACATAAGGCGCAGCGGGATTGCCAAAGATTTGCTGCGGACTGCAAGTCGGACATCCCTGAACCCAGTCGTGGTTCTCCAGCGGAATCACAAAGACAGTCTTGATCTGACTCGGAACAAAAACAACGCTGACAGTAATGTTCGCCACACTGGATGTGGTCGAAGCGCCGGTCGCGTCTGTGGCCACGGCGGTTAGCGCGTAGTCCCCGGCCGGGACGCTCGACCAGTTGAAGCTATAGGGAGCGCTGGTCGCAATGCCCAGCAGAATGGAATTGGCATAGAACTCCACGTTGGCGATGGCGCCTCCCGTTTCTGAGGCATTCGCCGTGATGGCGATGTTGGAACCCGGAATGAAATTCCCATTGTTAGCCGGCGATGTGATACTGACGACAGGCCCGACAGTGACGTTCATCGCCGATGAGGTTGTCGTGTTCCCCGTGGCATCAGTGGCCACAGCAGTCAGGATATAGGAACCGGCGGGAGCATTCGACCAGACAAGACTGTAGGGAGCGCTGGTCACAATGCCGAGCAATGTGGAATTGGCATAGAACGCGACGCTGGCGATGGTGCCACCCCTTACAGAGGCAGTCGCTGTGATGGCCAGGCTCGAACCGGGAGCGTAATCCGCATTGTTGGTCGGCGATGTGATGCTGACCACCGGTGCTGGGGGCGCAATCTGCAGGCTGTTAAAGAAGGCATTTTGACTGGAGCCGCTGCCCACATTGAAACCGGCAAACGTTTGGATGGCCGCCCCCGAAGCGCCCGCCAAGGGTGCGCTCGGGAAAGTGGCAAGGGTGGTTAAACCATCCGCCGTTTTGACAACCATCTCGTACGTGTCCGCCGGGTCCAGGTAAAATTCGAGAGACAACCCGGTACTCGTAAAGGCGATCCCGCTGTCTGTCAGGCCGTTCCCGTTCCAGATGTAATAATCATTCTGGCCGCCGATGAAGTAAAAGGCGAAGCGCGTGCCCGAATTCGTAATGATTGACGTGTCTACAAAGCTTGTATTGCTATCGCTTCGCAAACAAAAGCCCATCTCGCCACCGGCATCAATATCCGTGTTCTGGAATTGGACCTTGAAGACTTCTGTCGTCGTCAGGCCACTGTTAAATCCGCGGTAGGCAATGGCATAGGGCGACCCGGTGCCATTGGCATACATGCCCCACGCCCAGCCGGAGGTGTCGATGTCGCCCGAGGTGCCGGTGAAGAACCCAGCGTAAGTCGGGCCGCCGTTGTTGTTTTGCGTCAACACCCAAGGCTGGAATCCAAAACCGAGGTTCTCGCCGTTTGCCCAACTACTACCGTAAGCAGAGGCATCGTCATAGGCAACCGTCGCGCTGACAACGACGTACCCCACGGTGGAGGTTGTCGTGTTGCCCGTGGCATCCGTGGCCACGGCGGTCAGGGCGTAGTCTCCGGCCGGAACGCTCGACCAAGTGAGACTGTAGGGAGCGTTGGTCACAATGCCGAGCAGGGTGGAATTGGCATAGAACGCCACGTTGGCGATAGTGCCACCCGACTCAGAGGCATTCACGGTGATGGTAATGCTGGAATCCGGAGTGAATCTCGCATTGCTGGCGGGTGATGTGATGCTGACCACTGGCCCGACAGTAACGTTTACCACGGTGGAGGTTGTCGTGTTTCCCGTAGCATCAGCGGCCACAGCGGTCAGGGCGTAGTCTCCGGCCGGAACGCTCGACCAAGTGAGACTGTAGGGGAAGATGGTCACATTACCGAGCAATGTGGAGTTGGCATAGAATGCGACATTGCTGATGGAGCCGCCCGACTCAGAGGCGTTCGCGGTTATGGCGATGCCGGAGCCAGGAGCGAAATCTGCATTGTTCGTGGGCGATGTGATGCTGACCACCGGCCCACCAGAAAACCCCCCAGAAGAAACTTGCAGGCTGTTGAAATAGGTGTCTTCGTAAGAGGCGGTGGCCAAATTGAAGCAAGCAAACGTTTGGATGGCCGTTCCCGAAGCGCCCGCCAAAGGCGCACTCGGGAAAGTGGCGAGGGTGGTCAAACCATCCGCCGTTTTGACCACCATCTCGTAGGTGTTCGCCGTAAGGAGGTGAAGCTGCAGAGACAATCCGGTCGTCCGGGAGGCGATCCCGCTGTCGGTCAGGCCGTTCCCGTTCCAGATGTAATAATCAGTCTGGCCGGCCGCGATGTAAAAGGCGAAGCGTGTGCCCGAATTCGTGATGATGGAGGTGTCAATAAAGTTTGTATTGTTATCGCTCCGCAAACAAAGGCCCATGTCACCAGAGGAAATGGCCGTGTTCTGGAATTTGACGCTGAAGACCAGTCCCGTCGTAAGCGCATTGTTGAACCCACGGTAAGCGATGGCGTAGGGCGACCCGGTGCCGTTGGCATACATGTCCCAAGACTCGCCCGAGGTGTCAATATTGCCCGAACTTTGGATAATAAACCCGCTGTACTGACCGCCTCCCACTAGCAGCCATGGCTGGAATCCAAAACCGAGGTTCTCGCCGTTTGCCAAACTGCTACCGTAAGCAGAGGCATCGTCATAGGCATCAAGCGTGGAAACCGTAACATTCACCACACTGGATGTGGTCGAAGCGCCGGTCGCATCTGTGGCCAGAGCAGTCAGGGCGTAGGAACCCGCGGGAACATTCGACCAAGTGAGGCTATAGGGAGAGCTTGTTGCAATACCGAGCAGGGTGGAGTTTACATAAAACGCCACGTTGGCGATGGCCCCACCTGATTCAGAGGCATTCGCGTTAATGACGATGCTGGAACCCGCGGGACCAAAGGTCGTATTGTTGGCGGGGGATGTGATGCTGACCAACGGTCCGACAGTAATATTCACCACAGAGGAGGTTGCCGATATGCCCGCGGTATCGGTGGCTACTGCAGTTAGAGCGTAGGAACCGGCGGGAGCATCTGTCCAAGTGAAATTGTAAGGCGTGCTGGTTACATTGCCGAGCAGGCTGGAATTGGCGTAGAACGCAACGCTGGCAATAGCGTGCTCTGCTTCGGTAGCATTTGCGGCGACTCCAATGTTCGAACCGGGGGCGTAATTCGCCCCGTTGGTCGGCGACGTGATCCCGACCGCCGGCCCTGAATTGACAAGGGGCACGGTGAACCACTTACTGGAGGTTGAGCTGAAATTAAAACAGGCGGTGCTATTGTTCGTCCCGATGTAAGCGCTCCCTAGGGCAAAATTACTAGAACCCACCGGCAATCCCGGAAGCCACTGGTTGGACAGCGGACCTGCATCCGAAGGGCTATTGATGGCCGCCAACACTTTAATGGGGCCCGTCGGGTTGCCCAGTATCGAAAGCGGAATGGCAATTTCGTAACCGGTGGTCACAGCGGCCGCAGCTGTTTGGTTGGCTGCAGTGCCGTTGCCGTTGCCGCTTACCCCTGCCGCATTCAAGTTGTTCAGCGCGATCTGGATATTGAAACCTGCATTGGTCGGTGTCCCGGATCCGATGCCGTTGCTTATCGTGAAGGCTCCCGCAGAGCCGCCGGAGTAGGTTCCGTTAGCAACGAGGTACTCTGACGCATTCACCGCGAGGGCACTGGAAAGGTTCAAGTCCATCGCAAAAGTGGCCTGAAAACCAGAGCTGAATTCTGAGCTATTCATGTGGTCTATCGAGCCGCTTGGATAATAAAAGGTGCTTTCACCCGGCCGCCCGTCGGCGATGAAGATGTCCACGCGATTGCCGTTGTTCTGAAAACTGCCGGAGAGAAACAGGTAAAGTTTGCCATTGGCAACCAGGCCGTACGCGGCATCCAGTTCCGAGCCCCCGGAGGACGACCCATTGGTTACAGTGTTGTCGCCATATCAGGCTGGAAACGCTGTTCATCATTAAGCGGACGTACGAATCGCCGTTCTTTCCCCGTTTCAAAATGGCGTAGTTCCAGCCTTCCGCGCGTTCGTCTTTGGCAATCGTACCAAGCAGGTTTCCCGACCGATTGGAAAACCATTCGACCTCTTCCCCCATCTCGTTCTCCAAGGTGGGATTACGAGGCACCAAACGGTCAAACTCGGTACGATGGATGGTTCTAATGCTCATTTCATTGCAAAGAAAGCGACAATTTGACGTTGATTCGTTACGACGATGGGAGTTCGGCACGGAGCACGTTGTTTACATTCGGCGAGTCGTTCGTGCCACACGTAAATGGCAGGGAATTCTCCCACGAGACGTGTCCGTCATTGAACAGCACATTTCCGCCCTGATCCTTGTGGGGCGCGATCGGTGACATCCCGGCGGCCGACCAACGCGCCCCGATGGTGTACGCTGTGGCTGCCACATTATTGCCCATACGATCCAGGGCAATGATCGAATCGGGCTGATCCTCCCAGAAAAGACCGGCGCAGTACGTGTAGCTCACCGCCAACGAGTTTCCGTTTGTCAGTCCGTAACCCGTTTGTGCTTTCGCCGCGCTGTCGCTGGGGCACGCAAAAATCTTCGCCGACGTGATCACATTGCTCAGCAGGTTGAATGAGGCGCAAAGCGAGGGCGGGTTGCCCGAGGCTAACGGCATCGCGCCATTGTAATTATCCGAGTACATGGCGATGCCCAGGCCAATCTGTTTGAGGTTGCTCAGGCACATTGCCCGACGCGCCTTTTCACGAGCTTGATTCAACGCGGGGAGTAACATCGCCGCCAGAATCCCGATAATCGCGATGACCACCAGCAGCTCAATCAGCGTAAAACCGCCGATCCTATGTCTCAATAAGCGTCCCATGTCTTGGTAATGCCTCCTTGCTGTCGATCCTTATCTCTCATGCCGTCGCTTGTTTCCCTTTTGGTGAATAAACGCCATACGTATTCGCACAGGTGATGCCAATCGCGCCGAGCGTGATGTAACGGGTTGCGAGACAACCAGAAAGAATGATGCCGACGGAAAGTGGATTTACGTTGCTGAGCCAGTCTGGCAGTTTCACAACCAACGGCCAGTGCCACCATGGCAGAACGTGGAGAAGTGTTCGGATCGAACTGTGAGCAAAGGCGGGTTTGGTCAAGAAGGTGGTGGCGCGAGTACGCGGTCGATCGTGGCGAGTAGTCGCTGCGTGTCCACTGGTTTCTCCAAAAACGCGGTTGCGCCCAGTTGATACGACTCCGTCTTCGCCTCGGGACTCCCAAAGGCCGTGATGATGATCACCGGCACCTCTGGGTAGGCCTGCTTGACACCGTGCAGGATGCCCATTCCATCGATAACTGGCATCCGCAGGTCGGTGATGATCAAGTCGAAGTAGTGTCCTGCCGTACCCAAGAACTTGACCGCCGCCTCGGAACTTGACGCGGTGGCCACCATGCAACCTTCGCCGCTCAACACCTTGTTGAGTGCCCGCAACATTCCCACGTCATCGTCAATGATCAACACAGACTTATTGCCAATCTTTCCCATGCCCGTTTCGCTCAGCACCGCCGGTGCCACGTTTCTGAATTGGTGTGCAATTGTCTGCGTGAGAACCGCATTCACCGTTCCGCACGATTTTGTCTTGCCGCCCAGTTGAAGGATGCTATGCCACAACGGCAGCCTGCACACTGCCAGTTCGGCGGAACCCTAACTCGCTGAGTCGGAGAAGTGACGGTACATGGTGCGTGGTGGGATTCCGAGGACGCGGGCGGCTTTGAGCTTGTTGCCGCCGCACTGTCGAATCGTGGCTTCCACCAAACGCTTCGTGGCCTCGTCCACGGTCGTGCCGATGGGAATGGAAATGGCCGGCCCATCCGCCGGGTTCGATGCCGCTCCGGCAACGCCACCGTCCGCGGTACTGAAAGAGAATTTGGTGATCGTGTCGCCGGTCGCCAATGCCACAGCGCGCTGGATGACGTGTTCGAGTTCGCGGACGTTGCCCGGCCACAAGTAACCCCGCAGTTGATCGAGCGCGGCGGGCGCAATGGAGCGCACGCCTTTGCCCATCTCCGCGGCACAGTCTATGAGGAAATGCTCCGCCAGTAGCAGGATGTCCTCGCCGCGTTCCCGCAGCGGCGGCAGCGAAATCTCGACGGTGTTGATCCGATAGTAAAGGTCGGACCGGAACTTGCTAGCGGCGATCGCCTTCGGAATGTCGGTGTGTGTCGCGCTCAGCAATCGCACGTCCGCATGAAGTCCCTTCGTGCTGCCCAGCCGCTGGAAGCTCCCGTCCTGCAGCACACGCAGCAGTTTGGCTTGCAGTTGGGGGCTCATCTCGGCGATCTCATCCAGCAGCAACGTCCCGCCGTTGGCCAACTCGAACTTGCCGGGCTTGGCGGCGGTCGCGCCTGTGAATGCACCGCGTTCGTGACCGAACAGTTCGCTTTCCAAGAGCGTATCGGGAATCGCCGCGCAACTGATCTTCAGCAGCGGTTTGTCGTGGCGGTCGCTGAGAAGGTGGATCGCGTCGGCGACGATTTCCTTGCCGGTGCCACTCTCACCAGTGATCAGTACGCCGACGTTGGTCGGCGCAATCTGGCGAATGATCTGTTTGACGGCCGCCAAGGCGGGGCTGTCACCGATCAGCCCGACGATCCCGCGTTGCCGCTGGAGTTGCCGTCGCAAATGAATGTTCTCGGCGGCCAGGCGCTGTTTGGCCAACGCGTTGGCGATGGTTTTCAACATCACCACGCTGTCGAGCGGTTTCTCGATGAAATCATACGCACCGAGTTTCATCGCTTCGACCGCTTTCTCGACATTACCGTGCCCTGTAATCATCACCACTTCTACTTCAGGTCGTCGCTCGCGAATCTGCTGCAACAACGCGTTTCCATCGAGGTCGGGCAGGATTAAATCGGAAATCACGAGGGCCACGCTGGGCTCCTGCAACAACTCCAGCGCTTCCCGCCCCGAGCCGGCGCGGGTCACCCGGTAGCCCTCGGCGGAGAGCACTTTGCCTGCGGCAGTGCGCAAACGCTCGTCGTCGTCCACCAGCAGGATATTCGCTCGGTCTGCCATTTCAGGATTCCTCTTCAAGCGGAAGGTAAACTGTGAACGTGCTGCCCTTCCCGACAGCACTGGAGCACTCGATGTGGCCGCCGTGTTCGGTTACGATCTGCTGCGCCAGCGTCAATCCCAGACCCGTTCCCTTGGCTTTGGTGCTGAGAAACGGCTTGAAGACCTGTCGCACCTGTTTCTGGCTCATTCCCGTGCCGGTGTCGGTGACCTGCAAGAGCACCTGATCACCATCATGCTGGGTGCTGACAGTCATCACGCCGCCATTTGGCATCGCTTCCAAGCCGTTGCGGATCAGGTTGAGCACGGCTTGCCACAACTGGTCGGCGTCAACATTGACGGGGCCCAGTGAAGCATCGAACTTCGTCCGTCCCTCCACTTTGGCCTCGTCAAACGCAGCTTGCATGAAGGCGAGTTTTTGGTCGAGAAACTCATTTAACACCAGGGGTTTTCGTTGCGCCTTCGGAAGTCGCGCAAACTGTAGGTACTCTTCAATCACGTGTTGAATGCGATGAACCTCCTCGCGCATTTCATTGACAAGTACGCGGCCTTCCTCTGGAGATCGGCTGGCCGATTCGGCCAGCTTGTCAATCTCCTTGCGAATCAGGTCAAGATTCAACGTGATCGAGCCCAGCGGGTTGCGGACCTCATGCGCAACCTCTGCCGCCATCGTGCCCGCCGTGGCGAGGCGTTCGGCCTGGAGCTTGGCCGCTTCGGCGCGCTCGCGCTGCGCGATTTCTGCCTGGAGCGCCGCCGTCCGTTGCTGGACGGTTTCCTCCAGGTAATCGTGGGCTGTTTGGAAGGCCGACAACAGATACACAACGACAACAAAAAATGCGAACAGCATCAGGCTGTTCCAATACAGAATGACAGGATGCCCGGGAGTGTAGGCGCTCATCCGGTAGGCGATCAACCAAACGGCTGTGGCGACCGCCGCCACGAACAAACCCGTCTTGCGTCCCACCGTCCAGCATGCCCAGCTAATCGGTATCAAGTAGAATGCGGTGACGTGAACTTCCGACCCCATACGGTAATCCACCGCACCGATCAACGCGACCAACACCAAGGCCAAACCCATGACGATCTGCTTTGGCAGTGACAACGGACGCTGGATCAGCCTCCTCATAGCCGTTTATGTATCTACATCGGATTCGATTCGCCGGTGTGCCCGCTCCCACTTCACCGGTACGGTCGTACGGTCTCCCGTCAACGGAGTCGAACGCATGACTTGTTGTATTCCCAACATCACATCAAAAACTAGGGTCTAGGGACTCTGCGAAGCCGTAGCCCTCGCCCGCCAGCCGACGATCTGACCGTTGGGCAATCGCACCCAATCAGCGGCGTTTCCAGCCGCCGTCCGTTGTTTCCAATCACTCCCCAAATCCACCTTCGTCAGTTGTCCCGGTTGAATGACCACCGCGACTTTTACTACGCCCCCGTTCTCCACTTCCCCGAGGACGACGTATGTACCCGCCGGCAATTGGACAAGGGACGGATCCTCATCGTGAATACCGATGGCGTTACGGACGTTCTTCACGACCGTTGTCCCGTCCTCGGAGTAGACGGTGTAACCGGTGTGGGGAAAATAATGTACGTTCCCGTCATTGTGGTCTTCCGTCGCCGTGTACACCTTGAGATACCCGGTCGGAGCCAACTCATCCGCCGTCAGCGGCCCAGGACCAACGGGGCCAATCACAACAAGATCTCTCGAAGCCGCGCACGAAGCCATCAGGGGCAATATCCCGGCGATCAACCAGGCGGCCAGACGATTATTCATGATTCTTCTCCCCTTTCGCGCCTGCCACTCGGCATCTGTGGATACGTTTTCGTCACACGGCAAAGTTGCCACAGGTATGCTCCTGTGCAAAGTTTCTGAACGAATTTTAACTTGGCGTTCATGCAATCTTAATGTGAGTCTGTCATGGTATGGCGGTGTCAAACCGGACATGCGCTTATTGCTCATAGAAGATGAACGGAAAGTGGCCGACGTCGTCGCCCGCGGGTTGCGAGCCGAGCGGTTTGCCGTCGATGTGACCTACGACGGCGACACCGGCTGGCAAATGGCGTCGAGCGTTGACTACGACCTCATTATTCTCGACCTGATGCTGCCGGGACTCAACGGTACGGAGTTGCTCCGCCGGTTTCGCCGCAAGGGGAGCAAGGCGCCGGTGCTCGTGCTGACCGCCCGCGATGCCACCAAGGACAAGGTCGAGAATTTCGAGGCGGGCGCCGATGACTACCTGACGAAGCCGTTTGCTTTCGCTGAATTGCTGGTCCGCGTCAAAGCGCTGCTGCGCCGCCCCCCGGTCAGCCACGACCACGTGCTGCGAATCGCCGACCTCGAAATCGACCGCCTCACGCAACAGGTAAAGCGCGCGGGCAAGCGCATCGAGCTGACCTCGAAAGAATACGCACTCCTGGAGTACCTCGCATCCCACGCCGGCCGGGTGCTCTCCCGCACGATGATCATAGAGCACGTCTGGGACGAAAGCTTCGAGGGACTCACCAATATCGTGGATGTGTACGTGCGCCATTTGCGCGAAAAGGTGGATGTGGGACACGAGGCCAAATTGATCCGCACCGTGCGCGGCGTGGGCTACTGCCTCACGGATGAAACCGAGTCATGAGCACGCGCTCCCTGAGGTTTCGATTGATTGTCTGGTACGCCGGCCTATTGACCGCCGTGTTCCTTCTGCTGGCCGCGCTGATGTTTGTGGGCCTGAAACATTATTTGGAAGCCAACCTTGCCGAAACCCAGAAGCGCCGCGCGCAGCAGATCGCGGACACCCTCCTTGCCAACGTGAACCAAACCGGCGAGGCCGCCGTCGGCAAGGAGATCAATTCACTGTATGCCCCCGAGATCAACGACCGCTTCATCCGTGTATCGCGTCCGGATGGAAGCGTTCTCTATGGATCGAATCCCCCCACGGACCAGAGCTTCGACCCGACTGACTTGCCGCCTCTCTCAGCCCCGCCGACGGAGGTATCCGTGCGACAGCAGAGGCTTGCCGACAAGAAAACCCTGCTTATCGCGGCGCTGAATTCTCCGTCGGCCAATGGCAGGCGTTACGTTGTGGAAGTCGGCGCGCCAATGGCGCCGGTCGGGGCGATGCTTCACCAGTTTCTGGTGCTGCTGGCCATCGGGCTGCCGGTGGCCGTACTCGTGGCCATCGGCGGCGGGTACCTGTTGGTCGGGCGCGCGCTCGCGCCGGTCGATCAAATCGCGCGCAAAGCGGAGCAGATCACACAACACAACTTGAGCGAGCGCCTGCCAATGGCGCGCACGGCCGAGGAACTGGAGCGGCTCTCGCTGTCACTAAACCTGATGATTGGACGATTGGAAGACGCCCTCCTAAATTCCAAACGGTTCGTCGCCGACGCGTCCCATGAATTGCGCACGCCGCTGACGGCCATGCGCGCCGAACTCGAAAGCCTCGCTTCCGACGGCCGCCTGAAGCCCGAGTTGCGCGAGACGCTGGGCAGCCTGCTGGAAGAAGTCGAGCGGCTGACTAGAATCGTCGAACAGTTATTCGCCCTGTCGCGACTCGATGCCGGCGAGGCGCAATCGGAGTGGGTCCAGTTCGATTTGGCGGAATTGGCGGTGACGACCGCCGAGCAGATGAGCCTGCTCGCCGAAGACAAGGGGATCGCCGTCACCTGCGACGCGACGCAGCGTGTCATGGTTGACGGGGACCGAGCCCGGCTCAAACAGGTCGTGGTGAACCTGCTCGACAACGCCATCAAATACACGTCGGCCAAAGGCGAGATTCATCTGCGCGTCGCCGTCATCAACGGTCACGCGGTATTGGAGGTGTCGGACAACGGCATCGGCATTCCCCCCGATGCGCTGCCCCATGTGTTTGATCGCTTCTTCCGCGTGGACAAGGCGCGGACCCGCGACCCGGGCGGCGCGGGGTTGGGTCTGGCGATTGTCAAATCGATTTCCACCGCTCACGGGGCGCAAGTGGAAGTGGAGAGCGGCAATGGCCTCGGAAGTCGCTTCCGCGTGAAATTCCCTATCGCTCGCGCCAACAAGCTGCCCTGAGAACTTTATGAAACCAGATTTCGCCCATTTCTTGCGGCAGGCGGCAACGCGCCCCAAACTGCGGCTGGTCTTTGTCTCGGCGGTGGTGGTGGTCGTAGTGGGATTGCTGTCGTTGGTGCGCCATGTGGAGGCGAGCCACGAACCCGCCACCCGCTCGGAACCCACGGTCGCCGTGGCGAAGGTGGATCGCGAAGACCTGTACCGGGAGGTAACCATCCCGGCGGAGTTCCGACCGTATACGGAAGTGGAGTTGCACGCGAAGGTTTCCGGTTACGTGGACCAGATGAATGTGGACTTCGGCGACCGAGTGAAGGCCGGCCAGCTTCTGGCCACACTCGAAGTTCCGGAATTATCGGATGAACTCCACAACGCGATGGCGGCCGTCCAGAAAGCCGAAGCTGATCATGCCGACGCTCATCTCATCTACACCCGCCTCGTCGGCGTCAACCAGCAGCAGCCCAATCTTGTCGCCCAGCAGGACCTCGATACCGCCGAAGCCAAGGATCACGAGACGGCAGCGGCCATCGATGCCGCCAAGGCGGACGTGGCGAAATATCAGACGCTGCTGGCCTACACAAAAATCACCGCTCCGTTCGATGGCGTGATCACGTGGCGCTACGCCGATCCCGGCGCGCTCATCGAGGCAGGCACGGCGGCCGCTACCCAGGCCAAGTCGCTGCTGCGGATTTCGGACAACTACCGCCTGCGACTCGATTTCCCTGTGTCCGTGGAGTACGTCAAAGACATCCATCTGGGGGACAAGGTGGACGTGCGCGTGGAATCACTGGGAGGCAAGGCATTCACGGGCACAATTACTCGTTTCACCAGAAAAGTCGCCGAGGACACGCGAACGATGATCACCGAACTGGAGGTGCTCAACCCAAATCTCGAAATCGACCCGGGTATGTACGCGACGGTGGTGTTCAAAGCGGAAGAGCGCCCGCAATCTCTGGCGATCCCCATCCAGGCCTCGGCCTCGGGCGGAATCACCAAGGTTCTCATCGTCAATGCCAACCATGAAATCGAGGAACGCCCCGTGACGCTGGGACTTGAAACATCCTCCAGGTACGAAGTCGTCTCCGGCCTGCGAGAAGGGGATTTGGTGATACTGGGCAATCCAGCCCAACTCAGACCGGGCCAGAAGGTCGAACCCAAAACAATTGAGCCCGAGGTTGTGGAATGAAAACACCCCTGGCTACCGAGCAACTGGAAGCCTTGCGCCGCCTCGATGCTTCCACGCTGGCCAACGCCATCGAGAGTTTTCAACACCGCCTGCGCAATGAAGGATTCACCGACGGCAGTGTGCGCTGCCTGTTCCCGCATCTTCCCCATGTAGTCGGCTACGCAGTTACCGTGAAGATTCGTGGATCGGCGCCTCCGTTTGCAGGTGATGCCTACCTGGAACGGACCGACTGGTGGGACTACGTCGTCTCGATGCCGGCGCCGCGAATGGTGGTGGTACAGGATGTAGCCACCAAAACCGGACTCGGTTCATTGCTCGGTGTGGTGCACGTCAACATCTTGCGTGCGCTTGGTTGCGTCGGCGCCGTCACCAACGGCGCGGTACGGGATATACCGGCGGCCGAGGGGCTTGGCTTCCAACTTTTCACCGGCGGCACGTCGGTATCCCACGCCTATGTTCACATTGTCGAATTCGGCACGCCGGTCGAGATCGGTGGACTGAAGATCCAGTCCGAAGATTTGCTGCACGGTGATCAGCACGGCGTCCAATCCATCCCGGAGGACATTGCCACCCAAATCCCGCCGGTGGCGGCGAGAATCGCCGCCGAGGAGCAGGCGCTCATCAAACTGTGCCAGTCGCCGGACTTTTCCATCGAAAAACTCCGGGCCGCCGTCAAGCAACACCGTCCCTAAGAACCGCCCTCACCATGTCACGATTTGCTCTCCGCTACCCGTATCTGATTGTGGTGCTGTGCCTGATCATTTGTGTGGTCGGGGTCACCAGCCTGGTGCGGATGCCGGTGGATTTGTTTCCACCGATCAAGATCCCGGTCGTGGTCGTGGCCACCTTCTATTCCGGGATGGCTCCCGAGCAGATCGAGAACGACATCACCGGCCAGTTTGAACGGATGTTCACGCTGGCGCCCGGCCTCGACCACATGGAGTCGCGTTCGCTCACGGGCGTGAGCCTCATCAAGGTTTATTTCCAGCCGGGCACCGACCCGGACATCGACGCCGCCAGCATCGCCAATCTGGCGATGGCCAGTCTCCGCTATCTGCCGCCGGGCACGCTGCCGCCGATTGTGATGCCGTTCGACGCGTCCAGCTTGCCGGTGTGCCTGGTTACACTCAAAGGCGAGGGACTGACCGAAGCGCAACTGCGTGATCTTGGCCAGTTCACGATCCGCAACCAGATGGCGGGAGTGCCAGGCGCATCCCTGCCGCCCGCCTTTGGCGGCCGCTATCGCCAGATCATGGTCTACGTGGACCCGCTCAAGCTGGAGGCGCATCAGTTGAGCGTGATGGACGTGGTGCGCAACGTGAACGACGCCAACCTGATCCTGCCTGCCGGCGATGTGAAGATCGGGCCCTACGATTACAACGTCTATGCCGACAGCCAGATCAATGCCATGCGGGACCTCAACCTGGTCCCCTTGAAGACGGTCGGCGAAGCGTCTGTGCTGGTCGCCGATGTCGGCAAAGCCGTGGACGCCTCGCAAATCCAATACAACATCGTCCGCGTCAACAGTCAGCACTCCGTCTACCTGCCGGTCATGAAATTGGGAGGCAACGCCAACACAATCGCGGTGGTCAACGGCGTCAAGCGGGTTGTTTCCAGACTGCTGGATGTCCCCAAGCAACTGGTCACCCAGGTGGTGTTTGACCAGTCGGTGTTCGTAAAGTCGGCCATTGAGACGCTGGTTCACGAAGGCGCCATCGGCTTGGTGATGACCGGGTTGATGATCCTGCTTTTCCTGGGCAGCATGCGGGCCACCGCGGCCGTGTTCCTTTCCATTCCGCTCTCGGTGCTGGCTGCGTTCATCGCACTCGCGCTGGGCGGCAGCACCATTAACACCATGATCTTGAGCGGTCTGGCGCTGGCGTTCTCTCGCCTGATCGACAATTCGGTCGTTGTCCTGGAGAACATCTATCGCCATCTCGAAATGGGTGAGCCACCCGAGGTCGCCGCCGAACGCGGCGGGGAGGAAGTCTCGCTGCCGGTGTTGGCGGCTACCCTCACCCTGGTGGTGGTGCTGTTTCCCGTGACCCTGCTGTACGGTGTCAGCAAGTTCCTGTTCGGCGCACTCGGGCTTTCGTTGGTGTTGTCGCTGTTTGCCTCCTACTTCGTGGCGATGACGGTGGTGCCGCTGTACTGCGCGAAGTTCATCAAGGGTCATCAGCCCCACGATACGGCCCCTCATCCAGAAAGCGATCATCCCGGACCCGCGGGGTTTGGTCACAGGTTCAACTCGTGGTTCAACCAACACTTCGCCCGGATGCTCGACGGCTACGAAAAACACCTGGGTATCACCTTGCTGCGCCCGCTGGCAACGGTCCTTGGCATCAGCGGCATTTTCGTGCTGAGCCTCGGCCTCTATCCGCTGATCGGCAAGGCGTACTTTCCGCGGACCGATCCCGGCCAGTTTGTGATCAATCTGAAGGCGCCCTCCGGCACGCGGATCGAACTGACGGACAAACTGGTCGGTCAGGTCGAGGACATCGTGCGGGACGTTGTTCCGAAGGAGGACCTCAAAATCATCGTCTCCAACATCGGCACTACCCCCGGCTTCAACGCCATCTTGAATCCGAATTCCGCGCCGCACACCGCGCTCGTGCAGGTCGGTCTCAACGAAGGCCACCGCCTCAGCAGCTTCGCCTACATGAACGTGATGCGTGCCCGGCTCAAGCGCGATCTGCCGCAGGTGAGCGCCTATTTCCAGACGGGCGGCCTAGTGGATGCCATCGTGAATCAAGGAATGCCCGCGCCGTTCGACATTCAGGTCAGCAGCATGGACATGAAGGGTGCCCACGCCGTCGCCAACAAGATCGCGCAACAGGTTCGCGTTTTGCCCGGAGTCAGCGACGTGCTCGTGCCGCAGGACGTTGATTATCCAGCCCTGAAATTGAGCATCGATCGCGAGCGCGCTAGCGAACTGGGCCTGAGCGCCAAAGACGTCGTGGACAGCGTAATCACCGCCCTGACGTCGGACCAGATGATTGCGCCGAGCTATTGGATCGATCCGCAAACCGGCAACAACTACTTCCTGACCGTCCAATACCCGGAGAACAGCGTGAAGAATCTTGCCGACTTCGGCTCGATGCCGCTGCGGGCGCCCAACCTCAAAGTGCCGACCCGGCTGGATTCCGTGGTTCACATCTCCCATATCCAGTCGCCCACCGAGGTGGATCACTACCAGATCCGACGGACGGTCGACGCGTATGTGGCGCCTACGGGCGAGGACCTGAGCAAACTGTACGCCGGGGTGCAAAAGATCATCGGCCAAACGCACTTGCCGGAAAACATGACCATCGCGATCCGCGGTTCGGTGCAGGCCATGCGCGACTCGTTCCAGAGCTTCGCCATCGGTTTGGCGCTGTCAGTCGTTCTGGTGTATTTGATCTTGGTGGCTCAGTTCCGCTCCTTCGTGGACCCGTTTCTGATCCTGCTGGCGGTGCCGCCGGGGCTGACGGGCGTGTTGCTGATTCTGTACCTGACCGGCACGCCGATCAGCGTGATGTCGCTGATGGGTGTCCTGTTGATGGTTGGGATCTCGGTTACGGACAGCATTCTTATCGTCGAATTCATCAATCGGCTGCGCGAGGAGGGTCGGTCCTTGCGTGAGGCGGTGGTGCTCGGCCCGCGAGTCAGATTGCGCCCGGTACTAATGACGACCCTGGCGACGGCCATCGGGCTGATTCCGATGGCGGCGAAGATGGGCGCTGGCAGCGAAGCCTACGCGCCCCTAGCCCGCGCCTTGATCGGAGGTTTGTCCGTCTCTGCCGTGCAAGCGATTTTTCTCGTGCCCGCCGCCTATTTCCTGATCTATCGGCGGAAGGAAGCCCGTGCCGCGGTGAGCAAAGGGGTCGCATGATTTCGAGGCGAACCTTTGCTGTCTCGGTTTGCTGTCTCGCGCTTGGATCCGTCGTAGTGCGGGCGCAGGATGCGTCGTCGGTTCCACTGACACTCCGCGAAGCGCGGAACATCGCGCTGCGTAACCATCCGAAGATCTCCGAGGCCGACTTGCAGGCGCTCGCGTCAAAGCAAGTGATCACACAGGTGCGGGCCGGGCTCCTCCCGAATGTGATGTTTGACGCCACGGCGGTCGGGACCGGCAGCAGCAACACCCGCATTGCAGCGGGCAGCATGGCGAACTCGTCCATCTACGAACGCGAGGCGGACGGAGTGATGGTCACCCAATTGCTGACCGATTTCGGGCGGACCACGCATCTGCTCAACAGTTCGCGACTGTCCTCGCGCGCCGCATCGGCCAACACCGAGGCGACACGGGAGGAAATCGTGCTGCAGGTGGACGTGGCATTCTTCACCGCGCTGAAAGCGCAATCGGTGTTGGATGTGGCCCGCCAGACCTTGCAAACGCGCAAGGTGTTGCTGGACCAGATAACCGCCCTGACCACCAACAAGCTTCGGTCGGAACTCGATCTGAGATTTGCCGCGGTAACCTACGAACAGGGCCAACTGTTGGTCGCCCAGGCGCAAAACGATTTGGATCAAGCGTTCAATGCCCTGTCCACGGTCCTGGGAGATCGCGACCGCCGCGTCTATCGCTTGATTGAAGAATCCAGCCCAGGACCCAAGACCGTCGATCCCACCGGGTTGGTCGATACCGCGCTGTCGCAGCGCCCGGATTTGGCCCGTTTGCGGTTGGAACGTGACTCCGCCTCGCAATTCGCCCGAGCTCAAAAGGCGTTGAACTACCCAACCATCATGGCGTTTGGTGCCGGTGGACTGATCCCGATTCGTGATACGGCCCATTTCGAGGATCGCTACGCCGCGGCCGGCGTTAACCTGAGTCTCCCGGTCTTCGATGCCGGGCTGAACGCCGCCAAGGCATCCGAAGCGGAACTGCGCGCGCAAGCCGCCGCCGAATCCCTTCGCGACGCCGAGAACACAGCCATCCAGAACGTGCGGGACGCCGGCCTGAACGTCAATTACGCCTACGAAAAACTCGACCTGACCCAGAAGCTCTTCGAGAACGCCAGTCTGGCCTTTAATTTGGCGCAGGCCCGCTACACGATGGGCAGCAGTTCCATCGTCGAGGTCAGTCAATCCCAACTCGACATGACCTCCGCCCAGATCGCCAACACCAGCGCCAAGTACGACTACGAGATCCAGCGGGCCATTCTGAACTTCCAGATTGGTGCGATTCAGTAAGCGACCTGTTACGACAAGCAGCTCGGAAAACGAGGTCATGTCAGTTGACAGCGGGACGAAACAATTTAGATTGCTCTTGTTACAGAGTCGCGGTGAAAGCGTTCCAACTCGGAAAGGAGCATCCGTATGATCGCTCATTTACGGACTCTCATGGCTGTCGGATTCGTCTCCCTGACAGCCGCGTGTGCGATACAGCAACCCGTCGTATTGCACAACTCAGTCGGCACCGATCCAATGGGTCGGGTCCAGTCGACATCGGAGGGATTTCTGACGGTTTACACGGCCATGAAAACCTACCCGGTGGACGAGACGTATTATCGTGTTCATACCGATTACGGCATTTATGACATGACCGGCCATCGAGTGATGAGCGTTCGCAATGCAGCGACCTATCATGGCCCGGCACCGAAAACGGTCGCGTTGCCCGAAGGCAACTACACGATTGAAGGCTGGACGGACGGCTTTGCTCAAAGTGCCCGTTGTGATCAAAGCGGGCCGCGTGGCCGTCGTGAACCTGGAAGCTAACAACAGGAACCGCTTCTCGGGAGCCAGGGACAATGAGATTGTACGAACGCCCGATGGTCGGATCATTGGTTGGTCGGCCAACGTGTCGTAAAGATCACGCGCTGTATGTTAATGCCGTCAACCGGAACGATTTTGTCGGGCGCTCCGGGTTGACGCCAACAGAGCGCAAGCCCTGACTTGCCAACTCGCACTCGATGGGAGCGGCGCCGTTTGAGCGGTTGAGGCCGCCGTCTGAAATTGCCTACGTGGTAGCGCCCCTGGCGAGCGACGCGGCGAACAGAATTACTGGACAGAATATCCGTGCGAATGGTGAGGTAGCGTAAGCCGAACAATTTGATCGAGCCATTGGCAAAGCGCACGGAATTGAGTGATACTGGGGCCGTCTCGTACCATGGAACCTGCGCCACCAACCGCCGTCACGAGTGAACCGGCCGGGCCGCCGTGTACCGCTGCGCCCGGCCTGACCACTGCCGAAGCCCGCGCGCGCTTGGCACAATTCGGTCCCAACGCCGTGCGCGAGGACAGACCCCATCCATTCCGCCAATTCCTGCGCCGGTTTTGGACGCCGATTCCGTGGTTACTGGAGGCGACCATCCTCATCCAGCTCTTTCTTGGCGAACGGGTCGAGGCGAGCGTGATCGCGGGGCTGTTGGTGTTGAATGCGGTGCTCGGCTTCCTGCAGGAGGGTCGCGCTCAAAAGGCGCTGGCGCTGCTGCGGCAGCAACTCCACGTCGAGGCCCGCGTCCGGCGCGACGGCCAATGGAACACCATCAGCGCGGAGGACCTGGTGCCCGACGACCTGATTCATCTGCGCCAGGGCGGGATTGTGCCCGCCGACGTGCGGGTGTGCGACGGCTCAGTGCTGGTGGATCAGTCGGCGCTCACCGGCGAATCCGCCGCCGTCCAAATCTCCGAGGGTAAAACCGCCTATGCCGGCGCGTTGGTACGGGGCGGTGAAGCCACGGGCATCGTCACGGCGACCGGCCCGCACACCTTCTTCGGCAAAACGGCGGAATTGGTGCGCACTGCCCATACTGCCAATCGGCAGGAGCACGAGATCGTCCGCGTTGTGCGCGACCTGTTTGTGCTGAACGCGGGCTTGATGGTCATCATCTTCGGCGTCGCGCATGTCCGGGGCCTGACTTTGGCGTACACGCTGCCGCTGGTGCTGACGATCCTGCTGGCATCCATTCCTGTTGCGTTGCCGGCGACGTTCACGCTCGCCGCCGCGCTCGGCTCGCTGGAGTTGTCGAAGTTCGGCATATTGGTGACGCGCCTGAGCGCGCTGCACGACATCGCCTCGATGACCGTGTTGTGCACCGACAAAACCGGCACGCTCACCCGCAACGAGGCAACTCTTGCCACGTTACGTCCCGCAAACGGTTTCAGCGAGGAGCAATTATTGCGCGCCGCGTGGCTCGCCAGCGATCCGGCGGGGCACGACCCCGTGGACGGCGCGATGGTGCGCGCGGCGACCGCACGGGGTCTGGTGGGCAACGGCTCGACGCGCGTCGAGTTCAAGCCGTTTGACCCCGCAACGAAGCGCGCCGAAGCCGCGTATCGCGAGGCGGCCGGCGTGCGGCGTTACACGAAGGGCGCGCCTGCCGTCATCGCCGAACTCTGCGGCGTGCCGGAATCCGCGTGGCTGCCGCGAGAACAAGAACTAGCCGCGCGCGGCCAGCGCGTGCTGGCTGTGGCGACCGGCGAAGACGGGAAACTGCAGTTCGCCGGCGTAGTCGGCCTCGAAGACGCGGTACGTGATGATTCCCGCGCGGTCGTCCAGGCGATCCATGACGCCGGCGTGCGTGTGGTGATGGTGACGGGCGACAACACGCTGACCGCGCTCGCCGTCGCCGTGCAGGTGGGCATTCCACCGCAGGTGTGTCCGCCCGCCGACCTGCATGGCGACCTCAGCGATGGCGCGTTGGAAAACAGTGTGTTCGCCGGTGTGTTTCCCGAAGACAAATTCAAGTTGGTGCGCGCTTTTCAGCGGCAGGGGGCAGTCGTAGGCATGAGCGGCGACGGGGTGAATGACGCCCCCGCGTTGCGCCAAGCCGAGGCGGGCGTGGCTGTGGCCAACGCGACCGACGTAGCCAAGGCAGCCGCTGCCATCGTGCTGACCCGGCCGGGCCTGGCCGATATGGTGCCGGCCATCGAGGCGAGCCGGCGAGTCTTCCAGCGCATCATCGCCTACACCCTCAACATGATTGCTAAGAAGATCGAGGTGATGCTCCTGCTCGTCATCGGCTTCCTGCTGACCGGTCACAGACCACTGACGCCGCTGCTGATGGTGCTGATCATCTTCCTCAACGACTTCCTCACGATGTCCCTTACCACGGATCGCATGAGCGTGTCGGCGCGGCCCAATCAATGGCAGACCCGCGGCGTTGTGACGGCCAGCACCGTGATCGCCTTGTGCAAACTGATTTTCAGCCTAGGAGTTTTTCTGCTGGCAAACTACATCTTGGTCCTGGACCCGGCGCATCTGCAAACACTGACCTTTGCGACGTTGATTCTGACGTCTCAGGCGGGCGTGTATCTATTGCGCGAGCGCCACCACTGCTGGACCTCGCTCCCCAGCCGCGAAATGCTCGGGAGCACGCTCTTTGGCTTGGGCGTGACGGCGGTGATCGCGCTGTCGGGCTGGCACGTGCCCGCCATCCGCCCGGCGCTGCTTGCCGGCGTTGCCATCGCCGCGGTGTTGTATTTCCTGGCGCTGGATTGGTTTAAAATCTGGCTGTTCACGCGGCTGCGCCTGCGTTGATATAACCGCCATTACGTTTGAAAAGCCCGAACAGCGATACGCCACCAAGTGCGACAAACAGAAGGGTCGCTCGATCAGGGTGAAGCCGTCCGTCGGCTTTCTCCAAATTCTCCGGCATGCGCTGCCAGGCAGGCACAGTTCATTAGCCAAAAGACTGCCAAACTGGCCAAGAACCTGAACTGTGGTTAACTCCCAGCCGAATTCTATATCTCTGGCCATTAGCCGGTTGCAACAGATTGTTTGTTCCGTGGCATCGACTGTGCAGAAGCAACAAACCGACCAAATTTAGTGAGGTGATTGAACATGAAAACGTATCTAGGTTCTATCGCCACGGTAGTTGCCGTACTGACGTTGGCTGCGGTTTTACCCACCAATACGAAAGGAGACGATGGTAGTGGGGGATTTGGCACGGGTTCTCAGGGTAGCGGGCTTTCACGCGGGGACGGGGGGATTGGTGGGGAGCGTAGCGTTACCGCTCGGGAGTATTGTGCACAAGATCATTACTATGGCCATGGTTGTTACGGTTTCTGGCCGGGCGGGGGTCCGTACGGTTGGCCACCCTACTATTACGAGGATTACTACGGCAATGCCGGCCATCCGTCGCCTTACTACTATGACGACAACATGCCCACGTACTATTCCGGTGATGGCTCGCTAGACTATCCGCCATATGATGGCGTCGACTACCTGCTGCTCGGTTACGACTCCGGCAAGGCGTTGCGGTTGAAGATCGTTTCCCAAGATTGGCTGGTCGAATATCTGCGCGCCTATTTTATCAATGTGCTGCTTAGCAGACGCGACGATTTTCGTCGAGGATTCGTCTTAGGGTACGGCGACGGTGCTGCGTCAGTCCTGAGGGAAGCCATCCAAGAGGCCCGGCACCCGAAACCGCAGCCCGACACCATGCCCGCACCAAAATCGGACGAGCCCGCGAAATGATAACAAAAGGCCTAAAACGGGTTTTGTAACATGCCATCAGATACGAACGTACCGATTCGAGTTGGGCGGATGCCTACAAGGACGCTCCGCCTCGTCATGGGAGTTGCGCTGTCGCTTGTGATTGGCCGACTTGGCAACGCCGGCGGACAGACGGAGACAAATCGTTACTCCCATGCTGGCCATTCCAACAAAGGAGGCGCTTCATCTACCGGGCTAGTCCAAGGCTCTTACGGCAATTCCAATGGAACGACCTCTGGGGTGGGACAAACACGTCCCATGGGACGATTACTACCGCCGGGACGAAGACTTCCGTCGGGACGCCTGCTTCCGCCCGGGAGAACACTTCCGTTTGCATGACCGCTTCCACCGGGATGACCAGCGAAGGGAATCTTATGTCAGCCAAAAGCCGCTCAACTTTCCTGATTCTGTTGGGTCTCCTGCCATTGACGAGATGGTCCTGATCGAGGGAATGGAAAAGGTCGCCAACCGAATCACCGGTGGGTTGATCCTGGCGGCCTTGATTGTCGGCGCAGCCCTGATGATGCGGATAGAATCTCCGTTCCATTTGTTTGGGTATCCGGGCCTGGCGATTCTTTGTTTTATGGGCGCGGGCGGCGGCGGTTTAATCCTGGTCATCAGCATTCTGATGCACGATCGATCTTCGAAGAAGTAAGCGCACGAATACGACCGAAGGTAGTGTCGACATCAATCGCAATGGGGCGCCTGGTAACATTCTCACCTGGCTGGACACTTCATTCCGAGAAAGGCGGGACTCCCGCAAGGTCAAAATACTCATCTACCGTCGCTGCTCGAGATTGGACTGGCCATACGCAGGCGACCGGCACGAAATGCTGTTTCGGTTCGGCGGACGGTCGCCAACAACCACAACAGCGGTGTGGTCCCGATGCAGTTGACGAATCGTACCGCCGCGCCTTGACTTTCATCAGGCCGCATGGCGGTGATAGAAGTTGAGCAACCGGCCGAGGCGTTCCGTCTTCACCACAGCCCGTTCTTGCTGAAAGGAGCGAGCGTCGGGAAACGGAATGGCATTGTCGATCCCCGGATGACTGCGTTCGGCGTGATCGTGCGCCAAGCACGCCCGGATCACATGCTGCAAGGAGCTATCGCCGAAGAGGACGAACCGCTCCGCAACCGCATTCAGGTTTGGGGAGTGTGGCGGGAGTTTCACGACCGCGATCCCGGCGGCGTTCAGAATCCCGTCAAAAGAGTGGGTGTATTTCGCATCGCGGTCGTGGATCGCTGATTCTCACGCCGCCAAGTCCTTCTCAAGATGCCCCACCGAAAGCGCCCGGCTCTGCCAATGTATTCCCTTGAGCAAAACAACTGCACTATTCGGTTTTTTTAACACAGCCTCCCGCAAACCCCGATAGTAGAAGTACGTCGATGTCCCATCCGCATTAATTCCACGTCTTGAATACCCCTCCTTCGTGTACAACACAACAAGGTCGTTGGCCTTCACTTTTTTATCAGGGAACCAGAACGTTCCTCTGACTCTACCCGTCGCCTTCCCCTCATCCGTTGCCCCTGTATGAAGCAGCAAGTAGAACCCGATATTATCCTCCTTCAGCACGGTAAACACGACCCGTTCTCTTTCCAAATCACCCGCGTGTTCAATTTCCTCAATTACAAGATTCATTGTAGACCATCTCATGGGGACGCGGGCCGATTGCGTACCGCGCGGAAGGCAGATTCATCTTCGAAGATCCAACGCCAAGTACACGACCAACGCGAGCCAGAATCCGCCACCCAGCAGCAACCACGCTCGGAACAGCGAGTTCTCTTGTTGTTCCAATTCTTGTGACCTCATCCCAGTTCCTTTCCACTGTGTAACGGCGGGGCAGTTGGTGTGCCAACAAGTGACGATACCGAGGGCGCGATCTCCGCACGCACGCAAAACTCGACGCATCAACCGATTGCTGAGACAACGGGATTCCAGTGCGTCTCAGGAGGCGGCAACTGACTGTCCAGTCTGTTGAACACATGTGTTCAGAGTGTCAATATCCACCGGCACAGCATCAACCCCAGCGGGCGGTCAGGGAGTGTTCTCGATGGCCACCGCACCCACCAGCGGGGCAACCGCGGCGCCGACAAGCATCGCCTTGAAAGCCAATAAACTAAAGACTTCTGGCTTGACATGCGTTTCGGGGGTGTGTATTGGGGATGGTGGTGACGTAGTTTGGTTGAAGCAGTTGAGCGTTTCGGGCCTTGGGCCACAAAGAAGGCGAGGCGTGGGATGATACACCGAAGAAAACGGCAGTTGACGCTAGGCGATGCGATCCAGGTGGTTGCACAGTTCTCGCGGGATAATCATGAAATCACTCTTGTCGTCGCCGACTTGATCAACCGAGGACTGGTCAAGTTGCAAGATCCGTACAAACACACCAAGGTTGTTCGTACGAATCACTAACCAGTGCGTCGGCGGAGAATTTCAGTCACGGAAGTTGAGTCTTAACTCTTTCCGTTTTTTTTGACACTGTTGCGGCGGTGCCATCAGACGCCACCCGAACGTGACCGCCTCGATGGACCGGGCGCGCCCGCCCGGACGAGAGGCACAACGCCCCAAGCCGACGAGGGACACCCCGTCGACCCATTTCCGGGTCGGGGTGGCAGTTTCGCCGACTCCGTAGCATTTGGCCAAACAGACATCATGTCGCCAACTTCTTCAGCACTCCCGCAAGATACGCATATTGGTCACGCGAGTTATACCCGTGAGCCGAGATCCGCAGGCAGCGTTCTTCGGGATCGCCCCACCGGGCAACCGGGACCTCAATGGCATGTTCGTCGAACAGTTTGGTCTGCAGGGGATCGGCCCCGATCGCCGTGATTGGCAGGCGTTGAAATGGTGGTGGCAACGGTATGGCTGCCATCGACCCCAGCATCTCTTCCGGACAAGGTGGTTCGATGCCGAGGGATTCGCACAGTATGCGTCGGCCCTCGACGGCCAACGCACGGTTGCGGTTCATCAACTCCGATAGACCACCGTGTAACAGCCCCCCGCACCAGTCGATGGCAGTCCCAACGGAGAGCCACGCGGTCGGGTCGATGGTCCCGATCCAGTCAAACCTGGTGTGAAGGGCGTTGCGGCCGGGACGAGGCGTGTTGTAACCGTGGCTGATCGTGGTCGGCTGAATCCGCTCCTGGCGGTCGGGTCGCACATACAGGAAGCCAGCCCCTTTGGGAGAGCACAGCCACTTGTGGCAGTTGCCGGTGTAGTAGGCCGGACGCAGAGCGTCGAGATCAACGGGCAACATTCCGGGCGCGTGGGCGCCGTCAACGAGGACGTCGATCCCGCGGTCCTCAAGAGCGCGGATGATCTTCTCGACGGGGTACACCACGGCCGTCGGGCTGGTGACGTGGTCGATCATGGCGAGCCGCGTGCGCTCGCCGGCACGGGACAGGATCGCTTCGACGACCGGCGCTTCGTCGCACAGGGGAAACGGCGCTTGGGCAACCACCACCTTGGCTCCGGCCCTTTCCACTACAGCCCTCAGCGCGTTGCGACAGGCGTTGTAGTCCTGGTTGGTCGTCAGGATCTCGTCGCCCGGCTGGAACTCCAGGGATCGCACCACGGCATTCACTCCGGTCGTCGCGTTCGGAACGAACGCAAGATTGTCCGTGGCCGTGTTGAGCAGGCGGGCGAGTCTGCTGCGGGAGGCATCGAGCAGCGTCTCCAGTTCGCGGGTCAGGAACCGCACTGGCTCCGCCTCCATTCGCATGCGGTACCGGCCCTGCGACGCCAGTACCTCACGTGGGCAGGCACCGAACGAACCGTGGTTTAGAAACACCACGGCAGGATCGAGCAACCAGTGGACGGCAAGCTCCGAGGGGGCCGGAAGGTTTCCGATGTCCATCCGATCAACTCTTCATCGCCGCAACAGCGAAGAATTTGAACCGTATCGGCCAGATCGCTACTTCTTCTGCGCCGCCTTGAGCGCCTTCCATCGGGCCCGCTGGGCGGCGGCGATCCTCTCTCGTGCCGCTGCGGAAAAATGGGGTTTGCGTCTGATTCCTGCGGTCGCGGCGACCGATTCGCCGTCAAGTGACGTCAACGCCTTGATCGCCAGATCAAGTTTTTCGAGTTCGAGTTCGGCACGCTTTCGCTGTGCCTGCAACTGATGGACAACCTGGGTCATTGTAGACATGGTTCCTCCTGACGTTGTTGAATAGTTAATTACCACTCGCCGATTGCAGACAAGGTAGCAAGCTCGCCAAGGGAGTACAACTGTTTCTCGTGGGGTCGGGATAGTAACGGTCATGCAGTCACACCGGCTGCGCCGCGGCTATTGGCTCCACCTCTTGATGCAACGCGACCGCCGATGTGCGGCACAACTTCGTGTCCCGACTTCGAGAAAGATTTCGTCGATGGTTGATGAAAATGCAATCCTCCCAATGGCCGGAACCATTCGAACCCGGCGGGGGGTGTCCACTTTATCGTTGCTCCTGCGGTTGCCTGGTATAGAGTAAGCGGCAGCAGGTAGAAGACGGTCACAGTGATTGGTTGATTGTCAGACGAGCGTTTGCTCGGTGACAATCTAAAACCGAACCATCGGGAACCCCACTGAGAACTTCTACCGCAGCAGAAAGAGATCATGGCAACGAAACTATACGTGGGCAACCTCTCATTCAATACGACCGAAGCCCAGATTCACGACCTGTTCAAGGCGTCGGGCAATGTCGTCAGTTGCACCCTCATCATGGACAAGGCCACCGGCAAATCCAAGGGATTTGCCTTTGTGGAGATGGGCTCGGAAGCAGAAGCCGCCAAAGCGACGACGGATTGCAATGGCAAGGAACTCGATGGTCGGGCACTGAAAGTCAACGAAGCCAAGCCCCGCGAAGAACGACCACGAGGCGGTTTCGGGGGCGGCGGCGGACGCTGATAGTCCTCGTGGTGGGCAGCGGCGGGCCCTGCTGGCAAGCTGAAGGCTTATTCTGGAAGCATGGCAGTGGAGCGATGGACATGCGCTCTCGCTTCGACTGTGTCAGTCGAAGCTTCTAACCGCTCGGACATGTCTCGACAAGCCTGTGGTCGCGATCAAAACGAATGACGGGGCATACCGATTGAGAGGCTCTGCCACCTGCCAAAAGATGCAGCCGGCCCTCAACGGCTGATTCTCCAGCAAGCCTCTGGCCGGTCCGTAGGGCATCGAGCGCATATTTACACCACCTTTCGGGTGAGTCGAAGACCTCGGTGTCCAATTTGACGCCGAGTTCTTGTGCGTGCAGGGCGATCCCGCAGCGCTCATCCCCCCGACTACTTCGAGTTGCAGCACGCGGACCACGGTGGCGCCCGGAAGTCCTGCAACCTAATCTTTTTGACCCCGCGAGATCAACCATGGTCAACGTGGGCCAAATTCGGCTGAGCTTTACCGGAGCAGGCCCCGATGCTGTGTGATCCAGGTCTTTGCCTCGCGATAGTTGGGGCAAAGCTGTTCGACCAATCGCCAAAACCGCTGGGAATGGTTGTGCTCGCGGACGTGCGCCAGTTCATGCAGGATGACATAATCCCTGACGGCGTCCGGCATTTGAATCAACCGCCAGTTGAGCGAGATGGTTTCTCGACGGGAACATGAGCCCCATCGGGATCGCTGGTTGCGGATGGTGACGCGATGGACGGTTACGGTGTGCTGTCGAGCCAACGCCAGCGTCCGGACCGTCAACTCGCTGGTAGCCAGCTTGCGGAGATGGCGCTCAATTGCCGGGAGAAGATCGGCTGCGTGGCGAACGTGCAACCGCTGGTCGCCGAATTGAACAAGATGGCCGTCGCGATTTTGGCTAACGACGAATTGGACTTTCTCGCCGCGATACAGAATTTCCGTTCCCTGCTGCCAGGTGGCTGAGAGGGTTGGGTGTTCTTGCTGTTTCTGAAGTTGTTTGAGGATCCAGTCAGCATTCCGGTCTGCGAAGGCCCGGGCTTCCTTGATGGAACCAACTCGGGGAACAGTTGCCCGGACAGAGCCGTCAGGCTGGAGGCGGATAATGTAGCGTCGTGCTCGGCGATTGCGGGCAAATTGGATGGGGACAATTTGGGAACCGATGCGTAAGGCGTCCTTGATCCGTCCGCCCTCCGTAAGCGGGGCGAGAAGGAAGTCCATTTGCATGCGATGAGTAAATCAGGAAGGATGGTTTTTGGCAACAACCGCTGGGTTTACGTCAAAGGGGGAAACCCATCGCCGACAGGGGCCCCCAGGGGATTCTTTGGTGGTGGGTAATGGCTGCGTAGAACATTTCACTGATACTACCGCCAAGATCCCGCGGAGGCGAGCGGCCTCAACTCCCAATCTCCGTGATGCGCTTGTCCTTGCGAATGTGTGCGGAAAAACCCCTGCGGGTCGCGGCCACACCACATTGTCCATCCTTGCGAACCGCCAGAACGGCGACCATGGTTTTCGCAGTTTCTGGTTTGCGGCGGATCATGAAACGGATGACTCCGTCACAGGCCGTCTGGGCACTGACTCCGCGCCGCATGGCTTCAACCACTCGACTGGTCACGCTAAAGCGCAGGATTTCTTCGCCGAGGCCTGTTGCAACCGCCGCGCCTGCTTGATCGTCCGCATATAGCCCCGCGCCGATGATCGGTGAATCACCCACCCGCCCCGGCAACTTCCACGGCAGCCCGCTGGTTGAGCAGGCGACAACGGCATGCCCCTTGTGCCAACCGATCACGCCAACCGTATCGTGCCCGCAGCCCGAGGCGCCCGGCGAAGCCTGATTCCGTTTCCATTCACGCCAAAGGCGTGCTGATTCCCGGGTCAGCAGTCGTTGTGGTCGGAACCCTTGCTCGCGAGCAAAGCCTTCGGCTCCCTTGCCGACCAGAAGCACATGCGGGGTTTTCTCCATCACCTTTCGGGCCACTGAAACGGCTGGCAGAATATTTCGCAGGGCCGCAACTCCTCCGGCCCGGAGGTGTCCACCC
This sequence comes from Verrucomicrobiia bacterium, assembly GCA_050010195.1. Taxonomy (GTDB): domain Bacteria; phylum Verrucomicrobiota; class Verrucomicrobiia; order Palsa-1439; family Palsa-1439; genus Palsa-1439. The sequence continues at coordinate 28,697 of JBEKLM010000047.1, forward strand.
TCCATCCACGCAGCATCCAGTTCCACTTGGCCAGAACTGTTTGGCAAACCGCCGCGACCGACCGAATGAACCTGCCGATTCATTTCCACGGCGATCACCGCCTGTTCGACGGAATCCATCAGGAGCTGCTCTGCTGAAAGGGGTGGACGATTTCGCTCACTGCCCCCAGGTCCACGTCGATGGCTTGCCCAATGACGCCAGGCCTCGTTGACAGCGATCCGTCCAAACCACCACGTAGCAGCAAAAAGCGTTTGCATTGTCATCCATCTTACTGCCTCGCGGGTGAACATGTATAGAGTTGCCCTGTTCGCTCTCGGCGAACACAGGCGGCGAGGAGGTTTATTTCAGCGTACCTCGCATGGTCTAACAACCCGTCGCCCATTCCCGAACGATATCCTCAACACCCTCACGCCCACACGCCGGCAATCCTGGTCTGGCAGAACTTGCACTTTCCGTCGGCGATGTCCAGTCGCGTGACGGCGAAGATGTCGCGTTCGACAATGGCCCGATGGCAATTTGGGCAGAACGTCGTCTCGGCATCCGGCAACCCGCGGACATTCCCCACATAGGCGTAACGCAGACCCGCCCGGCGCGCGATGTCGCGGGCCTCCACCAGCGTGTCCACCGGCGTCGGCGGCAGGTGCTCGAGTTTATGCGCCGGGTGAAAACGCGAGAAATGCAGCGGGTGATCCGGCCCGATGTTACTGACCAGCCAATCGCACATGCGTTTGATCGTATCCAGGTTGTCTGTGTACGTTGGCACCACGAGGTTGATGACCTCGAACCACACATCCATTTGTTTTAACGTGACCAGCGTGTCGAGAATCGGCTGAAGGTGGCCGGAGTCGAGCCGCTGGTAGACATCGTCATCGAACCCCTTCAGGTCGACATGCGCGGCGTCGAGGTGCGCGGCCAGTTCGCGGAGCGGCGCCTCGTTGATGAAGCCGCAGGTGACGAAGATGTTCTTGAGACTGTGCGCATGGGCGATGTGAGCTGTATCGGACATGTACTCGTAGTAGTCGGTCGGCTCGGAATAGGTGTAGGCAATCGATGGGCACCGCAAGGCTTCCGCCACGGCCACGACGTCTTCCGGCAACATGGTCAACCGCCGCAGGTCATCCAAGGTGAGTGATGCTGGCAACGGCGGGCGCAGTCGCAGCGACGGACCGGTCGGATCCTTGGTCTCTTCCGGTTGTTTCTGCGAGATCTCCCAGTTCTGGCAATTCAGGCAGCGGAAACCGCAGCCGGACGTGGCGAGCGAGAACGTCGTGGTGCCCGGATGAAAATGGAACAGCGGCTTTTTCTCAACCGGATCGACGTGAAAGGTGCACGGGTTGGCGTAGGCCATCGTGTACAGCGTCCCGCCCCGATTGACCTTGTTTCGGCAATGGCTGCGGTCACCGGGCGCGAGGATGCAGTTGTTGGGGCACAACTTGCACTGCACATTGTTGCCAAGCTGGAGATAGTGCGCGGCTTCCTTCACCCACCCACGCTGCTGCCAGAGCGTCCAAACCTCGTCACTCGGTCCACCGTGCCGGAACACGCCGGTGAGCGCGATCTCCTCGCGAGCCTGCCGGAACAGGTACCACGCCAGCCCGCCGACACCAGCGGCACACGCCAGCCCGGTGACACCGTAACGGATCGCTTCCCGTCGCGTCATGGGTCGCTGCGGCGCGCCCAACAGTGCGGCGTCGAGTCCATCCTCTCTCTCCGGTCCCATTGATTTCACCACCGGATCCATCGCTTCCTTCGCATCGCGAGGTAAATGCCGCCCAGCGCGTGCAGCCCAAACATCACCAGCAGCGGCACATGCAGCAGGCGGTGAATCGTGAGCGCCGTCTTCGGGTCGGCCCAACCGCCGAGCGGGAGCTGGCCGCTCATCACATACCCCGTGATGAAATAAGTTAACACCAATGCCAGCAGAAACCAACTCGTGAGGCGCAGCGTCTTGATGACGATGTAGCCCACCCGAATTCGCCGGCGGCGCGTGTTCATCGAAAATCCCCCGCGAACAGCCACACCGCGCTCACGGCATTCAAGCCGCCCGCCAACAGACACGTCGCCGTCACGCCCAGAAGCGGGATCAATAGCGTGCTGGCCAGCAGTGCGCCGAGGCACGCACCGGTGAAGTCCGCGGTGTACAACCTCGATGCCGTGCCGGCCACATCGCGGAAAATCGTCCGCGTCGCCAGGGGAAACTCCATGCCGACCATGGACGCCAACACCAGCGTGAGCAGGGCGATCGCCGCCTGGACGATCGGCACGGGAGCGTGCTCGAGCGATTTCAATCCCGCCGGGAGTATCGCCGCGAGCAGTGCGATCCCCAGGGCCAATCCCGCCAATGGAATACGGTTGCTGATGGGTCGATACCGCGTTGCCGCGAATGCCCCCACCGCCAGGCCGGCCATGAACAGCGTGATGATAACGCCAACTTGACGATACACGGAGCCGCACAGGATTTGGAAGCCGAGGAGCAGCACAACCTCCAACGCCGAAGCGGCAAAGCCGGACGCGAAAATCGCAAACGGCACGGCCCGTGTCCGCGCAAGGTACGCCGCGAAGACGGAGACCAACACGATCGCCCACAGGCCGTAGCGCTCACGGAACTGGCTCATCCAATGCATCAGGTGATAGTAGTATAACACCGGGTTGAAATCGGTGTTCACCGTCGCCGTCGCCGCCGTGGCTCGTTGCATGTCCGCCAGCCGGTCGGGCGTCAACACCGCGCTGAGATAATGCCGGTTCACCAGGTGCGTTGACACGCCCGACTGCTCGATGCGCGCGGAAATGTCTGCGTACAGTTCGCCCTCCGAGGCCAGGAAGAATACCCGCCCGCCGGGAATCACGAGTTGGTGGCGAAACGTCCGCTGCAAGGTCGCGGATGCCGAGGCCAGTACACGCGCCAGTTCGGGGCTGACGAAGTTTTCATAGTGGCCCAGCGAGAAGGCGAATACACCCCCCGGCGCGAGCACCTGCTTCACCTCGTCAAAGAACTCGGAAGTGAAGAACCGGTTGATCTGCGACGTGGACGGCGGCGGCATATCCACGATCACCACGTCAAATATCTCACGCGTGCGTTTCACGAACAACCGGCCGTCGGTATTCAACACCCGGATCCGCGGGTCGGCCAGGCTTTCCGGCAGGAAACGGCGGCCCACCGTGATGATCAGGGGATCGAGTTCCACATACGTCACCTCCGCGACGCCGTACTTGAGAATCTCACGCGCCGTCCCGGACACGCCGCCGGCAATCAGCAAGACACGTTGGGCGCGGGGTCGTTGGGACATCGGGTAATGCACGGTTTCCTCGACCTCCTCGATGTTATGCGTTGCAATCACCGGCACGCCGTTCTCGATGAAGTTCAACTGGCCGGCGGATTCGGTCACGACCAGTTTACCGTAGGGCGAGTTGCCTCGAAACACCACGCGCTGGCCGGGAAACAGCCGCGCGGTGGAGGCGCCGTCCACGTCCATCGCGATCAACACTACCACCAATCCCGCGGCCATGATACCCGCCGCTCCCACCATCCAGTATTGCCGTTCGTGCCAGGCGAGCCACCCGGCAACCAGCAGACAGACAAGCGCCGGCAGGCTCAGGAGCGCGAAGTGGTCGAGTCGCCGCACCAGGACATAGGTAAACAACGCTCCGCCGAGAACGCTGCCGACGCTGTCCGTAACGTACACGGTACCGATGGCACCCCGGCCTTGGGGCGTCGCGAGCGCGCCGCAGGCCAGCGTCAGCATATAGCCGGACACAATGCAGAACGGCGCCAGCCACAGAAAGCTCGCCGTCACGGTTTCGGAGAGTCCAATGGTTGTGCCTCGGATAAAAACCACGTTGCGCAGTTCGCGCAGCGTGAACACTTGGGCCAACGGCAGGAGAGCGACCAACAGGAGCAGAAGCGCCAGTGTGCGTTGGGGGTGGCGCACGCAACCAGCCGTCCGTCCGAGCCAGGAGCCAAGCCCCGTCAACAACAGCCAGTTGCCGAGGATTACGCCAAGGGCCAGTTCGTTGCCGCCGAACACGCACAGCATCTCGCGCATGAGCGCCAGTTGCGTCATCGTCGCCATGACGCCCAGCGCGCCGACGGCGAGCCCCACGCGGCGGTTCACTTCTCTGATTCCTTGAAGGATTCCACGTGGTAGATGAACACCTGCGTACCCGGCGCGCGCCAGTCGCCCGCGGCTGCGCCCGCCTTGAGCGCGAGCGTGTCCAGAAACTGCGTCTTGTCCGGTATCTCCTCCCAAACCTGCGGCAGGTACGTCGCCGTTCGGCCGTCCATCCGCAGGACGACACCGTCGCGATGTGGCTGCAATTTGGCGAGCAAGTCGTCGGGCGAGCTGAACGCGAGTGGCTCCGGCACCGTGAGCACGCTGATTTCGATCTCGACCTTGTCGAGTTCGTCCGGCCGGACGGGTTGGAATCGCGGGTCGCGCGTTGCCGCGTTCAGGGAATTGTCCATCACCGCCTTGTAGAGCGGCTCCTGGGGCTGGATGTGGCCGATGCACCCGCGCAGGCGACCATGTTCGGTGAGCGTGACGAAGCACCCTTTCACTTCCGCGAACTTCGGCGGAAAGGCGTTGGTCTTCACTTCCGGCAGTTTATCGTTGGTGACGACCTCCGTGAGGCTCTGTCGGGCCAGTCGCAGCAGTTGTTCCCGCTCTTCGCGGCTGAACGCCAGCAACGATGGCGAGCAGAACGCGATGGCGGCGTAACCCACAACGCTGTCTTTCCGTCCCGCCGTGTCGCCGCTGTTACGAGCGTCGAGCAGGGTGGCTTTCCAGCCTTTTGACCGTGCCAGTGAAAGCAACGTCAACACGCCGGTCTTGCCGCACGCCTCCTCGGCCTTCATCCGGTCGATATCAAGGTCACAGATGGCGGACACGCAGCGCGCATCCTTCTCGCGCGCGATGTCATACGGGTAGTAGTGACTCAGGTCCGTGCTGACGACCAGCAGCGTCTTGTTGTCGAGACGGTCCGCCAACGCCTGCGCAAGTCTCTCGGGGTCAACCTCGCCGGTAATGATCGAGACGACCGAGAAATTCGTCAGCGTCTTCTGCAGGAATGGCACCTCCACTTCCGCCGAATGCTCCCACGTCTCCGGAGTATCCCCACCGAACTCCGGCTCCGGATGCGAGGCCTGCTTCGACCACGGGGGACGCTGCACCAGACACTTCGGTTCGAGCACGAACGGCCCGGCTTCCGCCCATTGCCTGGCCTTGGGCGATACGGGCACAAGCCCAAGCGGTGTGCGATACGCGTCCGCGGCGATCACGGACGCGCCCCGAAACAACGCATAGTGACTCGGCGCCAGGATGACGACGGTTTCGTAGGTGTGCCCTGCCAGCAGTCGGTAGGCTTCGGCGGCGACCGGGCCGGAAAACTCGTAACCAGCGTGCGGACACAAGATGGCGCGCAACTCGCCGTCCATCACCCGCGGTCTCGCGCCCGCCAGAAGCGCGTCGAGCGTCTGCGAGAGTTGTGCGGCATCCCGTGGATAGAACAACCCGGCGACGGCCGGTTCTCTCACGACCAGTGCTGGCTTGGGACTCTCAGACGATCCGGTCGCGTTACTACCGGATTGCACAGAATGTTGAATGTTGGTCACGACCGAGCCGGCGCTCAGACCGACCGCTTCCACCGGGGACGCGACCGCGATGATCGTCAGGATCGAGGCCACAAAGCGGATGGCACGGCAGAAGGACCCAGGCAAAGTGTACGGCTCACGGACGCGCGGCATGTTCATTTCCGATCAACTCCCACGCGACCCGAAGGCGTTTGCGCCGACCGCACACGCCCACCGATTTGCCAGAATTTTCGCCCCGTGCCCGACCCCGGTCAAGTCGGAAATCTAGTTAAAATCAGGGCGGCAGAGGTTTGCCCCTGGTTTCTGGAGCGAACGGCAAGATCAAAAGCCCACCAAGATAGATCACGGCCACCGCGCTGGCGGCGCGGCCAAAGCTACCCAGCACTGTGACAAGACAACCCGTCAAGAAGGGGGCGGTCGACGCCAGCGCCCGTCCAACGTTGAAACAAAAGCCCGCGCCGGTCGCGCGAATCCGCGTCGGATACAATTCCGGCAGGTAAATCGGAAACCCGCTGAAGATCCCGTTGTTGAAAAACCCCAGCAACGGCAACAACAGCAGCACGTGGACGTAGGATCGCGGTGTCAGAAACGTGATGGGCAGCATCACCAGACTACCCACGCACATCAACGCGAATACCGGGCGTCTCCCGAGGCGGTCGGCCAGCGGACCGAAACTCAGATAACCGAATACCGCCCCAACGTTGAGCACCATCGTCGCGTAGCTGACGCGGCCCGTGAGTTCCGAGGGACTCAAATCTCGGAGATCGGGCAACGCGCGGATGAGCGTCGGCGTCCAATTCGTCGCCCCCCACAGGCCAAACACGGCCACGAACGCCAGCCCCGACCCGACCACGGTGGAGCGCACCAGCCCCGGCGCGAACAATTCCGCCAGTTTTTGTCGGCCCCGAATGGGAGACTGTCGTTCCTCGGCGCGGGCCTTGATCCATCGTTCCGGCTCCTTGACCCACAGGCGCACGAGAAGCGCCACGACCGCCGGCGCGATGCCGACCACAAACACCGGCCGCCACCCGTGGTCGCGCAGGAGCAGGGCGATAATTGCCGCCACCAGGAATCCTGCGGCCCAAGCCGACTGCAGAAGACCTGCGGCTTGGGCGCGCTTTTCTTCGGGAAACACTTCCGCCACGAGTGACGCGCCGGCGGCCCACTCGCCACCGATGCCCAACGCCGTCAGGAACCGAAACAGCGCCAGTTCCCACCAGGTCCGCGACAGGGCCGCCATGCCCGTGAACACCGCATAAATCAGGATCGTAAAAACCAGTACCTTGGTCCGTCCGAAATTGTCCGCGGCGACGCCGAAGAGGACGCCCCCGATGGCCCAACCGATCAAGAAAACCGAAAAGATGATCCCGCCGTACCAGCCGATGACGTCGGCGTTGACGGGTGCGGCTCCCGGTGTGCGCAACAGGTCGTGAAGCGCCGGCTGCATGACCAGTGCATAGATCGTCGCGTCCATCGAGTCGAACACCCACCCGAGCCACGCCACGAACAGCACCAGCCATTGGTAGCGCGTGACGCCGTCACGCCACGAAGTGAGTCTCACAAGGTTGGACTCTAACTTCCGCGACGAGAAGCTTCAATATCGATTCGCCGTGTCGGCCGGGGCCAGACCCGGGAGCACCATCCCGTGCGGAGCCTGCAGGAGTGGCGTCACAAAATGGGCGTGACTCATGGAGATGGAAACGGAAACCCTCCTGACGACTCAGTGGCCGTTCCTAAGCGCCGCAATCAACCGGTGCCCCCCGCGTCTTCCGCAGCCGGCAGCGGGTTCTTGATGTACGCCCGCTGACAGGGGCGGCAGAGGTCGAACTGGAAATCGACATACACGTCCTGCATCAACTCCTCCTCGGTCATCCCCTCGCAACGCTTCAGGATTTCCTCAATGTCGTTCGTGTGGTCTCGGGCCATGTCCTCGAAGTCGACGTTCAGGGGATCATAGGCCGCATAGACCTGGATCTTGGCGATGTACCGCAGGGCGCCGTCCTCGATCACCTGGCCACAGCGGTCGCATAGACGAGTTGGCATGGCGTTATCTCCTACGTTGAAATCATTCCCACTTCCAAAACCTTGTGTACCACGGAGCGGGAGGTTCGAGCAGGAGAAAATCCATACGAACGATTTGCCTTTTCGGAATTGAGGCTTAGGTTTGGTTGCGTAGACAAGAAGCCCTATGGCGTAGCGGCAAACAGCTTCATCAAGGAGGAGGTGCGTGATGAATGTGAGTTGCCCGACAGAGGATCGAATCCGTCAACGTGCCCGCCATTGGAAGCGGAGGTCACGAAACCCCGTCACATCGGCAGGGGAAGTGCTCGCCGCTCTCTTCCTGGTTTCGTGCCTGGCTTGTCAGGCCGCCGACCTGGCATCATGGTACGGCGAAAAGCATCGCGGGTTACGGATGGCCAATGGTCAACGGTTCGATCCCGACAAGCTCACGGCGGCCTCGTGGTTTTACAACCTCGGCACGACGGTCGTTGTGACGCACGAGAACCGAAGCGTGATCGTAAAAATCACGGATCGCGGGCCAGCGAAACGCTTGCTCGGGGAGGGAATCAAGATCGACCTGAGTCGGGCCGCCTTCGCGAAACTGGCCGACCCTGATCTCGGCCTCATTAACGTCACCGTAAGAAAGCAAAGCTGGACAGGCCCGTTCGGCAGATAATTATCGATGATGCTCGAAAGGATATGGCATGAAAACGACTGTAGGTTTGTGGATTGATCATCGGAAGGCAGTGATCGCGATCGTCTCGGCTGAAGGGGAAGAGACACTGGAGATCCAATCGAACGTAGAACGACAGCCGGGACGTTTTGTGGGTGTCCGTTCGACGACTCCCTACGAAGCACAACAGGTTCAAGCGGATGATACTCACGAGAGGGAGTTTACAGGCCATCTCAACCAGTATTACGCGGAGGTGATTGCGGCAATTCGTGATGCCGAATCCATCCTGATCTTTGGCCCTGGAGAGGCCAAGGGTGAACTCAAGAAGCGTCTCGATCACGCCAAGCTCGGGGGACACATCATCGCCATGGAAACGGTCGACAAGATGACGGATCGCCAGGTCGCGGCGAAAGTCCGCGAATACTTTCATAAAGCGGGTCCGACCATCAAATCGACGTAAACTGAGGGAGAAAAACCCGCCCTTGGAAATGGGTCGAAGGTCCGAAATCGAGGGTTGTGCCTCGACTCGCCGCCCGACTTTCACCGGATACGAGGATCGACTGTTTTGCCTGCATCGCCAGCCAACGAGGGTTGGATGTCCCGAAGAGAGCAAACACGGAGAGGCAAAACGGCGGCGGGGGGAGGGGGCCACGCGTGGGAACGTCTGGTCCGGGAATTGTGAGGCGGTGGGCGCGTCGGCGATTGCGTGATAAATGGATCTGAGCCCGGGGCGTTCTCTACGGTCGTTTCCGATGCCTAAGAGCGTGTTTGAAAAAGTGATTTT
>JBEKLM010000048.1:0-37455 GCA_050010195.1 Verrucomicrobiia bacterium
CGCATTTCCGCGCCATTGCCGAAGCCGCCGAGATTCCCCTCATTATGTACAATATCCCGGGCCGCTGCGGCGTGGACATCTCCAATGACACGATGGCGCGGCTGCGTCGCGATTTGCCACAGTACATCGTCGGGCTCAAGGAAGCTACCGGCGTGGTCGATCGCGTCAGCCAGTTGCGCGGGATGGTCGATCGCGAATTCTGCATCCTCTCGGGCGATGATTCGTTGACCCTGCCAATGATGAGCGTTGGCGCCGTCGGCGTGATCAGCGTCGTCTCCAACGTGATCCCGCGCGAGGTGACCGAAATGACCCACGCCGCGCTGAAAGGCGATTTCGAGCGCGCGGGTCGCATTCACGCGAAGGTTTTCCCGTTGTTCAAGGATCTGTTTATCGAAACGAATCCGGTTCCCGTTAAAGCGGCGATGGCCATGATGGGACTGATCGAAGAGACCTATCGGCTCCCGCTTGTGTCCCTGGCCGACGCCAACCGCACGCAACTCAAGAAAACGCTGCAAGCCCTCGGCTTGGTGAAAGCGTGAGCCCGGTCACCGTCATTATCATCTGCGGCGCCAGAGGCCGCATGGGTCGCACCCTCGTCTCGTGCGTTTCCAGCGATCCGGAACTTCGGTTGGCCGGTGAGATCGATCAAGGCGACGATCTCAGGAAAGTGATCGCTGGTACCGACGTTGTCATTGATTTCTCCGTGCGCGAGGCTACCGCAGCCGTCGCGAAAATCGCTGCCGATCACAAGAAGGCCCTGGTCATCGGCACCACCGGCCACACGGATGCCGAAAAAGCCGGCGTGCGCGCGTTGACGAAAGCCATTCCCATCGTCTGGTCGGCGAACTTCAGCGCGGGCGTGAACACATTATTCTGGATCACCCAAAAGGTCGCCGAGATCGTCGGCCCGCATTGGGAAGCCGAGGTGGTCGAGACGCATCACACGGCCAAGAAAGATGCGCCCAGCGGCACGGCGAAGAAGCTCCAGGAAGTGTTGAAGCGGGTTCGCGGGAAAGAAGCGCCCGCCCACGCGTTGCGCATTGGCGACGTCGTCGGTGACCACACGGTCACGTTCGGCACCGCGGGCGAGCGCATCGAGTTGACCCATCGTGCCAGCAGCCGGGAGACATTTGCCCGCGGCGCGTTACGTGCGGCCAAATGGGTCGTCAAACAACCGCCGGGCGTCTACGACATGCAAGACGTCTTGGGTCTCCGGTAGCCCATCAAATTGGATCGCTGCCTCGTGAAACCAAGACTGATCATTGCTTGCGTGGCTGTCGCCGTTGTTTCGTCGTGCGCGACGCACCAAGAACGCAACGAGTTGCCGTCGTCCAGCCCGCGAGCGGCCGATATTCAGAAGTCGCTGGACCAGACCGTTATTCCGGAGATCGACATCGAGAACGAGTCCCTCGAAGACGCCCTTAAGGCATGGCACGAGGCCAGTCTCAACAACCACCCGCAGCACTTCGATTTCCGGTACGCGATCACGCACCCGATGACCTTTTCATCGCGACCCGTTCCACAGGGAGTTTCCCAGGGCGTTCCTCCGGCCGCTTCCGCGCCAAGTCCGGCACGGATCACCGTCCGGCGGAAACACATCACATCCGCACGATTGTTGGATGAGATTTGCCAGCAATCGGATACGTCGTGGCTCATCATGGGACGTGTGATCGTGGTGCGACCGCGCGCGGCAACGTCCGGTACCCAGCCATGAAGGTCGGCCTCGGTCTCGGCTCGAACCTGGGCGAGCGACTGCAGCACTTGCAGCAGGCGAAAGCGTACCTGTTGAGCCTGTCGCCCGAGGGCTGGCACATTGCCTCGCCGTTGTACGAGACGGAGCCCGTGGGTTGTCCGCCCAATTCACCACGATTCCTGAATGCCGTTCTGGAAATCGACTTTACGGGAGCGCCGAGGACGTTGTTGAAAAAGATTGCGGCCTACGAGGTGGCCCACGGACGCGACCGCGACCTGCCCAAGAACGCCGCGCGTTCTATCGACATCGACATTCTCTACTTCGGGGAGAAGGAAATTCTGGAAAAAGACCTGGTGGTCCCGCATCCGCGAATGACCGAGCGGCGGTTTGTGTTGCTGCCGCTGTCGACCATTCGGCCCGATTTGCCCATTCGAGGCACGGGGAAGACCGTACGGATGCTGTTGCGCGAGTTGCCAGCGGCGGACGGACAGGTTAGATTTGTCCAGCAGGATTGGTGAATCCATCATGAACGAGCACAAGATCAATATCCACAAGTTGCGCGAGATGAAACGGCTGGGCCAGAAGATCTCAGCGTTGACCGCTTACGATTTCTTCACGGCGAAGATCATGGACGAAGTCGGCATCCAATTGATTCTGGTGGGCGATTCGCTCGGCATGGCCGTGCTCGGATACGAAAACACGCTGCCGGTCACGATGGACGAGATGGTTCATCACACGAAGGCGGTCGCTCGCGCCAAACCCCAGGCACTGCTCGTCGCAGACATGCCATTCATGACGTATTCGACAATCCGCACGGCGCTCGAAAATGCAAGCCGCTTCATCCAGGCGGGAGCGGAGGCGGTCAAACTCGAAGGTGGGGAAACAATTATTGAACAGGTCCGCGCTCTCGTCGGAAATGGGATCCCCGTCCTGGGCCATATCGGGCTGTTGCCGCAGTCGATCCTCGAAACCGGCGGTTACAAGATTCAGGGCCGGACGCCGCAATCCGCGGAGAGATTGTTGCGGGATGCCAAAGCGCTGGAAGAGGCCGGCGTGTTTGCGATGGTGATTGAAGGTACGGCGACCGCGGTGGCGGAACAGGTGACGAAGTCCGTTTCCGTGCCGACCATCGGCATCGGCGCTGGGGTACATTGCGACGGACAGGTTCTCGTGAGCAACGACATGCTCGGTTTGTTCACCTGGTTTACCCCCAAACACGTGAAACGTTACGCGAACCTCTCCGAAGAAATGCGCAAGGCATTCGCGGCCTACAAGGGTGAAGTCGAGTCGGGAGATTTCCCCGGTGAAGGGCAGAGCTTTCGCTAATCGTTGGCCTACTTGGCGTTCGGGCCGGCGACGTACGGCAGGGCGAAGAACACCAGCACCACGGCCAACAGGACAAAGATGATCGCGCCGAGGAGGAGCGTGGCGCGGACGAATTGTTTCTTCAGCCAACAGAGGTCCACGAAGATCCGCCACGCCTTGGTGAAACGTGGATCGGTCTCCAATTTGTCCCGCTCATCCTCCTTCAACATCCCCTGCAACATGGAATCGTACGTGGACTTGTCGCCCAGCGCGACGTGGTCGCTAAAGAGCCGCGCCACAAAATCATGTTTCATGTGGCGCAGCTCCGCCTGGCGGGCCGCTTCAAAGTCGTGGAACCGTCGTTGAAACACGCTGACGTAGAAATCCACGGAGTCGGGTTTCGAAGCCGGCTTGTCCGTTGCGTCGTTCATTATCGCCAGTATTCTGCGATCCTTTATTCGCATGTAGCCGCACCCTTTAGGGTGCGCAGGCTAAAGCCTGCGGCTACAGGATCCCCTGAAATCACCCCTCACGAGGCGCTAGAATTCAAACTTCAGCCCCGCGAAACGTTTGTCAATTTCTCCCACGACGCGGCGCTCGTCGGATTCGCCCTTGGCCACAAACGTCACCGAGAGCCGCAGGTACGGCCCCGCGTCGTCCCAGGGCACGGTCGAGATCAGCTTCTGCGTGATCAACCATTGCGACACGTCTTCCGCCGATTTGAATGCGGTACGATGGCCGTCACTGTCCACGACGGCGTTGGGCGCGCGCACGTAGAGGAAGAACGACCCTTTGGGTTTCGTGGCGTGGAACCCGAATTTGCGCAGGCACGCGACCAGCAGGTCCATGCGCCGGGAATATTTGGCGGCGATTTTTGCGGTGATTTCGGGATGGTCCAGCGTCGCCGCGCACGCCTTCTGGATCGCCAGGAATTGCCCGCTGTCGGTGTTGTCCTTGACGTCGCCGTAGGCCGCGACGAGCAGGGGATTGCCGCACACGAAGCCCAGCCGCCAGCCGGTCATGTTGAAGGCCTTGCTCATGGAATGCAGCTCGATGGCCACGTCCCTGGCGCCGGGCACGGACAGAATCGACAACGGTTTACCCTCGAACACGAGAGCGCCGTAGGCCGCGTCGGAAATGATGACGAGCTTGTTCTTGTGGGCGAACTCGACCGCTTCGGCAAAAAACTCGGGGGTCGCGCTCGCGCCCGTTGGGTTGTTCGGGTAATTGAGCACGATGGCCTTGGCGCGTTTCAGCACATCACGCGGTATGGTATCGAGGTCGGGAAGAAAGTCGTTGGCCTCGGTGAGAGGGAGGTTGTAGACCTCGCCGCCATACCATTTGGCATGCGTGCCAAACACGGGATAACCCGGCACGGTCATGATCGCCACGTCGCCGGGATTGATCATGGTCGCCGGCAGGATTGACAACGCGGCTTTGCTGCCGATGCTGTGGACAATCTCCGTGTCGGGGTCGAGATCTTTCACGCCGAACACGTGTTCCATCCACTGCGCCGCCGCGCGCCGATAGTCCGGGCCGCCATTATCCGCATAGCCGCGGTTTTCGAGTTTTTGGGCTTCTTCCGACAGGGCGCGGACGCTGAGCGGGAACGCCATTTCATCCGGCTCGCCCACGCCGAGGTCGATCAACTCGGCATGCGGGTGCGCCTCGAGGGCCGCGCGTTTCGCGCGTTTGATCTTTTCAAATTTGTAGATGGCGGTGCTTTTGCCGAACGACTTGCCGCCGATGCGTTCGGCCAACAACTGCTGGATATACGAGTCTGTCATGGGCGAATCGAATAGACACAAAACGGCGCTTCTTGTCAATGCGTGGCGGTTTTCTCCGTGACGCGATTGAGACCAGAAGTTATTATGAGAGGGGCATGAATACCATCCGCACGGTCAAAGAGATGCAGGCGGCTTCATCCGCAATCAGGGGATCGGGCCGGCGGGTGGCGTTGGTGCCGACGATGGGCGCGTTGCATGAGGGTCATGCGCAGTTGATGCGCCAGGCGCGGGAAGAAGGCGCGGCGGTGGTTGTGAGTGTTTACGTGAACCCGACCCAGTTCGGTCCGCACGAAGACCTCCAGCACTACCCGCGCGATTTGGGCGCCGATGAGCAGTTATGCAATCGTGAGAAGGTGGATGTGGTCTTTGCGCCGTCCGATGATGAGATGTATCCCGGCGGGTTGGGGAGCGCACACGCCGCCGCAACGTGGGTGGAGGAGACGATCCTGTCCCGGCGGTTTGAAGGCGAGAGGCGGCCGGGACATTTTCGCGGTGTGTGTACGGTTGTTGCGAAGCTCTTCCATATCGTCCAGCCCGACCTCGCCATTTTCGGGCAGAAGGATTATCAACAGCTCAAGGTCGTGCAACGAATGGTCCGTGATCTCCGCTTCCCGATCGAAATCGTCTCCGCGCCAACCGTCCGCGAGCCCGACGGCTTGGCGTTGAGCAGCCGCAACCAGATGCTGTCGGGAGCCGAGCGCGCGCAAGCCGCCGTTTTGTCGAAGGCGCTGCGGGTCGCGCACGACCTGTTCCATGAAGGTGAACAAAGTGGGCATCGCCTGGAAGCCGCCATGCAGCGCACCGTGTCCCTCGCCCCGGCCACGCGCCTGGACTATGCGCAAATCGTTGACGGCGAAACCCTGGAGCCCGTCGCCAAAGTCCAGCACGGCAATGTCGCCCTGATCGCCGCTCACCTGGGCAAGGTCCGGCTGATCGATAATGCGATTTTGTAACGCGGCGCGGTCAATGTGATGTCGGTGACATCGGTGCGGCGACCGCCTGTCTCACGGATTGCAGGAGCAAGTCGCGCTGACCAACGGGTTGATCGGCCCGATAGCCGCCGCCCAATTCCCAGATGATCACGCCGCCGAGTCCTTTGTATTTGGCGTAGGCGACTTTCGCGCGGCAGGCGGTGGGATCATCGTAGGAGATGAACCTGTCATTGGCCGAGCCGGGTTCGTCGATGCTGAGGTAGGCCGATTGCGCGTTGGTGTCCCAGAAATACCGGTTCGACCGATAATACTTGGACATGATTTCCGGGTACGATGCGGTGGTCACGGTGGGTGGCGTCGTCCAGGATTGCCACGGAAGCGCGGCGCCGCCCGTGGATGTGCCGTCGCCTCCGCTCCACACACAGCCGTAGAAGCAGATGCCGATACCGAGTTTGCCGGCCACGACGCCATGCGACAGAAAGTTGCTGACCACTCCATCGGCGGACGGGGCCAATTGACCGGTGCTTGGAAAGCGATGACCGCCGTCGTAGATTGGCGCGTTGTACCACGTCAACCAACCCGGCCAGGCACCGGAGAAGGCATAGGTCATCAGGTTGATCTGGTCGAAATCGCTTTGCAGCATGGCGAACAGGTCCGGCTGGGACGCGACGGCAGCCGTCAACAGTGGCCGGTGCGGAAACGCATTCAGCGCCTCGCGCAAATCGCCGACGAGACGGGCGTATTGGCGGGTGTCCGTCGCTGCGAGTGGTTCCCAGTCCAGATCGACGCCATCGTACCCGCGTGATCGGACGAAATTTACAAGGTTCGTAATGAACCGGGGGCGGGATGCGTCACTCGTTGCGCCACGGAAACCTGGCGCGCTGCTATCTCCGCCCACGCAGATCAACACCTTGGCGCCGGCCGCGTGCGCGTGCGTGATCACATCGGCGGAGTTTGCGGACGATATGGCGTTTGTATCGCTGTCCAACGTCCCGTCCATACGGGGCACGAGGCCGAAGTGGATGACATGCGTCATCGCCGTGAAGTCGATCTGGTCCGCAGGCAGATAGTGTTGCATCCAACCGGCGTAGTAGGCCGAGTTCCACAGGCCGGCATGAACTCTCGCGACGGCGATACTCGCGAAGGCAATCAGGATGAAGGTCCGCCGCATGGCGTTACGGTACCAACACGATTTTACCGCTGGCACCGGGTTGCATGACCAATTCGTGGGCTGTCGGTGCATCCTTCAGTGGAAGCTCCTGATTGATGATGGGATTCAGCGAACCATTGGCCAACCCGGCGGTCAACGCGGCGTGGATGCTCGTGACGTCCCGCTCGGGGGCGTTGGGCATCATCATGCCCATGATCACCGCATCGCGCTGCATGGCCGCGCGGGGATTGATCTCGATCGTGCCGCGGTTTCCAATCACGACGATCCGTCCATGAACCGCGATTACGCCGAGGTCCTTGGCCAGATTCACGTTTGCCAGCATCTCTAAAATCACGTCCGTGCCGCGACCATCGGTGAACGCTGTCAGCTTCTCAAGATAGTCCGGTGTGTGGTGATCGAGAACAAGATGAGCGCCCTGTTGCTTGACGAGTTCACGTCCACGGTCAGTGCCGGCCGTCCCGATAACCCGGAGTCCATGCGCAACGGCGAGTTGCGTGGCGGCGATTCCAACGCCGCCGCTGGCGCCGTGGATGAACACGGTCTCACCGGGAGTGGCCTGCGCCTTCTGAAATAGCGCGCGATAGGCCGTCGAGTACGGCACACCAACGGCCGCGCCTTGCGCGAAGCTCACGTTGATGGGAAGCGGAGCCACCTGCGGCTCGGCGCAAACGGCCAGTTCGGCATACGCGCCCGTGCGGATGCCGCTGGTGGTTCCGAAAATATAGACACGCTCGCCCCGCTGAAAACGCTTCACGCCATCGCCGACGGCTTCGATAACGCCGGCGGCGTCGGAACCGGGAATGAACGGGAATGTGATATTGACCGTGTAACTACCCGAGCGAACGTACGTATCGACCGGGTTGACCCCGATGGCGCGCAATCGCACCAGTACCTGGCCCGCCCCCGGCTTCGGGTCAGGCACGTCTTCCAACTTCATCACTTCGGGACCGCCGAATTGATGGACGCGGATCGCTTTCAAGGTTTGTTAATCTCGACGTGGCGAATCCTGTGGGACGATTTCGACATCCAGCCTCTGGGACCGCCGCAATACCGCCAGTTTGCTCTTCAGACCTATTTTGTCGCCCGTCAGCATCCGATGCAAGTCATCAATCGTCGCCACTGTCCGGCCATCGAGAGCGACGATCACGTCGCCTTCTTCGATCCCCGCAGCGGCGGCCGGACCGCCTTGTTCCGTCGAAATGACCAGCACCCCGCTGTCGCTCGTCAATTGATGGAACCGCACGAGCCGACGATGCAGATCGATGTTCTGTCCGGCGACGCCAATATACGCGCGACGGATCTTGCCGTCGCGCATCAAGTAAGCGAGCACAAACCTCGCCGTGTCAACGGGCACGGCAAAACAGATACCTTGGGCGGGCAGGATCACGGCCGTATTCACACCAATGACCTCACCGCGCGAGTTGACCAATGGCCCGCCCGAGTTGCCCGGATTTAGCGCGGCGTCGGTTTGGATTACGTCATCAATCAACCGTCCGGATTGAGTGCGGAGCGACCGGCCCAGCGCGCTGACAATTCCGGCCGTGACGGTGCATTGAAATCCGTAGGGATTGCCAATGGCAATGGCGACTTCCCCCACGCGCAAGGACGCCGAGTCGCCGAGCGTTACGGGCGTAAGTTCTGGCAAGTGAATGCGGATCACCGCCAAATCAGTGTCCGGGTCGTTCCCGATCGGGAAGGCTTCACAGGTGCGTCCGTCGGTGAGGGCCACCTCGATCCGGGCCGCGCCCTGCACGACGTGGCTGTTCGTGAGGATGAATCCGTCCGGCGTGAAAACAAACCCGGACCCGCTACCACTGCGAACCAAACGGCCGTCGGCGGCGCGTTGCTGCACGTCAATTTTGACGACGGACGGGCCGACTTTTTCCGCGGTGCGGACGACAGCGCGCGAATACGCGTCGAGCAGCTCCTCATCGGCTGGCACACGCGTGGCTGCCCGCACGGGTTCGCCCCCCATCGATGGGTTGTCGAATACCAATTGAAAGCGAGGTTTCATTTTGTTCTCTTCAACGTTTTCGTGTATTAATGATGCGCAAAGTAGGAGATAGGTTCACACTCTGCACGTCATGGCGGGCAATTTACAACGGAATTACGATTTTCTGGTCATCGGCACCGGCATCGCGGGGTTGACATACGCCCTGAAGGTGGCGGCGGCGGGGACCGTCGCGATCATTACCAAGAAACAGCGGGCGGAGAGCAATACCAACTACGCGCAGGGTGGGATCGCGGCGGTGATGGCCAAGGACGACTCATTGGAATTGCACGTGCACGACACCCTGGAAGCGGGCGCGGGTCTCTGCAAAGAAGACGTGGTCCGCACGATTGTCGGCGAAGGCCCGGCGCTGGTGCGCGAACTGATCGAGTTCGGCGTGAAGTTTACCGAGCAGGAGAACGCGCGGGGCCAGTATGATCTTGGACGCGAGGGCGGGCACACGCGGCGGCGCGTGCTGCACGCCGGGGACATCACCGGGCGTGAGATTGAGCGGGCGCTGTTGGTCCAGGTGGCGAAGCACAAGAACATTACGGTATTCGAAGAATCCATGGTGATTGATCTCATTACGACCCAGAAGCTTGGCCTGGGCGAGCCCAACCGTTGTCTGGGATGTTACGCACTGGATGAGAAGCAGAAGACGGTTGAGGTGTTCGGCGCGAACATCACATTGTTGGCTACTGGCGGCTCCGGCAAGGTCTACCTCTACACCACGAACCCCGACATTGCCAGCGGTGATGGCGTGGCGATGGCGTACCGCGCCGGAGCGAGCATTGCCGACATGGAGTTCATTCAATTTCATCCGACCTGCCTCTTCGATCCGAAGGCGAAATCTTTTCTGATCAGCGAAGCGGTGCGCGGGGAAGGGGCGATCCTGCGGGGCAAGGACGGCGAAGCGTTCATGAAGCGCTACCACCCGATGGCCGATCTGGCGCCGCGCGACATCGTGGCCCGCGCGATTGATGCGGAGATGAAGAAGACGGGCGCGAAGTTTGTGTTGCTGGACATCACGCACAAGGACCCCGAGTTTGTGAAGAAGCGGTTTCCAAACATTTACGCGAAATGCCTCGAATACGGTCACGACATGACCAAGGCCCCCCTCCCGGTCGTGCCGGCGGCCCATTATCAATGTGGCGGCGTCGTCACGAACGTGGATGGCGAGACGGAGGTTGTCGGGCTGCTTGCCGCGGGCGAGGTGGGATGCACCGGATTGCACGGGGCAAACCGGCTGGCGAGCAACTCCCTGCTGGAGGCACTCGTGATTGCGCACCGGGCGGCGGACGTGGCCGTGCAGCAGCATCCCAAACTCCCGGCGCCTCCGGCAATGCTTCCCGCATGGGAGAGCGGCAACGCGTCGAATCCCGATGAACTCGTCGTGGTGACCCACAACTGGGATGAAATCCGCCGCCTCATGTGGGATTACGTTGGCATCGTACGCACCGACAAGCGGTTGTTGCGGGCGCGCGCCCGCATCCAGAACCTGCAGCGCGAGATCAACCAGTTCTACTGGGATTACAAGGTCACGCCGGACCTGATCGAATTGCGCAACCTGGCGCTGGTGGCGGAGTTGATCATCGAAAGCGCGCTCCAGCGCAAGGAATCGCGCGGCCTTCAGTATACGCTCGATTATCCCAATCGCGACGATACGAATTGGAAGCACGACACGATTCTTCGAAAAGTGTAAGCCGATCGGGTGTTCTCCGCCCGATGCTTACGGGGACTGATCCAGCGGCATGGCAGTAAAGTTGACAGACGAAATACTTCTGGCCAGCCCCGTGGGCAACAACACACGGAAGCTCTCGATGTAGTATTTGTTGGTTTCCCACTTTGACACCGGCCAGACACACTGGCCGAGTGGTTGATACTCACTCGCATAGCTGTCGACGTTACCAAGATCGTTCAGGTTGGCGATGCAGCGCACGGCAATGTCACCGTTGGTGCGGGCGGACACGGTGAAGAAGCCGGTGACCCGAACCTGATCCATCTGGAGACTCGCAACGGGCTCCATTGGCTCCAGCGTGAATCCAACGACGCTGACGCCACTACCCAATTCGAGTTTCTGGTGGTTTGCCGTTGGTGGCAACGCGTCCCGCTCGACAAATGTTTGGGGGTCCAGAGGCGATCCTTGACGAGAGTAGAACAACAGACCGTCGTCAGCGCTGATGAGATGGAGGTTTGGGTTGGCTTCGACCTCGTGCTGAATGTGTCGGAGCCGCTCCAGCCAAAGGAGGTCTTCCGTGGAACCACGCCAGGAATCGCGGAGGTCGAGAAGCGCGTCGTCGATCGAGTCGGGGACGGGCAGGTCAAGATACAGGTAGCGTTGTTTGACGAAATGCGCCGCGACGCGTTGTGTCGCAAACAGCGAACCGTTGGGATTGATGGCTGAGCGAACCCGTTCGACCAGTCCGAGCCGGCCCGGGGACAGGTGAATGGTGGCGGTACTCTTGCTCCACGGCTGCGCGCCGAGGAACAGCGACACGGCGGCGCAGGAGACCGCCACGCCCGTGAGAGTGGCGAACCGTTGCTGAGCCCCGGGTTGTTGTTGAATCGCGACAACGAAGGCCCAGAAAATGACCGGCAACAATCCGGCCTGATAATGAAAGCAGATGTTTTTCAGGATGTGATTCATGCAGCAGAAGACAAACGTAAGCAACCCGACACACAAGATGGAAGGCTTACGCAACGGGAGAAACAGCAGCGGAGCCAGCAGGAGGGCCGCGAAGTACCAGGATGCGGGCTCGAACAGGTTCCCCCAAAACACCGCCGGCCTCGTCACTGGCGACAGAAGAATTTCCAATTTGGAATTTCCCAGGTCGCGAAAGAAACTGGTCATCGCGTAATGGTGTCCGCTGATGAGCGGGACGAGTACCGACGTGGCCAGGAGGAAGTATCCGAACGCGGAAGTTGCCAGCACGGTCCCGGCGAGTTTGCGCCGTTCGAACAGGACGAGGTACACGCCGAACATGCCCACGACAATGGCGGCCTCCTCCTTGATCAAGATGGCCCACACGGCGCAGACGAGCGCCCAGCCCATACGCCCATTGGACCAAAACACGAGGGCGGCGAAGTACAGCAGGAGGCACATATTGCCCCACCGAAAGCCGTACGACGCACTGTACACAAATTGGGATGTCGACGGGTACAATACCCACGCCAGCACCACCATCAGCGCCGCCGTTTCCGACTGAAGCGCGCGCTTGGCCGTGAAGAACAGCGGCACGGCGACACCGAAAACCGAGATCACCTGCAGCAAGATCGTGAGCTTGAGGTCCGGCCAGAGCAAC
This sequence comes from Verrucomicrobiia bacterium, assembly GCA_050010195.1. Lineage (GTDB taxonomy): Bacteria > Verrucomicrobiota > Verrucomicrobiia > Palsa-1439 > Palsa-1439 > Palsa-1439. Next base: position 12,181 of record JBEKLM010000048.1, read on the forward strand.
CAGAGAGGTAGAAATGGCACGATGCCAAAGTCGATGTGGTCGTAACACAGAGGCTTGTCGGGATTGACCCGGAGAAAGAGTTCGTGTGGATTCGTGATTGAGTTGAACAGGAGGCGGGCGTTCTCACCACAGTCGGCGTATCCCAGCGCCAAATTGTTCAGGTACCATACCTGATGGCGGAATTGGTAGACAGCGAGAGCCACGACGGAGCCCCAGACCACGACGCGAAGGGGTTTTGTGAGCCGGTGCTCGGTGAAAGTTTCGCCCGCCCGAGAGTCGCTGGCGGGCAAGCCCTGCATCCATGACCGGGTTGTCCAGCCGCAGGCGAGGCAAAACAGCAGCATATCGTACAGATGGATGGGAACATTCCACAATTGTTTGACGAGGACGAGGACGGACGCGCCCGCCACCGGCAGCGCGCCTTTCGCGAGCCTCGACCACGAGTCCCGCTTTCGGGTCAACACCACAAAGGCACACACCGCAGCCACCACGGCGGCCCCGAACGCGGTGAGTTCGACCGTGTCCGGGACGGTGGGTACCACCTGGTAGTTCTCCGGAGAAAATCGCTGTCCCAGTAAAACTCCAAAGGCGGCCAGCACGCCAAGGGCCATCACCACCAGGAACACCAGGTGGCGGAAGGCACCGGCCGGGACGCGAGAAGCAGTTGGCATTGGCGGCCACAGATTAGCCTGTTGACAATCCCGTGCTCAAGACTTGAAAAGCGGGCGAGGGGCTGTTAGGCTGCGCACACTTTTGAGGAAGGGCGCGTAGTTCAGTTGGCTAGAACGCGCGGATCACACCCGCGAGGTCACAGGTTCAAGTCCTGTCGCGCCCACCATTTTTCGATGCAGACGCCGTCCTCACGACCGTTATGGAGTTGCCTGCTGATTGCGCTGCTTCTGCGGCTGGCATTTGTCTTCGTCCTGTTTCCCACGTTGCAGCCGCGCATGCAGTTGCGGGAAGATGGCGATGGTTATGGCGAGATTGCCCAAACGATTCGAGAGGGACACTACGACGATGTGTCGAGGGGACCGGTGTATCCGGTGTTCCTTGCTCTGGCTGGTTCATCGCTGGTTGCCAAGTGTCTGCAAGCGCTTTTGGACACGGTGACGGTCTGGCTGGTGTTTCTGGTGGCGGGCAGAAACTGGAAAGCAGCGGCGTTATGGGTGGTCTATCCCTTTGCCATCTGGCGGGTGGCGTTCATCAACAAAGAGGTGGTGCTGACCTTTCTGTTGATGAGCTATGTGTACGTGCAGTTGCTGGCGCTGCGGCGGGGAAGGCTCTCGCAATGGCTGGCGGCGGGCGGACTGCTGGCGGCGGTGAACTTGTGCAAGCCGACGTTTCTGGCGTGGCCGGTTCTGGTGGTCGCACTGGCGTATCTGCATCGCGTGCCACTCGGGCGGGTGGCGATCCTGATCGCCGGAATTATCATTGTGGTAGCGCCGTGGACGTGGCGGAATTTTGAGGTGACGCAGGGCGCGTTTGTGCCCGTGGCGACCGAGCGGGGCGGAGTCACGACATTCATTGGCAATTACCAGCCGACGCTTGGCCTCTGGGAGGGACCGGGGAAAGCGAAGTGGATGGTGGCCGTCGCGGAAATCAACGCGCAACATCCCGGCGCGTCCGATGTCGAACTGGACCGCGTCTTTTATCGGGCGGCGTGGGAGCAAGTCGTTCGCAATCCGGTCGTCGCGGTGGAGATGTTTGTCCGCAAGTGCGGACGGTTCTGGTTTCTCAGCGCGGCGCGGCGTGAGCAGGCTGCGTCGGTGGGAATTCAGTTCGTGTATCTGTCCCTGCTGGGAATCGGTTTGTGGCGCGCGCGGCCCTGGGGATTTGAGACGGTCCTGATGGTCGCGCTGGTCGCCTATGTGATGCTGACTCACGCGCTAAGTTATGCCGACATGCGGTTCAGCCTGCCGGTCATGCCCTTGGTGTGCGTGCTGGCGTGGTGTCCGTCTACGAAGACAGAGCCGTAAATTGTTGAAGCGTCGACCCCGTCTGCCCTAGAACATTACGGCAAAGCGTCCGTACCCGGGGGGGCTGTCATCAAAATCTTTGTCCTCAGGCGCCACCAGCGTATCGACCGAAGGACGGCGCAGGGCCAGTTATCGGAATGGCGATAATTGTTGCTAGACGCGGTTTGGAAGTCGTGCTACGGTCGAGCGGTTGTTTGATCTTTGACATAAGGGACAGGAGAGACTGTAAGGCCCCCTCACCTTGATCCTTTGCCGCCTCGGCACAACCAGCGGCTTCTCGTTTGACTCGATTCCCCTCAAGGGGCGAGGAGACGGGCCGGGGTCTGGGGATACAGACTACAACACAGGGAACGACGCGGCCGGAAAGCCTCGTCGGATTCAGGGCTGGGGGTGCCCCGCAAATGTTAAAACTGTAAAACGAAGCCGATTTTTTAGGGTGTTATATGTTTTGGATTAGCCTGAGAGACAATGGGTTAGAAGTTCAAGTGTGCCATTTTGTCACCTGGCTTCGTTTGTCTAAAATTGGCTTCGTTTGGGGGTTGTGAGGGCTTCAGCAGGCGATTACAGCCCGAAAGAAGGGCGCGCGTTTTAGGCAAGGGAACGGAGGACGGAATTGACCGCTTCAGCGGCGCGTTGAACGCGGAATCGTTTTTCGACTGTTTGGCGGCCGGCGGCGCCGAGTCGTTGGCGTAATTTCGGGTCGGTGATCAGGCTGTGAATGGCGGGAGCCCAATCCTCGATATGGGTTGCTAGGAGGCCGTTGACGCCGTGCAACACGATCTTCGAGTTGACGCCCACAGGAGAGGCCACGACGGGGATGCCGCAGGCCATGTATTGAAGGATCTTCACGCCGCACTTGCCCCGTTCCCATGGCGTGTCCAGCAGCGGAGCGATGCCGATGCCGAGCTGCGACAACTCGGCCAATTCCGTTTCCAATTGCCAGGGACGAAACTCGATGTCAAAGCCGAGCTGGACCGGATTGCCTGAGGCGATAATGCGGGGGGTGATTCCCAACGCGTCGAACGCCGGTTTGAGCGGTTTAAGGTAGGGGAGGGTGGTGCGGCTGCCGATCCAGCCGACGAGATTTGAGTCGGGCGCGTGCGGGTAGTCCTCGAGAGAAATCGAACTGGGCACGACCGTAACGGTCTTGTTGAACCGAGAGGCGTATTCCGCGAGAAAGTCGTTGCCCGCGATGACGGCTCGGGCGCACCGCAAAACGTCCTGTACGGCCGCTTCGCGATGTAACGACTGCAACACCCGCGAGCCGCCGACACGCGGCAGCCAGATCGCGTCGTCGAAGTCGAACACGAGGGGTTTGCGGGCGGCGAGTTTCTTCTCGAAGCCGGAATAGAGACCGGGGAACACGCCTTTTTGGACGAACACGACATCGAAGTCATTGATTCGAGCCAAGTCGCGTCGGCGCTGTCGCCACGCCGCCGAGAAAGCCGCCGCCCGCGAGGTTCTTCCCGACGAGCCCAAATACAGGCGGCGATAGAGCGCGTCGTCAATGGCGGGTGACACGTCACATTGCACGCCGAGCTTCTGGAGTTCTGGCAGCAATTGATAGACGCGGTACCGGCTCGATGGGCCAAGCTCACCGGTCTGGGTCAGGAAGAGGACTTTCATGGTATCAACTATTCGACCGAATCAGTTCCTCATATATGTCGAGCAAACGGCGGCTGATCATGTTGATGGAGAAATGCGTGTCGACATGGTCGCGCATCTGCACGCCCAGCGCAAGCGCGGCGGGTTGGAACAGCTTCACCAGTGCCGATGCCAGCGCGTTGACATCGCCGGGGGCGACCAACTGACCCGGAAACCTGTCGGCGAGAATATCGCGAATCCCCCCGGTGTCCGATGCGGCGCAGGGCAATCCGCAGCCCATGGCTTCCAGCAGGGCGTTCGGCATTCCTTCCTGCAAGGAGGGCAGGGTGAAGGCATCTGCGGATTGATAATACTGTTCGGGCTCGTTGCACGTCGGCGCAAACAAAACGGCGTCGCCGATGCCCAGTTCGTCGGCGAGGCGTTTCCATGGTGCGGTCTGCTCGCCGTCACCAAGAAACACGAGGCCGGTGCCGACCGGGAGCGAAGCTTTGGCTTGCGCGAACGCCCGGATGAGGACGTCGCCGCCTTTGAGCGCCACGTGGCGGCCGACGTGCAAGATGACATGTTGAAAGCGAATCCCGAGCCGGTTACGCTGGCGACGTCGCTCCTCCTTTGGGGACGGAGAAAAGCGGACGGTGTCGACGCCATTAGGCAGGTAGGTAGCGGCTTCCGGGTGACGGAGGCGTGGACGAAGTTCCTCGGCGACGGTATGGCTGGGGCAGAGGAACCGATCGACCTGTTGCAACGTCGGCTGGAACATACGCAAGGCCAGGCGAGGCGACTGGAAGAGCACCCGCACATCGGTGCTGGATGGCAATTTCAGGAGCGTCGGCAACTGCAACCGTGTTGCCGTCCACAATCCCACGGCGGAAAACCGGTACAGCGCATGGAAATGGACGACCACAGGCCCTGCGTGGTGAGCTTCTTGAAACTCCTGTCGGAAAACGCGGTGCAACTTCAGTACAGATCCCCAGGGAAGTGTGCGGACATGGTCCTGCAATTCAGTGGATGCGCAATCGGAGAGAATCCGCAGCGGCGCACCGAGCGCGATCAACGCGCGTGCGAGCGTCAACGCCTGGCGTTCGTAGCCGCCGGTGCGGTCGATGCGCGGCACCACAAAGTAGATCGTCCCGTTTTTCATGCCGAATCGATCACGCGGAGAAGTTTGGCAAATGTTGGGCGGAGCGAGAACTCTTTTTCAACCAGTTGCCGGCCGTGTTGGCCCATTCGCCGCCGCAGGTCACGGTCGTCCAGCAACTGCGACAGATATCGTTCCCACTCCTCGGCGGAACTGGCCAGGAAGCCGTTGATGCCGTGGCGGACCAGATCGCGGTTGAAGCCGACGGGCGCGGCAACAACCGGAAGCCCGGCCGCCATGTATTGCAGGAGTTTGAACCCTGCTTTGCCCAGGGACCAGGGGCCGGGATCCAACGGCATGATGCCGATATCGAACCCTTGTAACTGGGCGGTCTCGTCGTCCAACCGCCATTCAATGGTCTCCATTATCTCGGGAGGCAGTTGGGGATATTCGGAAGCGTATATTCGGTTCGAGACGATCCGCAACCGAAACCGGGACTTCGCGGCCAGTTTTCGGAAGACGTCCTCGATAGACTTCAGGTACACCAGATTGCCGGATGTGCCGATCCAGCCAATGACCGGTTCTGCTGGCTCTCGCGGTTGGGGGGCGGGTTTGATCGAATCGATGTCGACGGGCGTCGGGATCACGGCGACATTTGGATTGAAAGGGGCTACCTGCTCGGCGAGGTACGGCGTGGAGACAATCACGCGTTGAGCGCATCCGAGAATCATCCGTATCTTTTGGGGATTCTGTTCGAGAATGGCATCATCGAGGTCAAAGACAAGGTGACCGGTGCGTCGCGCGAGATGCTTTTCCAGGAACGACCAGGAATTGGGCAGGAAGTCGCGCTGCAACACGACGATGTCCTGTGGGCGCACGCGACGCATTTGCCAAAGGCGCGTGACACACATGAAGATCCAACCGCACAGGACGATCACCCGATAGATCCAGCGGGCATTGTGCCGGAGCCAACGCAGCCAATAGACGCTATGGAAGTACTTCGGCGGGTGGGACGACAGATACTGGCAGTCGATTCCCGCCGCGATGAACAGGGGCGCGTATTGGTAGGCTCGCAATCGACTGGCGGGCGACAGCCCGTGCTGCGGCTCGCCCTCGACAAAAAACAGGATTCGTCGTCGTTCAGCCATGTCTCAAGAATCCGTCACGTGTCCACAAGCTCTGCAAATGGTCTCTATCCTAGCACCGTGCGGCTTGTCGTCTCCATTATTTTGACGTGGGACACGCCATCGGAAGGGGTAAATAGATTGGTTGACCTGTCGAAGCGCCGTTTTGTATGCTTGGGCAGACGATTCTGATGACGAGGCGAATCCTATTCTTGTATCTGACGAAGCACTCTGGCCATTATTCTGCGGCCATGGCCATTGAGACGGCTATGCGCCGGCTCGATACGCACGTCGAGACAATGTTGCTGGATTCCTTTAGTCACGCGAACCCGGTGCTGTCAAAGGTGACACTAAAGGCCTACTTGGCGGCCTTGAAAACCGCACCTGAAATCTGGGAATGGATGTATGACAACCCCGGATTCAAGGAGCGCACGGCAAAGATTCGCGAACTTCTCAATCGGGGCAACTCCCGAAAACTGCAACGTGTTCTGAACGAATTCGACCCCGATGCCATCGTCTGCACGCAGGCGTTCGCGTGCGGGGTGATGGCTTCCTGGAAGCGAGCGACGGGCCATAAGACGCCTGTGCTGGTCGGCGTCCTAACTGATTTTGTTGCGCACCGCTACTGGGCCGATCCCAACGTGGATTTGTATATCGCGCCCAGTGAGGACACGCGCCAAAAACTCGTGTCGCAAGGGGTGCCGCCGGAGCGCGTTGCCGCGTTCGGCATCCCGACAAACGAATCGTTCCAAAAGCCGGTGGACAAGGCGGCGGTGATCCAAAGCCTCGGTCTCAAGCCTGATCTGCCCAAAATCCTGGTGATGGGCGGCAGTCTCGGACTCGGGCCCATGAAGTCGGTGATTCGCAAACTCAACAAATTGCCGCAACCGTTCGACGTGATCGTCGTGACGGGCAAGAACAAGGAACTTCAGGAACAACTCGCACGCAAGGGGCCGAAGCTGCGTCACACCACGAAGATTTTCGGGTTCGTCGAAAACGTGCAGGAGTTGATGGAAATCGCCGAGATCATCATCACGAAACCGGGTGGCATCACGACCGCGGAAGCGCTCGTAAAAAAGCTGCCGATGATCATCATCAACCCGATTCCCGGTCAGGAAGCAAAGAACACGGACTATCTGCTCTCACAGAACGTGGCGGTCGAAGCCGAGGACGCCAACGACGTCATGCTGTTCGTGGATGAATTCCTGCGCAATCCGCGGAAGCTCTGGAGCATGCGTGAGGCCGCCGCCGCGCTAGGACGTCCCCGCTCCGCGGAGAATGCCGCCCAGGAAATTTTGAAGATCCTGGTTGCCAATTCCGCAGTCGCTGCATGAAATACTACTGGCTCAAATTCGCGGAACTGCTGGCACGACTGTTCCCGCGCCGGATGAGCTACGGCATCGCCCGTCGGCTCGCCGATCTCTACGTCCTGTTCGACAAACGGGGACGGGAAAGCGTCATCGGCAACCTCCGTCAAATCCAGGCTGGCAGTGGCGTTGCTTTGTCCTCTCGCGCGCTGCATTCCCTCGCCCGCGAAAACTTCCTCAACTTCGCCAAATACCTCGTCGACTTTTTCAAGTTCCTTCGCCTGAATCGCCAGCGCGTCGACGAGATTGTGCACTTCGGCAACGTACCCGTAGTGCTCGATAACCTGCTGGAGCATGGCAAAGGGGTGATTTTCCTCAGTGCGCATCTCGGCAATTGGGAACTGGGGGCTGCCGCGCTGGCGGCGCTCGGTTACAAACTCAACACGGTCGCACTCCAAGTGCCCGACAAGAAACTGGACGAACTTTATCGACACTACCGTGCGTCGCGTGGATTGTATCCCATCCCGTTCGGGCGCGCGGGCCGGGAATGCATGATGGCGTTGCGCCGCAATGAAATCGTGGGGGTAATCGCTGACCGGGACTTTACCGGGTCCAACCACACCGTCGAGTTTTTCGGGCGGCCGGCACGCTTGCCGGATGGCCCCGCGAAACTGGCGCTGGCGACGGGCGCACCCCTGTTGCCGATTTTCATGGTGCGGTTGCCCGATGACACGTTCGCGTACATCATGGAGGAGCCGATTTGGGCGGACAAATCGCGGCAGACCGTCGACGACGTCATGCGTCAGATCGCCATGGCGCTGGAGCGTGTTATCCGGCAGCACAGCGAACAGTGGTTTCTCTTCCACAATTTGTGGGACGTCGAGGTGGACCGTGCCCTGGCCACGGCGACGGCGTTCGGTACGGCCACGAAAGACGCGACAAACTCGGAAACGAACCGAGCCGCCACACATGAGTAGCCGGTGTATCGCGTTGATCCCCGCCTATAACGAAGCGGCACGGGTCGGCAAAGTTGTGGCCGTCGCACACCGCCACGTCGACGAAGTGGTGGTGGTTGATGACGGCTCCACGGACGAAACGGTCACGGCGGCGGAAAAGGCCGGTGCGAAGGTCCTCCGCCATCAGCAGAATCGCGGGAAGGGGGCGGCCATTGCCACTGCGCTGGACTACTTTGGGCGTTCCGATGCCGAGTTGGCAGTTCTACTGGACGCCGACGGCCAGCACGACCCGTCTGAGATCGACAAGTTCGTGAACGCTGCGGAAACCGATCGCATCGACGTCGTCGTCGGCAGCCGCATGGGCGATGTGCGGCGGATGCCGCGGGTGCGGCTGTGGACCAACCAGTTTACCTCCTGGGTCACAAGCAGGTTGGCGGGCCAGCGGATACCGGATAGTCAGTGCGGCTTTCGGTTGCTGCGACGCACGGTGTTGAAAGACCTGAGACCATCCACCGCGCGGTTTGAGACCGAGACCGAAATGTTGATCCAAGCCAGCCGTGCCGGCCACAAGATCATCAGTGTCCCGATTCGCACCATCTATGAACCTGGCCGCACCAGCCGTATTCACCCCTGGCGCGACACGGTGCGCTTCTTCCGATTGGTGGGGAAGTATTGGTGAGAAACCCCGATCCAGTCGGCCGCGATCCTCAAATCTTCCGGGCTGACAAGCGCGAGGTGGTGTGGTACACGTAGCGGCCCTTTATGCAAGTGTTACACCAATTCATCGACCTGTTCCTGCATCTGGACAGGCATCTGACCAAAGCGATGCAGGACCATGGGACGGGGTGGACGTATGTGCTCCTGTTCGTAATCATTTTTTCCGAAACAGGGTTTGTGGTGACGCCGTTTTTACCCGGTGACTCCCTGCTGTTTGCGGCGGGCGCGCTGGCCGCGACGGCGGGCAGCCCGTTAAGCGTGGGATGGCTGTTTCTCCTGTTGGCCGGCGCTGCCGTCGCCGGTAACACGGTGAATTATTCGGTGGGTCACCTCTTCGGTGACAAGCTCGCCGCGAAGTTTCCGCGGATCATCAAGCCGAAGTACCTGGAAAAGACCCATGCGTTTTACGAGAAGTATGGCGGCGAGACGATCATTATCACGCGGTTTGTGCCAATCGTGCGCACGTTCGCGCCGTTTGTGGCGGGAGTGGGGCACATGACATATTTGAGATTTACCGCCTATAACGTGGCCGGCGGTGTCCTGTGGGTGACGCTTTTGTTGTTCGGCGGTTACTGGTTTGGCGGGCTGAGGTTCGTGAAGGAACATTTTGGGGTCGTGGAACTGGCGATTATCATCCTGTCGGTCATGCCGATGGTGATTGAGTTCTTGCGTGCGCGCCGGAAAGTGTGATTAAGTAGCTTGTTGTATGAAGGACGGAACGCCGACACGCGTCGGATTCTTCGATTTGGTTAGCGCGTTCCGAAAGTGCTCGGGAAGGTCGCGGGTTCCAATTTGCGGTGACAGTCGAAGTCGATGGTCGGTTCGGGACGTAGCGCAGTTTGGCTAGCGCGCTTGGTTCGGGACCAAGAGGTCGCGGGTTCAAATCCCGCCGTCCCGACCACTTTCCCTAGGCAATTGAAATATATTGCTTTTCTCGTGACAAACCCGTGACAACGTGCTACTTTAGGAACGTGAAAAGGAACGATTCCTTTCTTGTCAGCGTAGGATCAGTCAAAGTCCCAATCTACGCACTTGCCGAAGGCCGCTGGTGCGTCAGCTACTATCAGGACGGCAAGAGACGCCGTGAAACCCGCGCCACCCGCGAGGAAGCCGCCAAACGGGCGGAAGAAGTCGCAACCGCCATCCACGGCCAGAAAGCCGCTGGCCTCAGCCTGACGGGCGCAGACCGCGATTCCTACGCACGCTCCCTTGAGGTGCTTAGACCCTTCGGCGTGCCGCTCCACGATGCAGTCGAAGCCTACGCCAAAGCCAGAAAGAAGCTCCCGGACGTGTCGCTGAGTGAGGCTGTCGATTTTTACCTGCAACACAATCAGAGCAACTTGCCGTTAAAGACGGTCAAGGAGGTTGCCGACGAATTGCTGGCTGCCAAGCGGCAAGATCGGTTCAGCGCCGACTATCTCAGAGACCTAAACGCGCGGCTTCCACGTATCGCCGCCGCATTCCCCGTTCCCATCAGGGAGGTGAAGCAGGGACAGATTGAGAGCTGGTTGCGGTCATTGCCGGTCTCGATGCGGACGCGGAACAATTTTCGGGGTCTTGTTGTATTGCTGTTTCGGTTTGCTCGTCAGCGCGGCTATCTGCTGCGAGATCGCACCACAGAGGCCGACGCGCTGTCCCGCGCCAAAGACACGGGCGGTGAGATCGAAATCTTCCGGCCCCAAGACTTCGCGCGGCTCATCGCAGGAGCCAGCGCGGAGGTGGCGCCTTTTCTCGCCCTGGGCGCGTTCACCGGACTTCGCCATGCCGAGCTTTTGCGCCTTGAGTGGGAGGATATTCGCTTCGCACAAGGGTTCGTGGAAGTGAAGGCGAAGAAGGCCAAAACCGCACAGCGTCGCCTTATCCCAATCCAGCCAAACTTGCAGGCATGGCTTGCGCCGTATGCCGCGCTAACCGGCCCGGTTTGCCCGTGGATAAGCATCAGGCGGACCGTAGTGAAGCTGGGAAAGACCCTTGGCATTCGCTGGCCGAAGAACGGATTGCGCCATTCATACGCGACATACCGCTTGGCACAGTGCCAGGACGCCGCCAAGGTAGCGCTCGAAATGGGCAACACCCCCAACATGGTTTTCCGCCACTACAGAGAGCTTGTGACCCCGCAGGAGGCGGCAGCATGGTGGAGCATCTCGCCCACGCGGGCGCGCAACGTGGTGCCGATAAGAAGCCGTCAGAGCGTGGCGTGATACCGACGCTAAATGGCACTCGACTACAGGCAGGAAAAGCTGTATTATTAACCCATGACAGTGATCAAAGAAGTTGGAGCCGCCCACCTCGCCGACCTCGTTAAACAGGTGCAGGCGGGAAATGAGGTCTTGCTCACGCAAGGCGACAAACCCGTTGCCAGAATTGTATCCGCGCACGTAACGGAAGCAGGAAACGGCGCGGCTTTGCACATCCGCTCACTTAAAGGCCATCGCGTCCTGACCCCCGCGATTTCACAAGGGGAACTCGCAGAGGAAATGTTCGGCCAGTCATGATTGGCTTGGACTGCAACATACTTGTCCAGCTTGCCTTTGCCGAACACCCCGCCAATGCGAAAACTGTCGCAGCAGTTCAAGCCGAAATTGGACGCGGCGAGCGATTGGTTTTTCCACCCTTAATCGCCACCGAATTTCTTCACGTTGCGACCGACCACCGAAGGTTTTCCCCGCCGCTCACCATGACCGAGGCCTTGGAATGGATTGAGGAGTTTACTTCTAATTCCACAGTAAGCCTGATTCAGCCGACCGACGAGAGTTTCCGTCAAACGCTACGCTGGATGCGGGAATTCCATTTGGGGCGCAAGCGCATTTTGGACACCCACCTTGCCGCCGTGCTCCACACGAGCGGCGTTCGTCGTTTGCTTACTGCCAACCCCGCAGACTTCAAAGTGTTTGGCGTTTTGGAAACCGTGACACCCTAAGATAGTATTCACGCTGGGAAGCAGCCGCCGTAGTGTGGCGTGACAGGATGATGGAGGCAGCGCAAAAAAATCGCGGTCGGCATAGCCGCCGTGGTTACGCGTGGTGGAACTGTGGACGGGAATCGCCCAACCTTCCAAAAGAGAGCCCTATTGAGGTAGGCATTTATTGATACAATCCACGTCCGTGCAAACCCCCGCGTGCCAATCTTAAGCGCCAGCCCTCATGGCGGAGCGAGCAGCGGTCACAGGTGGAAGTGTAAGGGCAACAGGGACACTCGACCTTGACGGCGCGAGCGAGCCATACAATGGAGGCGCGGGGCACGCCGGCAGTTGCGTTGGCAGCGGATCGCGGCGCGTTGTGTTCTCGTCAAGGGGAAAATGAGAGAATGCTTGAGCAGGACCTCGACATTCTCGACGGACTGGTCGCCGCCGAAATACAGGCAGAGACGGCGAAACATTTCGAGGGGCCGCAGGCAGACCAGAAGCAAATGCAGTTGGAGGAAACGGGAGGCATCCCGACCGGCGTTGCCCCCGATATTCACAAGCAGGTGGAATTGCGAAAGGCAAAGCGAGCGGCAGCAACTGATAATCTAGCGTAGCTTCACGCCCCGGAGTTTGTACGCAGTGCTGGTCAGTGCGCCGAAAACGCGCTCTTAGTCAGGAGTAATCGAGGCGTTGTATTTGATGGCTGCCTCCTGACACTCTAGCATGGCAACCGTCGTGGCTGCGGCATCTTGATTTTTCTGACTCGCGTCTTTTGCCAAGCCGGTGGCTCCATGCGCGGCACCGACGACATTCCCCGCCCCAGCGGATACGACAATCTCCGCCAAAGGAACGATACCGGACGGATCGGTGGAAAGTTTTTGCCATGCCTCGACGTAATGCAGCCAAGCAATTCGGAAACTTTTTGGACACGCGGTTGTATCAATTTGCAGGATGTCCGCCGCATATTTCCGTTTGGTCATTTTGTGTCTAAGCAATTTCTGCCGAAGAGCGAGCCGTATCCTGAAAACATCCTCAATGGCTTCCTTCCAGCGAGCAAGTCTTGCGGGGTCTGGCGGAGACTGGACAGGAGCGGCGGTTTGCGCGGAAGTCAGGCTGGTTCCCGCAATTAGCAGGAGGGCCACAAGAGCGGCGAGACTACTTTTCACCCCGCCATGATGCCAACCCGGCCAAATTATGCAAGGAATTCTCAACTGAACCGGGCTCGAATCCGGTCCCCCTGAAGGTCTCCCCCACTTTTCAGCCACGTCCACTAATTGCGGGAACCACGAAAAAAGAGAGACCGAAATCACCTTCCCTTTTTGGCTGTCACTTTCGAGCTTGTCGAGAAAAGGTGTCAGGGGTATCTCCACACCATTGGCGCGTAATCCACTGAAGAAATGAGGCGATTTGTGACACGAAAATAGCTTGCAACAGACAACCTCAAAACCCTATAATTACCCTGCATGGGGCTTTTTTATTAGGCTCCAGAGCGCCATGTCTGAGCGAGGCTATGAGCAGGAACTGGAATCGTTGCGAGGCAATTGTCGAGACAACGATGTGAAGCGAACGCGAATGAGACACTTGCCATTACTGTGTAATGACGTATCACTGTATGTGGTACACAAGTCAGGCTCTCGCAAGCTGTCGATATACCCCTTCTTGCTGGTTCTGTCGCTTTTAATCGTTCAATTTCCCAGCCAAGCACAGGTTTCCGAGAGATCACGCGCACTATTGACCCGCTCGTGGGACGAGGCTGCTTTCCAAGAATGGCTTGCTATCGCGACAGATCAAAATGAGGACGATCCATCACGAGGTTTGGCTCTGGAAGTACTCCACAGCAACCGCCTGAAAATGCGAGCCGAAGAAAAAAAGCAATTCCTGCAAGGGGTCACGACCATAGCCAAAAACCGGATGGAGTCGCGCGTGCTATCCGCTCAAGCGATTCGGGTCATGTCCAGCATGGCCCTCACTATGCAGGAACTCGGTGACATTTCTGATTTAGAGGCCAAGCAGGAGTCACCCTTCCTTCTGAATGCTGCACAAGATCAACAGCGCGATATTCAAGTGCGAGCCTCAGCAATCAGAGCTTTGGGTATGCTAAGGGTGGCGGAAGCCAGTCCAGTGTTGCGTTCGATTCTGTCCGATAAATCGAACCTGAATCGCCCCGACATCGCGAGATGTACTTGCTTGGCCCTACAGCAGGTTGATGGTCGGGCGGCGGTCACTCCGATCAAAGAGATATTGAATACGACACAAGACGCGTCCGTCTTCGGCACCGCTGCCTTCGCGCTCGGCCAGATTAAGGCACCAGAGTCGATGGCCGCCCTGGTCGAAACCGATTCCCGCTTCACGACCTCTGGATCATGTGATGCCGTACTCGTGGATATGGAAGACGTAATTCTGACGGCTTTAAAAAACCCAAGCGACCCCAATCTTATCCCTGCCATCTTGGCAACGCGGCACCTTTGGCGCGATGGCCAGCGTGAACGGTACGTGCCACTTTTGAGAGCGCTAGTCACGACAGCGCCATTAGGCGCACGAAAGGCTGCTCTTGAACGATTGATTGAAGCGGCAGGGCAATTGAATTTTGAAGGCGAAAAACGAGAATTAGCTGCCGTCCTCCCTGCAATCGAGAATCAACCCCAGCTCGATGCATACGCACAGCAAATACAGGGAAGACTGTCTGCGACATTGCTCAATCCAAATAGCTCACAAACTCAGGTCCCTTCGGTGAGAAAGGGAGCCAACTGAAATGTGAACACGTCCAAGTGTCAATCGCGGTTTCGCCGCGCTGTGCAGAGAGGATGTAGTTTGACTGCTGGCGTTGCATTCGCATGTGCCTGCCACATAAACGCAAGTGCTCAGGATGTGGGAAACACAAACGCTCAGGAGTATGGCGATGCCGTATACGTGTATCTCGAAGATGTCTGGAGCGAAATCGGCTACAATTACAATCATACGGCGATATTCGCTGGACTGGACAGCAATAATAATGCCCGGGTCTTACAGGCGTTTGGGTCTGGGACTACGACGATGGAAACCAACTTGTACGATTTCTTCACGGTTTACGGTTCAGAGTATTATGGTGCCTATACTCTTTCCAACGCCACCCTGACCTTCCCCCAAAGGAACAGCATAGTATCTACGGCGATCAATCTTGCGAATGCCCAAATTCCTTATCCGTCCACGCTTCTACAGATACCCGTCTGTATCGATTATGCAGGTACTCCTCCAGTCTCCATAGCCAACATTGAAAACATCCGCTGTGACGGTGTTGTAGAGTATTCATACACCTACAATGGATTGAGGGTGTGGCACAACACATCGACTCCTGATAGCGAGTGGGGTATCGTTAACTACCCCGACAGCTACAACGATCCCCCCGGATTGACCCGCTATCCAGATATTGAAGCGTCTCCTTGGGCACAACGTGGCGCGCCGTGTGACACAGGCCCAGGTATATATACCGTCTTCGGGTGCTCATACGATTCTCCAGATACGCAAATGACGCAACCAGCCGTAATCTCGCTGCCCACTTACGAAGTGACTCAGGCGTCTGGCTGCGGTTATGCAGATGTGACGATTCAGGCGACAGATGAGTCTGGAATTCACTATATTGGTGTAGAGCTTCCCGGCAGTTCAACTTGGACGTACAGTCCTACCCAGCCCGAACACCCGACTAGCGATTCGTATGCGTACACCATCAGGGTCTTTGCATCCGGCACGCTTAATTACTTCGCGATGGATAACGGCGGGAACTACCCGGCTTACGCTGCCGACGTGAAAATTGCCGTTCCTCCATCGCCTTCGATCTCACCGACGAGCGTTGAACTCCCGGCCAAGGGCGGGTCTAAAACGATAAAGGTAAAAGCTAGCGGAACAGGCTGCGATTGGACGGCAGTCAGCAATGACCCATTTATCACTGTCACCGAAGGTGCTAGCGGTTCAGGCAGCGAGACGGTGCGCTACAGCGTCCCCGGCAATACCAACACCGTGCCTCTGACCGGCACGATGACGATTGCCGGGCAGACATTCACCGTCAACCAAGCGGCGGGAGGCTGCACGTTCTCACTCAGCCCCAAGAGTGCCAAATACAGGTCCGTGGGCGGCTCCAAAACCGTGAAGGTCAAGGCCAGGTTTAGCGACTGTGCGTGGACGGCAGTGAGTAATGATTCGTTCATCACGATCACAGGCGGCGCCAGTGGCGTTGGGAACGGAACGGTCAGTTACACTGTCGCGGGGAACACGAACAACGCGCCTCTAACCGGCACCTTAACAATTGGCGACGAAGCGTTCACGATAACAGAATCAGCCGCGCCATAAGCCGGTATCCGAAGGTCGTTTGTTCCGATCACTCTGCCTGTCTCCTTGAAATAAATTGTCTGTGTTGCACCACGCGGCCTCTCTGATGGCACGCTAAAGTCCCTGCCGTTCCGCGCAAGCAGAAAATCGGCTCCCTCTGAGAGAGGACTCGTCCTTTAGCAAGACGGCCTTCGCCCTTTGGTCTAATGAATCGAAGTGTTGCCTGCGCTTTAAGCGCGCGAAGACAACGAGCATTATAGCCTATGAAAGAACCATTTTTCAGCATTGGAATCGATGTCAGCAAAACATCACTGGACATTGATGGACTGGGAAAAACCTTCCCTGCCCGTGTCACCAACGATGCGCAGGGCATTGCCCGGCTGGTGTCACGGTTGGCGGAAACACCACCCGCAGTGATTGTTTGCGAGCCTTCGGGAGGACAAGGCGGACTAGCTGACAGCGCGAGCGAACCACACAATCGAGGCGCAAGGCACGCCTCCGCGCAGATTGACAGCGTATAGCGCAGCCAGGTTGAATCGTGTTGACCGGCGTTGACTGGGTCAACACTCGTCAACGCTTGTCAACACCGCTGCCACATGGTTGCCGTCGCGTGGACAGAAATCCTACGGTTTAGCGTAGGGGTACAGCGTCCGATCTGTAATCCAGCCGCATAGGATGGAAGCACCGGTGCTCCTTCCGAGCACACTGAATTGGACAGGCATCACACGGAAATGGAGAATCCAATGCCTTGCCGGTATGGTGGCCGATGCGTGGACAGTGCGTAACCCATGCGTGGTCGTCTGCGTGAGATGTGCGTGTACCATTCGGGCACCCTGCGTGGCCTGTGAATAGGCATTGAGTGGTACATACATGGCATGCATGTGTAAAGAGTTCGGACAGAAACTGGAAACACAGCGGAAACATCGCGGACACAGGCTGATTCTAAGTCGGACAAGAGATGGTACGTGCATGGTCAAAATGGCGTCGGCAGTGGTCATAGTTGGGCAGCACACTGAGCGCCTGACCCGAATCGGAAAGCGGAACGGAGTCGCAGCACGTCGTCGTGTGCGTGGGGCGACGGCAGAGCAGCGGCGATGAGGGGCGGGTGTTGAGTGTGCCAGTTGACCGAGACCGTCGCTTGATCTGGCCTGCATTCGGGTCTCCTCCGCCTTTATCAGACACGAAGAAAGCAGGCCAGTTCAAGCGCGGGCCTTGCACTGTTGTCCCGTCCGGCGGTATCTAGGGTCAATTATTGGCCTTCGTCAGCCGTGCATTCTCGGCGGCAATGCCACACTTGGCCAGTCTACTTTGTTCGCCACTGCGAACACTTTGAGCGGTGCTTCGGGCTATGCTCTCGAAAATGAGACCCATTGACATAGTTGGCGTAATGAGCCGGCCACCGTCGTTAGCTTGTGTAGGAACTACACGCGCGATCTATTTCTTTCGGGCACAGTGCCCAGCGTGAACATCGGCATTCAGCCGGAAAGGACGAGATTGATACATGCGGTTCCTGCCACTGTTCGGCGTCAGAGGGCAGTCCCCTGGAGGGTGTTCGAAACCTGTCCAGCACAAAATGAAGAATTTTGCGCAAGCAAAGCTAAACGAAGAAATTCGCAGCTACACTTGGCAACATGCGACCGTGGTGGACCCCGAAATGTCGATGTCACCCGTGTTAGTCTCGCGTGCGCGATTCAGAAAGAGCGATGGCCTGTGAACACGTGGAACAGTGAACCAACCAAGCGTGGCCGGCGGAACGGCAACCGTCTTCCATCCCTGTAGTCAAATGCCCATGCTTACTACCAAGGCACAATACCGACTGGGTGACGCCAAGGAATACTTCTCGGAACACTTGAGCGTCGGCGACTACTACACCGAAGGCCAACAGGTCTTGGGCCAGTGGTACGGCCAGGGAGCCGACAAGCTGGGGCTGTCGGGTGTCACGCGGCAAGACGACTTCGTTCGTCTCTGTGAGAACCTTCATCCACAGACCGGGGAGAAATTGACGGTGCGCCAGAAAACTACGCGATTGGATATTGGCCCGAATGGTGAACCCCGCCAGAACGCCAATCGGCGTGTGTTCTACGATTTCACGTTCTCGCCGGCCAAGTCAGTGTCCATTGCCGCGTTGGTGGGACATGACCCGCGCACTGTCGAGGCGCACGAGCAAGCGGTCGCGGCGGCACTGAATCAGTTGCAAACCTTCGCGTCCACTCGCGTCCGAAAGAATGGCCAATGCACGGACCGGACCACGGGCAACATCGTCGCTGCCGTGTTCCGCCACGATACCTCGCGCGCCGTGGACCCGCATCTGCACACCCACTGTATCGTGTTTAACGCCACGTTCGACTCGGTCGAGGCCCGCTGGAAAGCGCTCCAGAACCACGACATGTTGTCGGCGCAGAAGTTCATCGAGAATGTCTATTACCACGAGTTGTCCCGGCGTCTGCGCCGATTCGGCTACGGCGTCGAAAATCAGCGGCGGGGGGATTTTGAGATCAAGGGGGTGTCGCCGGCGTTGATTGAGAAGTTCTCGAAACGCCACCAAGAGATTGACCAAAAGACGCGCGAGCTGCTGGAACGTGAACCAGAGAAGGCCACTGGCAACGTCGCTGCCATCCGCGACCATATCGCCCATAAGGAACGGGCACGCAAGATCAAGGGCATCACCCTGCGCGAATTACGGAGCAGTTGGGACCGGCAATTGACTGACGCGGAGAAAACATCGCTTGGCCGACTGGCTACGGAGCAACCGTCAACTGCGGCATCCAGCGAGGCGGTGGCGGAAAAGGCCGTCACGTGGGCTGAGGAGCACCTGTTTGAAAGGCGCTCGGTGGTGCTGGAACACGAGTTGTGGCGGCACGCGCTGGAGCATGTGCGCGGGCAGAACGTGGAGTTGACTGAGATTCAGGCCGCCACGGCCCGGCGCAGCTACGCGCGCTACAAACAGCATCCCGGCCGGATCACGACCCGCGAAGTGATCCAACGCGAATGGGAGATTGTGTGCTTGGCACGGGACGGCATTCGTCGATGTGCGCCACTGTGCTCTGGACACTCGATTCAGAATGCCAGCTTGGATTCCGAGCAGCGCCAAGCCGTCGAACGCATCTTGCAGTCGCGCGACTTCGTCACCTTGTTTCGCGGCGGGGCCGGCACTGGCAAGAGCTATACGTTGCGGCAAGTGTACGGCGCTTTACGACAAGCCGGGTCTACGGTCATCGTGGTCGCTCCGCAGCGCCAACAGGTCATGGATTTGGAACGCGACGGCTTCCAAGGTGCGCAAACAGTGAATGGGTTTCTCACTCGCGGCTCGCTGCCGCGCGGTGGGGTGCTACTGGTTGATGAGGCCGGGCAAATCGGCGGTCGGCAGATGCACCAGCTGTTAAGCTTGGCGCAAGCCAACGAGGGTCGAGTGATTCTCTCCGGCGACACTCGCCAACACGGTGCGGTGGAAGCCTCCGATGCGCTGCGGGCCATTGAGAAGTATTCCGCATTGCAGGCCATCGAACTTAGCACAATTCGGCGTCAAGACCCGACTCGCGGGCACACACCGGCGGAACGGGAGCGGATTGGCCAATACAAACAAGCTGTGCAAGAAGCCTCAGAAGGCAATCTCGCCGCGTCATTCCGTCGCCTGGATCGTCAAGGAGCGGTGATGGTTTGTCCGCCACAGGAACAAGCCGAGCGTCTCGCCCAGCGGTATCTGGCCCTAGCCGAGCAACGCCAGTCCGTCGTGGTGGTGTCTCAAACCTGGTCAGAGATTCACCGGATCAATGAGCAGGTTCGGGCCGCCCTGAAACCTCGCGGTCTCTTGAGTGGCGAAGACCAAACTGTGACCGCGCTGGAAACAGTCGATTTGACCGACGCGCAAAAGCGAGACGGACGATTCTACAAAGACAATACAGTCCTGGTGTTGAACCAGGATGCAGGCGGATTCCAGAAGGGTCACACCTGTCGGCTGTTGGCCATCAGCAATAGAGGCTGGATTCTGGAAGGTTCGGACATGATTCGCACGGTCCCGTTTCGGTTCGTGGATCGGCTCACCGTCTGCCAGCCTACGGAACTCGCTCTCGCCGCCGGTGACCGCTTGCAATTGAAAGCGAATGCGGCAACTACTGATGGGCGGCGCGTCGCCAATGGCGAATTGGTCACGGTGAAAAAGGTGAACACCGATGGGCGGATCGCCCTGACCGATGGACGAATTCTCGCAAAGAATTACCGGCAGTTCGTGCGTGGCTTCGCCATCACCTCGTATGCGTCCCAAGGCAAGACAGTCGATCACGTCCTGTTTTCAGATTCCGCCGTCAAAGCCGCGACGAACCAGCAGCAATGGTACGTGACCATTTCTCGTGGACGCAAAGGAATCACCATCTTCACCAGCGACAAGGTGCAACTCCGCGAGAACATCCTGCGTTCCGGGGACCGGCCCTTGGCATTGGATTTGTCGAAGCAGCGGTATTTTCAAGGTCTCGGCATTCCTCGGCGGTTATGGACGCTGTGCCTGCGCATTCCAACGTATGCCGAAGGGTTTCGGCAGCGCCGGCTCGATAGCTTCTCCAAGCTACGAACACGGGCAATCCAACAAACACAGGGAATGAGGATACAATGATACGGCACGGACAAGACGAGAGCCGACGGACTTCCCCCTGTTGGGAAGCGGACGCCAACGCCCAGGCTCTGCGAGTGGAGTTGGCTGACGGGAAATCCTGCCTGGTCCCTTACAGCCGTATCGCATTTGTGGAATGCGAGCACGGTGCGGATCACACCACGCTTTGTCTGCGCTCAGACACTCACGAAATCCGGATTGTCGGCAAGAACCTACGGCGGTTGGAATCTGCGCTGCAAAAGTTCGACGTCGGCTGGGTGAAGGCAGTGCCATCGCGCTACGAGCTTGATACAGCGGACAATTTCGTTTGGATCACCAACATCACCGTCAGCGAGCTGCAAGGGTGAATATGACTGCGGCCACGATAGAGAGGGACTGAGAGGCCATGATCACGCTGACCTGCAAATCGTACCGGGCGCGGGTGGATGGCGAGAACGTCGTTTTGGAGATCGACGATGCGCAACCAATGAATTTCGTGCCGCAACTGATGAGCAAGACAGACGTGGCGAGCCGGCTGCACATCAGCATCCGCAAGGTCGCGCAGATCGCGCAGTCGGGTCGGTTACCCGTTGTGCGTGTGGATGGGGCCGTCCGCTTCCGAGAAGAAGACGTTCTGCGGTTGTTGGCCGAGCATCAGGAGCCAAGGCCGCGCCTGCTGGCGTTGCCGCCGCGCATCAGGTCGGGAACGTGAACGTCGGGGCTGTTCAACGTGCGAATCCGTCCACAAAACAATCTTTGACTGGCACGGGCGAAAGCTCGACATTAATAGCCCAGTTTGCTATTCTGTTACTGTTGTGAAAAGCCTGCTGATAGCGGAAAGGGATTCCGACCAACTCGCTTCCATCGCTCGGCGTGTTTGCTGGTGGCAATCGGCGGAGGCAACGCTGGAAAACACACAGCGCTTTCTCTGTCAAGTCATGGTGTTTGGTACGTGGGACGATGCCTGTTTTGCCCTCGGTCATTATGGCGAAGCTGCATTCCGCGAAGCGTTGCGATCCGCTCCACCGGGCCTTTTTGACAATCGGTCGTGGCATTATTGGCATCACCGTCTGCACCTTCTCCCCATTCCTCCCAGGCCCCAGCGCGCGATTCCTGTATGAGGCCACGGTTGGACATTCTCCCGGCCGAGCAGCGTCGCTTGTGGCCCGAGCTTTCTCAAGTCCCAGAGCATTTCGTCATGTATGGTGGAACGGCCATTGCCCTGCGTCTGGGCGGAAGACAATCCGTTGACTTCGATTTCTTCACAAGCCAGCCCGTTTCGGCGGATGTGCTGGGCCGGAATCTGGCATTCCTTGCTGGCGCAAAGCTCATTCAATCGGAGCTCAACACCGCATCATTCACCGTCGACCGGGGCGGCGACGTGAAAGTCTCATTCTTCGGCGGGCTTACCATGGGCCGGGTGGGCCGACCAGATCGCTGCGAAGACAACCGCGTTCGCATTGCGTCGCTTCTCGATCTAGCCGCGCAGAAGGTAAAAGTGATTTTGGTCCGCGCCGAACCAAGAGATTACGAGGACATTTACACGCTTCTGAAGTCGGGGGTCAGCCTTCCCAAAGCGCTGGGGGCAGCCAAAGCACTTTATCCTGAATTCAACCCCGTCCTCTCACTCAAGGCCCTCACCTACTACGGCGAGCGAACTCTTGCTACCGTGCCGACAAACGTTCGCGAATACTTGACGGAGGAGAGCGCCAAGGTCAAATCGATCAGAACGATTCCAAGAATCGCATTGGGTATCAGTCCTTCCACGTCGATTCGGAACACGCCTACGCCAGGCCACAGCAAAGGTATCAGAATCTAAATGCTGTCCGAGTTTTGTCGTCATCCTCAAATGACTTATGGCCATGATTCAGGAGCACCTCGGCAGCGAGGCGCTGGAAGCTGCGATTGTTGCGTGACAAAACGTGACAAACAACCACCCCAAATCTGCATTTTTTCGTAATTCGCGTTTACGAAAACATGCAGAAACACGCAGGAATTGACGCGGAGTACGGATTCAAATCCCGCCGTCCCGACCATCTCTACAGAGATGGAGGGGGATACTAGTGCGGGAGCCAGACAGGCTTGCCGTGGAATTTGATGCCTTTGCCCTCCAAGGCCTTGATGAGCTTGCTCATCCAATGGACAAAGGCGTCGAACCGCCTCAAGATCGCATCCTCGGATTTCTTTGCCGATTCATCCACGCTGCTCAGCAAAGTCGAGGGGCCGCCTTCGCGAACGTGGATGCCGCGGGCGCGGCGGGCGACTTCTGCCTTCCAGCGCTCGAGGGCGACCATGCGAGCGTCGAGTGTGTAATCCGTCGGGCGGATTTTCTTGAGCACTTCCTTGTCGGCGGTGGTCAACTGCCCGTATTTGACAAACAGGTCGACAACGACCGGACACAACCGTTCGGCCGCTTCGAGGTGCTCGAAGGCGGGTGGTACAGCAATGGTTTCATTGTTAGCGGTTGTCGCCTGCACGACGGTAGCGGGCGGAGCCACCTTGACAGACTCCGGGGCAGGGCCAAACGACCGGATAATTCGCGATGTCCCCTGATGGCCGCCGACATGAAGCACCTTGACGGCGGTATGTTCGGTTTTCAATTCACTTTCGATTTCCTCGCGGGCCGCGACGGAGAGCAGCACGGTCTGCGTCGGGAGATCGACGGTGGCTCGCAGCGATTTTCGCATGAGCAGGTCTTGCACGACCTCGACTGTGTGGGCGTTTTGGAGATCCAACAAGTCATGGGTCGTCAGGGCGTCGATCACGGCCAAGACGTCTTCACCGGGTGGGCCGATCTGCAAGCCGAGATTGTTCTGGATGGACTGGGAAAGGTGGTCGAGATTCGGATGCTTCTGACTGCCGCCGAACATTCCGCCGAATAGTGACATAGCGCTCCTCCGGGGTGACACACCAATTCTAAACCCGGTGGACGCCAAAATGCAAGCCCTAGAATGTAACGAAAGTGCGCTTTTGCGACTGTGGGGTCGGCTGCAAACCGCTACCAGTTGAGCCGTTCTCTTGACTGGTTTGCGGTTTGTCGATAGTCTGGTTGCCTGACTGTATGGTGAAACGCGCGACGGTCTTATACACAGGGAGAGTGCACGGGGTTGGGTTTCGGTACACCGCGCGCGAAATTGCTTGCGGATATGAAGTGACGGGATACGTTCGCAATTTGCCTGATGGACGGGTGGAGTTGGTTGTCGAGGGAGACGAAGAAGAGGTCCGGGCCTATGCCGAGGCCCTGCGGACCAGCCAACTCGGAAGCCACATACGAAATGCCGACGTGAATTGGAGCGATGCCACGGAAGGATTCCGCGGTTTCGAGATACGACATTGATGGATGCCATTCGAACAGAACAACTGACAAAGAAATATGATTTGGGCTGGCGGAAGGGGAAACTGCTGGCGCTGGAAAGACTCAACTTGCGGGTCCGGGAAGGCGAAGTGTACGGGTTGCTCGGCCCAAACGGTTCGGGAAAGAGCACCACGCTCAAGCTCGTGCTTGACCTTGTGGTCCCCACCGAGGGGAACGCATGGATTTTCGATGTCCCCTGCAGCAAGGTGGTATCGCGGCTCCACGTCGGGTTTCTTCCCGAAAACCCGTACTTCTACCGCTATCTGACCGGCGGCGAGACACTCGAGTTTTACGGGAAACTGTGCGGCATGCGAGGCGTAGCGCTAAAGAAACGGATCGATGAATTGTTGGATCTGGTTGGCTTGACGCGCGCGCGCGGCCGTCGGCTGGCGGGATACTCGAAGGGTATGCTGCAACGCATCGGCTTGGCGCAGGCGCTCATTCATGACCCGAAACTGCTGTTGCTTGACGAACCGACAGCCGGTGTGGATCCCATCGGCAGCAAGGACATTCGCGACCTCATCTTGCGGTTGAAGGGCATGGGAAAGACGGTCCTGCTCAGTTCACATTTGTTGGCCCAGGTGCAGGACGTGTGCGATCGCATCGGCGTTCTGAACCGCGGCCAGATGATCCTGGAGGGCGACGTCCAGACGCTTATCAGCGATCAAAAACGGCTGAGCATTACGGTGCAGGACCTGCCGGAAGCGGCCCGCACTCGGGTCGAGGAGGCGGTACGAGCCGCGGGCGCGTCGATTGTATCGGTTGGACATCCGCAGACGACGTTGGAGGCGTTGTTCCTGGAGGCCCTGAGAAAGGATCAGCAAGGAGAAGGTGAACATGACTGAGACCGCCACCGCCGCCCCATCCACGAGCCGGGAACGGGTTGGGTTTTCCGCGCACCGGGTGAGTGTGATCGCCGTCAATACGCTTACCGAAGCGGTTCGTCAAAAGGTGTTCATTCTGTTTTTGCTGATCGGGCTGGTGTTCATCGCCTCGGCGATTTTTTTCGCGCATTTCAGCTTCGGCGAGCAGATGAAGTTCATTAAGGACACCTGTCTCGGAGTGATCTCGGTCATCAGCACGCTGATCGCCATCGTGGGCACGGCGCAATTGTTGCCGAGCGAAGTGGAGAATCGAACCATCTACACGATCCTCGCCAAACCGGTTCGACGTTTCGAGTTTCTGCTTGGAAAGTTTTGCGGCAGCCTGCTGTTGTTGTTATTGAGCATGGCCGCGATGTGTATTGTGTTTGGCGCGATCCTCTGGATCGAGGAGTACCTGACGATTCGGGATCTGAGCCAGACGTACGTGGGCGAGTCGCCAGCCGCACACGTGGAGGCGCAGAAGCAAATCGAGCAGGTCCAAACG
>JBEKLM010000049.1:0-37402 GCA_050010195.1 Verrucomicrobiia bacterium
GCGGTGGACTCGTACACAAAACTCCCGAGTTGGATGCAACAGATCTACCCCTACATCAACAACCAGTCGGTTTATCATTGTCCCCTCGACCGAGTTTCCCCCTACAGCTACTTCAATGGCGCGCGCGCGGCCTTCGCCAATAACGGTACGTTTTCTTCCGTCGATCGTCGCCTGCTCCAATACCCCTCGGCCTATGTGTTGTCCGGTGACACGGGTGCCAAAGGGGGCGGTGATCTCGGCGGGACCTTCGACCCTCGGGATGCCGACAAGGATGATTACACTCAGAATTGCGTCGGTGGCCCCACCGCCGGCAGCGACGTATGGATGGCCTGGCAGCGCCACAACAACGGTCAGAACCTCCTCTTCGCCGATGGCCACGTCCAGTGGTACGCCGGCTATGTCGCCAGCGACATGACCTTCCGTTACGACTCCATGAGCGCGTGGTGATCCACGCCTCACGCGGCGAAATCGCCATGAATCACCGGATTTCCCAGAGACACCGCGACTTCGCGATTGTTTTGGGGAAGAGGGATACCGCGGCAACTAGGGACCGCCTTGTCGACGCGCGGAACGCTCTTGATCGCGCCGATACTCCTCCCTCTTCTGTACAGATTCTGGAAGGCAACTTCCTGCTGGAAAGCGGTTACAAGGCGATGGCCTCCATGCTCAAGGCCGATTCCATGCCGACCGCCGTCTTTTGTGTGAACGATGAAATGGCGGTCGGAGTCCACCGCGCCGCCCCCTCTACGGAAACACCCAGACCTACCCCGGTTCGAAAATACGGCGGCCGCCTAACACTCGCAAACTCGGGCAAGGCCAGAAAACCTGTTGACATGAGCCCGTGCGTCACTTATTATCACATCACCTAGTACTATACTAGGTTTTACTAAGCCCCGGAAACAAAAGCGCGTGTGATTGTATGAAGAAGCTCCTAACTGTCCTGTTCGCAGTTAGCATCTGGGCCACGTTGGCCCCGGCTCAGAGCATCATCCCTATCGGAGCGGGATCGTATGCCTCGTATCCGCCACCGCAAGCCGGCACGACCGCCACGACAACCATCAACCAGCCGATCTACGTCGTCAACACGAACGGCGTCCCGATTCCCACCAACAAATGGTGGACGGACGACGTCGTCGACCAGTACGCGGGCAACATGTGGGCCTACCCGCTCACCGTATCTGCCAGCTCGCAGGGCATCAATGTGTACGATCCGACCAACTGGGGTCTCTCGGGCACCACGCCCCAGTTGGGTGTCGGCACGCCGATCTCGATCCTCGGTCAGGGATTCACGGCCGTCAGTTCGGCGGCGTTGCAGTGGGGTGATTGGACGGTGACCTTCCAATTGCAACAGGCCACGAACCAATTCATGGACGTCACCATCGGCCACGGATTGCCGTATGTCTGGGTTCAGTTTACCGGAATCCAACCGGAAATCTCCCTGCCTGGCGGCGCCACGTATTTCGGCGACAACGGTAATACTCTGACGTTCCCCATAACCACCAACCACTTCGGCATCTCCGTCTTGGGCCAGTACTGGGCCGTCTTCGCGCCGAACAACACGCAGTTCACGCTCAGCAACAGCATGATTAGCGCGTCCTTTGCCGGCACAAACCAGTTCCTCGTGATGGCCGTGATGCCGGCCCAGAGCAATCTGAGCTATTTCTCCCAGTACGCCTACGCCCTTCCCACGAACAGTGTGATGACCTGGGCCTACGATCCGAATGCGGGCGCGGTCACCACCAGCTGGCATCTCGCCACCCAGGTCCTGCAAGGCTCCCAGCCGCAACTCATTCAGGGTTGGCTCGCCCATCACTGGCGCAATACAACCAACAACCTCGCCTTCAATGGCATCCAATACTCCGTCGCCCGCGGCCTGATGAAATGCGCGACCGGAACCGATTTTCAGATCGTCTACAACTTCAATGGAATCCTCCCCACGTTTCCCGCGCCCCAACAACTCGATCTCACAAACGATTACGATCCCTCGCGCATGGCCTGGTACCTGACCAACGTCGCCGCGAACACCAATGTCGCCCCCGACACCTATTGGGGTGGTAAGGATATGTTGCGGTATGCGCAGCACATGGCGTACGCCAGCCAGCTCGGGGACACCAACTTCACCACCCTCGAAAACACGACCCGCGAAGCTCTCACAAACTGGCTCACCTACACGCCGGGCGAGTCCACGTATTATTTCGCGTCCTATCCGACGTGGAAAGCGCTCGTCGGATTCGAGGCCAGCTACGGCTCGGACCAGTTCAATGACCAGCACTTCCACTACGGCTACTTCACCCATTCCGCCGCGCTTCTCGGCATGTATGACCAGACGTTCCTTACCAATTTCGGCCCGATGCTCACGCTCGTGGCCAAGGAGTACGCCAACTGGGACCGCACCGACACGAACTTCCCTCTCTTCCGCACGTTCGATATCTGGTCGGGACATTCCCAGGCGAGCGGTTTCCCCGATGTGACCCGCGGCGGCAATCAAGAGTCCAGTTCCGAAGCCTGTCAATCGTGGGGCGGACTGTTCCTTCTCGGCTCGATGCTGAACAACAGCCAGATGCAGGCCGCCGGCGCGATGGGCTACATCACGGAAACCACCGCCGTGCGCGAGTATTGGTTCAATGAGAACGGCAGCAACGTCTGGCCGGCCGTCTATGCGCAATCCGTCGTCGGCATCCTCTGGGACAATGGCATGGACTACCAAACCTACTTCGGTCTCGTCCCGATTTACATCCACGGCATCCAGTGGGAACCGCCCTCGCCCATCATGAGTTATCTCGCCTACAACCCGACCTTCGCCCAGAACAACTACAACAGCATGCTCTCCGAGCAGTTGGCCCAGGAAGGTGTCAACACCATCAGCTCGATGGGCTCCGAGTGGGGCAATTACGCCCTCGGTTACGCGGAGCAATTTGAGCCCGACTATGTCGCCGCCCAGATGGACCAGTTGTGGGCCGCCCAAGATCCCGTGGCCACCGATGTTACCTACGCCGGCGTGACCTACTACCAGGCGCACTCCATCCGCGGTCTCGGCTCGATCCAATGGAACATGCACATCAGCGTCCCCACCAGCGCGGTCTATTACAACACCAACACCGCCCAGTTCTCGTACATCGCCTACAATCCGCAGCCCACCCAACAAGTCGCCGCGATCTACAGCAACAACGTGATCATCGGCACAATGACCCTGCCCCCGTACAGCTTCGTCAATCAGCAGACGGCCGGCAGCGTGACCTTTGTCACCAACGTAGTTCCATCGGTCGTCGCGCCGGGCGTGACCGTGAGCTGGCCCACGATGGTCAGCTCGAACTACCAACCACAATTCACCACCGCCTTGCCGGCGATTACCGGCTGGACAAATTGGGGGAGCGAAGTCGTCGGCAACGGTTCGACGAACTCCTTCTTCGATCCGTTCGCGCAATACCAGCAAAAATTTTATCAAGTCCTCCTGTTCGGCACGAGTCCGGGCACCGGCGTGATCTCTTCCGCCGGCAACCTGCTCCTGAATCCCAGCTTCGAAACCGCCGGCGCCACATCCTCCAGCGCGACGAACTGGACCGTGCCCCAGGCCGCCGGCGGACCCGTCTACGGCGTCCGCACCAACGACAACCCGCACAGCGGTTCTTTCAATTTCGAGGTTTATCTCGCCAGCACGGGTGCGGGCCCTGTCGTCCAGCTCCAGCAGGCCAACGTCCCCGTGACCGGCGGCGTGTCGTACACGTTCTCCTTCTATGCCGATCGCCTCACCGGCAGCGTGGGCGACAACGACCAGTACAACATTCAATGGTGGGGTTCGGGTCTTGTCGGCTCCACCGGCTTCAAAACCTTCACGCCGGGCGCGAACGCCTACGCCCAAACCACCGTCACCGGTCTCGTCGCCCCGACCAACGCAACCTCGGCGACCGTGATCTTCTACTGCGCGGGCGCGGCCAGCTCCGGTCAGTCCGCCACGATCGATTTCGACGACGTATCGTTCTCGAATACCAACAGCGCGGGTGGTAGCGGGAGCGGAACCATAACCTCCACGAACGGTGTCCAGGCCGCTATTGCCCAGAACGCCGCCATCAGTTGGTTCGCCAGCAATGGCGTGCCCTACCAAGTCCAATGGTCCGCCGATCAGGTCAACTGGAACAACCTGGGCAGTCAAACCACCGGCACCGGCGCCTCCAACACCGTCTACGATACGTCTGGAGTGACCCATTTCTATCAAGTTCTCTCCATCCAACGCGTGGTCCAAGCGCCTTAAAGCCGAGCGACGAGGGTAGCCGCGAGACGAGACCGCGTTGTTTCGGCACCCGCAGGGCGACGCGAACGGGCGTGAGAGCAGTCAACCGAGCCACCGAGAGCGGCGCGGCGCAACGGGCGTGATTTGGGGAGAGAACGCTGCCAAATGAAGCCATTTCGGAGCCCCAATCGCGTCGCCGATAGGCCCGAAAACCCCAAACGAACCCAAGCCAAAAGCATGGTACGAGCCCGCTCCAAGTCCCTAACGACGAGCGGTGACGTAATCGTTGACCGCTGAGGACTTCCGCTTCCCCTCCACCTTCTGACTCCTAAATTCTGTCCCTCGTCTCCCTCTCACTCGCCGCCGCGGAATTGATCCGTCTTGTTCTTGAAGAGCACGTTGAATGTCGTCAGCGAACCGTACGATCGCGTGACGTATTGCTGGAACTCCACTTTCTCGGCGTCGCTAAGCTTCTCGTGGCTGTTGATCTTCTGCTCCAGCACACGCAGGTTGTTGCGCAACATCACCACTTTGTGGAAGAACACGTCCAGCGGGATCTCCTTCGCCTGCAAACTCGCGTCGGACGGATGGAGCATCAATCGCCCGCCGTGCCATCGCCCCCCGAGTTGCTCCACCACTTCCCCCGGGGTTCCCACTCCCAGTTCGGTCAACACCACCCGCGTGGTCTTCTCGATGAATTGCGCCAGCGGCATGTCCTGTCCGCCCACTGATACGCGGACCTCCTCGGCCACCAGATCGCTCGTCTCCGGCGCGATGGTCCGCGTCGCATCACTAAATCGTATGTCCGCCGTGTTCTCGGTGATCGATTTGACGACGCCCATCCCGTGCTGCGGATGTCGCACCTTCATGCCGACGTGTAATTCCGAAATCTTCATGGCTGTTCCCTCATTACCGAGTCGGCCACTCGTATCCCTTGGTCTTGGCATGGCGATACCGGCGGATCAGCGCATTGGTCGAACTGTCGTGCTTGAGCGATGGGTCACTGATGCTCTGTAGTTCGGGCGTGATCTTTTTCGCCAAGACCTTCCCCAACTCGACTCCCCATTGGTCAAACGAGTCGATGTTCCAAATCGCGCCCTGTGTGAACACCACGTGCTCGTACAACGCCACCAGTTTGCCCAGCATTTCCGGGGTCAGTTGCGCCGCCAAAATCGTGTTCGACGGGCGGTTGCCTTCAAACATGCGGTGCGGCACCAGCCAATCCGCCGTGCCTTCCGCCTTCACTTCCTCCGCCGTCTTGCCAAACGCCAGCGCCTCGCTCTGCGCAAACAGGTTCGACATCAACAATTCGTGGTGGTCGCCCATCGGGTTCAGCGGATAGCAGAACCCGATGAAATCACACGGAATTAACTTCGTCCCCTGATGAATGAGCTGGTAGAATGAGTGCTGGCCGTTGGTGCCGGGCTCGCCCCAGAAAACCGGACCCGTCTGGTAATCCACCCGCGTTCCCCCCAGCGTGATGTACTTGCCGTTGCTCTCCATCGTCAATTGCTGCAGGTACGCGGGGAACCGCTTCAAATACTGGTCATACGGCAGCACCGCGGCCGTCTGCGCCCCGAAAAAGTTGTTGTACCACACGCCCAGCAGCCCCATCAGCACGGGCAGGTTCTTGCTGAACGGCGCGGTGCGAAAATGTTCGTCCATCGCGTGGAACCCGGCCAGCATCGACCGAAACTCCTTCGGACCGATGGCGATCATCGTTGCCAAACCGATCGCCGAATCCATCGAGTACCGTCCGCCCACCCAGTCCCAAAAGCCGAACATGTTCACCGGATCAATCCCGAACTTCGCCGCTTCCGGCACGTTGGTCGAGATGGCCACGAAATGGTCGGCCACCGCTCGCCGGTTCGAAAACCGGTTCACCACCCATTCTTTGGCGCTCTGCGCGTTGGTCATCGTCTCCTGCGTCGTGAACGTCTTCGACGACACAATAAACAGCGTCTCCTCGGGGCTGAGGTCGCGCGTCGCCTCGGCAAAATCGGTCCCGTCCACATTCGACACGAACCGGAAAGTCAACTCGCGCCGGCTGTAATGGCGCAACGCCTCGTACGCCATCACGGGACCAAGGTCCGACCCGCCGATGCCGATGTTGATGACATTGCGGATCCGTTTGCCCGTATACCCCTTCCACACCCCGCTACGCACGCGATCGGCGAACTCCTCCATCTTATCCAGAACGGTATGCACTTTCGGAACAACGTTTTCGCCGTCCAGAATGATCGACTGCCCGCGCGGCGCCCGCAAGGCCACGTGTAACACCGCCCGGTCTTCGGTGATGTTGATCTTCTCACCCTGGAACATCGCGTCGATCCGCCCGCGCAGGTTGCACTCCTCAGTGAGCTTCAACAAAAGTTGGATGGTCTCGTCGGTGACGCGGTTCTTCGAGTAATCTAGGTACAGCCCCACGCCCTCAGCGGTCAGTCGCTCACCGCGCTTGGGGTCATCCGCGAAGAGTTTCCGCAGATGCACGTCCTTGACGCTCTGGTAATGCGCTTCGAGCACCTTCCATGCGGGACGTTGCGTGAGTGCTGTTTTGTTCATGGTCCTAGTGAATTGACGAATCGCCTGGTGCCAAGCCACCGTTTGAGTATAACACGCCCCTCTTTTTCCTCAACAACCGTTTGTCACGCCTTGCACAAGGCCCGCAATCACGCTATTCTCACGCCGGTCGCTCGAATCGCCATGAAATCCTCCCCAACCCGGAACGCCCCATCGAACAAAGTCGTTTTCCTGTTCGATGTCGACAACACGCTTCTCGACAACGACCGCGTGATCGCCGATCTCCGCAAGTACCTGCATCGCGAGGTCGGACCGAAACGGGCCCGGCAGTACTGGTGCATTTTCGAGGAGTTGCGCTCCAAGTTGGGATACGCCGACTACCTCGGCGCCCTGCAGCGCTACCGCGCCGAATACCCGCGTGATCTGCGGTTGCTGACGGTGTCACGCTTCCTCATCGAGTATCCCTTCGCCAATCGCCTGCTCCCCAACTCACTCGATGTCGTCGAGCATGTCAAGAAATGGGGGCTGCCGGTCATCCTGTCCGACGGCGACGTGGTGTTCCAGCCGCTCAAGGTCGAGCGCTCGGGCCTGTTCGAGGCCGCCGATGGCAACGTGCTCATCTATGTCCACAAGGAGAACGAACTCGACGACGTGAAGAGACGTTTCCCCGCCCGCCATTACGTCCTCATCGACGACAAACTGCGCATCCTGACCGCTGTGAAGAAACGCTGGCGCGAACGCGTCACCACCATCTTCGTCCGCCAGGGCCACTACGCCCACGACTCCAAAGTCCTCGCCACCTACCCCCCAGCCGATGTCCACATCGACCACATCGGCGACTTGTTGCACATCGATTTCTCAAAGCAGACGAAATCCCAAGCCTGAACCATGTCTGGCTTCAGGCCTTGGGTGCTTCTTCCAGAAGTGCATCCAAATCCAACGGATGCGTGAACATCTGGACGCCGCCATCCGCACTGCGCGGCCACTGCTCCTTCGGCCGGTCCCAGTACAGTTCCACGCCGTTGCCGTCCGGGTCTCGTAGGTAAATCGCCTCGCTCACTCCGTGGTCAGAGGCGCCTTCCAGCGGAATCCCCGCCTTGACGACACGCCGCAACCCATCGGCCAGCGTGGCGCGCGTCGGATACAGAATCGCCAGATGATACAGCCCCGTGGTTCCCTCGGGCGGCGGCGAACCTCCCGCGCTTTCCCACGTGTTCAATCCGATGTGATGATGATACCCGCCCGCCGAGACAAACGCCGCGCTCTTGCCGTAGCGTTGGGTCAATTCGAACCCGAGCACGCCGCAATAAAACGCCAGCGCACGATCCAGGTCCGCCACTTTCAAATGCACGTGGCCGATCCTCACTCCCGCATCAATCGGAGCCTGTTTCACAAGGGTTTAGATGCCCGACATACCGCGCGGGTTTCAAGCCCGTGCCGCAGCCGCGTCCGCCGAACTTTTCGCTCGGCAACGCTGGAGCCGTCAGGCATCCTTCGCGCCAGCGCATGAAATCCAGCCGACTCGAAGCGTTCAGCGATGGCGTGATCGCCATCATCATCACCATCATGGTGCTGGAGTTGAAAGTCCCGCACGCCACCGCACTCGCCGACCTGAAACCGTTGTTGCCGGTGTTCCTGAGTTACGTGTTGAGCTTCCTCTACGTCGGCATCTACTGGAACAACCATCACCACCTGCTCCATTCCACCAAGCACGTCACCGGCGGCATCCTCTGGGCCAACCTCCACCTGCTGTTCTGGCTGTCGCTCTTTCCGTTCACCACCGCCTGGATGGGTGAGAACCATCTCGCCCCCACGCCCGCCGCCGTCTACGGCTTCGTGCTGCTGATGGCCGCCATCGCGTATTACATCTTGCAACGCGCCATCATCAAACTGCAGGGATCCGACTCCCTGCTCGCCGCGGCCATTGGGAAGGACTGGAAAGGCAAAGTCTCACCCGCGCTCTATTTCATCGCCATCCCGCTCGCGTTCGTCAGCCCGTGGATTTCCACCGGCCTCTACGTCCTCGTCGCCCTCCTCTGGCTCATCCCCGACCGCCGCATCGAACGCGTGCTGGCAACCCGCGAACGGGAGTGAACGGAACAAAAGTGCGGGCCGCTCAGGTTACGGAAGTGGGCGAGGCTGTGCGGGAAGATCAATCCGTTTTCCGGTCGCGGCGGACTCGCGCGCGGCGTCGAGAATTTCCGTCACCGTCATATTCACTTCCAGCGATGAAAGCCCGGACGGTCGTATCTCCCCGCGCACGACCGCGGCCATATAGGACAGCGGGTTGGCCTCCGGGCCGGCCAACGGCGCGACGGTGGTCTCCGTTTCCGGCTGCTCGCCCGTCAACACTCGCAACAAATCCCTTCGCGGCACCAGCACGTAACCGGTCTGACCGTAAATCTCCATATCCTTTCGGTTGTAGGGCCAGTTCCAGGAAGCTTGGATAATTCCCTGGGCCTTGGGATATGTCACCACAATCGTCGCCTCATCGTCCACCTTCGGATACACATCCGGCTTGAGGTGTTGGGTCACCGCGAAAACCGACGTCGGCCGCTGGCCCTGCATCAGCCAGGTGATCAGGTCGGCCCCGTAACAACCAAAATCCGTCAGCGCCCCGCCACCGCTCAGTACCGGGTCGGTGAGCCATTTCAAGAACTCCGGTGGACACCCGATTTCTTTTGGCCCGCGATGTCCGTCATGAACCACGAACTTGCGCAGGCCTCCGATCGCATGCTCGTCGCAGACCAGTTTGTAGGCCGCCTGCGTGGCGGGATACCACGTCGTCTCGTAATTGACGAGCAATTGCATCCCGTTTTTCCTGGCAGCGGCGGCCA
Source organism: Verrucomicrobiia bacterium (assembly GCA_050010195.1). GTDB lineage: Bacteria > Verrucomicrobiota > Verrucomicrobiia > Palsa-1439 > Palsa-1439 > Palsa-1439. The sequence continues at coordinate 9,586 of JBEKLM010000049.1, forward strand.
TGGCGCGAGCGTGCTCCATGTTCACCGCCAGCGGCTTTTCCATCATCACCGTCTTAATGCCCCGCTTGGCGCACGTTCCCACCAGGCGCGCGTGATCGAACGTGCTCGTAAACAGCGCCACCGCTTGCACGTTGGTTTTGGCCAGCAGCTCTTCCAAGCTGGCGTAAAACAGATTCGTGTTGAGTTGCCAGCGCTGGACGGCTTGCGCCACCAACGCCTGATCCGGCTCCACGATGCCCACCACCTGCACCTCGGCGTTGGTGAGCGCCTGCGGCAGAAACCCCCGCACATGAGTGTGAACCAGCCCAATGACGGCGATACGAACTGGCGGTTTGCCTCCCCCCTCAGAAAACGCTGGCCGCGCAGTCAGGCCGAGGAAGCAAAGAGCCAGAAGCAGGTTCTTCACGTCACGCCTTGCTGTAAACCTGCGCGCCCTTCTCGACAAACTCCTTCGACTTGGCTTCCATGCCTTTTTTCAAGGCTTCGGATTCGGCAATCCCCTGTTCTTCGGCATATTTCCGCACGTCTTCGGTGATCTTCATGGAACAGAAATGCGGGCCGCACATGCTGCAAAAATGGGCGAGCTTGGCGCCTTCGGCAGGTAAAGTTTCATCATGGAACTCGCGCGCCGTATCTGGGTCGAGACTGAGATTAAACTGGTCCTCCCAGCGGAATTCGAAACGGGCTTTGCTCAAGGCATCATCCCGCAATTTCGCGCCGGGATGACCTTTCGCCAGATCGGCGGCATGCGCCGCGATCTTGTAGGCGATAACGCCGTCCTTCACGTCTTTCTTGTTGGGCAAACCGAGATGTTCCTTCGGGGTGACGTAGCAGAGCATCGCGCAGCCATACCACCCAATCATCGCCGCGCCGATCGCGCTCGTAATATGGTCGTAGCCGGGCGCGATGTCGGTCGTGAGCGGCCCGAGCGTGTAGAACGGCGCTTCGTCACACCACTCCAGTTGCTTGTCCATGTTCTCCTTGATGAGGTGCATCGGGATATGACCGGGGCCTTCATTCATGACCTGACACCCATATTCCCAGGCGATCTTTGTGAGTTCGCCCTGTGTCTTCAATTCCGCAAACTGCGCCTCATCATTGGCATCCGCAATCGAGCCGGGCCGCAATCCATCACCCAGTGAAAAACTCACGTCATAGGCCGCCATGATTTCGCAAATCTCCGGGAACCGCGTGTAGAGGAAACTCTCCTGATGACGCGCGAGACACCACTTCGCCATGATCGACCCGCCGCGTGAGACAATGCCTGTGACACGTTTCGCGGTCAGCGGGATGTACCGCAGCAACACGCCCGCATGGACCGTGAAATAATCGACTCCCTGCTCGCACTGTTCAATCAGCGTGTCGCGATAGACTTCCCACGTCAGTTCTTCCGCTTTGCCATCGACCTTCTCCAACGCCTGGTAGATCGGCACGGTGCCAATCGGTACCGGCGAATTCCGTAGAATCCACTCCCGCGTCTCATGGATGTTCTTGCCCGTCGACAAATCCATCACCGTGTCCGCACCCCACTTCGTCGCCCACCGCATTTTCTCAACTTCTTCTTCAATACTCGACGCGACGGCGCTATTGCCGATATTCGCATTAATCTTCACGAGGAAGTTCCGCCCGATGATCATCGGCTCGGACTCAGGATGATTGATGTTGGCGGGAATGATCGCCCGACCGCGCGCCACTTCACTGCGGACAAACTCGGGTTCGAGCCCCTCACGGATCGCAATGAACTCCATCTCGGGTGTGACGATCCCCTGTCGCGCATAATGAAGCTGGCTGACACCCTTACCCGGCTTCGCCCGCAGCGGCTTCCTTCGCAAGCTGACAGGAATCTCGCGGTCACTTCTCCCAGCAATCGGCTTGTACGACGATGTAGTCTCCTCAACATCACCACGACCACGAATCCATTCACTCCGCAACGCCGGCAAACCACGCTGGACATCCCCGTGAAACGAAGGATCACTCCACGGACCGCTGGTGTCGTACACGCGAACCGGCTCGTTCACTTCAACACGGCCGGTGTGGCTTACCGTGGGCGACAATTCGATTTCGCGAAACGGCACGTGCACGTCCTTGTGTCGTTTGCCCTCCACGTGGACCTTCTTCGATTTCGGCAACACCTCGCTGCTGTGTGCCTCACCCGTGCCATTCTTCGGTGCGATCATCTTGTTCTGCCTCCCGCCCGAAACCATTCGGGCTTGAACGAAAAAACCGACCCTGAAATCCAGGAGTCGGCTTCGCAACGTGTTTCCCTACGCCAGCATTACCTGGGTCAGGTTCAGTGGGTCTTCCGCCTCGTGCGGAATCTCAGCCTCGAAAGGCTCCCCAAACGAATCTGCCTATGAAATTGTCAATTGAACGACCGACCGCACCCGCAACTCGAATGCGCGTTTGGATTCTTGATCCGGAACCCCGAACCCTGCAAGCTGTCCTGATAATCGATCTCGCTGCCCTTCAGGAAATTCATGCTCATCGGATCGACCACCACCTCGACGCCATCCTGCGCAATCACCTCGTCATCGGGCTTCTTGTCATCGAACGCCATGCCGTATTCCATGCCCGAACAGCCACCCGTTTCGATGTACACGCGCAGGGGCTTGCCCTGTACGCCCTGATCGCTGAGCAAAGTCTTGATGTGCTTCGTTGCGTTTTCCGTGAGTGTTATCATGTCGTCACCACCAAACTGCACCTCAACTCTACCAAGCCCGCGCCACGCTGTCAAACCCACCTCCACTCATTCGATGACCACCCCGCCATACCCCACCACGCGCGTGAAATCGCCACTCACGTCGCCGCTGGTGCGGTATTCGAGGAGTTCGGCGTGTTTCGCGCCGAGTCCCCTCGCCGACCATAACACGATATACGTAGCCGCGACCCCGCACATGGAAACACCGACGTCGATGACCCGGTCCATCAGCGCGTCCGGGTCCAGTTTCACGATGGCGTCCAAAACCAGTTTGTCCTTTATGTGGGACACTTCCTGGTCTTCGTAGTGATCGAGGTCGGTCGAAGCGACGAGCAGCACTGGCTTGCCACATTCTCGTACGCATTGTGCGACAGCACCGCCGATTTCTTTGAGTTCGCGACGCCCACCGCCCTCGGGCCAACCGCCACCAATCAAAAGCGGGACAATGTGGACATTTGGATTCGCCCGCAACAGCATCGGTATCTGGACTTCCAGCGAATGTTCCTGGGCGTGAGCCTTGGTATCTTCAGCAAGTAATTCACAATGGTCGAGAAGCTCCAACGCCAACGGCTCGGCCACCGGCACATTCCCCACGGGTGTATGCCATGCGCCCGAACTATACACGGCGTAGTGGCTGCCGGCATTGCGATGATTGGGGCCGACCAGAATCACACAGTCGGGGACTTTCACGCTGGAGTAGACAAGCCCTGCTGTGTGGCCGGAATACATCCAGCCTGCGTGTGGACAAACTACGGCGATGGCTTTCCGCTTTGGGACGGTGGAAAGAATCAGTGCGTCGAGCGCCGCACCGATCTCCGACGCCTCTGCCGGGTAGAACTGCCCGGCCACTGCTGGTTGACGAATCACGGTATTCCCTTTCCGGCCACCCGTCACTTCATCCATTATGGCACCGTTTGGACCGATTCCGCAAGCACACTCAACACACGCTCCAACTGCTCGCCGTTGATGCAGTACGGCGGCATCAGCACGATGGTGTTGCCAATGGGCCGGGTGAGCACGCCTCGTCGGCGCATTTCCGCACAGACCTTGATGCCAATCCTGTCGGTCAACGGAAACGGCTTCTTCGCGCCAACATCTTGAAACAACTCAATGGCGCCGATCATCCCGATGTGCCGCACGTCTCCGACGTGCGGAAGTTGTCTCATCAATTCCAAGCCAGCGCGCAGGTGTTCACACTTTGGTTGGAGCGCCTTCAACGTTTGCTCTTCTTCGAACACTTGCAAATTCCCCAACGCCGCCGCGCAGCCGAGTTGGTTGCCGGTATAACTGTGCCCATGAAAGAACGTCTTAAACTCGGCGTAGTCGCCAAGAAATGCACGGAAGACTTCCTCGGTCGTCAGCGTCGCCGCCAGCGGCAGATAACCACCGGTGAGACCTTTCGCCACCGCCATCAGGTCGGGCGTCACACCTTCCTGCTCACAGGCAAACATCGTCCCCGTGCGGCCGAAGCCGGTCATCACTTCATCAGCAATCAACAGCGCCCCGTGCTTCGTACAAAGACGCCGTAACTCCGCCAGCAGACCTCGTTGCCACATCTTCATTCCTGCCGCACCTTGCACGAGCGGCTCGATGACAACGGCGGCAACGGCGTCGCGGTGCTCGCGCATGAGTTGCGCCACATGAGTGATGTCATTAGCACGATCGACATCGAAGAGCAGGGGGCGAAATGCTGAATGAAACAAATCGATTCCGCCCACGCTGACCGCGCCCAGCGTGTCGCCGTGATACGCATCGGCAAACGCCACAAACCTCGTGCGCCGTGGCTCTTTCCGGTGCTGCCAGTATTGCAGCGCCATCTTGATGGACACCTCCATCGCGGTCGAGCCGTCGTCGGAATAGAACACCCGCGTCAGTCCCTGCGGCGCAATCGCCACCAGTTTTTCCGCCAGTTCAATGGCAGGCTTATTCGACAGGCCGAGGAATGACGAATGTGCGATCCTGTCGAGCTGGTCCTTGATGGCCTGTGTAATCTTCGGGTGCTGATGACCATGAAGATTCGTCCAGATCGAGGAATTCGCATCGATATACTCGCGCCCGTTCACGTCCCGCAGAATTGCGCCCTGCCCCGACTCAATGATGACGGGCTCTTCTCCCATCCAGTCCTTCATCTGCGTGAACGGATGCCAGAGGTGGCGATGGTCCTTGTCAGCGAGTGAGTCCACCAAACTCCCCCAGAAATTGTTCGATATCGCGTGGCTCATGCGCGGCGGTCACCGTGACCCGCAGGCGGGCTTTGCCCTTCGGAACGGTTGGAAAACGAATGGCCGGCACGAAGATACCGCGCTCGTAAAGCCTCTGTGAAGTTTCCACGGTGGCCGCCTCGTCCCCGATAATGATCGGGATGATCGGACTGCGGGATTCATTCTGGATACCGAGCCCCGACAATCCGTTTTTCATGAGGCTCACGTTGCGCCAGAGCCGGTCGCGTCGTTCATGCCCACGCTCGCTCATGACAAAGTCCACGGCTGCCGCGGACGCCGCGCACACCGCCGGCGGCAACGCCGTCGAATAAATCAGGCTGCGCGCCCGATTTCGCAGGAAGTCGATCAACACTTGGGATCCGACAACAAAACCGCCCAGGCACCCAAGCGCTTTGCTGAGCGTGCCGAGTGTGACATCGACCTTGTCCTCGACGCCGGCGGCCTCGGCGAGGCCACGGCGATTCTTCGCATACAATCCGGTCGCGTGCGCTTCATCGATCATCAGCCACGCCCCGTATTTTTCTTTCAGCTCGACGATCTCCGCCAACGGCGCCAGATCGCCGTCCATGGAAAATACCGTCTCGGTCACGATCAGCGTCCGTCGCAACGAGCCGCTCTGTTGGAGAATGGCTTCGAGCTTTTTCAGGTTCTTGTGCGGGTAGACGCGAATCGTCGCGCCGCTCTGGCGGGCGCCGTCGATGATGCTCGCGTGATCCAGCTTATCGAGAATGACCACATCCCGTTCCCCGACTAGCGCCGTGATGGTGCCGACATTGGCCGCATAACCGCTGCTGAAAACCAGTGCGGCTTCCTTTGCCTTGAACGCCGTGAGTCTGCGCTCCAAGTCCTCGTAGGGTTGCAAGTTCCCGGACACCAGGCGCGACGCGCCGGCCCCGACCCCGTACTTCTCGATCGTCTCCACCCCTGCCTGTTTCAACACCGGGTCGTTGGCTAGGGCCAGATAATCGTTGCTGGAAAAGTTCAGGAGCTCGCGGTCGTCGAACTGTATCCGCGGGCCTTGTGCCGATGTCATGGTCCGCAGGGTGCGGTACAACCCGTCCGCACGCGTCTTGTCCAGGTCGGCGCCGAGTTGGTCACGGAAACTTGACATTCGGTGGGGAGGATTCCGGCGGCGCTTGATAGATCACCACGGCACGCGGATCGACGCGATAACGCAGCCCGGCACTCTCGGTCACATACTTCAGTACATCCGCCAGCGGGACACTGCGAAGATTCAACGTAATCTTGGCGGCCTTAAAGTTCTCTGGCGCCTGCCACACGAAGTTGATCGGAGTATCGGCCCCCGAAATCTTCTGACTTTCCGCCTGCAAAAAGTCAATGACCCCCGCCACACCCGCCCCGCGGAAGTTGACCTCGGGGATGATAATTTCATCCAATGTCTCTCGCAGTGCCTTGGAGGAATGGGGATCATGCTTCGCAACTTCGATCCCGGCAAGCAAGCGCTTGTATTCCAAGTTGTCCGGGTATAGCTGCAACACCTGCTTGCAGCGCGCCTCGGCTTCTTCATACCGGCCTGTCCGCTCCAGAAGGAGCACCGTCTGTTGATCGGTAAGCTGGTATGTGTTGGTTTCCATGTCCGCAGCCACAGCCGGCGCGAAGGGCAGCAAACAGGTTAGCCCTAGCAGGCTGATGCACCAAATCACTGAGTCATTCCGTATCATCGAAAACCACCTTCCCCCCCACCATCGAGAAACTCACCTGCTTGTCGGCGTAGACAATCGCCTCATAGGGGTCCCCGCCGGCGCCATCCATCGGCGCGGCAATCAGGTCGGCCCAAGCGCCAACGGCAACGCGTCCCAGCTTCTCACGGAGGTTCAACGCCTTGGCGGCGTTGACCGTGGCCAGGGTCAACAATTCCTGGGCTGATATACGCGGGAACATATGGCCGAGCGTTTGCATTTCGCTCAGCATGTTCAGTGTATCGTTGCTGGCCATGCTGTCGGTACCGAGGCAGGTATTGATCCGGTGCTCTTTCCAGGTGTTCAGCGGGGGGCTGCCACGGCCGAAGAAGCGATGCGTCTTGGGGCAGTGCACCACGTGTGTGCCCGTCTGCGTGAGCAGCGAGACGTCCAGCGGCGTGAGGTAATTCGCGTGGGCGGCGAGGCAGTTGGGCCCAAGCACACCGCACTCGGACAGCAATTGCGTCGGACTTACGCGTTTGCAGTCGGACATGTCGCGGCCGGCGCGCAAAAAATAGTCATACATATGCCCCGTGCCGCGACGAATCATGTCGTCTTCTTCCTCCGACTCGGCAAGATGCGTCGTCAATGGAATACTGCGCCCGCGAGAGTATCGGGCGCAGAGCCGGTACAACTCGGCCGTCGCCGTGTAGGGCGCATGCGGGGAAAACCCAAAACCTCCGCACGGGTTGGAATGGGCCGCGATGAATTCCAACGTCTGCGCCACCACTTCGCGGGCGCCTTCGGGATGATTGAAATCAATCATTTCCAGGCACCACCACACACGCAGTTGTGGCAGCGGAACCTGCTCGATGAACCTTGGGAACGACTCGATGTTCACTACCGTGGTCGTCCCGGACCGCGCCAGCATATCCAGGCCGATTTGGATTCCCTCAAGATACTCTTTTTCGGGGTGAAGTTGCTTGGCGGCGACCAACTGCAGCAGCCACTCGGTGAAACTGCCGCGCCACTGGACCTCGTCGTGGAGCCGGGTGTAGTCGAGATGGCAATGCGCGTTGATCAACCCCGGTGCCAGCGCCCGTTCGCCCAGGTCGTGAACTTCACCTGTGTGGGCGGCTCGCACTTCCGCGGTCTTGCCCACGGCCACAATCGTGTCGCCTTCGATGACCACCGCGCCATCTTCGATCGGCGGCTGGTCCATCGGCAACACGTATCGCGCTCGCAAGATCATGAACTCATTCTTTCTCGTCGCAGGGGATTCGGATTCGTTCGATGGAACGGGCGCGACCGGTCGTCTCGTCCACGTCGACAATCGCACCACACAACGCGACGTCACCCTCCGCAACCTCCAGTTTCTGTGGCATCTGGGTGAGAAACCGCTGCAGCACCGCGCCCACGTCCCGCCCCAGCACCGAATCATGCGGCCCGCACATGCCGGCGTCCGACAGGTACGCCGTGCCCTTGGGCAGGACGTGCTCGTCTGCCGTCGCCACGTGTGTGTGTGTTCCAATCACCGCACTCACCTTTCCATCCAGGAACCGACCCATGGCAATTTTCTCGCTCGTGGCTTCGGCATGCAAGTCCACAATGATGATTTTCGTCTGCGTGAGCAACCGCGCAACCTCGGCTTCGGCAGCGCGAAATGGACAATCCGTGTTCGGCATGAACACTCGGCCAATCAAGTTCAGCACCCCGACGGGTGGTAATCCGTCCAATCGTACCACCGTCGATCCCTTCCCCGGAGCGGAAGCGGGGAAGTTCAGAGGACGCAGCAGCCGCGGCTCGCGCTCAATGAGCTCGTAGACCTCTTTTTGGTCCCACACGTGGTCGCCCGAGGTGATCACGTCCACCCCGCTCGTGAGCAATGCGTCCACGGTTGATGCTGTCAGGCCGGCTCCGTGCGCGCTGTTTTCGCCGTTAGCGATGACGAAGTCGATATCCCGTTCCTCCCGCAGGCGCGGCACCAAGGTGGCGACCGCCCGTCGCCCGGGTTTGCCGACGACGTCGCCAATGAACAGGATCCTCATTTCGCGTACTCCACGGCGCGTGTTTCGCGAACCACGGTGACCTTGATTTGGCCGGGATACTGCAACTCCTGCTCGATCTTTTTGCTGATGTTGCGCGCCATTTGAACCGCCTCGTCATCGGTGACCGTATTCGGTAGCACAAACACGCGAATCTCCCGCCCGGCCTGAAGCGCGTAGCTTTTATCGACACCGGGAAAGGCGTTGGCGACAGTTTCGAGCTTCTCGAGGCGTTGGAGGTACAAATCCATACTCTCGCTGCGGGCGCCGGGTCGCGACGCGCTAATGGCGTCCGCCGCGCTGGCCAGCACGCCGTACGTGGTGATCGGCTCGACTTCGTGGTGGTGACAGGCCACCCCCTGCCACACCTCTTCCGGCTCGCCGTACTTCCGGAGAAGCTCCGCACCGATCTTGGCGTGCGACCCTTCCACTTCATGGTCCACCGCCTTGCCGATGTCGTGAAACAGGCCCACGCGCTTGGCGATCTGCTGGTTGAGCCCGAGTTCCGCCGCCATCATGCCCTCGATCTCGGCGACTTCCACCGAGTGATCCAGCACGTTCTGGGCAAAACTGTGGCGGAATCGGAGCCGTCCAAGCAACCGGGTCACTTCGGGATGCACTTTCTGCAGCCCAACCCGAATCACCGCCTCCTCCCCCGCTTTGTGGATCAGCCCATCCAGTTCTTCACGGACCTTCGCGACCTCCTCTTCGATGCGGGCCGGGTTGATCCGGCCGTCGGCGATGAGGCGTTCCAACGTCTGCCGGGCCAACTCGCGACGAACGGGGTCGAACCCGCTGAGCACCACTGCCTGGGGCGTGTCATCAATGAGCACGTTGATCCCCGTGGCGGCTTCGAAGGCGCGAATGTTCCGGCCCTCGCGACCGATGATGCGCCCCTTCATCTCTTCGCTCGGGAGCGTAATGGTACAGCTTGTCGCCGTCTGGACGTAGCTCGATGCGCACCGCTCGATCGCAATGGTAATGGTCCGCTTGGCCTCGCGATCGCCCTGTTGCTTGGCCTCCTCGATGATTCGTCGGGTCATCGCGGCGGCTTCGGCATGTACGTCCTCCTGTAGTTGCATCAGCAGTCGCTTCTTGGCTTCCTCGGCGCTCAGACCCGCTACCCGTTCCAGTTCCCGCTGGGTCAGCTTCTTCAGATCGTCAATCTCGGTCTGAATCTTGTGGAGTTCTTTCTCCCGTTCCACAACCGTCACTTCCTTCTTGGAAACCTCCTCCGTCTTTCGGTCGAGCAAATCCGCCTTGCGATCCAGATTGGACTCGCGCTGCATGACTCGCTTCTCCATCTCCAGCAATTCCTGCCGTCGATCCTTGTTTTCCTTGTCGAACTGCTCTCGTGATTTGTATGTTTCTTCCTGTGCTTTTACCCGCGCATCCCGAAGCGTTTCTTCCGCTTCCTTCCGCGCGGTCTCAATGATCCCACCAGCCGTTTTGGTGTCAGCTCTCGCCTTCGCCTGGCAAAGTAACCAGCCAAACGCAACGCCGACGACCAGGGTGATGAGACCGATTATGATATAGGTCATTGTCGGTTACCCCTGAGGTTGACCACTCGTGTTTCCGTCACAATGAAGTCCATGCGGGCGTCGTGCGCTTCCGCCGGGACCTCGTCCAATACCTGGAAATCGAAGGCCAGCGCGATCTTGACACCGCTGGTCTGACCCAGCAGGCGGTCGAAATGACCCAATCCGCGGCCCAATCGGTTTCCCGTTACGTCGAACGCCAACCCGGGCACCAGCACGGCGTCGATTCGATCGAGCGCCGCCGGTCGTACTGGCCCGGGTTTCGGTTCTAAAATTCCGAATTTGCCCGTCACCAACTCGGTGTCAAAATCATGCAACTCGGAAGCGATGTAGCATTGCGTCGCCGTTTCAAATCGCGGCACGCCCACCTGTCGGCCCATGGCGAGCAACTGGCGGATCAGTCCCTGCGTGTCCACTTCGTTTCCCGTGGACACGTAGACCACCAACCGTGCGGCGGCGGCGAATTCCTTCAGGACTGAGAGCCGCTCCCATATGGCTGCGCTCTTCGCGCGAACGTCCGTCGAACCATGTGCGGCCAGACGTGCGCGCATCTGTTCCCGCAACGCTACTTTTTCTTGAGCAGTTGCTTCCATTTGTCCATTCGTTCGCGGACCTTGATCTCGAAGCCTTGGTCACCCGGCTCGTAATACTTGCGATGCTCGGGTAGATGGTTTTGTTCGACAACGTGTCCTTCGAAATCGTGGGCGTACTTGTACCCTTCCCCGTGGCCGAGTCGCGCCGCACCCTTGTAATGCGTGTCCTTGAGGTGCTGGGGGACTTCCAGCGTTCGTCCCTGTTCCACGTCGGCTTTGGCGCTCCAGATCCCTTTCGCGCTGGCATTCGATTTCGGCGCGGTCGCGCAATAGACCGTCGCTTCGGCCAAAGGCAACTCGCCTTCAGGCCAACCGATGAACTCTACGGCGTGATGCGCCGCCACCGACAGAACCAGCGCCTGCGGGTCCGCCAAGCCGATGTCTTCCGCAGCCAGGATCACGATCCGTCGCGCGATGAACCGGGGGTCTTCCCCCGCAACCACCATTTTTGCCAGCCAGTACAACGCAGCGTCGGGATCGCTGCCGCGCATCGACTTGATGAATGCCGAGATCGTGTCGTAATGCTCGTCCTCGTCGCCGTCGTAGACCACGGCCTTCTTCTGGATGGATTCTTCGGCAATCTCCTTGGTGATGTGTCCCGACGGAGTGGTCAGGACGCCGATTTCCAGAGAGTTCAGTGCCTTGCGTCCGTCGCCATCGCAAGCCGTGGCGAGAAAATCCAGTGCGTCGGCGTCTACCTTGACTTTCTTCCCTCCGAGGCCGCGTTCTTTGTCCGCCAACGCCCTCTTGATCAATTCCTTGATGTCCGCCGGCGCCAGCGGTGTGAGCTGGAAGATCTGCGAGCGCGACACGAGCGGCGAGTTGACATAGAAAAATGGGTTGTGCGTTGTCGCGCCTATCAGACGGATTGTCCCATTCTCCACGTCGGGCAGCAATACGTCCTGCTGTGACTTGTTGAACCGGTGAATCTCGTCAATGAATAGGATCGTCCGTTGACCCGCGTTGGCGAGACGATTGGCGGCAGTGGCAATGACACGACGGATATCCGCGACGTTCGATTCCACGCCGCTGAGACTTTCGAACTTGCTCTTGGTGGCGTTGGCGATGACCTGCGCAAGGGAGGTCTTGCCCGTTCCCGGCGGCCCATAGAAAATGATGGAACTGATGCGGTCGGCTTTGATCGCACGCCACAGCAGCTTGCCTTCTCCGAGTATGTGGCCTTGCCCGACAAACTCCTCCAGCGTTCGCGGGCGCATTCGGGTGGCCAATGGAGCGGAAGCGTGGTCGGCAAGGCCCGCCATGGTGGCGGGCCCCTGGGATTGGCTGGAAAATAGATTGTCGGTCATGACCACCAATCTGGCCCCGTTTCTGAGCCGCGTGTGATCTGTGGCGTTGACCGTACAGGAGCTCGAACGCCCCGCGAGGCTGGGCATCAAAACGAAATACCCCGCCGTAATGCCGTCTAAACGATATCTTTGAACCCCTTACTAATAGGGGGCTCTGCCGGCTGTTTCATGCTTCCAGTGAAGGCATGCAATCCACAACCGAACACCGAGCTCCGTCAATGACGGTGTTGGCTCAAAGAAGTGTCGTTTGTTACGTACATGGCAGGGTATTTCGAAAAACTTGCCTTGGCAAAGAACATCGGCGACCACCGTCGCCCGCTTGCTTCCCTTGTAACACTTGTCCCGATCGAATTCAAGAGTATTCCAGTCACTTTTATGGTCGTCGCTTAATTACCCTGCTCATGTACATCAGCTCTCGCGGATCTCACACTTCAACGTCTGCACCAACGAACGTTTCAACTGTTCATGCGCCCCGTTGACCTCCGCATCCGTCAGCGTCCTGTCGGCCGCGCGGAACGTCAACGAGTACGCCATTGATTTCTTTCCCGTCGCTATCGAACCGCCGGTATAAATATCAAAAAGTTCGACCTTTTCCAAGACTTTATTTCGCCCCACTTCGATAGCCGCCACGATTTCGGCATGCGACACCGTGTCACTTACCACCAGGGCCATATCGCGCACCACGGCGGGGAACTTGGGCAATTCACGGAAGGTCTTTTCTCGCGTTTGCGACACCAGCACGGCCCCCAGATCGAGTTCCGCGACATACACCGCATCACGCAGATCGAGTTTCTTGGCTTGAATCGGCGTAATCTGTTGGATCTCAGCGGTGACGGGTGCCCCCAACGTGTCCCCTACCTCTTCCAGCGCGCCTTTTACATCATAATAATCCAGCTTGGCTTCCCGCGTGCCTGTCTCCCAGGAATCCGGTTCGCGCCGCCCGGTGACGGCCAGCGCGAGGCGCAACGATTCCTTCCCATCTGCCGCGAACACGCGGCCGATTTCAAAAAGTTTCACGTCGTACTCGTGGCGCGAGACGTTCGTGCGCAGGTTTGCCAATAAACCCGGCACGAGTGAGTGGCGTAGCGCCTGCTGGTCCGCACTCAACGGATTTTGCAGTTTCAACGCACCCTCACCCACAAGCGTCTGGTTCTGTGCCTCGTGGAATCCGAGCGCTGTCAACACCCGCCGCACTTTCGCGCGTGCGTCCCACTGCTTGTCGAATTCCGAGACGGTTGCGATCGAGGGCTGCCGTCTCGCCGGTATCTTCTCGACGCCGTAAATGCGGCACACTTCTTCGATCAGGTCGACCTCGCGTTCCAGATCCACGCGGTACGTTGGCACTTCGACTTCGCATGACCGGGCATCCGACGAAATCACCGCCAGCGACAGGCCTGTGAAGATCTTTTTCACCGTCTCTGTCGGCACTTCGACGCCCAGCAGACGGTTCACTTGGGCATACCGGCATCGCACGCGCCGTTTCTCGATCGGTTTCGCAAGCGTGTCGATGATCCCGGTCGCCACCTGTCCGCCAGCCAATTGTTGGATCAACTGCGCCGCGCGGTTGCTCGCCCAAATGACGCCGTCAATGTCCGCACCGCGTTCGAATCGGTAGCTCGAATCGCTCGACAGACCGCACTGCTTGGAAGTCTTGCGGACGTTGGCCGGGAGGAACCAAGCGCTCTCCAGCAACACGTCCGTGGTGCCGTCGTGGATCTCGCTGTCCTTGCCGCCCATAATGCCCGCTAGGGCCACCGCGCGGTTCACGTCGGCGATGACCAGCATGTCGCCGGTCAACGCAAGCTCGGTTCCGTCGATGGCCAGGAATTTTTCGCCCTTGGCGGCGCGGCGGACCACGATGCGGTGCTCCGTCAACCGGTTGTAATCGAACGCGTGCAGAGGATGGCCGCATTCGAGCAGCACGTAGTTGGTGACATCCACCACGTTATTGACCGGCCGTAACCCGACTTTCTCCAGAAGCTGTTTCAACCACGCCGGGCTGGGGCCGATTTTCACGCCGCGGATGACGCGCGCCGTGTAGCGCGGGCACAGATCGGGCGCCTCAATCGTGACCGATGTGAATTTGGCGACATCGTCCCCGGATTCATGGACGACAACATCCGGACGTTTCACCGGATTTCCCTTCAAAGCGCTGATCTCGCGCGCGATGCCGATGACGCTGAGCCAGTCGGGCCGGTTCGGCGTGACCTCGATGTCGAACACGGTGTCCGTCCCGCCGCGGGCCTCGCTAAGTGTGATGCCAACAGCGACGTCGGCGGGCAAAATCAGCAACCCGTCCTCGCCCTTCGGAAGGCCCAACTCTTCTGCTGAGCACATCATGCCTTGCGATTCCACACCGCGCAGCTTCGCCTCCTTGATCGTCATCCCGTTGGCCATGGTTACGCCGGGCAGCGCCAATGGCACTTTGTCGCCGACCTTGTAGTTCTTCGCTCCGCAGACGATCTGGCGTTCGCCGTGGCCGTCATTGACCCGGCATACCGAAAGCTTGTCGGCGTTTGGATGCTTGTCGCTGGAAAGAACCTGGCAGACGACGACCTGCTGGAGCACACCACCCCCGACGGTGGCGATGTCTTCCACTTCAATTCCCGCAAACGTCAGTTTGTCGGCCAATTCCGCTGGCGACCAATCAACGTCGACGTATTGTTTCAGCCAGTTGTAGGTGAATTTCATCTGAGCAGCACACTGTAATGGTTTGTGGCGGAGGCGTCTAGCCTTTACGCAGAATCAGCGGAGCCTGAGATAATCTTCGACGCTAAAGCCCGCGTCCTTCAGGACCGCGCGCGAAAGACCCCGTCCGAGATCGCCCGAATGCATCGGCACGACGACGGTGCGATTGGTCGCTGGATGAAACAAAACGAGGTGACTTCCTCGTTGACGATCTTCGACAAATCCCTGGCGTTTGAGGAAACGGACAAGGTCTTTGGCAGTAATGGCCGGCAGGCGCGGACTCACCTATGCAACCTCGACGAGCACCTCGGTGACCCGCGTGCGCTCCTTCGGGATTGCCTGTCCGCGCGCTTCCAACGACTCAATATACAGGTCAATGGCCTCGCGAACGTTCCGCTTCGCCTTCGCGTAGGTCTTCCCCGCGCTGTGACAACCGGGCAACGCGGGCGCCCAAGCGTGGAAGCCGTTGGGCTCATCCGGTTCGATGATGACCGTGTAGGAACGCAATTTCATTGCTCAAAGTCTACCATTCGTCCGTGAGTTCTTCAAGCGACGCCAACGCCTGTGGCGAACAGACGAAATCAACGTGCTGCTTCGGGCAATCATTCGGTGGATTCCACCAGCGCTTCTACCGTTTCAAATGTTCCAATATCTGGAGCGTACGGAAGAACGGGTTGTTTGTTGGCCTAGTCGACTTCTTCGCGAACGCACGAAGTTCGTCCACGCACTTCGTGTATTCATCGTTTACAACGAACTCCAGGCCCTCGATTTGACGTAGCTGGGAAAGCAGCTTGCCCCTCGGCACACGAGGCGACCAGAACATGAAGCGCTTTTGTTCAAAATCTCTTAGAAGGTGTTTGAAAAGTCTGTTTTCGGAGGTCAGTGGACTCTCCGCAGGACGATGTTGATCATTGCCAGTTGAATCATGGCGCGGCTGTGAGTGGTCGATTGTTCGTAGTCCGACCGCAGGCGACGGAACTTCAGCAGCCAGCCGAAGGTCCGCTCGACAATCCAGCGCTTGGGCAGCACGTGAAACCCGCTACGCCGTTCACTGCGCTTGACGATGTCCAAGTGCACGCGCCGCTGGGATCGCAACTGCCACACCCACTGGATCAGTTCGCCCGCGTAGCCGCCATCGGCCCAGACCTGCGTGAGCCGTGACCAGTTCTGGCGGAGAGGCCCCAACACGCCGCGTGCGCCGTCGCGGTCCTGCACTCCCGCCGAGGTCACCACGACTTCCAAGATCAGTCCCAGCGTATCGACCAGTAGATGACGTTTGCGCCCGACGACGTGCTTGCCGGCATCGTAGCCTCGGACACCCCCTTGTTCGGCGGTTTTGATGCTTTGACTGTCCACGATGCCGGCCGTCGGGGCGGTGCCGCGACCCGCGTGCAGTCGCGCCCAAGCCCGCAGATAGTCCCACAAACGGTCCCACAGCCCACTGCGGGTCCAATGCCGAAAGTACCCGTACACCGTTCGCCAATGGGGAAAGTCATGGGGCAACAACCGCCACGCACAGCCGCTGCGCAGCAGATATGACCTGACAAAGTGGGTAACCATACGCAAATCAGGTGACGAACGCGCCACGGCACTCAACCGATTGTGGCGGTATCCCGTGTTGATCGAAGACACGTTGCAGATTGTGCTCGTGCGCTTGGGCAAGACGAGGATCACGTATTTTTGGACGTTTGGCCCGGCGTTTCGCAGTTGGGTTGAAACCCCAGAGGGTAACTGGATGGCGACGGTGGAATTTCCTTCGGCCACGAGAAGGAAAGGTAATATCACAGTCACACTTAAGCCGCCCTTGCGCGATGCAGTTTGCAAAGTCTGGCTTCTCTTTGATGGCCTTTCCCTCGATGTCCGCTCCAAGAGATTCAGCGACTCTTGTTCGACCGAAGTTAAATCAGTCCTGGAAAATGCGTGCTTCCGCAGTCATGACTGGCTGAGTGCAATGCTACGCCACAACCTTGCGGAGTTTAGGAAGCAAGACATGCACGCTGACGGCAAACGTGAGGCGCAAAAATACTTCACCGATGGTCGATATCGCCTGAGCCTAATTCCCTTCCTCAAGCACTGCGACGTCCCAATCCTTTTGGCAAGGAGGTGCTAGCGAGCACTGAGAAACCGAAGCGTATGGTCGTATTTTCTCCGAATCGAATCGTCACTGACGCAACTGCGCATGCGCTCGAGAATCGGTACAAGTGCGTTGCCCTGTGCGGACTTTTCAAGTGCCCCCAGCTTGTAGGCGTATAGGCATGCCTCCGGAGATTCGTTCCGCTTGGGTTTCATGGGCACTGGCCACAGTGCGTAATCAGATCGTTCGTCAAGGTTGAGACTAACGACTGTCAGCTGTGCAATTACAGACGGGCACAACACAAGGCCGATCCAGTCCTGACAGCTCCCATACTCGTATGCCTCAACCAGCCCTTTTCCAAGGAACACCTGATTTGGTTGATCGACGTAGAATTCGTCACAGGACATCGCACCTTGAAGCGGAATCTCGGCTCTCAGCAGGAATTCCATGAAAAGACGCGATTGGCGATCAATCTCTCCGAACGCTTCCTTGGAATCATCCGGGGCGTAAATTAAGAACGTATCGGAGAACCAAGCAAGGCCCATCGTTGGACGCCCCTCACATCTCCAATGCAATTCTCTCAGTGCCTTTTCGTACTCACCGAAGACAGAAGCGAGATTATGCTTCTTGACCCTGTCGGAGAACCCCAGTAGGTCAAAGTAAGAAACCCATCGCTTCCTATTCAACTGGCTGAAGTCGAGGGATATGATGTCGTCCTGAAATGTCACTAAGACTTTCAATCATCCTGCCCGAAATAGCTAATTCCGGTGCAAGCAGATGTCCTTGATCTGGCTGGTGGCGAGTTCCTCGGACACTTCCAATTCCTCGGCATTGAACACCAGTACATCCTTGAGTTCGCGACCGTCGGCGAGTTGCAAGTCCACGCGCTGGTAGCCCATGCCGGATTCAGGGAGTTGCAAAAGGCGTCTCGTCCAGCGTTGTTCGAGTTTGATCCTCATGGCTACTTGTCCGGAATTTTCTCCCTACCGGTCACTGTCTTTGGGTCCGTTCCCTTCGTGAAAATCACTTCCACGCCCCCGCCAGGCTGACCGTAGGCCGGTTGGGCGATCCCTTTCTGGATTACAGTATCCTCATGTGGCTCAATTGTAAACTTGTAGGAGGCCGGCATCGGGTTGGGCAGGGCGTACCGCGCCACCGCCTCCTGACCGGTTTTCACTTTGTCACCGTCTTCCTTGGTGGTCGCATAGGTGCCGGGATAGACGCCACCATCGGGCCTGATTCTCCTGTCGTTCGCAAAAGCAGAGAAACGGCGGAACACATCCCCCGCTTTCGTCTCCTCGCACGGGGCATCTGCAGCACCGCCCGTCCGTTTGGCGTACGTCGGAGCCGATTCTTTCACCGACGCTGTTTGCTGTCGTGCACTTGCTTGTGGGATCACTCGTAGCGCCTTGACCCGCTGCCCGGATGGGCGCAGCTCACCCAAGGCAGTCTTGTATTCGAACAACTGAAAGTGCCGCGCGAAATCTCCGAAGGATTCATCGTCGAATAGAAGAACTTCGGAATTGAAAGCTATGCCGCATTTCGTCCGGTCATCGTCCATCGTGGCTTGAACGATTTGATAGCCCATTCCCGATTCCGCTTGGTTAAGCAGATCGTCGATAAGTGATGGTTTTAGTCGTAGCATGATGCGCCATTCACCCTGCGGACCTTACCGAAACGTCTCGGCCAACGCGATGGCTTTGAGCATCGCCTTGGCCTTGTTGACGGTCTCCTGGAACTCATACTTCGCGTCGCTGTCGGCCACGATGCCGCCACCGGCCTGAACGTACGCGGTGCCATCCTTCAGCAACGCCGTGCGCAGCGTAATACAGCTATCGACGTTTCCGTTGAAGCTGAAGTAGCCGACCGCCCCGGCGTACGGCCCGCGCTGGCTTTGCTCCAGTTCGCTGATGACCTGCATCGCGCGAATCTTCGGCGCGCCGCTCACCGTTCCCGCCGGGAACGTCGCGCGCATGAGATCGTACGCCGTGCGGCCCTTCTGCAACGTGCCCTCGACGCCGCTGACGATGTGCATCACGTGCGAGTACTTTTCGATCACCATGAACTCGGGCACGCGCACGCTGCCGAAATCGCACACGCGTCCAATATCATTGCGCGCGAGGTCCACCAGCATCAAATGTTCGGCCCGTTCTTTTTCGTCGGCCAACAATTCCTTCTCCAATCGCGCATCTTCTTCGGGCGTCTTGCCGCGCCATCGCGTCCCGGCAATCGGCCGAATCTCCACCTTGCCCTCTTCGCAACGCACGTGCACTTCCGGCGACGCGCCCACGAGTTGAAACCCGCCGAAATCGAGCAGGAACATGTACGGCGATGGATTCACGGAACGCAACGCGCGATAGATGTCCAATGCCGTGGTGTGCGTCTTCGTCAGGAACCGTTGCGCCAGCACCACCTGAATGATGTCCCCGGCCCGGATGTATTCCTGGGCCTTGGCGACCATCTCCGCGTGGCGTTCCGGCGTCATATTCGAATCGACGTGGACCTCGGGGGCTTCCTTGCGAAACTCCACGGCCCGGGATGCCAGTGGTTGCTGCAATTCGTGGATGATCTCGTCGATCCGCGCGCAAGCGGAGGCATACGCCGCCTCGGGTTTGCCGTCGATGTGCGCGTTCGCCACAACTTTGAGCGTCTGGCTGACGCGATCGAAGATCAGGATGGTGTCCGTGATCATGAAACACAGCACGGGCGTGTGCAGATCGTCGCGTTCGGGCTTGGGAACGCTCGGCTCAATCTGGTGAATGTATTCGTACCCGAGAAAACCGACCGCCCCGCCGGTAAATCGCGGCAGACCCGGTATCGCCACCGGCTTGTATTGCGCCATCTCGTTTTCGACCGCCTGCAGCGGGTCGCCATGGTCCGCCTTGTCGACGCGAATCACCTTGCGCGGATGGGAACCAATGAACGAATACCGCCCAACGCGCTCGCCACCCTCGACCGATTCGAGCAGGAACGAACCACCGCTCTTGGCCATCTTCTGATAGGCCGACACTGGCGTCTCCACGTCGGCAACGATCTCCCGGTACACGGGTATCAGGTTGCCGTGCCTGGCCAGTTCCAAAAACTCGGTTTTCGTCGGCGTGAACATGTCTCAGTTCGTTATTACGATTGGTCTCGTAGCCGCAGGCTTTAGCCTGCGCCCCTAAAGGGTGCAGCTACAAACCAACCGCTCATCACTTCTTCCCGTACACTTTCTCCGGATCCACCAGTCGCGGCTCCGTCACCTTGACCTCGCCCTTCTCGATGCTGCGGAAGAAGCAGGACTTGTAACCTTCGTGACAGGCCGCGCCGCTCTGCTCGACCTGAATCAGCAGCACGTCCTTGTCGCAATCGAACGCCACGTCCTTCACCTTCTGCGTGTGACCGCTGGTCGCGCCCTTGTGCCAGTACTCCTTGCGCGACCGGCTCCAAAACACCGTCTCGCCGATGTCCAGCGTTCGTTTCAAGGACTCCTTGTTCATCCACGCCACCATCAACACGCGGCCCGTGGATTGTTCCTGCACGATGGCGGGGATCAACCCGTTCGCATCATATTTCAGTTCATCAAGTATGCTCATAATCGCACGCAAATACCCTTCTCTCGTAAAAACTTCTTCACGTCAGCCACCTTGTATTCGCCAAAGTGGAAAATCGACGCCGCCAACACCGCGTCGGCCTTCCCAGCAGTCAGCACCTCGGCCATGTGGTCGAGGTTGCCCGCGCCGCCGCTGGCAACCACCGGCACGCCGACCGATTCGCTAATCTGCCGCGTGATCGCGATGTCGAAGCCGGCCTTCGTACCGTCCGCGTCAATGCTGTTCAACACAATCTCTCCCGAACCGAGCGCGACGACACGCTTCGCCCAGTCAACGGCATTGAGGCCCGTCGCCTTCCGGCCGCCGTGCGAGAACACCTCCCACCGATCAGGAGCCACACGCTTGGCGTCAATCGACACCACAATACACTGACTTCCAAACTTGTCCGCGCCCGCCCGCACCAGATCGGGAGTCTGAATGGCCGCGGTATTGAGGCTGATCTTGTCGGCGCCAGCCTTGAGCATCATACGGATATCGTCAACGGCTCGCAAGCCGCCCCCCACGGTCAGCGGCATGAAACATTCGTTCGCCGTGCGCTCGATTACGTCAACCATCGAGGCGCGGCCCTGTGCGCTCGCCGTGATATCGAAGAACACCATCTCGTCCGCGCCCTGCTCGTTGTAGCGCTTGGCCAACTCGACGGGGTCGCCAACATTGCGGAGTTCGCCACGCTCGGCCTTGCCGAACTGGACTCCGCGCGTGACCTTTCCGTCGTGCACGTCCAGACACGGTATGATGCGTTTGGCAAGCATGAGGCGGGAACAATACCGCAGTTGCGGGACAGAATCCAGAATGAAGGTCGCGGGGTTACAATCGCTACTTCACCTGGATCTTCTTCAAATCTACACTGGGCTTCGGGAACTTCGGGTCCATCCGCTCCAGCGTCTCCACGATGATCTGGGAGACGGCGAGGTCGCGGAACCATTTTTTGTTGGCGGGGATGACAAACCACGGCGCCGTCGTTGTGCTGCACCGGCTCAACACGGCCTCGTAGGCTTTCACGTAATCATCCCAGTGCCGGCGCTCCTTGAAATCCGCATCGCTGATCTTCCAGTTCCGATTCGGGTCGTCGAGACGCTGCTCAAGCCGCTCCAATTGTTCCTTCTTACTGATGTGCAGGAAGAACTTCAGGATGGTCACGCCGCTTTCGCTCATCAGCTTTTCGAACCTGTTAATCTGGTCGTAGCGCGCCGACCAGACGGACTTCGGCACCAGCTCATGCACGCGCACGACCAACACGTCCTCGTACTGCGAGCGATTGAAGATGCCGACTTCGCCGTGCGCGGGCACCGCCTTGTGAATGCGCCACAGAAAATCATGCGCGGCTTCCTCCGACGACGGCACCTTGAACGACGTCGCCCGGCAGGTCTGCGGATTCAATCCCGTCATCACGTGCCGCACCGTCCCGTCCTTGCCCGCGGCGTCCATGCCCTGCAGGATAATCAACAAGGCGCGGCGGCTTTCCGCGTACAGCCGATACTCCAGCTCGGCCATGCGCGCGATGTTCTTCTCCAACCGCTCGTTCGCCTTGTCGCCCTTGTCGAAATCTGCCGTGTCATCGGGATCAAAATCATCCAGCCGCACCTTGGTGTGCGGCGGCACTCGAAAGCGTTTGTCCATTTTCATAAGCGTTGCCTTTCTGGCGGCGTCACCACCCTTCCACGTCACCGACGATTTCCTCGACGATGTCTTCGATCGTCAGAATGCCGACGTGTTTGCCTTCGGGGCTGACGACAATGCTGATGGGATGACGGCCCGCGCGCAGGACGGGCAGCACGCGATTGATGCGCTCCGTCGACCCCACGAACAGCGGCTTTTGCATGAGTTGTCCCGCCGTCACGTCGGCGCGACCGGTGTTTTCAAACAGGATTTCGTACACGTTGACGACCCCGACGATCTTCTCGCCGTCCCGCACGGGGAAGCGGGCAAAACCCGTCTGCTGCGACAACACGAAGAGTTCCGCCACGAGGATGTCGCGCGTGACCGCGATCGTGCGGGACATTGGCAACATGACGTCGTAAACCGTCTTGTAGGGAAAATCGAACACGCCATCGATCATCTCGCGTTCCTCGGGAGTCAACGCGCCGCCGGCCTCGCCTTCCTTCGCCAGATGCTTGAGTTCCTCGCGGGTGACGAAGAAACTCTTCGGCGCCTCTGCGGCGCCACTCAAGCGAACGAACGTCCACATGAGAAACCCCACGAACGACACCATCGGGGCGCACAACCAGGCCATCACGTTCAGCGCGTCGGCGATGGTCATGCACAGCCGGTGCGCGTAATGGCGGAAGAGCGACTTGGGAACGATTTCGCCGAACACCAGCAACAGCGCCGAGGCCACGAATGCCGCGCCAAACTCAACCCAGAAATTATCGACATGAAAGAGGCGCGTCGCGAGCACGGACGCGTACACGCCCACCAGCACATTGGCGAGGTTCGTGCCGAACAGCGTCGTGCCGAGCAGCCGCTCCCAGTTCTCGACGAACCCGTTCAGGATGATCGCGCGGCGATTCTTGCGCTCGACCTCATGGCGCAGGCGGACGCGGTTCAGCGAGATGAGGCCGGTCTCCGCCCCCGCGAAGAAGGCGGACACCAACACGCCGATCAGGATAATCAGAGTATAATGGAGGGCATCCATGTCAGTTCCCTCCCTCGGCGAACGTCTCCGGAGCAACCTCCAACAGGACTTCACCGACGCGATTCTTGACGACCTTGCGTGCGGTGGCGCAGACGTTGCCGACGCGCACCTGTTCGCCTTCCTTCGGGAGCGCGCCGAGTTGCGCGATCACCCAACCCGCGATGGTTTCGACGTCCGGCGCCCGCAGCGTGAGGCCGCATTGCTCATTGACGAGTTCCAGCCGCGCTTTCCCGTTGATGACGTACCGCCGATCGTCGAGTTTCTGCACCATGATCTCGCTCTTGTCGAATTCGTCCTCGATTTCGCCCACGATCTCCTCGAGGACATCTTCGAGCGTGACCATCCCCTGGGTGCCGCCGTATTCGTCGACGACGATGGCGACGGGATGCTCCTGTTTGCGAAAGCTCTTCAACAACCTGGCCACGGACATCGTCTCGGGGACGAAATTCGGCAATTCCATGACCTCATCGAGGTCGCGGGCGGGGTTGACGAGGAGGTCTTTGACCTTGAGGATGCCTTCGACGGTGTCCGGCGTCTCATGGATGATCGGCACGCGGCGGTGCTTGATGCGCCGCAACGCCTCGCCCATCTCCGACGGGCTCAGCGAGTCGTCCACGCACTGCATGTCCACGCGCGGGGTCATGATCTCCTTGACCTGCATTTTTTCGAGCGCGAGGATTTGGGTGACCATGTAGCGTTCCTCTTTGCGGACCACGCCCGCCCGCTCGCTGACGGTGAGCAACGTGCGGTACTCGTCTTCGGTCGGGGCCCCCGAACGCACTTTTTGGTCGGCGAAGTACGGCAACCGTTCAAAACCCTGGACGATCACCGCCGACAACGCCTCCGCGGCGCGGCGCAGCCGGGACGTGGAAGCGACTGTCCACTGGATGGGACGCGCGAGGTGCATCGCAAAGAACTCCGCGCTACGAATAACCAATGTCTTCGGGACGACTTCCCCGCACAATAGAATGAGGACCGTCATTACGGGTACCGCGAACGTTTCCGCCCGCTGGGGAATGATCGTCTGCAGA
The DNA here is from genome assembly GCA_050010195.1 of Verrucomicrobiia bacterium. Classification (GTDB taxonomy): domain Bacteria; phylum Verrucomicrobiota; class Verrucomicrobiia; order Palsa-1439; family Palsa-1439; genus Palsa-1439. The sequence continues at coordinate 33,650 of JBEKLM010000049.1, forward strand.
ATCGTGTAGCCGAGGATGGCGGCGGCGACGTTGACGACGGTATTGCCGAACAGGATGGTCGAGAGGAGCCGGTGCGGCTGGTCGAGCAGCTCGCTGATGATCTGGCCCGGGCCCGGGTGTTCCTGCCGAAGATGGCGGAGCTGCAGCTTGCTCAACGAGAACAGCGCGATCTCCGTCCCCGAAAAGAAGGCCGACAGAACCAGCAACCCTCCCAGCGCGAGCAGTTCCAAAATCAGCGTAATCGTCAACATAAGCGCCGCGGCCAGTCTATGAAACTTCCGCAGAATGACCCTGACATTATGTTTAACATCTTGTTTATCAGACTCTAATGAAAATAGCCTCAACCCATAAAACGTCATTCCCCACCCGTTTTCCCCACCCGGCGTTTTTGGGAAACCAGGTCGGAGTCTGACCCCATGAGTCAGCAGTTGAATCGGGTAGCAGACAATTTGTTCCGGGACGAAACATCCGGTAAATACTACTGCATTGTCAAACGGGATGGCAAGCAACTGCGGGCCAGCGCGTTGTCCTAATTTGGAATGGCTACTTTGCCTTTGGGACAACCGAGTCGATGTTCGTGGCGTCCCGATTTGGGAGAATGCCAACCGTTGCCCGAAGCCGCCAATTTCACTTGGTATCCAGAGGTCCTTTGGTAGACTCGGCTGAAAACCGGCTCAACAGCGAAAGAACCTTTATGTCCGCCAAGTACTGCCAACCCTTCCTGAGTCTGCTTGCTCTTCTGTCTGCTCTGAACCTGTCTTGCAATACATTCGGGCCGCAGACCGCAGAGGACCTTGTCAACCAAGCCAGGGCCGAGAATGTCAAGGGCGATTGGGACGGAGCCATCGCTGACTGTACGAAAGCCATTGAGCACAACCCAAAGGACGCCACTGCCTACTTCAACCGTGGGTTTGCCAAAGAGTTCATGGGGAATCGGGACGGTGCCATCGCCGATTATTCAAAAGCCATCGAACTAACTCCGCAGTACGCCGAAGCCTACAACAACCGTGGCAATGCCAAAGCAAACAAGGACGATTGGGATGGTGCCATCGCCGACTACTCGAAAGCCGTTGAACTCAATCCGCAATATGCCGACGCCTACATCAACCGTGGCTGTGCCAGGGGAAACAAAAACGATTGGGACGGAGCCATCGCTGACTGTACGAACGCCATTAAGCTCAATCCGAGACTTGCCGCCGCTTACTTCGACCGTGGCATTGCGAATGAAGGCAAGGGGGATTTGGATGGTGCCATTGCCGACTACTCAAAAGCCATTGAACTTAATCCAAACGACGCCGACGCATTCACCAGCCGGGCCGGGGTCAAGATCGACAAGGGCGATAAAGCAGGAGCCCTTGAGGATTTTAATCAAGCCGCCAGACTCAAGGGGCGCGGGTAGCTAGCCGTTGGGAGGTTCCGACAGTCCTGGAAAGCCGTCCTGCCATCCGGCCGATCCAGCCTGTCATGCTCTGCCTGTAACGCCAAAGACCTTGCGGGTCGCAGCGACAGTGCTAGGTTGAAGCGGATTTGGCTTTACGATTGGGCGTTCGTCAGACGGGACATGGATTTCAGGGAGAATACGACGACAATGCGGAGATGACTCTGGAGCGGAGGCATCATGAGGATGCAGAAGTTGTCAAACAATGGCGGAAAAATCCAGGTGTCAGTGGTGGTCAGCGTCCTGTTGCTGAGTTTGATTGTGCTGTTTGCTCTGAGCCGGGACTTCCAACGATTCTGTTTAGGATTTGTAAACGGCGGGCAAACCTCCGAGCAACCCGCAGTCGAACCGGCCGCACAGTCTTCCCCGCCGAAGGGCTCCGCCACTCCCGCTACGCCAAGCGGCGCAGACAAGACCAACGCCGTTCGTCGGGCGTTGAGGGACGAAGCCACATCGAGAGGTCTTGCGGTGTTTAACGAGACCTGGCTCCAGGTGGGCGATAGTTGGTACACCCATGGCCAAAACATTCCGAATTCTCGGAATTACCTCAAGCAGGAACAAGCGGTTGATTATGACCTCGTGAACCGTGATCTGAACGAGGCCGACAGACTCGATGGCTCGACTTTCGAAGGAATATTATATTTCCACTCAAAGGCCGAGCGGGTTTGCGAACTTCCGTCCGCAGGTTGGACGGCATGGGGCTCCCCCACGGGGGCGATTTTTACCGTCGAGATTCAGGGTCGGAAAGACGGGTGGATTGCGTATACCGAGGAATCAAACGGAGGACCTGCAGGGGGAACCAACGATAAGTTCTCGAAGCCGACTCCAGAGCAGATATCTTCGCCGACCCTGCTGACTATCCCAGCCAGCCAACTGTCCGCAGTGGACTTTGTCAAACGTGGCAACGTCAAGTATGCCAAGCACGATCTGGATGGAGCCATTGATGATTACTCGAAAGCCATCGAACTCAACCCGCAACTCGCCGAGGCCTACGACAGTCGGGGCTACATCAAGATGGCCAAGGGGGATCAGGCGGGAGCAGATGCCGACTTCGCTCAAGCCGCCAAACTCGGGGGCCGCTAATAATCTTCTGTCGGACAGCAATAAAAGCAGGAGCTCAGCCGGGCGGGACATTCACCGAGTCGTGAACAGGCTTTGTCTAGGTCTCCTGTTTCATCCGCTTACGGCTGAGCTCCTGAAATCATCATCCTCAGAGACTTCAACCAGCTTCGACTCTTCACTGTAACGTAAGCCTGATGGCGGGAATTGCAACCCCTCATGGCGTAATGGCGAACCGATAGAACCCTTGCGGCCCTACGGCTCCGGCGCAGTTGGTCAAGGTCAGGGTGCCGCCAGTTCTCCGCTGCCAAATCCACCACCAAAAACAATTGCTATTCCGGCGATTGGGCTTAATCTCCAGCGGAAAGTCAACGCAAGGAGGCGTTGTCAGAATAAGCTGGTGTCGTTCGAAAAGTTTACGTGTCGGCTATGGAAACGCAATTATACGAGTCCCATCTTCGGGTTGAGCGGAAGCAGTTCGCATTTGATTTGAAAGAGAACCCGCAAGGGACGTTCTTGCGGATCACCGAAGGGGGTCATGATCGCCGCAACGCCATCATCGTCCCGGCGACGGGCCTTGAACAATTTCGTGACGCCCTCAACGATGTGATTAAGTTCAACCAGACTCCCGTGGGGAGTGGAACAGTCCTCTCATTGGGGCAACGGAATGCCGAGACGCCGATTCCTCATGGTTCCGCAGATGTGACAACGGGGCGTTGAGGGTCGAATCGTCTTTTTATTGCCTCCGCCTGATCCCCGCCGCCAAGACCGCCGCGAATATCGGTTGCTATTCCCGCCATCAGGCTTACGTTGCCGTAGAGAGTCGAGGTTCAGGTCATATGAATAGACACGTGTTGGAAATCTCCACTCATGTCTTTCGCCTCCTCCGCAGGCGGGAACTGCTCTGCATCTCCTGCTCCGACGAAAAAGATGGTCCCACGCAACGCATCGTGATCGACGATGACGTTTACTACGAAATCATCGACCGTGCCATTTCCAAGCGAAAGACCATCGACGAGATCTTCCTCGAATTCGCCACACGGAGTTGTCCGGCCCGTCAGCGGTCACGTTGCATCAGGAGGTGGAGCCAATAGGGCGTGGCGTGGACTTATTGATAGCCGCTCGACCTGCGAACGCCGAGGATGAATCAGGTCTTTCCGACTGCTTGACGGGCCGGTCGATACGTCATACGATGTCTGCCAACATTCAACCGATAGGAATTATGGCCACACTGAATCAAGTCGTCCACCAATTGC
>JBEKLM010000050.1:0-34038 GCA_050010195.1 Verrucomicrobiia bacterium
TCCATCGCGTCCGGCAACCACACGTGCAGCGGGAATTGCGCACTCTTCCCCATTGCGCCGATAAAGAGGAGAAACGCAATCGTGCTTGCCGCCGACAGGCCCCACCAGCCATTTCGCAGAGCCAGCGCCCCCACCTGCTCCAACGCGCCGGGGTGTAGTGCGTCGTGGGTGTACATAGTCAGCGTGCCGGTCTTCCAATACAACATCACAATGCCGAGCAGAAAGCCGACGTCGCCGATGCGGGTCGTGATGAACGCTTTTTTCATCGCCGCGGCTGCCGACGGCTTGAAATACCAGAAGCCGATCAGCAGATAGCTGCACAGGCCGACGAGTTCCCAGCACATGAACAGCAACAGCAGATTGTTCGAAATCACCAGGCCCAGCATCGAGGCGGCGAACAGCGACAGGAAGCAAAAGAACCGCGTGAAGTTTTCGTCTTCCGCCATGTAACCTGTCGCGTTGACGAAAATCCAGAACCCGACGAACGCAACCATCGCCGCCATCCCCGCGGTTAGCGGGTCAAGGATGAACCCGAGGTCGAGGCTCGTGGTCCCGAATTTGAACCAGGTAAAGTTGAAGATTGTCCGCTCGACCTCGTGGTGTTCGGCGCCACTGCCAATGGTCGCAAAGAATGCCCGGAGCGCGAAAATACACGAGAGACCCATCGCGATGATGGTCAGCGCGCCCGACGCTTTGCGCGACGGGCGTTTCATCAACGACTGAATCGCCGCAGCCACCAGCGGGAAAAACGGAATCAGCCACTGCTGCTGCGCGAGATGCTGAAGGTATTCGGTGTGATCCATCCTACCCCTTCAAGCTCGTGAACTCGTCGACATCGACGGATTTGTACTGCCGGTAGATGGCGATAACCAGGGCCAAGCCGACAGCCGATTCCACCGCGGCAATCGAGATGGCGAAAATGGCAAAGATGTAGGCGGTCGGCGTGGCGAAATACTTGTAGTGCCAGAAGACGATCAGGTTCAGGATGGCGGCGTTAAACATGATCTCAATGCCCATCAAGACAATGATGGCGTTCTTGCGCGACAACGCTCCGCACAAGCCGATGGCGAACAGGAACGCCGACAGCATGAGGTAATCGCCAAGGGGAATGTTCATCGCCTGCGGATGACCTCCTCCAGCGCGATGACGACCGCACCGATGAGCGCCGCGGTCAGCAGCACGGCCATCGCCTCGAATGGGACGACCCAATCCGCGACCAGCGCCTTGCCGATTTCCACCACGGAGGTTTGCGCTCCGCCAGCCGGTAGAATCTGGGCAAGCTGGTCTTTGCGAATAATCGCCCACAGCAACCCCGCAATGATGACGGCGGTGCCCATGCCCGCCCACCATTTGCCGCCCAGAACCTCGCGCGGCCCTTCGTCGCCGGTCACGTGTCGTGTCAGCATGATCGCAAACAGCATCAGCACGGCAACCGCGCCAATATAAATGAGGATCTGCACAGCTCCGAGAAAATCCGCGCGCAACAGGAAGTAATGTCCCGCAATGCCGAGGAAAAACAGGATCAATGACAGAACGCAATGGATGAGGTTGCGGAGCGTGATGGCGAACAGCGCGCCGAGCACCGTGATGGCAGAAAGAATCCAGAAGATGGCTTCCATGGCGATCAGGAGGCGTAGCGATACGTTCGGGGCGCGACACCTTCCGTGGCGGCCAGTTTCGAAAGTGTGATGAACCAGAGAACGAGCCACAAGGTCGTCGCCACCCACGCCAAGGGCCGGAACGTCAGATAATGCCACATGCCCACCGCAACGATGTTGACGATCGACATCGGCAGGAGGACTTTCCAGGCAAATCCCAGCAACTGGTCGACGCGCACCCGCGGCCACGTGCCACGGATCCAGATGTTGAGCACGATCATGAACGCCAGCTTGATAAAAAACCAGAACATGGAGATCAAGCCGCCCATCCAGCCGGGGCCGCTGCCGGGGCCGTTGTAGCCACCGAGGAACATTGTCACCGTGATCCCCGCCATGGCGATGGACGCGAGATATTCGCCCATCTGAAAGAGCGCAAATTTGAAGCCGCTGTATTCAGTGTGATAGCCGGCGATGATTTCGGATTCGGCCTCGGGAATGTCGAACGGCGTGCGGGCCGATTCCGCCATCGCGCCGATCGTGAACAGGACGAACCCAACAAATCCCCATGGTCGGAAGACGAACCAGTTGGTGATGTTGAGTATTCCCCCGCTCTGCGCCCGGGCGATGCGCAGGGTTGAGAGCGAGCCGACGGCCATCACCACCGCCACCGCCGCCAGCACCATCGGGACTTCATAGGAAACGACCTGCGCCACGGCGCGCATGGCGCCGAGGAGCGAGAACTTGTTGCGCGACGCCCACCCGCCCATGAACAAGGCCAACACACTCGCGGTGCTGACGGCGAACGCGAACAGTATCCCGATATTCAGGTCGACGGGGACCAGCCTGGTGCCGACCGGCACTACCGAGAAAAGCAGGATCGATGGGATCACCGCGATAACCGGCGCGAGGAAATGGACGATTTGATCGGCGCGCCGCGGCACGATGTCCTCTTTTATGAGCAATTTCAGCCCATCGGCAATCGGTTGGAGAATGCCCCAGCGTCCGACGCGGTTCGGGCCGATGCGATTCTGGATTCGGCCCAGCGCCTTGCGTTCGACGAGCGTCGTGTAGGCGAAAATGCCCGGGAAGACGGAGAGGACGAAAAGAATGGGAATCGCGATTGACACCCACAGCAAGACGCTGTCCGGCGCGTTCACGAACCAAGTATGCAGTTGTTGATAAGTCGTTTCCAAACCAAGTGAATCCCCTACCCCAAGCTCGCTGGTTATAAGTAAACAGCGAACGCGTGTCAAACCTCACACGACTCTTACGCTTTGCCTGCCTCCTCCATCAGCTTTTTCAGCATGTTGGCGGTCTCCGCTTCTCCGGGCAGGCAAAGTGATAAATCGCTCTCTGCGCCGCCGGCAATCGCATCGGCATAGCCGCGGCAATCGTAGCCGCAGGCATGGCAATCGGTCTGCGCCATCGCGGCCATTAGTTTATCCGCCAACGGCGCGCTCTTCGCCGAATCGAGGCGTTGCTGCATGCCCATACCCGGGTCGTGCCACGGCCAGTTGCCCGCAGGTGCTTCTGCGGCTGGCGCGGCCGAGGCTGCGGGAGCAACCGCAGCCGGTGCCTCGGCTGGGGTTGACGCTGACGGCGCTGCAGCACCGGCGGCAGGCGCGGCGCCAACACTAACGGCGCTGAGAAATCCACTGAGCCATTGACGTTGCTCAGGCGTGAACGGAGCGTCTTCAGGAATCGTGAGTTTTGCAGCCGGAGCGGTGGCAGCGACTGGCGCCGGCTTCGGTGCGGCCGGCTTCGGCACTGTCGCTACCGGTTTTGCGGCGGCAGCGGGAGCAGCTTTCTTTGCCTTCTTTTCCTTCTCCGCCTTGAGCTTCGCATCGACGCCGGTTGCTTCGGTCGGCTTGATCCGATTGTAATACTCGTTCGATTTGAGCAGGTCGGGCAGGTGTTCGACGAGGTCGTCAAAGCGGTCGTACTGCGACTTCTCGTAGTCGTTGTCCATCTTGATCGCGTCGAACGGGCAGACTTCCACACAAATCTGGCATTGCATGCAGACGCTAATGTCGATGTCGAACACCTTCGGGCGTTGCCGCGGTTTGCCTTTCTCATCGCGGTCCATGACGATGTAAATGCACTGCGGCGGGCACTCGACCTCGCAAATCTTGCACGCGACACAACGCATCGTGTCGACCGGGCTTTTGTCATCGTCATACACGAGGAACGGGAACGTGCGCGAATTTTCAGGCGTCTGGACACGCTCTTCGGGATACTGGACGGTGACCATGCGCTCTTTGTTGAAGTAGCTGCCGACGAAGTTCCGGGCGGTGACGACCATGCCCTCGAACAAGCCTTTGCCGATGAAGCCCATTAGCGATCCACCTCCCCCAACACGATATCGATGCTGCCAAGGATGATGACGACGTCCGCGACCTTGTGGCCGAGGCACATGTCCTCGAGCGTGGTCAGGTTGATGAAGCTCGGCGGACGCACATGGTAGCGGTACGGCTGTTTGCCCCCTTCGTCGGAGACGAGGTAGAAACCGAGTTCGCCTTTGGGCGCCTCAATGCGGCCATAGCCGTCGCCGGGCGGAATTTTGAAATTGCGGAGCTTCACCTCGGGCGCGACGTGCGGTCCGGCGGGAACATCGCGGAGCGCTTGCTGCAGAATCTTGATGCTCTCGCGCATTTCCAGGATGCGGATGTAATAACGGTCGTAGACGTCGCCGACGTCGCCGACGGGCACACGAAAATCGAAGCGACCGTAGACGCCGTACTTGTCGACTTTGCGGACATCGTATTCCACACCGCTGGCGCGGGCCATCGGACCGCTGATGCTGGCGTTGATGGCGAGTTCCTTGGGCAGAATGCCGACGCGCTGCGTGCGGGCGAGCAGGACTTCGTTGCCCGTGAGCAATTTTTCAAATTCGTCGAGGAAACGCGGGAAGCGGGTGACGATATCTTTCGCGACGGCCAAATCTTTCTCCGTCATGTCGACGCGGACGCCGCCGAAGCGCATATAATTGCACATCATGCGCGAACCGCTGACGGCTTCAAAGAGGTCGAGAATCCGTTCGCGTTCGCGAAAGGCGTAGAGCAACGGCGTGCCCCATGCGCCGAGATCCTGCAACATGAACCCGATGACGCAGGAGTGGTTCAGGATACGCGTCAACTCGGACATGATTACGCGAACGTACTCGGCGTGCTCGGGGACCTTGATGCCAGCAAGCTTTTCGACAGCCAACGCGTACGCCCAGTTGTTGCTCATCGAATTCAAATAGTCGAGACGGTCCGTGTAGGGCATCGAGCCGAGCCAGGCCATGCGCTCGGCCAGTTGCTCGTGATTGCGGTGCAGATAGCCCATGACGGGCTTGAGCGCAACGACCGTTTCGCCGTCCAGCACGCAATCCATGCGAAAGACACCGTGGGTGCTGGGGTGTTGTGGCCCGATGGAAACCTCGAGCGTCTGGGTTTCGATCAAGCCTTCCGACCCGGGCGTCAGCGTGAACCGCTTCTCGTCTGTCAGCGGCTGGATCATTTCTTCTTCGCCTTTTCCAACTCTTCGCGGGCCGTCGGCGGCGTGATGCCACCCGTCTGGACGGTTTGCTGGAGCGTGTCGTCGTGAGGGGTCGGCTCCCACTCGTAATCCGACGGCGGAACGTAGTCCTTGCGCATGGGATGATCCGTAAATTCGTCCCACATCAGGATGCGGCGCAAATTGGGATGACCGTCGAACTTCACGCCGTAGAGATCGTACGCTTCGCGCTCCTGAAACTCGGCGCCACGCCAGAGAGGGGTCAATGATGGCACGCGGCACTGGTCGAGTTCGCGCGGTGCACGCACCTTGAGAACGACGGGCCCGTGTTTTTGCGCAACGGAATACAGGTGGTAGACGACCTCGATAAAACCGGGTTTGTCAGCTTTTTGCAGATAATCGACGCCCGTCACACAGGAGCAAAAGTCCATCTGGAAACGCGGATCTTCCTTGAAGAATTTCGCGATGGCATAGATATGCTCGCGATCAACGAGCAGCGCCGGTTGCTGGGCCGCGGGTGTCGAGTTGACAATCTCAACCTGCGCGCCGGGAACGGCCTGTGCCGCGACCTCTTTGATTTTCTCGATGGCTTCCATCAGGCTTTCTTGACCTCATCGAGGGTCACGTCGCGATAGTCGCGCGGCGGCTGCCAGACTTCGCGATTCGCGGGCGGCTGCAAATCGTGGTCGCCGTAGGACGGGATCGGAAACTCGGTCTCGGCGTTCTTATCGTACCAGCGCAGACGGTTCTCCTTCTCCAGGTGCTGATTCGCGATCTTACGTTGGAGGGTCATGATCGCGTGTATCAACGCCTCGGGACGCGGCGGGCAACCGGGGATATGCACGTCCACGGGAATATAGCGGTCGATGCCCTTCAGCACATTGTAACCGTCCTTGAACGGTCCGCCCGAAATGGCGCAGGCGCCCATCGCGATGCAGTATTTTGGTTCGGGCATCTGGTTGTAGAGGCGAACGACCAAGGGGGCCATTTTCTTGGTGACGGTGCCCGCAACGATCATCAAATCGGCCTGACGAGGGGTGGCGCGAAAGACCTCGGCGCCGAACCGCGCCAAATCGTAGCGGGCCGCGGCGCTGGCGATCATTTCAATGGCGCAACAGGCCAACCCGAACTGCAACGGCCAAATCGAGCTTTTGCGGCCCCAGTTGTAAAGCTGTTCGAAGGTGAGAACGAAAATCCCCTGTTTCTGAAGCTCGCTTTTTAGACCTTCGTCGACAGCCATGTTATTTCCAATCCAACGCGCCCTTGGCCCACGCGTAAACCAGCCCTTCCACCAGGAGGAGCACGAACACCATCATCGCGAGGAAGCCACCGAAGCCCAGCCCTCGGAACGCCACTGCCCACGGGTACAGAAAGACCGTCTCGACGGCAAAAATCACGTACACGAGGGCGTAAATGTAGTAGCCGACGCGGAATTGGACCCACGCGTCGCCCTTGGAAGTCAGCCCGCACTCGTAGGTGTCGTTCTTGGTAGGGGCGGGACGGTGCGGCGCGAGGAGCCACGCGATGGCCAGCGGCAGCAACGGGAACGCCACCGCGACCAGCAGGAACACGATGACGAAAAGGTACTGATTTATGTATAAATCTTTCACGCGACCGATACCAAAAACAGCCCAACTGCAACCCCTTGTTCCACTTTTCACAATCTACGTAACAGGATTGCCGAACCTTGTCAAGGCGGTGTCCGGCATGTATTTGCGGTGGTAACGGCAAGGCCATCCGGGGCTTGATTGCGCCCGAAATACCTCCATTTACCGTGCGATACAGTCCACGCGATTTCGTTTCAAGGGATCAATGATTGACTCTCGACAGTTCACACAGTTCCTACAACCGCTTCTGCACGACGATCAACATGTGGCCGCTGGCGTCGACAACGAACGGGTCGGAACACAGTTTGCGATGCAGGGCCATCCAGTTGCGCCACGCGCCGGGGAATTCCTTGGCAAACCGGTTGGTTACATCCTTGTCGATATTCAAGCCCTCGAGGCCGACCAGTTCCAACAGCTTCACTTTTTTGGTCAGCACCAAGGCCTTCAATTCGGTTGACGTGAAGAAATGGCCATAGGCGTTGCCGCAGAACTTATAATCGTCACCGTTGAACGCGAGGTTGTCGTAGTGCCGTTTGTAGAGCAGTTCGCGGGGCCAGCCACCCGGGGTGGCGAGCATCACGCCGTACTTGCTCATCACGGAGATGAACACCGGCGCATTTCGTTTGGCGACCCGGACCAATTCGGCGACGGCCCGCTTTCGTGCGGATGCTGGGTGAACGTGCGATAACGGACCGCCCAAGCACAGCACGGCATCGAAACTGTTATCGGCGAACCCCGACAAATCGGTCACCGACCCTTCAATCAGCCCTTCGACTTTTCGACCAAGCCCGCGTCGGCCGATTTGCCGTTTCGCGATCTTCAGGTTTTCGGTTACCAGATCGAGCAGGACAACCTCGTACCCCTTTTTCGCCAATTCGATCGTATACCGGCCCGGTCCACCGCCCGCGTCCAACACCAGGCCTTTGGCGGGCAGGTGCTTCCTCAAGAACCTCAGGGTCATATCGAACTCGAGGCGGTGAAAGGGATCCTGTACGAGCCTTCCCCACTCGGACCTCGCACAGGTCGAATACAATCGTCGGGTAAGATTTGTCTCACGATTCATCGGAACACAGCGGTTAGTATATCGGAGTTGAGCGGCTAATAGAAGCGCCGCTACAGCCAAGCGCGGTCGCCGGTGAGGTTATCGAGATGTGAAGGGGCTTGCGTGGTTCTGTTTGCGCATCAGTCCTGCCGGCGGTGTGGCCAAATGCCTCACGGCGCGCAGCGTGCCCGGTAGTATCTGGCGAGCGTATTCGTGGCTGCACCCTTGTCGAGGTAATTCGTGACCGTGCCGAGAGTCGGATTATTGGTGACGACGAAGATGTCGGTGAAGCCGTTCGTGTTGTAATTGCCGCTGGCATTGCCGGTCGTGGACTGCAACGTGTTGGTAGCGCCGGGCCCCATCAACCAAGTGACGACGATATCGTTGGTCTGCCGCGCGACCGAGGTGATGCGGAACAAGTTCGGGTCGACGACCATGTTGCTGACGACGAGTGTGCCGCCGGTGTGGATGAGCGAGGCGCAGGGGTTAGTGATGACCAAAGTGTCCGTCTCGAGCAAACCGCCGCCCACGACGAGCTCGCCGTCGCGGACCTCCAGCACGCCGGTCCCGCCATTGGTCACGACCACGGCGCCGCTGTCCAGTGCGAGAAGGTTGTCGCATGCCGGCGACGACGCGCCGATCAGGAGGTTTGTCGATTGGATGGAGCCGCCGTTGATCACGACGGAATTGCTGGAGCCAAAACTGCCGATGGTGAGCGAATCACATCGCCAGGTTCCGCCGTCGGCGATTTGGACCGTGTTGCTGCTGCTTTCGATGGTCCCGGTTCTGCTGATTACAGTACCGCCAGCCGCGTCAAGGCTGGGGCCGATCAGGAGGCTGTTCCAAGCGCCATTCTCGCCGACGTACAGGGTCACATTGCTCCATAGTGAGCCGCCGGCAACGAACACGCTGTTGCTCGTGGCGCCATTACGTCCGATGCAACTACCTCCCCAAATCCCGTTGGCGCTGAAGACTGTCCCGCCATTGCTGATCACCAGGCTGCTTCCCGAACCCGTTAGGCCCACGATCAGGTCGGCGGCGTTACTCCAGGTCGAGCCGATGCCGCTGACCACGACGGAGCAGTAGCCCGTGTCAATGCAACCGCTTTGGCCGCAGCCGGCGGAGAGGAGGCCATGGTAGCTGTAGACCTGCCCGCCATTGGCGATCGTCATGGAGTTGCTCACGCCGTAGAGGCCGATGGTGATGTCACCCGCGTTACTCCACACGGAGCCGGAGCCGGTGACAAGAACGCTGTTGTTGCTGCTGCTGGAGCTATCGCCCACGACGAATGCTTCCGATGAGCTAAAGCCAACTACCTGTCCCCCGTTACTGATCACCAAACTGTTTCCCGGACCCGCCGCGCCGAAGAATAGCGACGCGTGATTGCTCCAGACGGAGCCCGGATCGGTGATGAGCACGCTGTTGTTGCTGCTGGCGGAGGTGTTGCCCACGAACGCGGCAATGTCGCCGAGCAGGCCGGCTCTTTGGACGATCAACACATCGGCGAAATTGGTGTTCCCAATGTAGTAATCGCCCGACCAATTGCTGGTGACGCCGCTGATGATGTTGGTTTGGAAATTGGCCGTGTACTGGGCGCGAGCAAATGGTGTTGTGAGCGCACTCAGGAGCAACGCTCGCCAGGCAAACCACAATCCATATCGGGTCCGCAACATCTAGCCTCACCTTCTTGCGACCCGATGGCCACGTCTCCACGAAACAAGTGGCTGCCGAACGGCTGAATTGTTCGCATATGGTGTGACGCCTGTCAAGCTTGCGAAAGCGAGCTTTGGCGTAGGAGGGATACTGCCGGTTGAAGGTGTGACCAGTGAGCCGGCCGCGGCCAGCGTGTCGGGAAGCATTCCGAAGGTCGGACGCGCCCCGTTAGCAGCATACCTACTATCGACTGTCTTAGGGCAGCGTTTTAAGGCTCGTTTGACTGAAACGGCGGCAGGCGTGACGCCCACCTGCCATTCAGGGCACGGTCTGGAAACCAATCTGCTTGAAATGGCGGTCGACGGTCAACACCTGTTTCAATTTAAGTTGCTGCATGACCACGAAGCTGGTGCAATCGGTGAACGAGAAATCCTTGTCGGCGTACCGAAAGAACAAGGCGCGCGCCTTCTCAGCGCGTTCGGGCGTGATCAGCTCCCATTGCAGGCGGGCACTGCCCTCGATCTGTTTCCACCACGCTTCCGCGGCCGGCAATCCGAGGCGAAACCGAATCAGGGTCAGCGTTTCGTCGATGACGTAGTCGGTGGTCACCAACACGCCTTTCCGCTCGAGCCAACGGTCACGCGCGGTCGTCGCCCGGCCATGCGCCGGGTCCGCCGCATCAGCACAGGCCATCCAGCCCGCCGTATCGACGAACAGGGCTTTCATTTGCCGTAGAGCACGGCGTCGTGGTCGCGGGCGGTCAATCCATCCCGCGATTTGCCCAAGGCCGGGGCGCGGTAGAGGGAATCGTTCTCCAGCTTGTCCCGTGGGACGGACACGGCATCTACGGGCACGATCTCGAATGCCGGCCGGCTCCGATACAAGACGGTGAACCGCGCGCCTTTTTTCACGCGGCCCACCACGTCCGGCAACCGCCGCCGCAACTCCTTCGCATTGATGAATGTGCTCATGGTCGATTTCTCAGGTTCATCTTAAGATGAACCTGAACACGTGAGTTGTCAAGCGGTGTCACGTTGGGGTTTTGGTAATAAATGTTTCCGGTTAGCCGCAGCCAGAATGTTAGGTCCCTGGGCATCAGGAATCTTCGTCACCGAGGAACGCGTATCCGACGTGCGAGAGCGCGGCATAAACGGAGAGCGCATACAAAGGAACGTTCAACTTCCACTGGTAAACATCGGCCATTAGCAGTGGAACGATTCCCACGGAAATCACCAACCAAAAGCCCCACACGCCTGCCATAAGGCGCGCTTCACGGTTCTCGCGGCGGAATAACAAGATCCACAGAATAACTTCAATGCCCAGTGCTGAGAACGGTGCGAAATATGGTTTCGTCGGCATGAACCGAAATTCATCGGGCGGCATGTGGGACAGCCTGACAATCTTCGAGAAGCAGAGCGCCATGAACACCCATGCACCCGCACAAAGGTTCATCCACGCGAGGCGTGACAGGTAGTATCTCATTTGACGTCGTCAAGGCGAACGATCTGGAGATGCAGAGCCAACATGATATGAACCGCCTCAGATTTCACCATCAAACCACGGTCACCCCTTCATGCCGGTGAGGGTGACGCCTTGGATGAAGTATTTCTGGGCGAAGAAAAAGATGATGATGACGGGGGTGGTCATGAGGAGCGAACCGGCCATCATCATGCCCATCGACCCGCCGGCGGAGACCTGGAACGCGTAGAGGCCGAGCGCGAGCGGATAGAGGCGCTGGTCTTGCAGGTAAATCAGCGGACCCATGAACTCATTCCAGGTGCCCATGAACGTGAAGATGGCAATCGCGGCCAGCGTGGGCTTGATCAGTGGCAGCATGATGTGCCAGTATACGCGCCAGAAGCCGCAGCCATCGATTTTCGCGGCGTCTTCGAGATCGCGCGGGATGCCTTTCAAGAACTGGCGCAGCAGAAACACGTTGAACGCGCCGGCAAAGAAACTGCCGACCCACAGCGGGTAGAGCGTGTTGTACCAGCCCAGCGAACGCACGATGAGGAAGTACGGGATCATCGTCACCTGCCCCGGCACCATCATCGTCGCCAACATCAGCGCAAAACAGAAGTTGCGGCCCGGCCATTGCAGGCGCGCGAAACTGTAGGCGACCAGCGAGCAACTTAGCAGCGTGCCAACCAGATTGAGCGTGACGAGGAACAGGCTGGTGGCGACGTACCGCCAGAACGGGATGTTCTGAAGGGCAAACCGGTAATTGCGCCGCGCCTTGACCCACCAGGCGGTGAGAGCCGAGTTACGCTGCAATTCCAGCGTCACCTTGATCTTGTGCGGATCGCTCTCGTATAGCGGCCCGCGCCCGACTTCTTCCAATAGGGTCCATGTGCGGACTTTGTTCGTTTTGTCATCGGGTCCCCGCTCCTGCCACGTGCCGATGCCCCACGTGAAATCGCCGAGGTCATAGGTTT
The DNA here is from genome assembly GCA_050010195.1 of Verrucomicrobiia bacterium. Taxonomy (GTDB): domain Bacteria; phylum Verrucomicrobiota; class Verrucomicrobiia; order Palsa-1439; family Palsa-1439; genus Palsa-1439. The sequence goes on from JBEKLM010000050.1 coordinate 11,834, forward strand.
CGATGGCCTTGTAGCGCACGCCGAGTTTCTCGATGTACATCGTCAGGCCGTGCCAAGAATCATCGTTGCGCAAATACAATTGCAGTTGATACAGGTCCGCGATCGGAAAACTCGTCGTGAACGTCTGGCTCAACGTCAGCGTATCGCCCGTCGAGAAGTCGTAGTCCACGTCGGCGTACGGCTCGCCTTCATCGCTGTTCGTGACCTCCACGAGTTTTGTCGTCGCGGTGCCGCCCACCTGCCACGCGACTGCGGCGTTCGTGCCCGACACGAGCTGGTCCTCGGCAATCGGTCCGAGCCGGCCATAGGAACGAGCGCGGAGCTGGCCCAGCGAGAAATGACGTCGAATCTGCCCGAGGATCTCACGGACCATGCTGGTGTCCACGCGTTTCGTCGCCTCGGCTTTCAGAACTTCGGTGGGACCATCCCAAAACGACGACGGCATCGTGTCGAGGAGCTTGTGGTAACAGCCGCGGGCCACTTGTTTGATGGCGATATTGTGGTCCACGTCGGTGGGCCAAATGCTCGGGTCCATGTTCTGGAGATGCGCTTCCAGCGTCGCCAACATCTCGTCCATATCTTTGCCCGTGACATCGTCGTAAAACCGCTGATCGATGTACGGGGATTTGACCTGCGGGATCGGACGGTGCGGCCAGAGATGGATTTTCTCGCCGAACATTTCGCGGTCGATCTTGATCGACGTGGTGGCCATCCACAGGAACGGCCACGAAAAAATGATCGCGCCCACGATCAGGAGCGCGTAAATCCACGAAACCCGGCTGAACTCCACGAGCTTGTAATACGCGTCACTGCGTTGCCTGGGAGATGGTTCGCTCATCCTTCCTCGTAAAACACCCAGCGTTTCTGCAGGTTCAACTGCACCACGGTCAGGCCGAACACGATGACGAACAGCACCCACGCCATCGCGGCGGCGTACCCCATCTGCAGGTAGCGAAAGGCGCTGTTGAACAGGTGATACGCGTAAAACAGGGTCGAGTCGACCGGGCCGCCCTGGGTCATGATATACGCCTGCGTGAAAATCTGGAACGTGCCGATGAGGCCCATGATCAGGTTGAAAAAGATGTACGGCGACAACAGCGGGATCGTGATGTGGCAGAACTGTTGCCAGGTGTCCGCGCCGTCCAGGGAGGCGGCTTCGTAGTACGACTCGCTGATGCCCTTCAATCCCGCGAGCCAGATGATCATGCCGCCGCCCGCACTCCACAACCCCATCAGAATCAGCGAGAGTTTGCTCGTGTGCTCATCCTGCAACCAGTTCGGGCCGTGGATGCCGACGGACGCGAGCGCGTTGTTGAGCAGGCCGCTGCTCGGGTTGAAAATCCAGATCCACAGGATGCTCGAGGCCACGGCGGGCACGATCGACGGCAGGTAGAAGAACGTCCGCCACACGGCGATGCCGCGGACTTTGAGGTTGAGCAGGAGCGCGATCCCGAGGCTCAGACCCATGCCCAACGGAACTCCGATGACCATGTAGATCGTGTTCCACATCGATTTCCAGAACAGTTGGTCCTTGGTGAAGGCCCAGAAATAATTCTCCCCACCCGCGAATCGCGCGGGGTTCAGGATATCGTAGTGGCAAAAACTGACGATGATGGAAAACAGGATCGGGCCGCCGGTGAACACAACGAACCCGATGATCCACGGCAGCGCGCACAGCCAACCGCCTTTCCATTGCGAGCGGAAATAGCTGCTCTGCAGGCCTTCGAGGTCACCCCCGCGATTGGCCAGCGCTTTGCCGCCGACGGCGCCGAGGGCGTTGCCCAGGCGCTGGCGGAGGTTGGCGTTTGTGTCCCAGTGATAAATCCCCACCGCAGCCCCGACAAGCAGAACGGCGTACAGGAGGAAAAACCAGTTCCAATTCACTAACGTGCCGCGAGGCGGGCTGAGGATGCGATCCAGATCGCGTTGCACGATCATGGTGGCCTCATCGAGCGCCTGTTGCGGCGATTTCTTGTGGAAAATGGCGTTATCGGTGGCGGTGAGTTGCTGGTTCCACATCAACTGCCCGACGGGCGTTACGGGCCGATACGGCTGACCTTCAAGCATGTCATTGAACACCTTCACGGCCTGGCCGATTCGCGGGTCCATCTGCGGATTCTCGTTCACATACTTCTGGAAAAGGAATTGATTGATCTTTTTATTGGCGTTTTGTGTTGGGACGAAGATGCGTCCCTGCGAGGCGAGGTTGAGGCGGGTGGTGTCGGAGATGATTTCGTTGGCACGCTGGCTGGACAGGTAGCGCAACAACTCCCACGCGGCCTCCTTGTGCTTGGCCGTGGACGGGATTGCGTAACACCAGCCGCTAACCCACGTGCACGTGTGGCTGCCGCTGTTGATTTGCCACTGCGGGATCGGCGGTCGCGCGACGCCCCAGTTCACATTACGACCAAACTGCGCGATGGTGTCGGTGATCTGCCAGAAGCCGTCGATCTTCATCACGAGTTTACCCGTGATGAACGGATCAAGGTCGCCGCTTTGCACGGTGGACTCGAACGCCTTCACCGCGGTCGCGCCGCCCATCGAATCGTATACCTTCGTCAGCCAGCCGAGGGCTTCGACGATGCGCGGGTCGTTGAGTGTGCAGCGTTTGCCGTCGGCGCTCATGAAATGGCCACCGTTCATCCAGCCGTAAAGATACAGCCAGGCATTGCCCATGTTGCCCGATGCACCGGGGGCGAACCCGAGGCGTTTGATGTTGCCAGAGGAATCGTGTTCGGTGAGCTTGACGGCCATGTCCGCCAATTCGTCCCACGTCTTCGGCGGACGCGCCTCGCCTTTCTCGTCGACGTATCCGGCGCGTTTGAGGAGGTCTTTGTTGTAGAACAGGACGCGGTTATCCACTTTCTCGGGGACACCGTACACGCCCTTCTTGCCGGTGACGGGATCGCGAAAGACAACCTCGTCCCAGCATGAATCGAAATAATTCTCCGGCACGATCGCGTCGGGTCGACCGCTGGCGCGGTCCTTGTCAATGAGCGGCGTGACGTCCGCAAACGCGCCACGCGCGGCCCATTCCGTCACGGCGTAACGGTCAAACCGAATCACGTCGGGCGGCATCCCGCCGGCCACACCCACGAGGAACCGCGTCGGGTCGGAAATCTGGTCGTGCGACGCTTCCTGGCCGCTGATGACATGGTAGATCGGCTTGGAGGGGTCTTGGTCGTGTGCGTGACGGCTTTGCTCTTCGAAGTCGCGGATGGCGTCGCCCTGGGGTCCGGACACCGGGCCAAGCCCCATGATGCTGATTTCTTGAACGCCCGCTTGGGGCGCTTGCTCCGAACGCGATGGCGAGAGAAACCAAAGCGCGGTCAGTATCAACGCGGATAAGAGAGCCACTTTCCAAGTGCTCATAGTCGAAATCGCGGGCGGATTCTCATCGAAACGTTTTCACAAGTCAAGCGGCGGTGTCAATCCCAGACGAAAACTGGACACGTTCGGTGTTCTCCAGTACCTTCACCCCAGACAATGACGGCAGCACGACAGACCGTCGGAATTCTTGCCTCGGTGATGATTCTAGCTCCCGCGGTTGTCCGAGGGCAAGTCGGAACCGCGGCGAATCCGCCTCCCGCGCCGGTGGCGATCCCGGGTGTTTTGGTAAGCACGAATGTGCCCGTTGCCACCCCGGTGGCCGTTCCCCAGCCGGCCGTGTCGGTGGAGCCGGTGCAACCCCCGATCGCCGTGCCCCGTCCTGCGGAAGTAGTGATTCCGTCGGCAACGGCACCACCGCCCGCTTCGTCGGAGACGGTTTCGCCGGCGCGCGCGATGCCGCTGAGAATACCGACGACCCAGGAACTGCTCACGAAATCAATCACGTCGGTCCCGGGAGGATCGCAACAGAAGCTCAATGCCATTGCCGCTTCCCCGCTCACCCTGTCCCCCACCAACGAGGTGACGCCGGCCGGTGGCGCGGTAGCACTTTCCTCTTCCTCGACAAACTCGCTGTCCGGTCAACCCAACATCTGGCAGAAGAACAATCCCCTGCTGAATGGGGTCGATTACCACTGGTAAACCAGTCCACTCCAGCCACGAGAAGACAGTTTGCTCTGCTGAACAGGAAAGCTCGTTGAAATGAACCAACGGTTTACGGCCGCAAGCGACGGCGTGGCGGACCAATTGACTGGGAGAGACATTTCTTGCTCCTTCGTTTCTTGACAAACCGCCACAAGGAGGTAGTCTTGTTTTCATCGGGTTGACGCAGGGGGAAGATTGGCGTTCCGGACTGCGTTGCAGAAGAAAGCCAAGAAGCTTATGAGTGAGACGATACTGGTCATTGACGACGATCCGGCGATGCTTGGTTTTCTCACGCAACGCCTAAGCCCCGAGGGGTTCACTGTCTCCACTGCTGCGTCCAGTCAGGACGGTATCAACCAAGCCATCAGCCTCCTGCCCGATTTGATCCTGCTCGATCTTCGCATGCCGGTTCGGGACGGTGTGACCATTTGCAAGCTGCTTCGTAGCAACCCAAAGACGCAACACATCCCCATCATCGTGGTGACGGGAGCTCTCTCGCCTTCACATCTTGGGGAGGTGATGACCGCCGGTGCCGATGACTTTGTGTCCAAGCCCATCGATCTGACCGATCTGCTCATCCGGATCCGGGCCATGCTCGAATGCCGGACAATCGAGGATCGCGCGGACCGCTTCGCGCGTTATACCTCGATCACCCGTGAGGCCGCCGCCAAGCATTCTCATCTCCATCCGCCTGCCGGTAAAGAATGACGGGGGCGCGCTTCCCCGCCGGATATGCACGGACGGCCAATGGTTCGCTGAGCCTCGGTTACCGGGGCACGTACATGATCTGATGGCCGCTGATGTAGTCGGTGTAGTCGATGCCGGTGGCCCATTGCCACAGGGCCAGCCCGAGGAGCAAGATCGCTAGGGGCAACAAGGCGTAACCGGCGAGGACTTCCAGCCGGCGGCGCGACGCGGAACGAGCCTGCGACTGGCTGGCCGGCACTCCCGATACATGGTACTCCCTCCAGTATCGATAATACTTCAGGCGCCAGTCATAGGCGGCGGCGAGCACGCCGATATCGCGTCCGGCTTTCTCGCTTTCGAGCCATTTGTGCCGAAGGATTTCTTCTTTCGGCGGCGCCGGTATTCCAAACATATCCGTTAGCAACTCGTCCAGGTCATTAACGGCGCTGGACGTCTCAGTTTCCGGTAATCGATACATATGAATTTCCCCCACAGATGAATATTAATACGTCATTCTCCTGGCACGACGTTCCTCCTTGCAATAACCCTCAACACTTTTCATGCCGCGGGGGATTTTGTGAGGGAACGCCGCGCCGGGGCTGGTGAAATGTAGCCATGCTGGTTCTGTTGAGACAGACAATTGGGGAGTCGGCGGAAGTGATTGTGGGCCACGCCTTCGCCAAAGCTACGGCGGGCAAGCAAGACGCCGAAGCCAGTTTGGAGCGGTGGCGAAGCATCGGAATCGGCTTGTCGGGAGGTGTCGGAATTGATACTATCAGAGTTGATTCGACTGAATGGCACGCGTGGTCGCGGGCGTACAGTCACAGGAGAAATGTCGGATGAAGACCAGTTGTTCTGTGCTCAACCCCCTCGCTCAAGGCTTGGCCGCCGCGTTCGCCCTCGGCGTCATGTCCAGTAACGCCCAAACGTACTCTTTCGTCTCCTTCCCCAACAATTCCACGCACACGGCGGCCGTCGTCGCGGCGGCGATTGCCAATGTGCCCACGAACGCGGGAGTTGTTTACGATGCCAACGGCCAGACCAATGACATCCAGATCTGGAACTACGGCACCTTGGTGTACACGGGAGCGGTTAGCGTGGCCTCGACGCTGCAACGGATCCGCAATGGGCAATCCGTGGCGAATACCGAATCGGATGACGGCGGGTTCTTCAATTTTAATTCTCCCGAGTTTCCCAATATCCCGCGCAAGGGTAACAATTATTACATGGAGTTCATGGTCTGGCCGAATCTGAATCTCACGAACAACACGTACACCGAAGGGTATGCCTATGGTTCGATGAAGTATCCCGGCGCCATGCGGCTCCTGATCGGTCTCGGTGGCGAGGTGTATTTCACGGGCGACCACTACGGCGAGGACGGCCCGCAGCAGAATGCCTACTATGTGAACCCCTTACCCGGCCAAGCCTTCGGGAATAGTTGGACCAACGGCGTCAGTGGCAAATGGGAAACTGCGATGAATTGGAACTTCTCCGTGAGCGCACCATCGGCGGCACCATCGAACTGCGACCCGGCGGACCTGATCACCAATGCCGGCAACAAGACGGTCACGCTGGATGCCGTCACAGCGGGTTACACAACAAACCTGTCCGTCCTCGCCATCAACAACCTGGTTCTTTCCGCGCCGAGCGGGTTGGTTAACACGCTTCTATTGACCAGTGGTTTCACCAACACGCTGCAAATTGCGTCGAGCCTTTCCATTCTCAGCGGGGGTTCGCTGAGCGTGGCGGGTGGATTGATCATGGTGAATGGCGGGCTCGAAATTGGCGGCGGCTTCGTGGTGAGCAACGGCGGTCAGGTGGTCGCCTCAATGTGTACCTTCAGCAGCGGAACGAGCACGTCGGTCGTTGCCTCTGGCGGGACATTGATGTCCACCAATGTGGTGGTCCAGAGCGATGTACGGGACAGCGGGAGCGTCATCGTGACGAATGCGAGCCATACCGGTACGCTGGACCTCCAGTGCGGGACGCTGATCCTCGATACCGGGTTGTTGCAGGTGGACAACCTGGTCATTACCAACCCGTGCGCCCTGTTTCTTCACACAGGCGGCACGCTGATTGTCGGCAACGTGGTGATTGCCCCGAATCTGTTCGGGATTGTGTCCATCGCGCAACAGAACAACGACGTCTACGTGACGTGGAACATGGGACCAGGGGCGACCAATTCGCTCCAAGCGACGAGCGGCGACGTCAATGGCAATTACAGCACCAACGGTTTCACAGACATTTTCGTGGTGACGAACAACCCATTTTCCGGCGTCCTCACGGGCTACCTGGACGCAGGCGCGGCGACGAACAGCCCGACGCGGTATTACCGTGCACGACTGGGGATGTAGATTCTCTCAGCGGCACAGCTTTGGCGCGTCTCGTCGGACTCGACTCCGACAAGCTCAGCATGAAACCGTGAGGGTGGCGTGAATGGCACGGGACGTGTTTCTGCACTTCCTAATTGACAATCAATCGTAATGGCGATATACTAATGCGTATGAAGAGGTCGTGTATAGGGATTGCAGGGGGACGAGATGCACGGAGCACGGCGACGGAGCGCCGTGGCTACAAGAAGCGGGCGGCGAAAATGGACGCGCAGCAGCGCGTTCCTACCGGGGATCGGGACGTGGATCACGGGCTGCGCGAAAACGCGATTTCTCTCAAACGAAGCCTATTCTTTTACGAAAGGGTGTGTGTGGATATGATTGGAGGACAATTGGTTGCGTCGCGAGAATTTCGTAAAACCAATTAGCTTCGTTTGTCAAAAATTGGCTTCGTTCGCACCCGCTCACGAAGGCCTGCGGCCCGCACTGCGTGCGTCCGTCTCAGCGCTACCCTCGCGCCTCGGCTCGGCTTCGTTTGGGAGGTGGATCGGTCCGATTGTGCGGTCGAACCACTGGTATATCTGGGAAATCGGGGTAAGTTATAGGGGCAGTACCCATGGAATCGACGGCATGGAAACGAGCAGGCATTGGATGGTGGTGGGGCTGTGTGGTTTGATGGAACTGGGTTGCGGGAGGCTGGAGTGTGTCACAACTCCGCGCGGCCAATTGACACCGCGTGACGATTTAATAGGTTTCTCGACGAAGTGAAAAATATCCGGGCCAAAATGTTGGTGGCGACGCTATTGAGCGCGAGTGTCGCGACTCTCGCCTATTCGCAGACCGCCCCGAAGGACGTGCTTCCGCCGACGAGCGTCGCGCATCCGCCGGTTTCGCCGACATTGAACGTCCTGACACCGGACAATGTTCCGATGCCATCGCCCGTGCCGACGGCGATTACGCCGCAGTCACCGGCACCGGCGGCGCCAATGGTTCCGCAAGTGCCGATGCCGGGAGTGGTGGAAACCAACAAGCTGGAAGCTCCTGCGAACGGCGAGCCTGTTGGTCCCGGTAAGAAACAATCGTTGTTGTGGACGCAAACGAATGCGGCGCCATCGTCGGCTTGGGGAAAGAGCGCCGCGGCCGGCAGCACGTCACCATCCGGTCCCAAGCCCGCGCCCGACCTGTGGTCGACACCGCCGCCGAACACGCATCTGTGGGATTCCACCATGCCGCTGAGTTCTTCCGGCACAAAGACTGACTGGAAGTAGAGGCGCGATCGCGATCGCCTACGGCGCTGAAATCTGGATGCGGTAAAACTCCTGCGGCTGAACGGCGTTGGTGTCGATAATTGTGATCTGACCGGCGTTGTTGGTGACGGGACCCGCGTAGGCAGTGAGCGGCATCCACGCGCCGTTGACCAGGTCCGTGCTGAACTGCAAGGTGTAGACGCGGCCCGTTGCCCACGGATCAAAGGTCAGGTCCTGCCAAGCCGGCGAGTTGGTATCCGTGGCAATCGTCAGAACAAATACCGAGGCCGGGTTGGTCGGATTCAATCCCGCGGCGTACTTGAACAGATTGTTCTGGCCCGTGCCGTCGACATCCACGTTGGCGGCGGCCAGCGGATTGGTCGTGCTACCGAAATACTGGATTTGCCATTGCTGGAACGGCGACAGGGGAGTCGTTGTCGTCGCGCTGACTTCGACCGAATTGGTGCTCTGGCAACCGGATTCGACCGTTGTGACAACGTAATAATATGTCGTGCTATCTGCCAGGCCGGTATCGGTGTACGTGCTGCCGGTCAGCCTGTTGGTCACGGTTGTGTATGGACCACCACTGACTGTAGATCGCTGGACATCGTACCCGGCGGCCCCTGATACGGCGTTCCACGCCAAAGCCACCTGCTCAAGACCACCAATTGCTGTCAATCCGGTTGGCGCGGCCGGGGCGGGCAGGATGATCTCAATGCCGCTGGATTTGGCGTCGTCCACGGCACCGTTCGAATAGGCTACGGAAATGTGTCCATTGGCCATGGGCATGACCGTGTATTGCCGGACCAGTGCGATGTTCTCGCCGCCCGCGGCGGCGAAGATGTCGAAGTTGGTCAGCACCTGCGAGCCGTTGATGAACACGTTAAACTCCCTCTCGCCAGACCCGGTCCAGTAGATTTCGGCAAAGTGCAGGCGCACCGTGTAGCTGGTGCCGGTCGTTAGACCGCCAAACGTGTAATAGAAATTGTCGTATCGCTCGTGTTGATACACCGCTTGAGGCGCGGGGTTGGTCAAGCCAGTGGTCATGATTGATGACGTTGTCGGCGCAGCCTGAATCCCACCCGTGTAATCCGTGTCGGCGACGAACGTTCCCACCGGTGTGGTGTTTCCCGAGGTCACGGCAAAAGAGTACGAGCCAACCGTGGCGCTGGCCCCGGTCGAATTCGCGCTTTCGCCGTAGGAATTGGTGCCGGACACCACGTAGTAGTAGGTCGAGCAACTGACAACGCCTGTATCTTCATAGCTGGTCGTGGTGGGACTGGCGATCGTGGTATAGGGGCCGCCGTTCACGGTCGAGCGCTTCACATTGTAGTTCACCGCATTGGACGAGGCGTTCCAATTCAATCCAATCATCGCGCCTCCTGGCGTAGCGACCAACCCTGTCGGCATGGCCGGCGGGTTGGTAGGCGTGACGTAATTATAGACCCGGATGTAATCGACCACCATGTCGCCCGGCAGGCTGGGGTTGATGGAGTTGGTGGTGGGGTAGCCCAGGTAACTCCCGCCGATGGCCACGTTCATCAGAAAAAAGAACGGCTCATTAAACGCGGTCGTGTTGCCTACCCAACTGGTTTGGGTTTCGTACGCTACGCCGTCCACCGACCAGGTGATTGAGTTGCTCGTCCAATCCAGATCGTAGATATGGAAATTGGTGACCGAGCCTCCATTCGGGAGGTCGTAAACCGCCGTCGCATCACTGCCGTAATGGATGCTGCCCTGGACGAATGTCGGAGTCCCGTCGTTTTCCACGACATCGATTTCGCCGCATTCCGGCCAGCCGACGGAGTTGATGTTCGTGCCGAGCATCCAGAGGGCGGGCCAGAAACCCGTGCCTTCCGGCAGACTGGCGCGCCACTCGATGCGCCCGTAGGTTTTCCAATAGAGCCCTTGGGTTTTCATCCGGGCGGACGTGTAATTGAACGTACCTTCGGCCGTATTGGTGACCTGCAACATGGCGTGGATATGGAGGAAGCCATTGGTGACAAACGCGTTGGCACTGTTGCTCGTATAATACTCGTCTTCGCCGTTGCCCCAACCATCCGAGCCGTTACCGATATCGAACGTCCACTTCGTCAGGTCGATGCTGGCACCGTTGAATTCGTCGCTCCAGACAAGCGACAAGGTTTGTCCCTGCGCCACGCGCGCCCCACCGCCCAGAACTCCGTACAGGATTAGCGCCCCGAGTGTCAGAGAGGGCACTACCTGCTTGATTTTAGCACACGGCACGTCGAGATGCTGTGGAAGCTTCATTGTAACAGACCAGTATCTATCTAGTATCATACATACTAAACGACCCATCACCAAATGCAAGCTTAATCGTCCGAAACAACTTGGCCCGGAACAACCCATGCGTCAAGCGCCGGACAGCCGGTCTGTTTCCATGTCAACCGTGATTCCTGTGTGCGCGTCGACAATCTTGATATACTCTCGGTCGCTGTGGTTCCCCAATCGTATTATCGCTGCTGGGTGGAGGTTGATCTCGACGCGCTGCGCCACAACGTCGCCGCCATCCGCCGCCGCATCGGGCCGACCGTGAAACTGATGGCGGTCGTGAAAGCCGACGCGTATGGCCATGGCTTGGCGCAGGTCGGGAGCACGCTCATGCAATCCGGCGTCGACGCGTTCGCCGTCGCCAATCTGTTCGAAGCGCTGTTGCTGCGACAAATTGGCGGCACCGGCTGGCCGATTCTGTTGTTCGGCTCGGCGCTGCCGTTTGAAGTGGCGAAGATGATCGAGCAAAACATCACGCCCACGATCTCGACGGCTGAGGAGGCGCAGCTATTCGAAGAAGAAGCGCATCGACGCGGCAAGGTTGTGGACCTGCACATCGAGATCGATACCGGCATGGGGCGCGTTGGTTTCTGGCATGAGGAAGCCGTCAAAACCATTCTGCAGATTACGCCACTGCGGCACGTGCGCATCGCGGGGTTGTACACGCACTTCCCGTCGGCGGATGAAAATCTCCGCGAGACGCGGCGCGAGTTAGGCCTTTTCCAGAAGGCTGTCCAGAAACTCGCGAGCGAAGGAGTCAAAATACCCTTGCTTCACACGGCCAACAGCGCGGCGGTACTGCGATTGCCCAAATCTCATCTCACCATGGTCAGGCCGGGGCTTCTGCTCTACGGGATTTGCCCGACGAAGGCGCCCGCCGGTGAGTTTCGCCCCGTCCTCTCGTTCAAGGCACGGGTGGCGTACGTCAAAGGCGTGGCCGCCGGCCGTACCGTCAGCTACGGCCAGACATTCAAGGCCAAACGAACAATGCAGATCGCGACTGTCACCGCCGGTTATGCTGACGGGTTTAGCCGTCATTTGTCCAACAAAGCGGACGTACTTATTGGCGGAAAGCGCTGTCCCGTGGTTGGTCGGGTGACCATGGACCAGATCATGGTGGACGTGACGCGAGTGCCCCATGTGCAGTGTGGTGATGAGGTGGTATTCATCGGTCAACAGGGCAACGCACGCATCACGGCCAGCGACGTGGCACGCTGGGAGGACACGATCCCGTGGGAAGTGCTCTGTGGTATCACCAAGTCCGCGCGGGTCCCCCGCGTCTATCACGGCGTCGCTGCCGCGTAGGTTTTCGTTCTTGGAGCAATTTGCCAACGCCCTCTTCCGGGCCTATGTTGAACCAACGAGAAAAGGGACACATGAAACGAACCTCGAAGACCAAGTCAGCGGTCAAACACTCGCCTCGGACCAAGTGCGCGTGCGCGAGCTGCCAGTGTACGGTGGCGTTGAGCGGCGGTGTGCGCCGGCAGAATCTGGTGTTCTGTAGCGAGACCTGCGCTTCGCGGGCCTGCACAGTCGAATCGTGCGCCTGCGAGCACGACCATTGCGCCGCGTGACGCCCAGCACGTTCGGCACCGGATGCGTCAAATTGCGATCACCCGATCGCGCGGCGGAGGCAGTCAGTTCCGCGATGGCGAAAATGTGTTGGGGTTGAAGCTGCTGCCTGACTTATTTGCGAGATGCCGTCCGGCTACGCTTTTGACGAACGCGTGATCGCCCGTTGTGCTTTGCTGACTCCCAAAGGGCGTCAAGTTCTTTGAGGGTACAATCCTCCAAGCGGCGACCGCTGGCGTGGACGGCCTTCTCGATCTGCTGGAACCGCTTTACGAACTTGGCAATGCTGCGGTTCAGAAGTTCTTCGGCTTGCAGCTCCTCGAACCGCGCCAGATTGACGACCGCAAACAGCAGGTCACCGACTTCTTCTTCAAATTGCTTACGGCTCTTCGACGCGAGCGCGCCTTTGAGTTCGCGCACTTCTTCCTCGACCTTGGCGATCACGTCATTGACGTGTTTCCAGTCAAATCCGACCCGCGCGACCTTGCGTTGCACCTTGTCGGCCTTCAACAGTGCCGGCAGATGTTTCGGCAAATCTTCCAGATGGACGATGCTGGTGGCGCCTTTCTCGGATTTCTTGATCGCCTCCCATTGCTGGAGTACTTCGGCACTGTTGCGGGCCTTCGCGTTACCGAAGACATGCGGATGGCGATGCACCAGCTTGTCGCTGATGGATTTGGCCACGGCATCAAAATCAAAAGTCCCCTCCTCGCTCGCCATTTGCGCGTGGAAAACAACCTGTAGCAGCAGATCACCGAGTTCGTCGCGGAATGCATCCATCTTCCGTTCATCCAGCGCGTCGATCGCCTCGTAACATTCCTCGATCAGGTTGTGGCGGATGGACTGGTGGGTTTGCTCGCGGTCCCATGGACAACCGCCTGGACCGCGCAGCCGCGCCATGATCTTCAGAAGACGAGCGATGTTTTTGGTCTGAGTTGCCATGCCGAGCGCATCAGAATACTTGCGCCAGACAGCGATGGCAAAGAAAATTGGGCGCGATGTCAGGGGTGGAAAACCAACAGCGCGTTGCCCGGCGGTAGGCGCGCCGCGATACCTCTGGCTTCCGGCTTCGTGTATAAAAGAAAAGTGAGCAGGGCGGTTAAACACCCTGCTCACTGGATTTGTCGTATTACCGTTATGCGACTATGCGCGTGACCGGCTTCCGCTGGGGAATGCCAATACCTTCTCTTCTTCGTCCGTCAGAGCCGTTCCTCGAAGTGGCGCGGCTTGTTCCTTCCGACGCAACTCCCAGAGCCGCTCCAATTCCGTCTCCAAAGACGCTATCCGATGCGTGCCGACTGTCGGCAGATCGTCCCCAGCATTGGCCAGTCGGCTGCGTAAAAGTTGCAATTCATCAGTCACTTGCGCAATTTTCTCCAGCAAAGTGGGTTCCTTCACGGGACGCACCACCCGCGCTAGACGTCGCAACGGTGACGACCGACGGGGCTTTTTCATAGTTTTCTGTCGAGCTTTCATCATTTTGTATTCAATCAGACACTTGTTTATATCAGTTGTTCAATCGAAAACAAGCTATTTTCGGCCAGTTTTTGACGAGGTATTGTGTAAGTATCTTCGGGCGTGGATCTTACATAATGTTTCCAATTTGCAATATAGTGGTAACCTAGTGCACAAGAGGGGTTACCACCCCCAAGTAATACACTAAGAATCGAGTCTGTGGCTTAGCAGTTTTTCGCCATCGAACACGAAATAACCGCGAAACGTCTTCCGCTTCAGCAACAACGGTAGCCAGTGAGCGTCATCTTCCCACATGTCGTGATATGGAATCTTGTCGATATCCGTCCAAATCGGAGTTGCTTCGTCCGTTTCGCATAGTTCTCCAACACAACCCCCTGCGGCAAAGACCGCAACATGTAGCTTGTACCCGTCCAGAAACTGAAAAAACAGCTCGCCAATGTGCTCCAAGTCCGTAGGCGTGACCCCAACTTCCTCCTGAGTCTCGCGAACCGCCGACTCCAGTGCTGTCTCCCCCTTCTCGAGCCTCCCACCAGGACCATTGATCTTACCCGCGCCGAGCCCGCGCTTCTTGCGAATCAGCAAGATCTGTCCATCCCGCATCACAAAGCAAAGGTTTGCATACTCGGTCGGCTTCCAGGTCGACCAGTCAATTTGTCTCACATCAACCTCAGCGGCGCTCATGGTTCCTGATGGTGTGGAAGCTTCCCTCTTCACAGGCGCGCACAAAGCTTTCGGTCACCGATTTCAAGTCCTCCCACCGTGACCGGATACTGTCAGCCTCGTGGCTGCTAATATTGTTGTCCACGCACCCGTTCGCAATCACCGAAAGCATTTCCGCAAACTCCTGCACGACCCGATGCGTCGCCGGCACCAGCGCGTACGCCCGCGGCCGCCCGACCTTCGGGTTCTTGATGAAAAACCCGTTCGCATGCGCGCAAATCCATTCCACGATCCGCGCATCGTCCGCCGCGTCCACCAAGGACGCCACCCGATCCAGCGGGTTCGTCGCGCCGCTGCCCTGCTCGGGCGGCTCGGCCCATTTGTAGACCATGGAAACCGAGAGGCCCATCTGGTCGGCGATGTGTTTCGGGTTATGCGTCTGGAAAACCTCGCGCAGCAATTCATGCGATTTCATGCCGCCGCCGATGATTACAAACAAACCACCCATTTGTAAATGACGCTGGTGTGGCAGCGAAACTGAAATGCCGCTCAATCACACAGAGACTGTTGAGGGGTGTCTGTAGTGCGCCGCGTTCCCACATTGCACGGACGTCTTATCCTAAGCGAAGCGAAGGATCCCGCCTCTGGCGTAAACGACCCTTCATCGTCCGCCGCCTTGCCCGCCCCACGCCTTCTTCCCCATTCTGTCTCCGGGATTCTCACCCCGATACCTGTCGGGGCTGGCTCCCAACTCCTCCTTATCCCCCCTCAAATTGGGTTCGTTTTTGGCTTCGTTTCGGTAACTTTTCCACGCCGGCTTGATCAGAATTGGGTTCGTTTGGTAACCCTCCCCTCTCCAGCCCCGTCCTTTGGACAAAACAAGACCGCATCCTCAGCCAACCCTCCGCACGCGCACGCCGAGCCGTACCGAAACGAACCCACACTGTAGCCAGCACGCGCGGCTGGTTTGCTGGAAACGTCGCCCCCTCCTCGTCCCAATCCTGCCCGTCGCCAAGCTTCATCCATTATTTCAAAGAACGGCAAAGCTGACAATATCTTAATGCGATAGTCTTGTCAACGAGAAATACCCTTGCACCCCACACGCCTTCTTCCCTATTCTGTCTCCTGGATTCTCACCCCGATGCCTGTCGGGGCTGACTCCTGACACTTATCCTTATCCCCTCTTGCCCCATCACGCCGCCCGGGATTAGAATCCCCCACATACAGAGCCTCGGCTATGGACATCTCATTCACCTGCGACAAGTGCGGGAAGAAACTCGTAATTGACAACGCGGGAGCAGGAATCACGATTGACTGCCCCGAATGCGGGAAGGCGGTGTACGTACCGAGCTCAGCGCCACCGCCAAAACCCAAAGATCCTCCGGCCCGTGTCGAACCGAAACCGCTACCCCGCGTGGCCGCGCCCAACCCACCACAACCACCAGTGCCCGCCCCCCGCGCTGTCATCCCGAGCTTGTCGAGGGATCTCCTGTCGTCCACCGTCAACCAGAAATCCGCCGTGCATCCCTCCATCGCAGCCGGCGTCCATTGCCTTGTCATTCTCGTCGCGATAGAGTTTGTCGGATTCTTCGTGCTCCGTCAGAACATGCTTTTGGCCTTCTCCGTTCTGATCCCTTGCGAGATCTTTGGCGCTGCCGCGTTTCTATGCGCCGTTTACGGCATGTGCGCGGGGCACGTCCGACACGGATTGCTGGTCCTCGCTGGCTTGGCCCTGATCGCCAGCACGTCTTGGTGGATCGCGGTTTCAACGGCAATGCTCGTGGGTGCCGATGCTCAACGGCAGTTGCAACAAATGCTGCAGCAGCAGATGCAAGGTTTGCCGAAAGGATTCCCCTTCTCCGCACCGCACCCGTGACGGACACTCGACAGCCAATTGGAGACGGACGCGCCGCAGCCTTTTGCTCCCCCTTCCGCGTCCCCTCTTTTGCTTGCAATTTCCAGTCAGCAGCGCGAAAACCTTCCCGTCCGATAGATGAATAATTGAGGCGCTATGATTCCGAATGTCTTCGTGAGCTCCACAATCGAGGATCTGCACCATCTCAGGGACGCCATACGCGAAACCTTAGCAGACCTTGGTTACTTGAAGAGTGATCGGTGTGTAGTCGCCCATGCTTGGTGGGCAATACTGGCAGATTCATAATGCCGGTCAAGTCAATTTGGTGCCGACTTTCCAAATCGTCCCGACTCCCGCCAGCGAATTCATCTGCGTGTCTCCAGCCTGACGCCAATCCCTCCCGCAGTTATGGATCGTGCTATCCACAAATCGAACGTCAAGATGTCGAAAGAGTTGACGCAAGGCTCTGGAAATCTTTGAACAGTTGCGGGTTTCGACAGCCCACCGGGAATTGTTTTTCCGAGAGTAATTGAGTCAATTCCCGCACGACGGATTTCCAGGCCATGCGCTTTGTATGGGCGAAAGCTCTGTGATAACGCGCATGAAAATGCTTCGAGATCGTGCGGATGGCTTGGCGGGCCAGACGCGCCTTTGTCCGATGCTGGAACCCCCGTCGCTCGCTTCTCTTGAGGATGAAAACACAGTCAACGAAGATTTCCCAATACCGCTCCTGCCATCGGGCAAAGTTGGGCAATCGAGATGGCTCTGGCTCGATCTTGCGCGGTCTCTCGATCAACAGGCACCGCAGCGTCTGCTTCCGGCCGAAGAGCACTCTGACATCTCGCTGATGCAATACGTTGCGTCGTTTGGGCCTGGCATTTCCGAGATGAACAAAATAAATACTGATGAGATAAGGCTTCCTCGACGAGTTGATGATCCTGTAATGCGTCTTCCGAGCACACCGGCTCTTTGTAAACACGACCACATCAAAATCGTCGTACGCCTGATACGCCCGCCGCGTGGCGGTGCTTCCGGTCAACAGAATCCCCAGAACGTTCGTCCGCCAGTCGATCTGAAACACCAATCTCCTGATGATCGCGTCCATGCAACCGTCAGTAAACACCCAACCCGTATCCGCGAGCAAAAGTATTATTCTCCGGAGTCAGACCTTGAGGGCCTGTCGCCCAAATGCCACCCAGCGTTCTAGCTGCGCTTCTGCGAAGCGCAGGCCGTGAATTTCTTGAACAAATTCGGCGCTTCACAGAAGCGCCGCTACACCGAAACTTGCGATTTACCAAAATCCGCAGGCGTCAGATTCACACCCGCTGTCGGACATCCTCACCCACGCATCGTTACGGTCGCAGGATGGGATCTCCGAGTGTCGGCGGGGCCCGGGTGCGCTGCCTTGCCGATCAATGTCGCCAGCGCATCCTGTTCCAAGAGTGTCCGCACGGCGTCTTCGACGTCGTTGAGGTTGAACGGCTTGCTCAACCAGCGATTCCCGGACTCCTCCAGGAACGTGCGCGATCGGGGGCTGACGGTGTCACCGGTCAGGAAAATCATGCGATGGGCGAGGCTTTCGTCTTTGTCACGAATCCGGCGGTGGAGTTCCGGACCATCCACCCCGGGCATGCAGAGATCCGAGATCACGAGATCGAAATGATTGTTTTCGATGCGCTTCAAGGCCTCGCATCCGTCGGCGGCGGTGTCCACGGTGTAACCCAACCCCATCAGCAATTCCTGCAGCACTTCGCGAATCCCTGGTTCATCGTCCACCACGAGCAACCGTCGCGAAGGCCTGGAGTCGGCAGTCACCACTTGGTCCGGCGACTTCGTCGCGGCGGGTTCCAGAGCCGCCGCTTCCACTTCCAGTATCGGCAACTCGATGGTGAATGTCGCCCCCTGGCCGACTTCCGTTTCCAAACGGAGTCGTCCGTGGTGCTCATCCAGGATCGTGTGCGAAATGGACAACCCCAACCCCGTCCCCTTGCCGGGCGGTTTCGTTGTGAAAAACGGCTCAAAAATCTTTTCGCGGATCGCCGGGGGGATGCCTGGCCCGGTATCCGCCACGCCGATTCTGATGCAAGGCCTGTTGCTCTCTGTCGTGACCGTCAGTTTGCGCGGGCCGTCCACCTTTTCCAACATAGCATGAATCGCATTCGTCACCAGGTTGTTGAGAACCTGCTCGATCTGCACGGGGTCAGCCTGGGTTCAGGGCCGGTTGGCCGCAAGGCGCGTCTCCAACTCAATGCCCTGTGCGCGCAAGTCGCGCTCCCGAACCTCCATCACGCTACGCACCAGGTGATTCACGTCCACTGCGGTCATCTGGGGTTCGCAGGGCCGCGCGAACGACAGCAAGTCGCGTACGATCTTCGAGGCCCGCTCGCTTTCATGCAGGATTTTCTGCATCGTGGTTCTGGTTTTCTCATCCTGGATCGTCTGCTTGCTCATCAGTTGCGCATAGCCCGTGACGACGGCCAGCGGATTGTTCAGTTCATGCGCCACCCCGGCGATCAGTTGACCGAGCGACGACAACTTTTCCGCACGCCGCATCATTTGCCCCAGTTTGTGGCCCTTGTCCACCTCGCGCACCTTGATATGCAACACCGGCAATGTCCGCCAATGAATCAGATTGGTGTCACCCTCGCAAACCATCGGATCACCGTCAGCCCGCAGGATGTGAAACTCGTTAAACGGCTTGAACACCGCATTGATCAGGTTGCGATTCTCGAGCAGGTTTTTCCGATCGCTCTGCAAGTCCGGGCACACGTCCCCCATTTTCATCGTCATGAGCTTCTCGACGGAATGCTTGGTCAATTGATGAGCCGCGGCGTTGGCGTCGAGAATCTGCATCGTCCACAAGTCCACAATGAACACCGCCTCGCTGACGGAAGCCAGCACGCCGCGGTAGCGCTCATCGCTGAGCTCGGCCTCTTCCTTGAGGATGATTCCAATCGCGACCGCCAGCGTTAGCGCCGCGGAGATTGCGTGCCCCACCGGCAGCAACATCGGCACCCCTCCCAGCAGCGGCGCGACCGCCAGATGCAGCGCCCACAAGAAGAACCCGCCCGACAGGATGCTGGCGGCGTGACTGCGCTTCCGGTCGCGGTAATACTGCATACCGATGTGCACGCACACGACCGCCAGTAACAAGAATACCGGCTCGCGCGTCCACCATTGCGAATGGAAGCCGTAGGCCGACGCGGCGCTCCAGAGCAGAATCGGCGCGACCGCGTACTTCAGACGCCGACCCCATTCCTTGCGCTGCATGATCTGCACGCAACCGCCAAACAGGCAGACGGCGCTGATGCCCAGGGCCGCCATTTGCACGGCATGCAGCAGGCGCTCATTCGGCATTCCCTCCACACCGATCTCCGCCGCCTGCGCAATCGAGAAAAACACCCAACCCGTTGTCCATCGCGTGAACTGGGGTTTGTCGGTTGTGCGGCTGAGATAGGCACACATCCACACCAACGTCCACGCACTGACCAAGGCTACAATCCACGAGGCCAACGCCCAGTCCGCCGTCATCAACCGCTTGGCGAGCTCAATTAACTCATTCATGTGTGGAGGCCGCAACGCCTTACAACTTCACCGCTCTATACAAAAGCATTGCGCCTGCCAGCGTTCCCTAACTGATGCAATTTCGCGGGCCGGACCGCTTCTTCGTCGTCGTGATCAATCTTATTATCAAGGAGCCCGTGTCCCCGTTCTGCCTGTGTTCAAAAATGAACAATCTGGGAATCCCTATTCGATTTTTTGCGTCAGGCCGTGTTGCCCCCAGCGGTGCGGCACTGGACGCTGACGACGTTGCGGGAGAAACTGATCAAGATCGGCGCGAAGGTGGTACGCCATTCGCGGCAGGTGATCTTCCAGATGGCGGAGGTGGCAATCCCAAGAGAATTGTTTCGAACTATTCTCGAAAGGATTGAATGGCTGAGATTGCCCATGCCGCTGCCCGGCTGATGCTCGCCGGGCGGCAATTCCGGGGAAAGAAAGGGGTGGGCGGCGATGCTTTGTCAGAGTTCGGTGGAGAATCGGTGCGGAACGCAATCAAGAGCCGAAGGCATCTCCGCCGGAGTCGGGAAATCGATCTTGGAGCCGCAAAAGGGCTTGATAGCAGTGTCCGAGAGGATAAGATGCTGATCAATGAAACTGAATGGCCCGCGAGGGTCGCGGGCCGTAGGTCGTATGGGAGATGTCGGTTGAACGGCAACGAAACAACACCCAAAGCCGCGTTTACGTCTCGGCGAGCGGACAAGAAGCGCAATGAGTACAAACGGTGCGTGGTCGGTACGTACATCGCGTCAGAACCACTGAACAAACCGGAAACATCAGGAGGTCTCATGAGAAGCCCCAGCAAGGCAATGATGCCGCGCAAGGCAATGACAATCTGCACCCTATTGATGGGCCTGACAATCACCGCCGGGTGGGCGGCAACCAAGGCGACCGATAAGGTATCCTTCAGCGAAAGTTATGCTGACAAAACGGGCTGCACCGGCAGCGAATCGGATGGCAGTTTGTCCTGTGACGCATACCCCACCGGCAAATTCTCACTGACGGCAGCCGTTTCTTTCAACTCCAGTAATTACGTTGATTTCACCGCGTTGGATGACAGCACCGCTGTCTCGATTGACATCGGAAACTGGAGCTTGGAAAACCGCTACAACGATGGCGGGACGCTTGGAGATGCCAACCAGCTTAAGTTCAAAAGCACGAAGAAACAAGGTACGAATGGTGTCACGGCCACATTTTTTTTGATGGACAACGTGGCGACTGACGCCGATTGCGATACAGCCCCCAAGAAGGAGGGGCTGGTTACACTAACCATAACTGAGACGGAGCTGACGGTCACCGTTTCGGCCACTACAGGCGACGATAACATCTCTTGCGAGGACGCATTGGAAGCTTCACCAGACGCAGCGTCTTTTGATGGCAATGAGACTGCTCCAATCACCGACGAGGCGGTTACAGTGTCGATCAGCGTTGGAGATAGCTTCGGTGTGTCGACCGACGTCATTTGTAACGGCAGTGTGACGACGACGACGCCGACACTCGGAGACGGAAGTACACCTGACGTCAGCAAGATTAACCTGAGCGGCACCGGGTCGTTCTAACAAGGCAATGCTTTGCCAGGGCGTTCGGGGGCCGGTCACGGCTGGGGACCGGCCGCCCGGTTTGTTCGTGCGTTTCGCCAAGGCAGCGACGGCTGTTTTTACGGGACGACCCAGTTCGGCTCTGCTTTGTTCCTGAAATCCAGTTTGAATGCGCTGCGGATTGTCTCGGATTTCATACACATATCTCCGTTTGGGTTGTGGAGGCTGTTGCCTCCGGTTGCAACCTCTGTTTTCAACATCAATCGACATTTCCCGCCCGACTTACGCCAGGTCATCTCATATCTTCGGAGGTCAGAATCCAGAAGCCCGGAGACGGAAGGCGAATGGACCGGTTGGTCAGGCGACTTTGTTGGCCGGGGGAATGTGGGTTTCCGTTGCCTGCCGGGCTTTGTTGGCGTCAGCCTGTCTGACCCGCTGGATCACGGTGGCGGTTGCCGCGTCAGGTTCCGGCCGCGCGAAATCATGTCCGCAGCAGTAGCAGCGAGGTTGGGCGGCACGATTTTGAGCGCCGCAGTGGGGGCAGTCTCGGAGATTCGGCTTGGAATCGGACGCGCGTCTGGAACAACACCACATCAACAACATCGGGCCAAACACAAAGACGGTCAGTAGAACCAGCAGTCCAACGATGTCTCTACTGGTCAAGGCGTAGGCATTTGCCATAGTTTCCTCTGTCTCCGATCAGACGAGCGCTCCCGTGCTTTGCAGCATCGGGGCTCGCGCGGACCTGGCGCTCACGGGCCGAAAATACAGGCCCCACAAACGGGATGACGGGCGCAGTTCTGGCACCACGGAGTCAGAGTTGCAAGAATTTTTGTGAGCGGTTTGCGGCGGGGGCGCGGGCTTTTTGCGCCACCGGCAAGTCTGTGGCGCGTTTGCCGCACACGACAGCGGCGTCTCGTCGGACTCGGCTCCCCTTCGGAAGGGAGGGGGGAGCGCC
>JBEKLM010000051.1:0-33837 GCA_050010195.1 Verrucomicrobiia bacterium
GCGCAAATTTCATGGGCTTTGGCATCGGGCACATATCAAACACCCGCTCCCACACGTTCTCCACCCACACAGGGTAAAGCCTCTGTCGCGGAGGAGCGTCCTTGCCCAAGAGCATCTCCCTGGCAGCACGATCAGCCGCGTCGAATGCGGCCCGTTCCTCCTCGTTTCGATACGGCTTCAAACACATCATCAGCAGCATCGCCTCAAACTGGCATTGTTTGCGCACTCCATGTCGAAGGCCATCTTCGAGCATAACGCCAGCATCTTGTGAATGCGGCCAATATTCTGTTTTCGATTCGTTTACGGCCACACGCCTTGTTTAGCACTTGACGGCGGGACAAGCCAAGATCGTTTGAGCGGCTTTGTGTGTGCTGCGGCTACTACGAAGAAGTCTGTCTCATTGGTACAACATTGGCCGGGGTTTCTGCGGCAGCGTCAAAGGTGATGCGCTTGGCCATTTCGCGACTGTGAACATCGCGCAAATGCCCATAGGTCTTTGCCACCAACACACCGCCGTCAGTGTGGCCCAGCCAGCCAGCAATCACTTTGAAGTCAACACCGGCCTCGATGGCGTTTGAACAAAAGAAATGGCGCATCGTGTGGTGTGTGAACTGCGGAAATCCTAATTGGCGGCAGGCAGTCACGAGCGACTTCCGGGCGGACGCGACCTGAAAAATCCTGTCTGTGGTTTTTGGTGGCTTCGGCAGGTTACCTTTGAGATCGAGAAGGAATCGCTCTAACGGGGGGAATAGCGGCACGGTGCGGCTCTTGCCAAGCTCGCCGGTGCCTTTGCCGGCCACAGTGAACGTCTTGAGTGCAAAATCCACGTCGCCCCAGAGCATCGGCGGTTTGCCTTCTTTGCTGTCGCCCACCGCTTCAGCCACACGACAACCGCTGTAGCCTAGAAACTCCACAAGGTCGGCGGAATCGTCCCCTGCATTCATTCGCATCGTCTGTAACAGATGGCAAAACTGCTGCTTGGTGGGAATCACCAATTTCTCCCTGCTGAGCTTACGGCGGCTAATTCCGGTGGCCGGGTTCTCCAAAATCAGACCATGTTTGCAGGCGTAGTCGAGGATGCGCCGCAACACGTCCAGATCGACGTTGTAGGTGCGCGCCGATACCTCGCCGCTGCGCCCCGTGGCCCACCGCTCAACCTCACGCAGGGTGACGTTACGGACGGTGAGACTGCCGAAGTGCCGTGACAGCATTTTGATCGAGTTTAAATACATCAGGACTGTTTTGGGTTTGATGGACACGGACACGGAATCAAACCACCGCTTCGACACACCGCCGATCAATTTCCCCTCCTTGTCATATTCGGCAAAGGGCAAAGTCTTGGCATCATCGGCGGTGAGGCGTTCCACCTTGCGCCGGTGTACTTCGCGGCGACGTTTGGCGAGTTCGGGATCGGTGGTCTTGAGGCTGCGCTTGACTTGCCTGTCGTCGCGGGTAAAAATGACGTAGTAAACATCGGTGACGCTTGAACGATAAAGGCAATCGCCAACATGAATGAGTTTTTGCTGCTTGCGATTCTTAGGGGCGGTTTTCATGGTGAAAACAGCCTAACCTTTGCAACAAATCATTGCAACACAAAAATTACGGTCACCAGAACGCTAAAAAACACCAATGTTTACGGCCTAAACTGCCTCGTGGTGTAATGGTAGCACAACTGACTCTGGATCAGTTTGTCTAGGTTCGAGTCCTAGCGAGGCAGCCATATTTTTATTGCCTAGGACTGCTGGCGCATAGACCAAGTTGACCCTCCCACGGACACAAATAAATCCGCTTTATTTTGCTTTTACGACACATCTATCAGATAGCTACTCATTGAGGGTCGTGCCCAGCCCATCCACCAGAGGTAGTCCACATGGGGCCTTAAGCCTCGGGTTCTTTGCTTAATTTTGCTTAAGTGTCGGGAAAGCTAGAGAAGACTGCAGAAGCGGCACCCCTTGTGCAATTGGCCTAAAAGCTTGCAGAAAACGCCCTTTTGGGCCCCCACTGACCTCAAAAACGCCGAGGGCAGCTTTGTCTAGGTTCGAGTCCTAGCGAGGCAGCCAAACTTCACTTGCGACACTTCGTGTCAGACCGTGCCAAATCGTGACTAACACCCTGTCCATCAGGCCCTTCGGCGGTTCCGGGCTTGTGGCTGGTCGTGCCATCCAATGACACGCTGTGACAATCCGTGACCAAATCGTGTGGGCCTGCGTGTGGGCCCTCCTTGATCAGGCTCGGTAGGCGTTCGATGCCTTTCGCGGCAGGCGTGAAACGTAACGAGGCAGTTGTCTTTTACGATGTGGTCCGGCAAGATCGGCGGGTAAGCAGAGATATTACCGGGGAGATGCGGTTGAGTATAGGAAATGTGCGCCTTTATCCTGTTCTCTTTGGCGTTACCGCATTCCCCACCACTGAAAAACACCAACGTCCATCCTTCAGGTAATTGTGCTTTGTCTATTTGAGCCGTGTGCCAGACGTCTTCGAATCGCCAGCTGTCCTCGAAAGCGTCCGGTCTGGGGGTAAAGTCATGTCCATCGATTGTTCCCGCTGGCCTTGCTAAATCCAAGCGCTGCTTTATCGATTGTTCCTCCAACTGTTCCTTTTGGTCCAACACTGCGCTGAACCACCTTCTGAACGTCAGCCCATTTCTGGGCAAGATCACGGGGAACCTGACGCCTACAGTATAGTCGATCCGTTCCGATTGCCGTTGTGTGGCTCGAAAGGTATAGTCACCGGTGATCCTGGACTCGGATCGATAAACGTTAATAATAGCATTCTCCCCGCTTAACTCATAAGCGTGCGTGACGAAAATGGGGTTTCCCCTTGCCGCAGTGGCGCCGGCTGCAATAACCACGCTGACCCAGAGGGTGCGTACGACAAACAGCCCAAGCGAAGTTTCCAATGCCTGTCGCATGCTACACTTTCCCCATCTTGCCTTTGGTGCGCGGGCGTCTCATGTTGGCACCGACGCGTGTTACTCGCTGTCAGCGGACACGTCCCCGCCTGTTATTGCAGCCAGAACCCGACATCTATTGTGTTTATCGCCCAAGCCAAACGTCCTCCATTAGCCAGATACTCAGTGTTTTCCTGTCAAACTCTCAGACCAACCGAGCGCCGTATTAGCGATGCGGGTTTGCCGTGTTAATCATGTAGTCGATGACTTTTTCGCTCACGCCGCCATGCTTCAGGTCGATGATCTCCGCCGTCGTCAAGTGATAGACCGCTTGCGAGTTGCGGATTTGGCTGAGAATGATTTGGTCGCTGACACCGGCCGATACCAATGCTTCCACCTCCGCCAAGGCACGCGCTTGACTGGCCCGATGATGATCGACTTCGTCGCCAAACACGTCAAAAGCGCGCTGTCCAAACCGAGCCACAACTGATGCGGAAGGCCGTGTCCTGACCGCAGTCGGAGGATCTCACCGATTCTCGCTGCCACCGGTCCACGTATAAAACGGAGCCGATGGAGGGAATGCACTTGAAACAGCGTTAGCCAACCGGTGAGCGGAGGGCGGTGAGCTCCGCCCGCAAGTGCGGGATGTCCACGATCCGCGTCGAGCCGATTTCTTCGATTGCCTTCTGGTAATTGGCTGCCACGCGACCGCCGACTAGAATCTTCACCCCGTCGCCGACCGCGCGGCGTAACTTGCGCAGCTCGTGGCCGACGTTGGGATCATCGCCCGGGTACACAATGCTGAGCGCGACCGCCTGAGCTCCATTTTGGTCAACGGCGCCGGCAATCTCGTCGGCCGGCAAGTTCGGACCGAGATATGTCGCTCGCCAGCCAAGGGCTGACGCGGATGCGGTCACCAGCAGCGCCCCGATTTCGTGCCACTGTCCGGCTGGTGTCGTGACCACCAGGCGGGGGGCGGATTCATCGGGCCGGTAAGTGCCCGCCATGTTCGCCACAAAACTGCGGACAATGGCCGAGGCCAGATGCTCGTGCGCGGGCCGCAATGCACCATCGCTCCACAGATCGCCGATCTTTTCCATCAGCGGCACGATCATTTTCTCGATGACAGCTTGCTGACTGTGGTACACCGATGCCTGACCTAGCAAATTCTCCAGCGCGCTGCCGTCGAGTCGCTGGACGGCATCCAGAGAGCTGGCGAGCAACATGTCGAGTGGCGGCGCGGCAACCGCGTCGGACGGTCGGCGCACCGTCGAGCCGTCAGCCACGTCACCGGCAATCTGCTTCAACTGATCCGTCGACATCTTGACGAGTTGGCCGATGTTGTGCCCGGCGCGGGTTGCGCGGCGGAGTAGGGTAAGTTTCTCGATGTCCGCGTCGGAGTAAAGCCGTCGGTTGGTGTCTGAGCGGGTCGGGAGGGTCACCCCATACCGCCTTTCCCAGACGCGAATAACGTGAGGCGACAGGCCGGTCATCTTCGCCACATATTTAATCGGGTGCATCTGAGAAACTCCTAACACACAGTCAAGAGCTTGTCAAAGACAAAAGTGTACAAATAATACACAAATAGTTGACACGATGTAGACAACATGCTACAGATAGCCCATGAAAGTAATACTGACTGGCTCATCTGGCCTTGGGCGAGCTTTATCCCCAGCTCTGCTGCGTGCCGGGGATCAAGTGCAGCACTTGGTGAGGACGCCTGCGGTGAACGGGTCGGACTGCTTTTCCTGGGATCCGGTAGAAAAACGGATCAACCCAAAGGCGTTCGAGGATGCGGATGTTGTCGTGCATCTTGCTAGTGAGAACATTGCGTCTGGCCGGTGGACGACTGCCCAGAAGAGTCGGATTCTCGACAGTCGAGTGGTTGGTACGCGCTTGATCAGCGAGGCCGTCGCAAAACTTCCCAGACCCCCGAAGGCACTCATTTGCGCATCGGCTATCGGTTACTACGGCAATCGCGGTGACGAAGTGCTCTGCGAAGACAGCGAGTCTGGACGCGGATTTCTTGCCGAAGTTTGCCGTGAATGGGAACGCGCTACGGCGCCGGCAAGAACGCGGAGCATTCACGTGGTGAACTTGCGTTTCGGCATGATCCTGAGCCGCCAAGGCGGGGCATTGCGCAAAATGCTCACGCCGTTTCGGCTTGGGCTCGGTGGTGTCGTTAGCAATGGCAGGCAGTATTGGAGCTGGGTGACACTGAACGACGTCGTCCGCGCCATTCAGTTCGTCATGGCCAATAAGACGATCCAAGGTGCGGTGAATGTGGTCTCGCTGCGCCCGGTCACCAATCGGGAATTCACACGCGTATTGGGCGAGGTGCTGCATCGTCCGACGATTTTCCCCATGCCGGCCCTCGTCGCGCGGGCCTTGCTGGGCGAGATGGCCGACGAGTTGTTACTGGCAAGCACGCGCGTCCTGCCGAAGCGCCTCAAGGCTGCCGGGTTCACTTTTGAACACGCGAACATCGAGACGGCCTTGCCGGCTGTGCTCGAACAGGTGAAGGAGTCATGAACAACACACCCGAAGAATCCTCGTGGAATTCATCGAAGAGCAAACGTGGACGGTAGAGGTGCAACACAATCGCATCCTTGCCATCATCAACTTGCGGAAGGCACGTGCCGAAGCGCGCCATTTCCGGTCGCTGGAGATGACCCAACCGTGCGAGGTGCGGCTATGACCGACAACGTCGTCATCATCGGCGCGGGGCCGGGCGGGTTGGCAAGCGCGATGTTGCTGGCCAAAGCCGGCCTGCGCGTGAAGATCATCGAACGCCTGCCACACGTTGGAGGGCGGACATCGGCGATCGAGGCGCAGGGATTTCGCTTTGATCTCGGACCGACTTTCTTCCTGTATCCGCGCATTCTCCGTGAAATCTTTGCGTCAGTCGGGCGCGACCTTGACCGGGAAGTGCCGATGGTCAAGCTCGACCCGCAATATCGGCTCACCTTCGGCGCTGGGGGCGAACTCAATACCACGCCACACATCGAACGGATGGTGGCTGAGATCGCCAAAATTACGCCGCGCGATGCCGCCGGGTTCCGTCGGTTCATGGAGGACAACCGGGTGAAGTTGCAGAAGTTCGAGCCATGCCTGCAGACACCTTTCCTCGGCTGGCGCAGTTTGCTGCAGACACGCCTTCTCAAGGTCCTGCCGCACCTCAAACCATGGCGGTCGCTGCACCGGGAACTCGCCACCTATTTCACCGACCCTCGTCTCCAACTTGCGTTCACGTTCCAGTCGAAATATCTCGGCATGTCGCCGTTTCAATGCCCCAGCCTCTTCTCGATTCTCTCGTTTCTCGAATACGAGCACGGCGTGTTCCATCCCATCGGCGGCTGCAGTGCAGTGACCGCGGCGATGGCGCGCATCGCGGAGGAAATGGGCGTCGAAATCCGCCTCGACGAACCGGTCGAGCAAGTGATCTTCGAAGGCCGCCGCGCCAGGGGTGTCCGCACCCGCAACGGCGAACATCGCGCCGACGCGGTCGTCATCAATTCCGACTTTGCCCGCACGATGACCAAAATCGTACCGGACAATCTGCGTCGCCGCTGGACCGACCGGAAAATCGCGCAGAAGAAATTCTCCTGCTCGACCTTCATGATGTACCTCGGCATCGAAGGCCGGTGCGACCACCTCGCGCACCACAACATCTACGTCGCGAAAGATTACCAGCGCAACCTCGACGAGATAGAGCGCCTGCACATCCTCTCCGACCCGTCATTCTATGTCGAAAATCCAAGCATCACCGACCCGACGATGGCTCCAGCCGGCAAGAGCGCGCTTTATGTTCTCGCCCCGGTCACGCACCAACACCCGAACGTGGACTGGTCGCGCGAACGGGATCGTTTCCGCGCCTTGATGTACCGGCAACTCGCCAAGCTCGGCCTCGATGATCTCGAATCGCGCGTCCGTTTCGAGCGCATCGTCACGCCGGCGGATTGGGAAAACAAGTACGAGATTTACCGGGGTGCAACCTTCAACCTCGCGCACAACCTCGGCCAGATGCTCCACCTCCGCCCGCGCAACCGCTTCGAAGATCTCGATGGCGTCTACCTCGTCGGCGGCGGCACGCATCCGGGCAGCGGCCTGCCGGTCATCTTCGAGTCGGCGCGCATCACAACCAAGCTCATCCTCGGCGACCACGGCGTCGCGTCGGTGCCGCGGGAGCGCAAGCCTGTGTTTTGCCTGTCATGAACTGGATTCAATTCGGTCGGCTCATCCACACCATTTACAGTCGCAACGGCGAGCTGCCAGACCTGGAATGGATCGAGAGCCTTGGCCTGCTCGCGGTGAAGCTCGGCCAAGTGCACGCGTTGCGGATTGATTTTCTGGAACGCGAAAAATGCGAGCACCTCGCACGGCTCTACCGGCGCAATCGCGCATTGCCGGCGGAAAACTTTCTCGACCTGCTCGATACGGCCGCGTCGGCGGGCTTCCTCGACCGGTTCGAGCAAATCGAACCGCGCGCGCTCGCCTCGGCATCGGTCGGTCAAGTGCATGGCGCGCGGCTCAAGACCGGCGAGACCGTCGTCATCAAAGCTGTCAAACGCAACGCGCGCGCTGAGTTTATCGCGGACGTGGCGAGCTTGAAGCGATTGTTCCGGTTGGCCACGCTCGCGTACCCGAAGCTACGTCGCGTCGGAGACCCGGTCGGCATCCTCGACGACATCGCCGAATACACATTGAGCGAACTTGATTTGCGGCACGAGGTGGCCGGGCAGCGGACGTTGCGCGCGATCTACGACCAACACCACGACGCGCTCGACCTCTCGCGTCTGACTTTCGCGCGCGTGTACGAGCCGCTTTGCAACGAAAACGTGATGGTGAGCGAGTTCATTCCCGGCCGCAGCTTCGACGAACTGCTCGAAGCCGGCATGCTGCAGTACAGCACGTTGCTGGAACTTTTCCACATCCACGGCTTCTGCATGTTTTGCGTCGGCACGTTCCACGGCGACCTGCATCCCGGCAACGTGCTGCTGGCCGGCGACAAACTCTGCTTCATTGATACCGGCTACATCGGTCGGGTCGGACCGAAAATCCGGCGCGGCTTGTTTGAGTTTTTTGCGGCGCTGTCTGAATACGACTACACGCGTTGCGTCGCTGCGCTTAACCGCATGTCCGACCGCGAACTGACCGGCGCGGAGTTTGAGGCGTTCCGTGAGGAGTTTTTCGATTTGTACGCCGGTTTCAAAGACAGCACCGTCTCACAAATGAGCCTGACCCGGCAAATGATGCAGACCATCAAACTTGCCGTCCATGCCGGGATGACGTTTGAGAAGGGTGTCTTCGCGATCATCCGCAGCCTGATGTATCTCGACGGCATGGTGCTGCGTTGCAATCCCGACGCCGTCCTGCTGCGCGACATGCGGCCGTTCATCGGCGAGTTTGAGAACCGAATTCTGGATACGCCCCCGGTGTCGTGAAAGAGAAATGGAGACAAGCAAACAACTGTCGTTCTGGGCGAAGCGAGGAATCTTTGGAGTCTTTCCGCCAATGAAACCGCAGATCCTTCGTGGGCTCGGAATGACAATGTTTCTATGTTTGTCGGCGGCCACGGCGTGGGGCGAATCGAATGTGGCGGCGAAGATCGGACTGGAGGATCAATTCGGCCGGACAAATTCGATTTCCTTTCCGCGAGAGAATCCGTGCGTATTGATGATCGCCGACCGGGACGGCGAACGGCAGTTGGACGGCTGGACCGGCCAGATTGCGGAGAAGAGCGGCGAGCGCGTGGACATTTATGGACTGGCGGCTTTGACGCACGCGCCGCGAGCAATTCGTGCGTTGATTCGCGACTCATTCAGGAAGAATCAGGCGCGGACGGTGTTGCTGGACTGGGACGGCAAGGTGGCGGCGGACTACGCGTATGCCGGCAAGCAAGCGCTCGTGCTGGTGATCGACCGGAAAGGCTTGATTCGCCATCGCGCGACCGGCGCGGCGGACGCCGCGAAGCTCGAAGCGATTCTCCACTCGCTGGCCGAAACCGACCCATGAAAGAATTCCTGTTCGCAACCGAAATCTGGCTGCCGCGACGGCCCGCCGAAGTGTTCCCGTTCTTCGCCGATGCCGGCAACCTCGACTTGCTGACGCCGCCGTGGTTGCGTTTCGAGATACTCACACCGTTGCCGGTGGAAATGAAAGTCGGCGCGTTGATTGATTACCGGCTGCGATTACGCGGCATTCCGTTGCGCTGGCAAAGCGAGATCACCGCGTGGCAGCCACCCTACCGCTTCGTGGACGAACAACGCTGCGGTCCGTACCGCTCCTGGATCCACGAGCACACGTTCACCAAACGAGACGGCGGCACTCTGATTGGCGACAGGGTCCGCTACGCTGTCCTCGGGAGCTGGTTGGTTGACCGGCTCTTCGTCCGCCGCGATGTGGCACGGATCTTTTCCTACCGGCAACAGAGGCTCGCGAGGATGTTTCAATGAAGACCGTGGACGTCTTCCAGACTAGCACCCAACCAAAGCTCATTCTATTGACCGGTGCCACCGGTTACGTGGGGGGCCGGTTGCTGGTGGAACTCACAAATGCTGGCCACCAAGTCCGCTGTCTGGCGCGGCAACCAGAACACCTGCGTGAACGCGTGCCACCCTCCGTGGAAGTGGTGGCCGGCGATCTGCTCAGCGCCGAATCACTACGCCCCGCTTTGGCAGGAGTGGCGGTCGCGTATTATCTAGTCCATTCGATGGGTTCAGCCGGCAACTTCGAGGAACAAGACCGGCGCGCGGCCCAGAACTTCGGCGCGGCGGCGAAGGCAGCCGGTGTTGAGCGAATCATCTACCTCGGTGGTCTGGGCGACGAAGCGGGCGATCTGTCGCCTCATCTGCGCAGCCGGCACGAGGTCGGTGAAATCCTGCGAGCTGCCGGGGTGCCGGTGATTGAGTTTCGCGCTTCGATTATCATCGGATCCGGCAGTCTATCGTTCGAGATGATCCGTGCTTTGGTCGAACGGTTGCCGATCATGGTGACACCAAGGTGGGTGCGCGTGCTGGCCCAGCCGATTGCGATCAACGACATGCTGGCATATCTGTTGGCAGCACTGAAATTACCGAATACAGGTTCAGTGACGTTCGAAGTCGGCGGGCCGGACGTGGTGTCGTATGCCGATTTGATGCGTGAGTATGCCCGACAGCGTGGGCTGCGGCGATGGATGATCCCGGTGCCGGTGTTGACGCCACGGCTGTCGAGCTTGTGGCTCGGGCTGGTAACGCCCCTGTATGCGCGGGTGGGACGGAAGTTGATTGACAGCATCCGTCATCCGACGGTGTTGCGTGATGAGACGGCGCGGCGCACGCTTCTGATTGAGCCGGTCGGCATGACGGGGGCGATTGCGCAGGCGTTGCGCAACGAAGACCACGAGTGCGCGACAACCCGGTGGTCGGATGCAGTGTCGGCCACGGGTACGGGTCCGACTTGGGGAGGCGTGCGGTTTGGGAACCGACTGGTGGACGCCCGCTCGTTGCCGGTGCAGGTGAAGCCGGAATTGGTTTTTGCCTCAATTTGTCGCATCGGGGGTCAAACCGGTTGGTACTATGCCAACTGGCTGTGGAGACTGCGGGGGTGGATGGACTTGGTGGCGGGCGGCGTCGGCATGCGGCGCGGACGGCGCGATCCAGAGACGTTGCGGGTCAGCGATACCGTGGACTGCTGGCGGGTGGAAGCGCTGGAGCCTGGCAAACGATTACTTTTGTCTGCCGAAATGAAGTTGCCGGGTCGCGCGTGGCTGGAATTCGTGGTTGAAACGGCGAAGAACGGTGCAGTTATCCGGCAGACGGCCATTTTTGATCCGGTGGGTCTGTGGGGACTGGCGTATTGGTACATTGTGTGGCCCTTGCACCAGATGGTATTTGCGGGAATGTTGCGCGGGGTCGAGCGCGCAGCGGAGAAACGACATGAAGCCCAATAATCAGTGGCTGATGCTGGCCGGGTTTTTGGTGGTGACGTTTGTTGTATCGCTGGACTTCGCCTTGTGGAGGTTGAACTCATGAGCAACGCGATGATACTGGTCTGGTTTCGTCTCGATCTGCGTCTGACGGATAATCCCGCACTGGATGCGGCGGTCCGCGCTGGTGGCAACATCGTACCAGTCTTCATCTGGGCGCCGGAGGAGGAAGAACCGTGGGCACCGGGCGCGGCGAGCCGATGGTGGCTACATCAATCGCTGTCCAGTCTCGATGGGCAACTGCGTCGCCGTGGTTCCCGTCTGATCGTGCGCCGCGGGCCGACGCTGCAAACACTGCGCGACCTCGCGGAAGAAACCGGTGCAGAAGCTGTCTTCTTCAACCGCCGTTACGAACCGGCACTGATCGCACGGGACACCGCCATCGAACGGGAGTTGCCGACCCAGTCGTTCAACTCCGCCCTGCTGTTTGAGCCAGGGGATATTCGTAACGCGGCGGGCAAGCCGTTCCGAGTATTCACGGCATTCTGGAAGACGTACTGCTCGTGCGCGGGGCAGATCGGCGCGCCGGGAGACTCGCCCTCCAAGATACCAGGGCCAGCGCGCTGGCCCACATCCTTGCCGCTGACCGCGCTGGAACTGGAGCCGAAGATCAACTGGTCGACCGGACTCCGTAACGCGTGGACGCCCGGTGAGGACTCAGCCCGGCGAGTCCTGAAGCGATTCGCTCGCACCGTGGTGCGGGAATATCCGGAGTTGCGCGACCGACCGGATGTGAGCGGCACGTCGCAGCTCTCGCCGTATTTGCATTTCGGCGAGATCGGACCGCGGCAGGTGTGGTGGGCACTGCGTGAACATCCTTCACAGGGGTCCGGGGCGTATTTGCGCCAACTGGTCTGGCGGGAGTTTGCGCATCATCTACTATTCCATTTTCCCCACACAACCGATGACCCGCTGCGGCCGGAGTTCGCGAAGTTCCCGTGGCGAAGCGACGAGAAACTTCTGCTAGCCTGGCAGCACGGACGAACCGGTTTCCCGTTAGTGGATGCCGGGATGCGGGAATTGTGGCAGACGGGCTGGATGCACAATCGGGTGCGGATGATGGTGGCCTCGTTTCTCGTAAAGGATCTGCTGATGCCGTGGCAGCAGGGCGCACGCTGGTTTTGGGACACACTGGTAGACGCCGACCTCGCAAACAATACACTGGGCTGGCAATGGGTTGCCGGCTGCGGCGCGGACGCTGCGCCGTACTTTCGTATATTCAATCCCGAGATCCAACGTGCGAAGTTCGATCCTCGTGACGATTACGTGCACCGCTGGTTGCCGGAGTTGGGCAGGCCTGATTCTCCGCGGCCAATCATTGACCACGCGGTTGCGCGCGAAC
The DNA here is from genome assembly GCA_050010195.1 of Verrucomicrobiia bacterium. Lineage (GTDB taxonomy): Bacteria > Verrucomicrobiota > Verrucomicrobiia > Palsa-1439 > Palsa-1439 > Palsa-1439. The sequence goes on from JBEKLM010000051.1 coordinate 12,202, forward strand.
GCGCGTTGGAGGTGTTCACGAGTCTGCGGAAATCTGATCCGTCTATTTCACCGCCTACCCGCCCTCATATCGCTACTTAACAGCGGCTTTCCAAGTCAGGCTGCCTTGGGAATGGTGATGATCAATTCGTGGCCTTGATTTTTGACCTTCATCTTGTCGGCCTTCACCGGCGTCGGAAGTTGGACCACCTGTTCATATTGGCCCCATTCGTCGACTTGCGATGTCCCATCGTTTTGAGAGGACGATTTGCTCTGCTTGTGGTTGACTTGGACCTTTAGCGTCTGTCCGTTTTCCAGATTGACGTGGACATCTGACGTTTTTGCATCTGGTAGAAAGGCCCGCACCTCATAGCGGTCTTTGAGGTCCTGCACATCCAGCGACAGAGAGTAACCAGGGTTTCCCTGAACGAGGTTGAACTGTGGATTCATGTGGAGCTGTTCGAACATCTCATCAAAGGACTGGTCCATCTGTGCCTGCATCTTTTGGATTTCCTGGAAGGGATTCCATTGATCCGAACTGGTGAGATTCGGACCGCCAAACAATGCCGATGACACTGGGTTTGTGTGGGCTTCGGCTGTCCTGCTGGCACCCAGAATTCGGGTTCGAAGCGCCGTTCCTGCCACGCCGATCGCTACGCCAATCGCCAGTGCGACCAGCCCAATGATTACGCTCCTTGATTTATTATTGCTCGCATTCATACACACACTCCTTTCCTGTTGCAGACTGGCTGAGAATTTTGACCGTCGCGGTCCAGCCGGCGTTCATCGTCAAATCAGGCGATGGGCATCCAATATCGCAAGCAGCATCCACCGTCTGCTCCTTCCCTTTTTGGTCGACGGTTTGTACTGGTCCCAAGTGTGTGTCGCATTGTCACAGCTGACACAGTGGTGACACAGTTCCGGCGGGGGAAAATGACACACCGGCCAAGCACTGCATTTCGGATATTGCGTGTTAGTCGCGGGTTGCGAAATTTGGGTGCGCTCTGGCATTGGTGCTGCTATGCGCGAAAAAACAGACTTCAATACAACAGAAAGGAAGGAGATCAATATGGCAATCGTACGTTGGACACCCAGAAGCGATCTGTGGGATCCGTTCGCGAACCTGACGGACATACAGGAGGAGATCAACCGGTTGTTCGACACCTCGTTGCGTCGCAGTGGCAACCGCGCGCTCGACGGAGCGTTCTTCGCGCCCTGCGATATCTTCGAGGAGAAGGACAAGCTGGTCATCCGCATGGACCTGCCAGGACTGCATAAGGATGACGTTCACGTGACCCTGCAAGAGGGCACCGTGACGATCAGGGGCGAGCGCAAAGCCGACGCTCCGAAGGATGCGACCTACTATGCTCAGGAGCGTATCTCGGGAACATTCACGCGAACGATCCAATTGCCGGTGTCCGTGGAGGCCGGCAAGATTGACGCAAGCTTCCGCGACGGCGTGCTGCAGGTCACGTTGCCAAAGAGCGAAGACGCCAAGCCGAAGCAGATCGAAGTCAAAGTGGGCTGAGCACTCCACGGATCACCCCGTGCCAGGAGGCCGGTCCCATGGAAAACGTGGGCACCGGCCTTTTGGTGGCGGGGGATTGGGTCAGGCGGACTGACGAGGTGTGGAGCGTACAGGCAACGTCACGACCAGACTGTCAGCCCACGAGATGGTCACAGAATTCAGAGGGGAGGTACTCCAACATGGGATTCGCAACACTGATTATTGCGATCGTTGGTCTGGCGTTGGCCGGCCTGGCTTGGTGGCACGCAGGCGGCAAACAAGATGTTGGCGTCGCGCGAAAGAGATTGACTGAGGAGATCGAACAGCTTCGGGCCGCGCACAGAGAATTGAGCGAGTTGTTCCTCTTTGCCATCGAGGAAGCATACGAGGAAAGCCGCGAGACGTTGCAGCAGACCGCCGAAGGTATGCGTCAGCTCAAAAGCGAAGCCATTGAGGGCCTGGGGCAGGAGCTTGAGCGTATAACGGAGCAATTGCGCGCCTTGCAGCGGCGGCTGGACGAGGGTTTGAAATCGGCCCGCGACACGACCTTGGCGACCGCGCAAAGCTGCGAGCGCTCCTTGCGCCGGCGCGTACACCGCATGCAGGCGCGGGGTTCGCTGTTGTACGCGAAGGGCGCTGCCACGCTGGCGATTCGCTGGGTGCGCAAGGAAGAGTTTCAGCGGGCGGAGAAACGCCTTGATGAAGCCACCGCACTGCTGGCGTTGGCGCGGGAGACGCTACGCGCCGATCACGCATATGATCAACAATTCGAGGTCGTGAAACGCGCGCTGGCTGAGGCGACCGGTGCCGTGCGCGCCAAGGCGCAGGATGTCCCTCGGCGCGTCGAATACGTGTTGGCCGAGACCGACAAACTTCTCGGCGCGCTGGAAACCGAAGAGCAACAAGCCGCTGATAAGAAGGCAGCGTGATTGAGGAGACGAGGGTGAAGGACTACTACGTCATCCTTGGCATAGGCTCGAACGCCAGCTTGGACGAGATCAAGAGTGCATTCCGTCGGCTCGCGCTGGAACTGCACCCTGACCGGTCCGGTCTGGAGGGCGGGCCGTTTATCGAAGCGCAGGAAGCTTATGCGACCCTCAGCGACCCCCAGCTACGGTTAGCGTACGACCACCAACTTCGCTCACCCGCCCACCGCGCCGTGGAACCGGTTAGCGACTTCCGCGAAGTACACCTTGACTGGTTTGACACGTATCACCCGTCATTCGACGAGTTGTTCGAACGTCTGTGGGGCAATTTCGCACCCGTCAGCCAGCCCAAAGCCGAACACCTGGAAAGTTTGATGCTGGAAGTCATCCTCAGGCCGGACGAAGCCCGCACTGGCGGCAAAGTGCGCGTGGACGTACCGGCACGGGTGGGGTGTCGGACCTGTGGTGGACTTGGCAGCGTGGGCAGTTATATCTGCTGGCGCTGCGCCGGCCACGGGGCGTTGACCGTGCAGTACCCCGCCGATGTTGAGTATCCCGCCGGAATTCGCGACGGTTATGTGATGCGGTTGTCGCTATCCCGGTTTGGCATCCAGAACTTCTATCTGACCGTTCAATTTCGTGTGAGCGGAAAGGACTGAGGCCGTCATGGAGTACGGCCCGAGCATGAACCAAACGAACAAAAACCGAAAGGAGTCAGCACTATGAAAGCCAGAGTCGTAACGGCGCTGGTGGCGGCTGCGCTTGCCTGGGCCGCCCCCTATGCGCAAGCAACCGAACAGGCGAGCAATGTCATGACCAACACGTTCGGCAGTGGCCGGCTGTACAAGACAACAGTCGAACGCCAGAGCGAAGGCGAACTGAGCGCGGAGGACCTGCATCAGGTGTCATTATTGACCTCGCAGTTGTTGACGCACCTGAACGCTGCCGCGCAGCACCTGGCCGACGGCAGCAGCGACAGCGCGCAGCCTGAAATCGAAAAAGCGGAGTCGCTGCTAAAGGTCGTGCGCGGCCTGTTGCCGACGACCATTGTCACCACCGTTACCCGTGACGTCCACGGCAAAGAGGTCTATCGCGATGTGCAGCGCGTCCAGGACGACCAGATTCCAATCTTCGAGGGTCAGATTGCGATCGAGGCTGTCGAGCCGATCGTTGAAGCCAAGAAAGATGAGGCGGCCCTCAAGGGTTTGAAACTGGCGGATGCCGAGTTGATCCACACGGCGGTGCTGGTGGACCTGAGCTTCGTCGAGCGCAAACTCAAACGCGCCGCCGAGTTGATTGCCCAACCGAAGGAAGCCGCTGACGAACTGGTGCAAGCCCAATCCCAAGGTGTCCACTTTTTCACTCATCGGGAGGACGACCCTCTGGTGGGGGTGCAATACGCGTTGCGGCTGGCGGAGCGTCAAGTGCGCGAGAAGAAGTTTGAAGGTGCGAAGGCCAACCTGCAACAGGCGAAGGTCGGTCTCGAAACGTACCGGGGATTGGTGGGCGATGAGGCGGGCAAGCCCGTTGCCGACCTGCAAAACGAGATCGAGAAACTATCGGGCGAACTGCAAGGCGCTGGAGCCGCTGACAAGATCCGCGGCATGTGGGAGAAGGTCGCCAGTTGGTTCAAGCGTGAGAGCGGCCAGGCCCACCAGACCACCACGGCCCAGGCCGCGGAACAACCAAAAAAGTCGTGAAGATGGGAGTCGAATCAAACGATACGGCCTGCGGGCGCGACAGCACGAGTACGCGTCCCCGGACGCCGCGCCTGATGAAATCAGCGGCAGACGCGGTGAACAACCCTTCCGCTGGAAAAATAAGGGACAACACAGCATATGAATGGAATCACTCGATGGAATCCGCTTAAGGATCTGGAAGATTTACATACCCGTCTCGACAGTCTCTTTGGGCGTGCGCCCATGCGCCGCCGAGAGGGCGAGGAGGAAGCCATGGCGGTCGCCCAATGGGCGCCGCTTGTGGACATCATTGAGGATGACAAAGAATATCTTATCAAGGTCGATCTGCCCGAAGTGAAGAAGGACGATGTGAAGGTCACCGTTCAGGAGGGTGTGCTCGTGATCACGGGTGAACGCAAAATCGAGAAGGAGGAGAAAGGCAAGAGGTACCACCGGCTGGAGCGCGCTTACGGCAGTTTCGCGCGCAGCTTCACACTGCCAGCCGACGCCGATGCCAGCAAGGTGAACGCGGAGTTCAAAGATGGCGTGCTCAAGGTGCACCTGGCCAAGAGCGAGAGGGCCAAACCAAAACAGATCGATGTCAAAGTGACCTGAATAACCATACGCTTGAATGGCAGGGGCGGGCTCCCCAGTCGATCCTTCGGCCGGAAGGAGAAGCCTGAGTTGGTAGAACAAACTGCTCATCGCAACCGACATCAGCTTGCTGAAAGTGTTTGATGAACTGGAGAGGGGGGACAGGCGCGCGTCGGTCTTTGAGGAGCGGATGGGGAACGGAGGACGCAGAGCATGATCACTTGGAATATCGTTACCAAGAACATTCAAACCAATGAGGTGACAGAAAACAGGCTGCGCCAAAAACTGGCCAAACTGGAACAACATCTGGCGCATTATCCGCCGGACGCGGTGCATCTGCAGATTGCACTGGAGCGGCATCCGAGGAAGCCGTGGCATACCGCCGCGCTGACATTGCGCGTACCGTCGAACAACATCCTGCACAGCGAAAAAGGCGCCGCGGACTGGACACCGGCCTTCGATCAAGCCATGAAGGCGCTGCTGCGTGAGTTGACGGAACTAAAGGCGCGACTGCGCCGTGAGCCGGTTTGGAAACGCAAAGAGCGCCGCAAGCGGTTGCGCGCCACCAAACTCGCCGCGTTCGCTGCGGATCCGATGGCGTCCGGTACGGGACCGCAGAATCTGCCCGAAGTTGTGGCCGATTTGATCGAACAAGAGCATGACCAACTTCTGCGCCACGTGCGTCGGCTGATCCGGCAGGACGAATTGTGCAGCGACTTGCTCCCAGGCGCGGTTGACGCGCGGGCTGTAGTGGACGAAGTCGCGCGGCAAGCGATAGCGGCGCCCGCAGACAAGCCGGACGAGCAGGGGTACCGGGTCTGGATTTACGATCTGGCGCGCGCGGAACTGCAGCGACGAATCCGCGCTTGGCGTGCTGAGTCGCGTGAAACGCTGCCAATCACTTCGGAGGAAGTTGTGCCGGACCCACGCGTTGCGCCGCCGGATGTTGAACTTGCTCACAAAGAAATCCAGCAGCAGCTTCAAACGGTGGCACAGCGGTGGCCGGCAGCGGAGCGGGCGATTTCTGAACTGTATTTCATCGAAGGTTTCGAGCCGGAGGAAATCGTGATGCTGACCAAATATTCGCGGCGAGAGGTGGAATCGCTTATCGGCGCGGTGCAAACGAGGCTGCGGTGGGAATTGGAGGGCGTGGTAAAGTGATGGATTCCCCTGCTAAGAATGTTTCCATTGTCACGCTGAATCCAGGCAATGTGAAACGCGGGTGGTGCTATAGCTGCGGGCAGACGATGTGGACGCCTGCGTCAGGGGAGTATGTGTGCGACAGATGCGGGCGTTCGCTGACCGGACGGAAGTTGTTGCCACAACGGCTAAAACAGGTATTCGATTTTCAGTCGTGGGATGACGATGTTTCTCTGCGAGGTTTGGGGGGACCTTCTCCAAGCGGAGCAGCCACAGAGTTGAGGTGTCATCGGACGACCATAGACAAGTTGGCACAGATGGGCGTGTTGGAGAGGTCGGTGTACGACAAGGACGGGTTTTATGTCGTGTATATTTCAGATCGCTCAATTCAGAAAGCCCTGGCAAACAAGGCAAAGACTGGGAAGTGGACGGATTCGGGTGAGAAGCGGAAGGGGCAGCTATGGAAATTGTTGCGGAAAGGTTTGCGGATTGCTGGCGATAAAAATTGAGCAAGTCGTCCGGTTGATCTTCCCCGTGCCAACCTGCGACAATCCGTGCCAATCTGAGCCCAAATCTTGTGGGCCTATTTGTGGACATGACTGAAAAACCGCTCAAATTCCTCGATGAAATCGCAAAAGGGGACGGCTTCGAGTCCCGTCACTCCCGCCAACTTTATAGTTGGATCTTCCTCTATTTCTCATTGATACGGCGGTTGTTCTGGCGGTCGTCCCGTTGCCCATCATGGGCTACTTCGTAGCCAAAACAGGGCAAAATGACCCGGCGGGTGAGTGTCAGGGTGATAGTATTTGGCGGGGACGGGGCGGTTGAACAGGCGGGCAGGAACTTCCTCCAGCCCCCAAATGCTCTCGCTTTTCGTCCCTGCCTCTGATACCATGACGACCGTCAAACCGAAGGGAATTAGCCATGAAGATGCGGTGGTTCCTGCTGGTGTGTGGGGTTTCTGTAGCGGTTGCGTTGTTTGGGGGTTCTGCCAGTTCGCAGACTGTGGTGACGTTTGATGATTTGTCCGGCCCACGGTTAATTTTCGGCATTCCGCAAGGGTATCAAGGGCTTAACTGGACAAATTTCGATTGCATCAATGCAGTTCTTGATGCATCTATCAACGGCTTGGCGGGCGACTACTACGGAATGATGACTCCTTCCAACGTCGCCTTTAATGCTGATGGTCTTCCATCTGAGATTGACTCAGCCGGTACCAATTTCAGTTTTCTGAGTGCCTACGTGACAGGGGTATGGAACAGCAACCTGAACATCGAAGTCCAAGGATACAGAGACACCAATTTGATTTACGACGAGACGGTAGTCGCCAGTGCAACAAACCCAACCCTGTTTACGTTCAACTATCTGGACATTGACCGTCTCTATTTCAACTCCTTTGGCGGTCAGCCCGCTGGTTTTGGAGGCGGGGCGGGCAACAACTTCGTCATGGACAACATGACCTTCGAGTTCATCCCCGAGCCCTCGTCGCTCCTGCTGACCAGCCTCGGTCTGCTGTCGCTCTGGGCGGTTGCCAAACGCAGGCGGAGGTAAGGGGGGACTGCTACGGCGAGGTTGAGGCTCCAAGGAACTTGTCTTGCGTCCAGAGTCCCTCTTCGACCTTGCCATCTGGGTAGGTCATTTTGCCGGGGCCGTCCATTTTGCCGTCCTTAAACTGACCGACGTATTGGCGACCGTCTGGGTTGGTTATGGTGCCTTGGCCGCCGAACTTGCCAACCCTGAACCCTCCCTGATACGTCGTACCGCTGGCGAATGTATAAGTCCCTTGCCCCCACCGCCAGCCGTCTTTGAAGCCCCCCATGTACTTGCTTCCATCCGGAACCGTAAAAATCCCTTCGCCGTTCATCTCTCCACGCTTGAACTCGCCCACGTACTTGGCCCCCATATGATACGTCAGGGTTCCTTGACCATCGGCTCTCCCGTCCACAAATTCCCCAACATACTCGTCACCGTTTCGCCACGAACACTTACCCTGACCGTTCGGTTTCCCGTCCTTCATCTCCCCGATGTACTTCGATCCATCTGAAAGGATTTCCTCCCCTTGGCCATTTCGGACTCCGCATCCAGAGAGGAAAACAGGCAGGAATAGGACGCAGACTTTCGCTGAAAAAACAAAGAGGCTCCGTCGTTTCATCATCGGCTCCGGTTCGGACTGGTTCCGTCTCCCGCTTGTACCACTGACGCCGAAGGGCTTCAAGCAGGATGGATCCGGCGGCGGGACGGCGGGCGGGGGATAGGCAGAATGTGGCAGGAACCCTGCTTTGATGGGGGACTACGAGGGACGCCTCCGAAAGGCAACAAGAGAAGTTTTATGACGCATGAATTACGGAGAATAGTTTGGGTGATGAGGAAACAGTCCGGTGTAAGTATCGTCGAATTTGCGTGGATTCTGACGTTGTTTGTCATTGTTGCAGTGCTGGTTCTTACATCGTTTCCCCCTATAGAGCCGGAAAAGACACCTCCTCCTCTAGTAGCAAAAGGAACACCTCTACCTGATGGAGGAAAAGAAATGCCTGCGACCGTTCCTCCTCCCCTAGCCGTTTCTCAGGTGGTCGCCGCTCCTCAGTAGACGGGTCGCCCTCTTCGCCTGAGCCAGCGGAGACGGGAGCCATGGCAAGGGCAACGGCGGGGGAACTGCGGGCGAGGAGGGCAGAACAAATCGGCGATGTTATTGCTTCTTGACCGGTATCTTGACCTTGGGCAACTTCAGCGTCCCTGCCCAAACGTGAGGATATTTCCTTAAGGATTTGCCACTTCGCAGAAGCGGCTCCGCGGGCCGCGCGGTCTAAATGTGTCTTTTTCAACGGCCCTCTTACCACTTGGCCTCGCACGGTCTTGCCTGGGGGTATACGTCGCCAACGAGCAGGCCAGGTTGGGGGCGGCCGGCGGGAAACGGGAGCCATTCCGTGGGCGGGGCGGAGATGCTTGGAGGCTTCAGTCAACGCCGTGTGGCAAGGAGGAGGAGCGCAGCCGCAGGTCAGTTCACCGAGTCGTGAACGCGGCTTCGGTTGTTGTTTCGTTGCCGTTTGTTCCCACGGCTGCGCCCATAGTGTTCAACTGCTTCCATCGTTTTGCTCGTCATTGCGGCGATCGAATTCGGTAGTACCGGGCTGGCCTGTTCGTTGCCGCACCCACATCCCAAAGATTCGTCGTGGCGGTCGTGACGACGATATTGGTCAGGTCGGTGACGCTGTTCGTCGAGAAACTGCCAGCGGCTCCCACGCCTGCACCGACCTGGACGATGTTGTTGGTCCCGGTGGTGTTCCACGTGATCAATAGGTCGTTGACGTTGGTGCGAACAATGGAAGTGATCTGGAACGGCGGAGGCGGGGGGAGGAGGGGGACAGAAAGTTTGAACGTGGTGCCATTATTATTTGTCCCGCCTGTGGATGTCGTCCCATAGAAACTGCCGTCATCGCCCTGCACCAGCCCGGCCTGGGGGTTTTGGCCGTCGGTGGGCCCATTGCCAAACTGCCAGAGCGTCGTCAACGTCCCTTGGGAGGTGATCTTGAACACTGTACCCTCGTCGTTCGTCCCGCCGTTGTAGGTCGTGCCGTAGAAATTATCATCGCTGCCCAGCACCAGCCCGGCTTGGGGACTGTCGCCGTCGCTCGGGTAGCCGCTAAACTGATGCAGCGTTGTCAACGTCCCTTGGGCTGTAATCTTAAAGACGGTGCCCCAACCGTTCGTCCCGCCAGAGGAGGTCGTGCCATAGAAATTACCATCGTAACCCAGCACCAGCCCGGCTTGGGGGTTTTGGCCGTCGGTCGGAAGACCGCCAAACTGATACAGCACAGTCAACGTCCCTTGGGGGGTGATCCCGAACACCGTGCCATCGTCGTTCGTCCCGCCGTTGTAAGTCGTGCCGTAGAAGTCACCGTCGCCGTCTTGCACCAGACCTGCTTCGGGGACTGCACCGTCGGTACCCCCGCTAAACTGCCACAGCGTGGTCAGCGTTCCTTCGGACGTGATTTTAAATACGGTGCCGTAACCGCTCGGGCCGGATCCAGACCCGGAAGTCGTGCCGTAGAAATTGCTGTCGCTGCCCTGCACCAGGCCAGCCTGCGGGTATGCGCCGTCGAGGCAGTCGCCAAATTCATCTTGCATGCTGCAGAACGACCAAAGAATCGTCAAGCTGCCGCTCGAACTGATCCGAAACACCGTGCCGCCCCCGTTACCCTCGTAACCCTGCGTCCCGCCGTTGTAGGTGGTACCGTAGAAATTGCCATCGTTACCCTGCACCAACCCGGCCTGGGGGTTTTCTCCGTCGATAGGCGTGTTGCCAAATTGATACAGCGTGGTCACCGTCCCTTGGGGAGTCATCTTGAAAATCGTGCCGTAGCCGCCGGACGAAGCGCCGTTCGTCCCGCCGTTGTAGCTGGTGCCGTAGAAATTGCTGTCGCTGCCCTGCACCAGTCCCGCCTCAGGATTTGCGGGGACGGCCGGCAATCCGCTAAACTGCCAGAGCGTGGTCAACGTCCCTTGGGGCGTCATTTTAAATACCGTACCACTGCCGCTCGGCCCGAACCCCGACCCGAATGTCGTGCCGTAGAAATTGCTGTCACTGCCCAGCACCAACCCTGCATAGGGCAACCCGCCGTCGGCGCCGAGGCCGCTCAACTGATCCAGCGTGGTCAGCGTCCCTTCAGACGTGATTTTGAACACTGTGCCGTAGCCGTTCGTCCCGCCAGAGTAGGTCGTGCCATAGAAATATCCGTTGTTGCCCTGCGCCAATCCCCCACGGGGCTGAGCACCATCAATGCCGATGCCAGTAAACTGCCAGAGCGTGGTCAACGTCCCTTGGGAAGTGATCTTGAACACCGTCCCGCCTCCGCTGGTCGTGCCGTAGAAATTGCTGTCGCTGCCTTGCACAAGGCCCGCCGAGGGGTATGCGCCTTTGCTGTAGTAATTAAACTGCCACAGAGTAGTCAGCGTCCCCTGAGGAGTAATCTTAAACACCGTGCCCTCGTTGTTCGTCCCGCCTCCGCTGGTCGTCCCGTAGAAATTGCCGTCATCGCCCTGCACCAGTCCCGCATACGGATATTGGCCGTCGGTAGGAAGACCGCCAAATTGGTACAGCGTGGTCAACGTCCCTTGGGAAGTCATCTTGAACACCGTGCCGTAACCACCGTAGGGATTACCATTCGTCCCTCCGGAGTAGGTGGTGCCGTAGAAATTGCCATCCCTGCCCTGCACCAGACCCGCTTCGGGCTGTGCGCCGTTGGTGCCGGAAGACCCGAAGCCAAACTGCCACAGTGTGGTCAGTGTCCCTTGAGAAGTGATCTTGAACACCGTACCCCAACCGTTTGTCCCGCCGTACTCGGTCGTGCCGTAGAAATTGCTGTCGCTGCCCTGCACCAGACCGGCAGAGGGTGACCGGCCATCGAAAAACCCGCTGAACTGCCAAAGAGTCGTCAACGTCCCTTGGGTTGTGATTTTGAACACAGTACCCTCGTTGTTCATTCCGCCACTAGACGTTGTCCCGTAGAAATTGCCATCGCTGCCCTGTACCAGACCGGCGTGGGGCGACAGCCCGTTGGTGAGTATGCCGCCCAACTGATCCAGCGTCGTCACCGTCTGTGCGTTGGCATGGAACGTTCGACCCGCCAGAGCGATCAACACAATGACCAGTGGAATGCGAAGAATCTTCATGGTTTTTCCTCTTTCGGTTATATTGACGCCGAGTTACCAAGGGGGTGGAACAGAACATCGTTGGTGAATGGGCGCAGGGTTTGCGTTGCGTCTGACCGGAACGCTTTGGTATGCCACCCGCGTGATGCGTTGACCGTCAAAACACCCTCGGATTCTGGAAAGGCAGTAAAACAAAGCACAAACGGGAAGCTCAGCCTCTTCGCACCCTCCCAGCGGAGCGGAGTACAGCAAAACATCGCCCAGGCGTCAAGAAAATTGGGCTTTCCATGCCCGCACGTGCCGTGCGCGGGCGAGACGCCCTGGTGCCTCAGGGCGCGGTTAAGCGGTAGAAACGCGCCCGATAATTCGTCCACTGGGGATCGCTGAAAGAGGACGTGCCGCCGGTGACGGTGTTGGTCGACAGCGGAACCCAGACGGGATTGACCAGATTCGTGCAGGCCTCCACCACGGGCTTGACAGGCATCAGGTTATAATCTGAAGATGTGGTTGTCGGTGGCCGGTTGTTTCGTGGGTCTTGAGGTTGCGGGGAGACATAGGTGAGGGTGATATGCCTGAGAGAACTGCCGGTCTGAATGGTCAACCGCCACGACGTATCCTAGAAGTGGCCGCTGAATTGGGCCTCGACACCGAGGGCATCCTGTCGCATGGCCATTATATCGCCAAGATTCCCATTGCGGAATTGGAGGCGCGACAACATCAGGCGGATGGACATCTGATTCTGGTCACGGCGATGACACCAACGCCGCAAGGCGAAGGCAAGACCACGGCCACGATTGGCCTGGCAGACGGGTTGCGCCGGCTCGGGAAGAAATCAATGTTCTGCGTCCGCGAACCGTCGCTGGGTCCGTACTTCGGCATCAAAGGCGGCGGGACCGGCGGTGGTCATGCTCAGGTCGTGCCCGCTGAGGATATCAATCTTCACTTTGTCGGTGACATGTATGCGGTCGAGAAGGCCAACAATCTGCTGTGCGCGATGGTGGACAACCACCTTCAACACGGCAACGAACTCGGCCTCGACCCGCGCCGCATCATTCTGCGACGGGTGGTGGACCTGAACGAGCGGTCACTGCGCGACATCATCATCGGCCTGGGCGGACCGTTGCACGGCGTGCCCCGGCGCGATGGTTTCAACATCACGCCCGCGTCCGAGGTCATGGCCATCCTGTGCCTCGCGCGGGATTTTGGGGATCTGGGCGAACGGATGACGAATATGGTTGTGGGCTTCACGTATAAGGGCGAGCCGGTGCGCGCCGATGCGGTTCAAGCCGTAGGCGCGATGCAGGTACTGTTGCGGGATGCGATTCATCCGAACCTTGTCCAATCGCTGGAGGGCACGCCCGCATTTGTGCATGGCGGACCGTTCGGCAATATCGCGCAGGGCACGAACACCTGCATCGCCACACGCCTGGCGCTGAAGCTGGCAGACTATGTCGTCACCGAAGCGGGGTTCGCCACGGATCTCGGCGCGGAGAAGTTCATCCACCTCAAATGCCGCTCGGCGGGGCTGAGGCCGGCGACCGCGGTCATCGTGGCAACTGTCAAGGCCATCCAGTACCATGGCGGGTTCAACGAGACGGGCGGTCTCGGCAACCTTGCCAAGCACGTGGAGAACGTCCGCCGGTTTGGCCTCGAACCCGTCGTGTGCCTCAGCCATTTCCCGGACGATAAGCCCGAGGACCAGGAGCACGTCATCCAGTTCTGTGCGCAGCACGATGTGGAAGCCGTCGTGTCCAAACATTTCGACAAGGGGAGTGCCGGCACAACGGAGATGGCTGAAGCCGTTCTGCGCAGCATCAAGAAGAACAAAGGCAAGTCCATCCAGTTCCTGTATTCGTTGGAAAGCTCGATTCAGAAGAAGCTCGAAACGTTGGCCACGCAACTCTACGGGGCGGATGGGGTGGACTATGACCGTGCGGCGCAGGCCGGCGTCGAGCTGCTCAACAAGCATGGTTATGGGCAACTGCCGCTGTGCGTGGCGAAGACCGCCATGTCGCTTTCGGACGATCCGGAGTTGCGCGGGCGGCCGAGTGGATTCCGGATCCGGGTGAACGAACTGCGCCTGTCCGCTGGGGCGGGCTTCGTCGTAGCTGTGTGCGGGAACATTGTCACGATGCCCGGCCTGCCGAAGGTGCCTGCGGCGGCGCACATCAAGGTGTTGCCGAGCGGGAAGGCGGTCGGGCTGACGTGATCCCTGTACTGTAAAAACTCATACGGCCTGAGATTCATGTGGGTTCCGATTGTTGTCCCACCCGTGGCTGAGTTCTTGGATGTCGACTGGGCATGGCCGCCAACTTCCGACGTTCCGCCGCTCCGCTGATTACCACGATCCAGAAGCTGTTCAGCGAAGACCTCGCTAAGGAAAACGACTTCCTTCGTCAGGATTCCGGGTATCAACGAATTACATAAGCCGTTGATGGATGTCCGTCCAAGGGCTGGGGAAAGCCCACCTACCAGCCTCGCACCCCCGCTGAATCGCCGTCAAGTCCGCCGCCTCAGCGAACTGCCCGAAAACCAAATTCTGCTGTTGCAGCCCCGCTCCCGAATGCATAGCGACAGTTCGCTCCTCGTCGTCTGCGGAGGGCAAAAGAGCCGAGGGGTTCAAGCAGGTACTCGATTCTGTGTAACAGGTCTTCGTTGACGCTGGCGGGGATGTAGGCCAGCATTCGTTTCCGGGGCATGGGATGTTCCTCGCGGCGATGCTACATGAGGAAATTCGACACCGACGAGTTTTTTTTGACTACACGGGGTGCCGTTTCATGGGATCATGCTATACGATCTCTACCCCTACTGGCGTAAAGGAAAAGGCTGCAACCGTACCCCCGCCCCAAGTCGTTTCTCCGTCGGTCGTCGCTCCTCAGTAGACGACTTGGTCCCGTCAACAATCACACCGCTCCGCCTGCGCCAGCGGATGGGGCAGGATCAGTATCGCCGCAATGAGGAGGTCTTCGTTGACACAGACGGAGATGTGGGACAACATTCACCTCCATGTCATGGGTGGCACCTCGCCGCGAGGGTACGCGCAGGGAGATTCACCAAGGACGAGTTTTTTTTGACCACGTGAAATTTGGGTATAGCCAACAGCTTCTGGATTGCAGCGGCTGTTGGGAAGGGAGAGTTATGGTTTTAGGGAATTACAATCAAGAGAAGCGACGCAACGATCACGCGGGCCATTGGCTTGTGAATGCTGGGCGCTCGCTGCGACTTATCGTTGGCGCGGTTCTCGCGCTGGCATTGGTCGGGCTTGCCGTCGGGGCCGATGCTTCGCACCCGGCCACAGCGTACGTTGAAGGCGAAGTCCTCGTGAAGTTCAAGGACTCCGTCGATTTTGCGACGACGAAAACAGTTCTCGGAGCGCACGGGTTGGAGTGGGCGCGGCATTTCGACTGGCTTTCCGAACACATCCACCGGCATTCGGGACTGGTCCACGCCAAGGACCGGACAACGGCGGCGCTGATCGGCGAGCTAACGCGGGATTCGATGATCGAGACGGTCGAGCCAAATTACTTTCGTTGGACGTCGGCTTTGCCCAACGACCCGGACTTCTCGCAGTTGTGGGCGCTGCAGAATACAGGGCAGACCATCAACGGCACGAACGGCACAGCCGGGGACGATATCGACTTTGTAGCCGCTTGGAACCTGGTGGGATTCTCATCCAACACGGGGGTGGTCGTGGCGGTGATCGACACAGGGATTGATTACACGCATCCCGATCTGGTCAGCAACATGTGGCACAACCCCGGTGGAATCCCGGGCGACAGTTACGTGGGGGACTATTACGGGTACGATTTTGCGGACGGGGTGAGCGATCCGAGTGATTCGGGCTATCACGGCTCGCACGTGTCTGGCACCATTGCGGCGACGGGCAACAACGGTGTGGGCATTATTGGCGTCGGCTACCGGGCCAAATTGATGGCGCTGAAAGCCTCCTCAGACGGCGAGACGTTTGCCGACTCGGCGGTCATCGAGGCGATTCAGTACGCGACGATGATGAAGAACGGGGGCGTGAACATCGCGGTGATCAACGCGTCGTTTGGCGGCGGGGGGTCCAGCACGATGGAGAGTGATGCCATCCAAGCGGCTGGGGATGCGGGCATAGTTTTTTGCGCGGCAGCCGGTAATGACAGTGTTGACATTGACACGACGCCTACCTACCCGGCCAGTTACCGGTTGCCGAACATGATTGTGGTGGCCGCCACGGACCAGAACGATGCGTTGGCCAGCTTCTCGAACTACGGCGTCGGGACCGTGGACCTGGCCGCGCCGGGGGTGAGCATCCTGTCGACCATACCGACCTGGTTCTCGAGCACCACCGCGGTGGTGTACCAAGCGGGCAATACCTATTTCGGCAACGGCTTGGCCTACGCGGGCACGACCACCGGCATTACCGCGACAGTTTATAATTGCCTGCTTGGAACCCCGGCCGATTTCCCTGCAGCGGTGAATGGCAACATCGCATTGATCCAGCGTGGGACACTCACATTTTCCAACAAAGTGGCCAACGCGATGGCGGCCGGGGCCAAGGCGGCGATCATTTATAATAACGTGTCTGGGAACTTCACCGGCACGCTGATTACAGTTGGCTCGTGGGTTCCCACGGTTTCGTTGTCGCAAGCCGACGGCCGGACGCTATTGGCGGCGTTGCCGACGACCGCCACGGTGGTCAACCAGTTCGACCCGTCACAAATATACGAGTATCTCGATGGGACCTCGATGGCGACGCCGCACGTGTCCGGCACGGTGGCGTTTGACGCCACGATCTATCCGTCTGAAACCGCGTCGCAACGGGTCCAACGCATTTTGCAAAATATCGATCCTGTTGCCGGCCTGAGCGGCACGGTAGCAACCGGCGGCCGGCTCAACCTGGCGAGCACGCTCGTGGCGAGTAGCTTCACACCGTCCGTAACGATTACCAGTCCCACCGATGGAACGAGTTATACGAACGCGCAAACCGTCACCATCGCGGCCACGGTCATGGACAGCGCGGCGGTGAACCGGGTCGAGTTCGATGAAGACGGCGCGCTGGTGGGAACGGCTTCGGTGTCGCCGTACGATTATGATTGGACGTTCACAGGCGTGGACAACGGCACGCACCGGTGGACCGCTCTGGTCTACGACGCGGCCAACAATGTCGCCACGTCGGCGGTCGTGACTGTGACCGTGAGCATACCTGCGCCGGGATGCTCGTACGCGCTCTCGGCCAATACGGTCAGGCTGGGCGCGATGGCGGCTACTGGTAGCGTCAATCTGATTGCCGGTGCCGGCTGCGCGTGGGTGGCCGCTACGACTGCCGATTGGATCACCATTACCTCGGGCGGCAGCGGTTCTGGGAACGGGACGATTGACTACGCGATTGACGCCAACACCAATGCCAGCCCGCGCACAGGTACAATCACTGCAAGGGGCCAGACTTTCACGGTTGATCAGGCGGAAGCCAGTCCTGTGAGCTTTACCTTTGGCAATGTGACACAGACTTGCAAGACGAAGGTCAATAAGAAGACCGAGACGACCAATACCACTTGCACGGTCGCAGTCAATCTGGCGGTTGGCAATGGCGGCGCGACAGAAAGCGCGAAGTCTGAAGTTCTGTTGTGGTTGGAGCAAGGCAGCAGTTTCGATCCGAACTCGGGTCTCGCTCCTGTGGTGAAGGCGGTGAAGGTGCTGAAGGCGGGCCAGTCGGTCACGCTGAAGATCAAGAGCCAGGAGTTCAGTGGAGACCAAGCGGGTACTTTTATTTTTGCCACTGACACCCACACCAACATCCTGGCTTTTGCTGAGGTGCCAGGTTCGTAGTTCCGAGTAAAAGCCTGTACTTATAGGTGGTCCAGTTGTGGTGCAGCAGCAGGCGGCGACGAGAACTTCGATGTGCCACCCCACGACAATCCGTGCCAATCTGCGCCCAAATCTTGTGAGCGCAGTTGTGAGCATGCCTCAAATTCGATCAAGCTGGTATTGAAAAAGATCGATGTTCGAGTCCTGGCTGGGTGTCCATTTGGCATCAGCGGTCGCCTGCGCGATCTCACGGTCTCCACCGCTCGCACCCCCGGTGAACCGCCGTCAGGGACAATGTGGCCCTGACAAAATACCTGATCGGCCAGGTTTTCGAATCCCCGGAGGAGCGGTTCGCCGCGCTCCGCGAGTTTTTTCCAAACGCCAAGCAGGAGGATTGGACGGTCGAAGTAGCCGGCCAGCGCGTGCAGATCATCAAAAAGGATCCAACACACGGCGGCATCCTGGAATTTGGCACGGAGCTTGTCATCGCAGTTGATCATTCCATCGTGGCGATACTGGGTGCTTCACCTGGCGCTGCCATGGGGGCGGACGACATCGTGCCGGTCGATACGGGGGCTCTCAAAATGTGGATGGCGCGGCTCTGCCCCACCTATAAGCCGAACACTTGCCTGATTTCCAATGGACTATCGACGCTGGCGTTTTCCCTGCCGGGAGCGATTGCCGCCAAACTTGCCTGTCCTGAACGGAATGTACTGGCGGTGATGGCCGACGGAGGCTTCCTGATGAACTCCCAGGAGATCGAAACGGCGCTGCGTGAGCAGATTCCGTTTGTCGTGTTGATCCGGGTTGACGGGAATTATGGTTTGATCAAGTGGAAGATGGAACTGGAACTGGGGCGGTCGAGCCATATTGCCTTCACCAACCCTGACTTTGTGAAGTATGCCGAGAGCTCCGGTGCCAAGGGTTACCTGATTGGGGCGACCGACGAATTGCTCCCGACCCTCCGAACCGCGCTGGCCGGCAATACGGTCTCAATTATCGCATGTCCGGTTAACTATTCGGAAAACATCAAGCTCACCGATAAACTGGGCGAGTTCGACGGCATCGTCGATCCGGTGAAGATGGTCGAACCCGGTGTCGCGACCGGCCGGTAGCGAGTAGCACTCCTGGTCAACCCTTCGCATCGAAATCTCGGCCTGACGGAACTTCGGACGGCACCTCATACCATGCGCGGGTCGGCGGGCGGAGATGCTTGGAGGCGGTCGTCCTGGTCATGGCGTCCTCCTGGTTTGCCCGTACACACGGCGTGGATTTTCGACGCGGTCAAGGGCCTATCGAAGGGTTGGGAACGGAGTGACGTGGCTACGCTTTTTCGAGCCGCTTGAGATGTTGGTCTGGGGCCAAGAGAAAGGATTCAGAATGAAAGGCAAGCGGTGCCACCCGCTTGCACGACAAGACCGGTAACATTCTCCGTTTTCTTGCCTGCCCGAAATCATGCAGGCCCCATACACCACGCCCCTTGTGGCAGCGACAGAATGCCTTTTACTTGGTTTTCTGCTCGCCAGCAGTCTCGTCCGGCTGCTCTTCAGCCTTTTGCCAACTGGAATCGGGGTTGTATTCCTTCATGGCTTTGGCGAGAACATCGGTCGTCTTGCCGAGATCCTTCTGGTACACCACTCCATCGTCGGTAACGATGAAGGTCATCACGCCGGACGATTTATATTCCGCCGGATAGGCCACGAACGCGAACCCCTCGGTCATTTTGCCGTTTACGATGTAACTTTTCGCGCCGCCTGGGCCATTTTCCCCCTGACGCGTTAAGATCTGGTAATAGTAACCGCGGTAAGGAGTCGGAGCGCCATCTCCGCTCTTGGCATAGCCCTCAAAGGCCGATGCCACCAGCGGCCCGATGGGGCTCTGGGGTTCGCCATCAGCCGCTTTCCAATACAGGCCATTGTGTTGCCCTTCATCACTGAAGATTGTCTGGGCGTACTCGTTGTGCTGCGTGGGGTAGTACTCCTTTTCCGCCGCCACGAGTTCCTGGCAAACGCGGATAGTCGATATTTTGCCGTGGCTTACGAGAGTCGCCGCCCTCTGACTGCCAGCGAATGAGGAAGATTTTGCTTGTCCGGAGCAGGGTTACGCCCCATTGGGAAGGATCGCTTCTTCGTCAATCTGCAATCCGAACGAAGCCAGTTTCGCGCACGTGAACCTGTAATCCGTGTGAAGAATGCTGCGGATCCCCAAACCTTCCGCGATCTGAACAAACATCGGGGTGTTTTCGATATAGACGACCTCTCGCACTGGCGTCTGAGCGATGTCCAGCGCCAGCCGAAAGATATCCGCGTCGGGCTTGCGGAGGTGGACGAAGCAGGAGGAAACAAAGGAATCCACAAATCCATCCAGCTTAAACTTCCGGATGCGATGAAAATTCAATTCCCGTGCTTCGTTGCTGACCACGACGATCTTCAATCGATACCTTCCCTTGAGCTTGCGGACCAACTCGATCATCTGGGGATAAGGCTTCGATTGCGCGAACATGAAGCGCCGAAACTGAGCCCGGGTGAACGGTCGCTTTTCGTAGAAGACCACCCGACCCAAATACTCTTTCAGCGTGAGCTTTCCCTCCTCGTAAGTGTCGAAGGTCAGGTGATGCCGATCCTCCATCTCGGCCAACTCCAGCTTGAAGTGCGTCGCCGCCCGTTTGCGGGCATGATGATCCCACCCGTTGGTGAGCAAGACGCCGCCGATATCCAGAAACAACGTCGTGATCGGGCACGCACTCTTCATTCGGCCTCCGTCAACCGAGCCAGAAGTATGGCGCTGGATCGGGGGTTCAGGTGGTAAGTTTGTGAATCTTCCCAAAGCGGTTCCTCGCCCGCAGCAAACAGGTCTTGTGGCGATTCGCAAGAGGTGTCAACCGCCACCCACCGCGCCGGCCAATTGGCGAACGCGCGTCATCTCCTGCCGCACCGCGCGGTCGGCGGAGAAGCGCGGTGTCAGGCGTGCCATGCTTTCCCGCATCCTCGGGACCCAGGCGGTGGGAATGCCCTTCTCGTTGCGGGTATAGAGACTCGGGGACCACCTCGCGCTCGAGCCGTTCGTTTGGCGCACCGGCGTGATCGGCAACTGTCCGGGGTCGTTGTACGGGTAAAGAGCCTGTTGCGCGCCGTCTTTGTCGATCACCTGGCGAAAATAGCCTTGCTGGTAGAGCAGCCCCACGCCGACCACTGGCACGCCCAGGTCGCTGGCAGCTTTGAGTTGATCCCCGGCCACGTTGCCCAACCCGCCGGAGTAAATGGGCAGCGCTTCGCTCAACATGAATTCCATGCTGAAATACGCAACACAGGTCAAGGGAGCCTGCGGATGATGTTGCTGAAACCACGCGGCCGTCTCACGCTTGGTTTGCAGCGGGCCATCAATGTTCTTCCGGAAGGCAGGATCGGCCAGCACGCGTTGGAGTTTGTCCCTTGCGACAGTCTGGAGGACCACACAAGGGTTTTGCGTGAGTTCCCACAGCCCGGGATCAAGCTGCCGCCACACATCGTCGGTAGCACGATTCCACGACCAGAGCAAATCCAGGGCGAGTTCCGCCAGAGAATCGAACCCATCGACGTCCGCAGTTACAGGAGTCGAGATTGGCTTGCTGATGGGTGTTTGTTTGTTCATGGATTTTTCTTTCGTCTGGGCTTGGACGAAGTAACCGGCTTCTGTGGTGAGGCCCTCAAAGCGTCGTTGATGATTGTCTGGGCTTCCTCCAGGATGCGGCGCAGATGATCCGTTCCCCGAAAGCTCTCCGCATAAACCTTGTAGATATTCTCGGTCCCTGACGGACGCGCCGCGAACCATCCGCTCTCGGCGACCACTTTCAACCCGCCGATGGGGGCGCCATTGCCCGGCGCGCAGGTGAGGACAGTCTGGATTGTTTCGCCTGCCAGGTCTGCGCGCCGAACCTGCTGCGGTGAGAGTTTCGCCAGCATTTCCTTTTGCTCCGGGGTGGCTGGAGCCTCAACGCGGTCATAGGCAGGCGCACCGAACTCGCGCGTGAGTTTGTGGTAGATTTTGCTGGGATCGTGGCCCGTCCGCGCGGTGATCTCCGCCGCGAGCAAGCAGGGAATAAATCCGTCCTTATCCGTCGTCCAGACCCTGCCATCCCGACGAGCAAAGGCGGCCCCGGCGCTCTCTTCGCCACCGAACCCAAGCGAACCGTCGAGCAAGCCATCAACGAACCACTTGAACCCAACCGGCACCTCGTAGAGCTTCCGGCCAAGCTTCGCGGTGACGCGATCAATCATCTGGCTGCTCACCACCGTTTTGCCGATCGCCGCTTCCTTGCGCCACTTCGGCCGGTGTTGGAAGAGGTAGAAGATGGCGACGGAAAGGTAATGGTTGGGCGGCAGCAATCCCGCGCT
>JBEKLM010000052.1:0-29597 GCA_050010195.1 Verrucomicrobiia bacterium
CCTGTCGCCCAATTATGCCCGCATCCCCCCGCCGCCAGTTCCAAACCAAATCCCGCCCCAAGACCGCCAACCCGAGCACTCACACGTTGGACTTTGTTTTATTACGCCGCCATCGCCAGATGACGTAGCCTATTCTAAAGCCGACGTAGAGCAATCCAAACGTAAGAGCAAACCAGATTGGGAATGCCATTCCAACGAAGCGTTGCATAGTCCGAGTGTAAATCGCACCGGCGAGCGGGTCAAATTGAATAGCGTCCCCCGCGCCCCCGCCGTATCCCGCCGCCGGTTCAGCCGCCTGAACCAAGGGCAATTCCCCCCCGACCAACACTCGCCCGACGGGCAAGGACGACTACTGTTTGACCCGCTCAACCTCCCAATTCTGGGAACCGAATATTTTGTCATCAACGTAAATTGCGACGGTGCCCTTGATTCTGTCGCCGCTGAGTTTGCCGCTGAAGGTCGTGAACGAGATTCTCCCCTTAGGAAAACTTGTCTCGTGACGAGGAGTCTGAAACGAGACTTCATCGCCTTTAACCACGCCGTTGGTGAGGATGGTTGTCTTGAACAGCCGTTGAGTTGTCGTGCCGGTGCTCGTTATGCGGGTGCCCGTCAACGCATCGCCTTCGAACTTCAGGACGAAGGTAATATCCGGAATACGTCCGTCGGAGTTGGTCGGTTCAACCCATTTCCAAGTCCCGGTCGGATTTACGTTGGTTTCTCCAGCCCTGAGCGTTGGGCCGGTGATGGCTAGGACGAGGAATACCGCCAAGCGAAATGGATTTCCAGATATCGAGAGTGGAGTTTTCATTGCCTCTCTCCTATACACAACGGGGTAGGAACAGTTTAAAATTACTCCCCTTTGACCGAGAGTCAATCGTTAACGGACATTGGTCGGAGCCGATAGAAAAAGAGCCCCCCGACTAGCACTCACCCGTACACTCACCCGATGACCCCAAAATCGCGCGTTTGAGTGAGTGCAGGAGAATCCGAGCCGAGGGCGTTCCGGGGGCAAGGAAACGAGCACAACCCGCCCATTACCAGACGCTGGTGCTGATTGCGGAGCGAGGAGGATTTGGAGCGGGCTATGGGAATCGAATCCATCTCCCTGCTACAATCCTGCGTAAATCTGCATCTTTTCGCAAACTAAAAATGCGGAAAAGTGCAGATTGGAGGTGGTTGTTTGTCACGTTTTGTCACGCGACAATCACCAATCCTGCCCCATCTCGACACCGCAACAAGATAAAGGTCCGATGGTGGGTGTCGAGCCGAAAGTTTAAGTGCGTTTAGGTGCGTTCCGCCGGACCATGTCCAGACACCGCTCCGTGCGGGATAGTTCGCTGGGGCAGGGGCGGAACGGGCAGGAGGCGCAGTCGATGATGCCAATAATGCCACGAACGGTTATCAAAGAGGCCGGGTGGAGCGGATTGCAACGCGTCGCGGAATGCAGCTTTCCCATATCGGTCAATTACGAGACAAATGTCGTCCCATATTCCGAACTCCATGACCTGACAAAGAAAGCGCGGCGTGTCTTTGAGCGTTGCGTCAGCCGACTGCCACCAACAAACGCGCCGAGCAATGGAAGCCAGTCGTTCAGAATCACTCTTTGTCCTCTGCCGGCGCTTCACAGCGTTAACACCATAACAAACCGGCTATCGGTGTCGAGCTTTTGCACTGCCGCCGAAGCAATTCGGTTATGGGACAACAAGATTGGAAAAGCGAACCGATGACTACAATCCCGACCGGGTGCGCGACGGCAACGCCAGCACACGCGGTCTTGGCTCCTGATTCTCGGTCAGCAAGCGCAATACATCCTCTTCTCGGAATCGGACGGCCCCATCCACACGCACGACCGGTAACCGACCGGATTGGGCGATTTCTGCAACCTTGCGGATGCTGATTTGCAGTCGGCTCGCTACATCCGCACGCCTCATCAACTGCGGGACAGAATTCGCCGGCTGCGCCTGATCAATCTCCAGCACGACACTCTCGCCATCGACTCGTGCGCGGTAGGATTTGCAGGTCAGCGTGATCATGGCCCCTCAGTTCCCCCCTGTCTTGGCCGCACTCATTTCGGATTGCAACTCGTTGACGGTGATCTTGGTGATCCAAGCGGCACTGTCGTTTGCGTCCGGCTCGTAGCGCGCTGGCACGGCCTTCACCCAGGCGACCTCGAACTTCTGCAGCTCGCGTTCCAGCCTGCCCAGGTTCTTCCCGACGATCCGAACTTCGTGGGTGTCGGTGCGCAGACAAATCGTGCTGTCATCCGTTCCGTGCCCGCAGTCTACAAACGCAATCCGGGTGTAAGGAATCATGCAGGCGTGGCCATCGGCCAACTCCACTCGTAGCGCCTGGACCTTGGTATCGCCCTCCCAACAGGGAGAAGATTGTCGGCCCTGGTGTTGTCCGTGCCTTATCATTGTACCCTGACACCTTCAGTTTGTTGGATTGTTCGCGCCCGCAATTTGTTAAAGCTCTGAAGCCGGCTCAACCGAAAGCCTTCGGCGAACGCCCGATTGCGTAAGCACCGTGTCCACAGCTGACGCGGAATGCCGAGGCTTTGGAAATACCGCTGCTTCACCAAGTCCATCGCCAAGGGTCGGTCACCGGACCGCTGGATGTTCTCTGCCAGTTGTGCCTTGTCGCTGGTGAAGATAGTGATTCCTTTGCGTCCACGAGAAATGGTCACATACCACTGTTGTTGGTTCGTCGCCGCCTGGATGGCTGAGTCGGAAAACAAAACGTGATCGACTGTTTTGCCTTGCGACGCATACGACGTAATGGCAAAGCCGCGCACGAAATGCCGATAGTTCTTCTCGACGATTCGTCCATCGGTCAGTCTGATTCGTCCGTCAGCCCCGACGTGTTTCACGGTAACCAGTTCACCATTGGCGAGACGCTGACCATTACGCGTGCGACCGTTGGCTTTTAATTGCAGGCGGTCACCGGCGGCGAGAGCGTGTTCCGTAGGTTGACAGACGGTGAGCCGATCCGCGAACCGAAACGGAACCGTGCGAATCTTGTCCGAACCCTCCAGAATCCAGCCTCTGTCGCTGGTGGATAACAGCCGACATGTCTGACCTTTCTGGAATCCGCCAGCATTCCGGTTCAGCACCAAGACCGTATCATCTTTGTAGAACCGACGGTCTCGCTTCTGGGCGTCGGTCAAATCAACCGTTTCCAGCGCGGTCACGGTTCGATCTTCGACACCCAAGAGACCGCGCGATTTGAGCGTGGACCGCACCTGCTCATTGACCCGGTGAATCTCCGACCAGGTTTGAGACACGACCACGACGGACTGGCGCTGTCCCGCCAAAGCCACATATCGCTCAGCAAGACGCTCGGCTTGTTCCTGTGGCGAACAAACCAACACCGCTCCTTGACGATCCAGACGACGGAATGAGGCGTCGAGGTTGCCTTCTGAGGCTTCTTGCACAGCTTGCTTGTATTGGCTAATCCGCTCCCGTTCACCCGATGTCTTTCCGAGAGCTGGGTCTTGGCGTCGAATCGTGGTCAGTTCGACAGCCTGCAAGGTGGAATACTTTTCAATGGCCCGCAACGCATCCGAGGCTTCCACCGCACCGTGTTGGCGAGTGTCGCCGGAGAGAATCACTCGCCCCTCGTTGGCTTGCGCAAGGCTCAGTAGCTCATGCATCTGCCGCCCACCGATTTGGCCAGCCTCGTCAACCAGCAGCATCCCACCGCGCGGCAGCGACCCGCGAGCAAGGAGCGCGCTGACAGTTTGCGCGCCTTGGAAACCATCGCGTTCCAAGTCGATGACCTGTTGGCGCTGCGGAGCGACGACTGCGACTGTGCGCCCGGCTTGTTGGAGAGCGCCGTACACTTCACGCAGCGTGTAACTCTTGCCCGTCCCGGCCCCGCCACGAAACAACGTGACAAAGTTCCGCGACCGCAGGATGCGTTCGACAGCTTGGCGTTGCTCGGAATCCAGGCTGGCATTCTGGATCGAGTGCCCAGGGCACAGTGGCGCACATCGACGAATGCCGTCCCGTGCCAAACGCACAACCTCCCATTCGCGGTCAATTACTTCCCTCGTTGTGATCCGGCCCGGATGGCGTTTGTAGCGGACGTAGCCGCGCCGGCCCGTCGCAGACTGAATATCAGTCAAGTCCACATTCTGCCCACGTACATGCTCCAACGCGTGCCGCCATAGCTCGTGTTCCAGCACCACGGAACGCCGTTCAAACAGATGCTCCTCGGCCCACACGACAGCCTTCTCTGCCAATGCCTCGCTGGATGCCGCAGTTAACGGTTGCTCGATAGCCAGTCGGCCAAGCGACGTTTTCTCCGCGTCTGTCAATTGCCGGTCCCAACTGGCTCGTAATTCCGGCAGGGTGATGCCCTTGATCTTGCGGGCCCGTTCCTTGTGGGCGATGTGGTCGCGGATGACGGCGATGTTGCCGGTGGCTTTCTCTGGTTCACGCTCCAACAACTCCCGGGTCTTTTGGTCAATCTCTTGATGGCGCTTCGAGAACTTCTCAACCAGAGCCGGCGACACACCTTTGATCTCAAAATCCCCCCGCCGCTGGTTCTCAATGCCGTAGCCGAATCGGCGCAGACGCCGGGACAACTCGTGGTAATAGACGTTCTCGATGAACTTCTGCGCCGACAGCATGTCGTGGTTCTGGAGGGCCTTCCAACGCGCTTCGACCGAATCGAATGTCGCGTTGAAGATGATACAGTGCGTGTGCAACTGCGGATCAAGAGCACGCGATGTGTCGTGACGGAATACGGCGGCGACGATGTTCCCCGTCGTTCGGTCCGTGCACTGGGCATTCTTGCGGACGCGAGTGGAGGCGAAGGCTTGCAACTGACCGAGTGCCGTCGTGACAGCTTGTTCGTGCGCCTCGACAATGCGCGGATCATGGCCCACCAGAGCGGCAATGGACACCGATTTGGCGGGCGAGAACGTGAAATCGTAGAACACCCGTCGATTCGTGTTCTGGCGAGGCTGGCCATCCGGGCCAATGTCGGAACGCATCGTATTCTGACGCATGGTCAATTTTTCCCCGGTCTTCGGATGAAGGTTCTCACAGAGACGGACGAAATCGTCCTGCCGTGTGACACCCGACAGACCCAATTTCTCGGCTCCCTGGCCATACCACTGCCCCAAGGCCCGTTGACCTTCGGCGTAGTAGTCACCAACGCTCAAGTGCTCCGCGAAGTACTCCTTGGCGTCACCCAATCGGTATTGTGCTTTGGTAGTAAGCATGGGTAAGCCACTACAGTCGGGACGGAAGGCGGCTCGTGTTAAGCCGGCCACACGCGGTTTGTTCACTGTTCAATGTCTTCACAGGCCATTGCTCTTTCATGAATCGCGCACGCGAGACTAACACGGGTGACATCAACATTTCGGATTCCGCCGAGGTCGTACGTTGCCACGGGTAGCCGTCAATTTCTTCGTTTAGCTTTATTTGCAGAAAATTCTTCATTTTCTGCTGGACAGGTTTTGGAGATCCTCCAAGAACTCGGCTTCCAATGAGGTCGGCCGTTGATTCCAACGAGAATTGTAACAGTTGCGGGAATCACACGAACCCCTGCTGTACTTTCTGACCGAGTACCGATGTTCACAGGGCCAGTGTGTCCGAAAGAAATAGATCGCGCGTGTAGTTCCTACACAAGCTAACGACGGTGGCCGGCTCATTACGCCAACTATGTCAACGGGTCTCATTTTCGAGAGCATAGCCCGAAGCACCGCTCAAACTGTTCGCAGTGGCGAACAAAGTAAACTGGCCAAGTGTGGCATTGCCGCCGAGAATGCACGGCTTACGAAGGCCAATGATTGACCCTAGATACCGCAGGACGGGACAACAGTGCCAAGCCCGCGCTTGAACTGGCCTGCTTTCTTCGTGTCTGACAAAGGCGGAGGAGACCCGAATGCAGGCCAGACCAAGCGACGATCTCGGTCAATTGGCACACTCAACACCCGCCCCTCATCGCCGCTTCTGCCGTCTCCTCGCGTACACGACAACGCGGTACGACTCCTTTGCGCTTTCCGATTCGGGTCAGGCGCTCAGTGTGCTTCCGAGATGACTATGGCTGACCCAACTCTTTCCACGGTCGTACCATCTGCTGACCTGACTTGATCCAGCCTGTGTCCACGATCTTTCCAATCTGTGTCCGATTTGTTTCCACGACCTGTACACACACTTGCCATACATGAACCACGAAACTTCACGCGCAGGCTACGCAGATGTCACGCACACAGCCACGCTTGAGCCACGTACTGTCCACGAATCGGCCATGCATCGACCACGGCAACGTATTCGATGCTTCATTTCCGGGCATTCGCCGATCGACCAAATGGCACAAGTAGACCACTTTGATGTCCGCCCTATGCGGTTGGATTACAGATCGGACGCTTTACCCCTTGAGTTCACAAGGTGCTTTCTTGCGCACAGTATCCGCGCTGTGTACGCGGAATTTCCGCAGAATATCCGAAGGAAGATTTGGCGGATGTCCGCGCCGTTGACAGTTACGGTCTTCCATGGTCCACGGTCGAGTCCTGGCCACATCCACACGCTGTCCATGGTTCTCGACCAGCCTGCGTCGTCATCCGGTCCGCGCCAACGGAACGGCGAGCCCATCAGCACGACGACGTTGCGACCTGAGCGCTCCGCTCTGACAACGCGATGAAAACGCGGGCGATTATATGGCGGCGGCGCGAGCGTCAATGATACTACGGTTCGTGGCTTCCGTTCCTCATCGACCCCCGCGCCACCGCCGGACAACCTCGCCGCTAATCTTTCATCGCGCACATCTGTCTTTACGCTCGCAACCACTGCCAATCAGAACCCCCACTGCGCTGCTGGCGGTCGAAGTCACAAAGTGATTGACCATGCGGCATCCTCTCGGACTATAAACGGGTAGACATACCCGGAAGCAGTCGCGCTTCTAACCTATTCGCAGGGAGCCGCATCGGTGACAGCAGCGGAATTCCCGAGGTTGATGGGACAGCACTGGATGTGGGTGGCCCGTGTGTTGAAGCGTTCGGATGGTAAGTGAAAGCCCGCTGGCCCTCATGCCGGCCTGCAAGTAGCGAGAAGCTGCATCTGGGGCTAGAAGCCATCTCATAAATGGTTTTTCGCCAAATACACGGCTTTGGGTGCTCCGGTTGTGGCCTGAAATGCGCGATTCCGAGACTCATGCACCCTCAAAAACTGCTATTCCGGCATTTATGAGATAACTTCTAGTCCTCGTCGTAGCCGGCATCACGCCTGCTATTGGTTGACACATTGGCACCGTGCGCTGGATGTGGGTAGCCCGTGTGCTGAAGCGCTCGGACGATAAGCTGACAGGCCTGCAACGCAGGTCGCGACCACCGAGAAGCTGTTTCCGGAGATCATTCTTTGCCATAGCAGGCATTTCACCTGCTATTGGTTGGCAACTTGAGACTACATTTTGGCTTGGTAGGCAAAAATTCCTGGCCTCCAGACTCTTATGTATTTCGGACCGTCGGAGGGAAATATGAATGTTTCATCCCC
This sequence comes from Verrucomicrobiia bacterium, assembly GCA_050010195.1. Taxonomy (GTDB): domain Bacteria; phylum Verrucomicrobiota; class Verrucomicrobiia; order Palsa-1439; family Palsa-1439; genus Palsa-1439. Next base: position 7,503 of record JBEKLM010000052.1, read on the forward strand.
AACCATCAACCCCCAATGTATAAATCCACCCCCAAATTCGATATTTACGTATCGACGATGCTCATCGCCCAACAATGTAGCATCTCTTACAGCCCGATATGTGTTATGCCGCAGGAATAGGGGCAGTTCATCATTCACCGAAAGATATCCCTTACCTTCATTGGAGTGAATAACCACCAATGCCCAACTGCGCAAACTCTCGGGACTAATCTCGGATGATACCCTTTCGAGAAACCCCTGGGTGAAGGCAATGCAAGGTGGCCTGCACACAGTCACGACAATGCCACACCCGAGCGCAAACAGACATACATAATGCCCCAAAGCGTGATTGTCGATCCGAGATCGTCGTAGCCGGATCACTCGCACACATTCCAAAGCCAAGAGAACGGGGCAGATGGTGAAATATATTAGGGAACCGATTAACCAGCCAGCAAGATCGGGGTGATATCCCCCGTAAAATATCCACAGAGTAGCGGCTAGCAAGCCGACTACAGCCACTACCAGCAGTGTGCGGTCAGTTTTGTCCATGGGTGAATGTATTTTGTATGCCACGCCAAAACCAATCAAAGATAGGCCACCCGGAAAGGTTTTGCGGGTCCGCTGCTCCCCAAAGTGGCGGGACGCCGGTTGGCAGGGCAACCCCGCTCGGATCAGACCAGTTGTAGCCGTAGCTAGTAAAGGCCTCCGCTTGTCCCAGTTGAGCAAACAAGTACGGCAGTTTCGCGAGCACAACGCGAGATTTCGCCCCGGACAGAGAAAACTGAGAGGCTCCAAAGTCTTTAGCGCAAAGCTTGTTCATGTACCCCCACATTGTGTAATTGACTGCTCCCGCGTAGTACACCTTATTTCCCAAACCCGTATTGAGTTGGACGGTTGTCCCCCACGGCGGGGTACCTGGTTGATGGAAAATAGTGCCCACGTTACCCGATCCCACGAGGTAAAGCTGGTTTATATCCCAAGCGCTGTAAGCGTCTATGTTGAAGGCGAGCATTGCATTACAGGCACATTCCCTCACGTCCTGTTCCTTTCCAGAATACGTCGTTTGGATGTCGTCGAGCGTGGCTTTCAGAGGAGCCGTAACATCCGGACCAGCTTTTGTTGACTGGTTCGCGGTGTGCCCGGTGACTCCTCCGTCGTTACTAATAGGGGGGTTAAAAGCATACTGACCAAGTACGTCTATGGTGTCAGAATCATCGTTGTTCACAAATGCATAGGCGTTTCGTACGCCGAGTGTTTCAGCTGAATCTCTATTCAACCACCTTCCCGTACTGGCATCGTAATACCGATACCCGTAGTACAGCAGGCGGGTTTCGGGATCGGTGTACTTCGTGCTGGACTGGAACAGATTTGCGGCGGCAGTGCCGGTGGCCCGCAACGTTTCCCCGAACGGTCCGTACTCGTACTGCGCGGACACGCGCCCACTGTTGGCGTCCACGAGGGCGGTGACATTGCCGTTGCCATCGTAGGAGACGAACGAATTCGTGGCTGTCGAGCCCTGATTGGAGACAAGTAGTAAGCCGCCAATGCCGCCAGCACCTTGCTCGCTCCCGCTGAGATCGAGACCCCACGTGTAAGACCGAACGAGGCCGTTGGTGCTATTCGACTCAGCGATGAGGTTCCAGCCGTCATAGACGAACTTGAGATTCGAGACGGCGGTCCAGGCGCTGCCGCTGTAATTTGACACCACCTTGCTGATGCGTCGGCCTTGGTAGTCGTAGCCGAAAAGCAACTTCTCCCGGGGAACAGCCGCAGGCAGGGACGCCTGCGCCACCATGGAAATGAGGCGGTTCTCCCCGTCCCACAGGTACGCCCACCGCCCGTCGTTGGTCAGGTTGCCATCCACATCGTAGCCGAACATCTCCGGAGACCGCGGCACGAATTCGTGGCCTGTCGCGGTGGAGACGATGTCATCGCCATTGGCCGCGCCGTGCCGCAATACGGCCACGGTGGTCAATTGAGTAAACACCGCGCTGGACGTGTTGTTCACGCTCAGTTCTTCGGAGAAATACTGTCCCTCGCGCGTGGTCGGTTGCAGGTTGACCGTCACGGTGGCGTTGGGCGCGGCGGTCCCGAGTTCCCAAACGTACCCCGGCACCGTGCGCTGGCTGTATTGGTTCAATGAGTTGGCAGTGTACGTGCCTGTGTTCCCATTGACAACGGCCGTTTGTCGATTTCCAATTGTGTCGAAGGTGTAGCCAAACTGCTCACCAACCACCGCCGAGCCATCGCTCCAGTATTTCTGGCCGCCCGTCACCTGCCCCAGAGCGTCGTACGTGTACATCCAGTAGCTTCCATCGGCCAGCGTAGACTGAGTTCGTTGATTGGCGGCGTTGTAGGCGTAGGAATATGAAACCGCAGATGCCGCGGAGGGCACGGATGTGATGGAGGTCAAACGATTGAGATTATCGTAGCTCTTACTGGTCGTCATCTTCGTCTGGCCGCCTGTCTGAAACAGGATGTTACTCACCAGTGAGGAATTCGGTACGTAGGCATACGTGGCCGTGTTGCTGCCGGCGGTGACCGTTTGCAGCCGCGAGGCGTTGTCGTAGCCATACTGGACAGGCGAGACGCCGATCCCACCCAGAGACGAACGACGCAGCAGGCCATCATACGAATTGGTGACGACCACGCCGGAATTTGGGAAGGTTTCCGTGAGTAGTTGTCCCGCGTCATTGTACGTCAGCGCATGTGTGCCGGCTCCGTCTGTGACGCTGATCTTTCGTCCCTGGCGGTCAAATCCAAAGGTCACGTTCGGCGTTGTGGCGTCGGTATAGGTGATCGTGCCGAGATCACCGGCATTGTTGTAGGCATAAGTGGTTGTGATACCCCGCGCCCACGTGCGAGTGAGGAGACGGCCCGCGGGACTATTGCCGTAGCTCACGCTGCTGCTGTCGGCATACGTTTTCGACAGGAGGAACCCGCGCAACGGATCGTAGTTCCAGATCGTGGTGGCGCTACCATTATTGCCGGCATAATCCTGCCAGGTTGTCATCGTCTGCATCCGCCCCGAGTAATCGTAGGTGTATGCAACGGGATAGGTTCGCGCCCCCCAGTTCGTCGCCAGCTCGCCGGTGGAATAGTACGCGGAACTGACAGTCCCGTTGTCGGGCAGCGTGATTAGAGTCTGCCGGCCAAATGCATCATACGCATACGAGGTTGTCTGACCACCCGCAGACATTGAGATTGTCCGGTCGTCGTTATCGTAGGCGAAGGTCGTCGCACCGGTGCGGGCGTCCGTTTGCGTCGCCAATCTTCCGTGCGGATCGTAGCCGCAAGTCGTGGACGCCACCTGCACGTTGTCGCTGCCGTATTGGGTCTCGGAAACAAGCTGTCCATTCTGGTACTGGCTCACCGTATACGAACCGTCAGGTCGAGTAGTAGTGACGGTCCGTTGGCCATTGCCCCCATAAGCCGTCTGCGTGTGGTTGGTCAGCCCGTAGCTGATGCTCCAAGATTGGAGGCCGTCGGCGCTGACATCGTTGACCGAAATGACGGAACCTGCATCCACGTTATTTGTTGTCCAAACCGATGTCGTTGTGCGACGAACCGTTGTGCCATCTGCTGCGACGACGGAGTTCTCCGTTTGGGTAATCCGGTCGGTCCCGCCAAAATCAATCTGACTGTTTTGATCCATGTCGATGGCGGTCGTTTCCAGCTCACCTTTGGCGTTGTACGCATAGAGCGTGGTCACGCCGTCTGGATCGACCTGTTCCACCAGTTGTCCCTGACCGTTGTAGGAAGACCGATTGGACGAGCCATCGGCAGATACAGTCATGGAGGGACGTCCCGCCATATCGGTGTAGGTTTTCGTCCATTCGCTGCTGTCGTTTCCGTCGGCGGTCAACTTGATCGCCTGCGTGAATTGGCCATTCGAATCCGCGCCGTAAACGTACCGAACGCCATGCACGGCTGTGCCGGTGACGCTGAGCAACTGGCCGTCTTGATAATAGGTCTCGATGCGGGTGCTCTGATCGCCGTACGTGGTCGTCTTTACGGTGTGACCGTTGCCATCGATCATCTCGCTCCACGTAGTTATATTGCTGACCGCATCCGCGGAGGAAATCAGGCGCCCCGCCGCATCGTACGTTGAAGTGTTCAATGTGATCGCTGAGTTATCCGAGCCGATGCGAACCGTGCTCAGAATATCGCCCGCCGCGTCGTAGCTGTTGCTCGTGGTGATTCCTGCGCGCGTGGAGGTGACCATGCGGTTCAGCGAGTCATAGGTGTAGGCTGTGGCGATCCCTTCCCGATCGGTAGTCGACAGAACTCCGCAGCAGCCATAGACGGTCGTGGCCGTGGTGCCGTCCGAATAATCGACCTGAGTCGCGCGGCCAAAATCGTCAAACGTGACTGCTTCGTCCCATGACAAGAGCGTGTCGATTCCTTCCGTGACGTCGTGGGTCTCTTCACGAACTGTTACCCCAGCCTGATTCACCGTGGTGACCGTTCTGGTGCCATTGAGAATGTCGGAAGCGTCGTCATTCGGCTGGCCAGTGGATGTGGTTGTGACCAGATTGCTGGTGCCGCCAGAGGCGACATATTCATATTGGTAAAGGCTCATGGTTCCGTCAGGCCGAGTGATACTCTGCGGCTTGCCCTCAAACAGCCCGCCCACATAGGTGCTGGTGATCGTTACCAGATTGCCTGGATCATTCCAGGCGGCATTCGGCGCCACTGCGTGAATGTCAAGTGTCTCACCGGGCCGATAGACCGTATAGCGACGGCCCACTTCTTGCCCCAGAATTGTTTCGACAACGGTCACGGCCGGGTCGCTTGTTCCGTAACTGGTTGTCGTAACGTGGCACTGGTCGTCAGGCGCTCCCAAAGGAGCATCCAAATACTGGGAATCCACTTCGACGATCCGCCCCACGCTATCGTACTGGTATGTTTCCCAGCGACCGCTTGGTTCGACGACTTGCTTCAGATGCGAGTAGTTGCTGCCGTCTGTGCTTTGGTTGTCATAATAACTCCAGGTAGTGGTCAATGCTGCGCCATTGGGATCGACCACCTTTTGGACGAGCTCCTCACCCCAGGGAAAGAGTTGAAAGATTTGCTGTTCGTTGCGCACGGTTGTCACCCCATCGCTGCCGAGAATGGTGTGAACCGCGGTCAGATTGATGTGGTTCGGGTCCCACGATGAAGTGCACGACTCCTGGCGGAGCCCATTCCCTGTCGTGAGCGCCCATTGCTGTTGCGCGTTGGACCATGTAAAATCACTGACGTTCGCAACGCCCACGCCTGACTCCGTCACCACCAATTCATTGAGCGTAGCCCCACTCGTGTCCGGATTTGCAATCGTGATCGTTTTGAAAGGGTTCCCGGATGGCGAATAGAATCCAGAGCTGTCCTGAGCACCAGAGTTGGCCGTGGTGTAAAAGCTAATTTCGTAAGAAGTGTTGTTCATGGCAACGATGTCTACGAGCCCCTGTGAATTCAGCACTTGTCGGAGCGCGCCGTTGGTCCCACGGAGCACCTCACTGGCTGCGGATGTTTGATATCGCAACGAGGAGGGAGTACCGAGGCTCGGGTCTGGGATCGAGGCAGTCAGCTTCAACGTGCCTGCGGACTTCCCGTATGTGTCAAGCCCCAAGCCGATGCTTACGTTCATATCGCCGTCGCTTGTCAACGAGGCGGAGGTGGTCCCGGGGGCACAGGAATCGTTGTCGCAAACATCGCATGGCTGGCAATCCTCGATGTTGTTTTGGAAATCTGGCGTAACAATGATCACCTGGCAATCGACCTGCCATCCCCACTGTTCCCAGCTTCCCGGGTCGTAAAAGTTGTCGGGCATCATCGGCATGAAATCAGACATAAGAGAAGATACCCACGGGTTTCCGGGGTCAGCCAATTCAAAAAAATGCCACGTAAAATCCGCTGGAACTGGCGGCGTGTTGTTCGCGTCATCGTCCAATGCATCGGATGGCTGAAGACTTGAGGCGTTCTTCGACCTAACCACGCCTGGAATGATAACATTCGCGCTGCGGTCCTCAAGCTGGAGGTAGCAGCGAGCAGTGCCATTGAAGGCGGACAGGTCGGCGTAAATGCTCCCGCGATCACTTTCGAGTTCACAGTCACACGCCGATTCATCGCCAGATTCCTTGTCCACCTTGCTTGCAATGGACACTCCCGAAGATTCCTCCCAGTCGCTCTGTTCCCACTGGTCTTGAGCATGCTGGACGGTCATTTCGCAGGCAAAATCGAGATTCCAAGACAATGCGATGTAGTACCACCCATTAAAACATTGATGAGTATTGCCGGAATCATCTGTGTAACTGCAAGTCGTGGGTGTGAGAGTCCAGGGAACGCTCGCGGTTGACCCATTAACGATCACTTGAGGGAAGTTCGTGTTCGAAAAGGCCCAAGTGGGTGGGCATGCGGATGGGTATTCCTGTTGCACGACATTATTCGTTTGGTCGGGTGGCAATCCATCCACCGTCCAACCCGATGAGCCGACAGCTTCATAGTTTGTCCAAAACGAGCCGTTCGTCAGCGGCCACACCCAGTTGCCCACGCCAACTGACAGAGTGCCGTCAGACACCGGGCAAGGGAACGTCATATCGTATGTCCCTGAAGGCGGCGGATTGGTCGGAGTGCAGTCGCAACAATTTGCACTGTTCGTGGGGGTGTAGTACTGCACGGCGTTCACCGAATTTCCTGCGTCGCCCGTGCGGGTTTCCACAGAGGTTCCTTGACCGCCGGAACCGACTTGCGACGGTGTTCCAGGAGATGGCCCGTTGGGCACCAACACGACGTACTTGGCAGCGCATATCCCCTGAGTCAGGATCTTGAACTCAGCAGGGTAGTTGACGGAATTGACATCGCCCGGTTGTGGCATGGGCATTTTGTCGCCCAGAAGAGGGATGCTCGTGTAGCCCTGTCCGCTGGTGACAACAAACATATCGCCGGTTATCCCCTCGATATCGCCATTCGTCAGGGTCGTGAACATCCATAGCAGGCGGGAATCCTGGAATTTTTCGGCCAAGTCGGCGACCAACGCCGCTGCCAAGACGGTGTTTGATAGGTCTACTTCATAGAAACCATCCGGCGGAAAATCCGGCGCTGAGTCGCCGAGGGCATTCATTGGCCAAGAAACGGTTTGCCCAAAAATCATCTGGGAACGTTCCTGAAACGCTCGCTGTGCCTCTTCGACCTTGAGAGTAGCCGTTGCCGAAGGATTGCGGGCCGACGAGGCGCTGAGGGCGTTGCGGGCCAACAAGGCGCTGAGGGCTGTGATCAACCAGAAATATTTGAAGAGTCGATGATTCATGGTGTTGAGGGCGAGTCGAGTATTCATGTTGTCTCAATCACTCCAGTGGGGTAAACACGGCCAAGTTAACCAGTCCGCTGCTATCAGGCACGGCTGGTTTGGTCGGATCGCAGCCCTCCAGATACTTACTGAGATTGCTCACGCCATCACCGATAAAGGAGCAGGATGCACATGTATAAGCGTTGGTCGTCGTGCCGCTGCCGAAATACTTCATGCGCCACCAGTCGGGAATGCCGTCGCCGATAGAGTCGGTGTTGTAGGCGGCGGCGACTTCGTTGCTGGCCAGCGCCCGACTGTAGACGCGAACCTCGCCGATGTTGCCGCCGTAGTTGCAGCCGCCGTTGGTGTCGCGGTAGGCCAGCCGGAGCGGCGTCGTCCACGAGAACGGGTCATCGGCATCGGGTTGGGTGGCGACGAGCTGCCCGTCGACGTAGAGGCTGGAGTTGGTGCCGTCCCAAGTGCCAGCGACGTAGTGCCAGTTGCCATCGAACAGGCCGAGGGGCGCGGTCAGGACATCCCAACGTGTGTTCAGGCCGATCGAGTTGCCGTGAAAATATGAGTTGGTGTAGATGACGATATCGCCAAGGTAATTGAAGCCGATATCGTCGCCGAGGGTGGAGATGATGGCTGGATTCTCGCCAACGGCGGAGGTCGCCGAGAACCACGCTTCGATGGTGTAACCGGTAATGGTTTCGTGGAAGGGCAACTCGGTCTGGACGTAGTTCTGGGAGCCGTCGAAGCTCAGCGCGCCGGAAGTAACGCCATTGGTCCAAACGGGAGGCGGATTGCCGAGCAGGAGGCCGCTGTGGCCATTGCCGCTGACATCGCCCACGAACGCGTCGGTGGCTTCGTCGAAGCGCCACCAGAGGAGCAGGTTCGGGGGCACAGTCAGTCCGGGCGGCAGCAGCGGGTTGGTGCCGTTTTGGTACTCCTGCAGGTTCGGGACGCCATCTCCATTCGGATCGCAGGCAGCGCAGGAAACGCTGTCGGTGGTGGTGCCGCTGCCGAAATATTTCAGCCGCCACCAATCGGGGATGCCGTCGCCAACGGTGTCGGTGTTGTAGCTGGCAGCGACTTCGTTGCTGGAGAGAGCGCGATTGTAGATGAGAAGTTCGCCGATGGCGCCGCCGTAGTTGCAGCCGCCGTTGGTATCGCGGTAGGCCAGCCGGAGCGGCGTCGTCCATGTGAAGGAGGTGTGCACATCCGCTTGAGTGGCGACGAGTTGGCCATCGACGTAAAGGCTGGAGGTCGCGCCATCCCATGTGCCAGCGACATGGTGCCATTTGCCATCGATCAGGCCGATAGGCGCGGTCAATACATCCCAACGGGTGTTCAACCCGATCGAGTTGCCGTGAAACACCGAGTTGGTGTAGATAACAATGTCGCCGAGGTAATTGAAACCGATGTCATCGCCGAGGGTCGATAGAATTGCTGGATTCTCGCCGTAGGCGGAATCCGCGGCGAACCAAGCCTCGATGGTGTAGGCGCTGATGGTCTCATTGAACGCATCATCGCTCTCGACGTAGTTCTGGGAGCCGTCGAAATTGAGCGCGCCGGAGGTGACTCCGTTGACCCATGTAGGAGGTGAATCGCCTTGCAGCGTGGCTGTGTGGCCGTTGCCGCTGGAATCGCCGACAGTGCCCCCACTGCCTTCGTCGAAGCGCCACCAGACGATCAGACCACTTGGAGGGGCGCTCAGCTGCGAATCTGGGACTGCTATTGAGCTAAAGGCGGTGGTTGTGAGGCGGTTTGGGCTGAAGCTGACGGCGCGAGGCGGGGCGCTGGTCGCGGTTGCCAGCAACGCACCCTGAGAAGTCTGCGGCGACTGAGCATTGAGGTTTGCTGACGCCGAGGGGAGGGGTTGAGGCGGCAGATTTGTGGAAAGAGGTGGACTGTTTGGCCAAGCTTGTGTTATCCCCAGGCCGAAAACGAAAGCTAGGAGAATAGCTCTTGATCGAGGTCCGAGCTCCGGTCGTCCGACATCCCCATCTGTCATCTTCATAATGCTTCGGCGCAACGCTCCCCGTTAACAACGTTGCTGCGACCGACTTGTCCTCGAACTGCCTGGCCTCCGCGAGGAAAGTGTCCACCTCTTACGACCGAACTAGATTCTTGTCAATTGATATATTGAAACATGTTTGCAACGGGGTGCATCTGAGCACTGCCACCGAGATCAAAGCGCTGGTGTAGCGTGCGCTGTCTCCAGCACATCCGGGCCGGTCGAGAACCTATCGGCTGAGGACAGCCGACGCAACAGTGGCAGTGTCAAGATGCGCCCTTTGCAACGGATCTCGCGTCTTAACGCTGCTGGTGATTTCAAACCAAGCCACCTTCAGCACCTTTCGCCCAATCATTGAGCTTAGTCGAAGCCGGTACGCGTGACTGGGTTCTACCCCCTTGCCGCTTTCGCCATAAATACCAGCCTTTGCCGGCAGTTACCACGCCGCACCATTTCGGGCACAAACGAACCACTCGCCACGTCATGGTAGAAACAGGGCAATGTGCGGACTCGCCTGCACTGAACTTGACAGCGTGCCATCGCGCCCGATTATATGGCTTGGTTCGCCCCGTCAATGTGGAACGCCCTGTCCCCTGCGTCTCCACATAGTGACCGTGCTTGCTCAGCCATGCACGACTGGCGCTTGGGATTGGCACGCGGGTTTTGCACGTCCTTCGGTTGGAGCAACGAATATTCAGAGCAAGGGCTGTTCACTCAAAGAAGATGATTCAACCCTGCGCCAAGAGCGCGCGGGCCGTAAACCATGCGACCACCGAGAATTCGCTCACGAAGTGACTTGGCGACTTCGCATCGGCACCACGTTGGCCGCCTGCTTCGGAGCAATACTCCACCATGCCGCCGCATCGTGCGGTGTCACCAACTCCCGGTAATGCCGAAAAATCATCGCTGGGGTGTTACCCATTTCCAATGCGACTTTCGCCGCGTCCTGGCATTGTGCCAGTCGGTAGGTCGCGTAGGAATGCCGCAAGCCGTTGCTCGGCCAACGGATGCCAAGCTCCTTCGCCAGCACGGACGCCTTGCGTCCGATGCGGGACCAAACACACACTGGCCCCGTTTGCGCATGGTACGGCGCAAGCCACGCTTGCAAATTCGGCTGGATTGGCACAAGGCGGCGTTGCGCGGTCTTGGCCTTCTTTGCCTTCACTTCAACAAACCTTTGGGCAAAGCGAACGTCCTCCCATTCCAAGCGCAGAAGCTCCGCGTGGCGAAGCCCCGTAAAGGCTCCGATGGCAAGGAATGGCACCAAGTTCGCATCCGCCTTGGCGATTAGCTTCGCGAAGTCTGCGGGGCGAAATATTTCAATCTCCCCGCCATTGTCCTTTGCGCGGGGCAGCGTGTCGGCTTCCGTGGAGCGATCACGCAAGAGATACCCGCGCTGCCGCGCAAATCGCCAGAGCGTCACAACAAGGCTCCTGTAGTTGTTCCGTGAGCGCAAGGCACAGGGCAGCGATCGCAGCCAGTTCTCAAGCTGGCCTTGCGTCACCAGCCCGATGGGGCCTGAAAACGCAGCGGCGATATGGGGCAAGCGAGTTTTTAGGTCTTTCATGTAGGCGGCGCTCACCCCGTCTTGGCATTTTGCTGCCAGCAATTCGTCCGCAACTTCCTTCACCGTCTTGGCTGGCAGGTTCGTCGGATGATGCCGCAAGTAGAAGTCCACCGCCTCGTTCAAAGACGCCTTCTGTAGCTTGTGTCGTGTCTTGGCATAGGCTTCCACGGCGTCGTGGAGCGTCACGGCGAAGGGTTTAAGCACCTCAAGGGAGCGTGCATAGGAATCGCGGTCTGCGCCCGTCAGGGTGAGGCCAGCGGCTCTCTGGCCGTGGATGGCGGTTGCGACTTCTTCCGCCCGTTTGGTGGCTTCCTCGCGCGTGGAGCGCGTCTCCCTGCGGCGCTGTCCGTCTTGGTAGTAGCTGATGCACCATCGGCCAGAAGAGAGTCCGTAGACTGGAATCTTGACCGATCCAACGCTTACAAGGAATGAGCGTTTCATCGCGCACCCCAGACTACCGAATTTGTCACGGCTTTGTCACGACAAAAGCAAAGCTTTGCATTTTGCTCAGTAAAAGTGGAGCGGGCGATGGGAATCGAACCCACCTCGCCGGCATCCAGCCACAGGCCGCGGCATTGATGACAAAAATCGACGTCGAGGTCCCGGAAATGCAGGATAAACAGAGGGACATCACACTTTGGACAGACGCGTTTCATGCCGTAGGAGGCAGTCACGGTTGAACCGTCCGCGCGAGTTCCTATCAAGGTTAACGTCCCGGGAGTCGGATTGGAGTCCCACTCGGCCAGGAAGAAATCGACGGGAGTAAACGGAGTCCCGTTAGTCGTGGTGATGTACATGGTCCCGCCATCGGCCTGACGCCGCAGCATTCCGCCGGTTGGATCGCCCGGCGTCGCGTTCGATTCCCACCACAGATACGGATGCTGGAAACTGAATCCGTCCTCTTGATGGTTCCCGCGTACCGAGTAGCCCGGCCAGGGATCAAACGTGCACGTCACGTTGGTGTCACCCATGACAGACATCACGGGAAGAAATGGGACGACCAAGGGCCACACCCGTAGACCAAATCCTGTCTTCATAGGGATCTCCTACTCGTACAGGTTCGCGGACGGGGTGAGTGCCGCGTGCTGAGTCAATTCAGATTGTCTTCGTTCGGATGCCGAAATGCGAGCCAATTACGCGAATTGGAGCAACTTGCGGCCGGGTTGGTGGGCGTGTGGCGCAATCATTAAATGTGACCTTGATTTCGGCAAGCGCGGGTCACTTGAGGTTCTTCATGTTGAAGGCGGCGAGGAGGAAGAGGAGAAGGACGAGCCCGGCTAGGGAAAGGATTTTCAGTCGGAGGCGCTGGCGGTCCTGGAGGGAACGGACGACGAGTTTCACGGCGGGTTTGCTCAATAGGAGGACGCCGAGCGTGGCGCCGAGGAGCGCGCCGACAGCAAGTGACCACGAGGTGTTGGCGTGGGAGATGGCCCTCCAAAGTGCGGCATATCTCACTCGGCGTGGCGGACGAGGAAGTTATACTTGGACGCAAAAATACCCCTTTAACGGCTAAGACCATGAACTCTGAAAAACTTACTGCAAATCTAAAGCCGCACCTGGAGACCGCAGAAAAAGCCGTGGCAGCGGTGAAAGATCCTCGTCTGCGAGAAATTGCGTTTGGCCGGATCTTGGACCACTTGCTTGGTCCTAAAGGCGTAGATTCGAGCCGGGAAAAGGCTCCCGTAGGTGGAAAACTTCCCGCGGTAAAGGCCGTGGAGAAGTCGGCCACGCATGAAGAAAGCCGAAAAGGTGCAACGGGTGGCCTTCGCTCGTTGGTGGATGAGGGTGACTTGGATACACCAAAAACGGCATCCGAGATCATCAGCCTCCTAAAGAAGGAGGGGAGACACTACCGCCGCGACACTGTATTGATGGGATTGTTGAATTTGGTGCGTAAGCGTGTCCTAACTCGATTCAAGGAGGGCGGGGACAAGAACTGGAAATACGTGATCCGCCGATAGGAAACCTGTCGTGTCTGCAAGAGACGAACAAGCGAGCGAAGTGACCGAGCCGTCCCCATGAACAAGCGGCGCGTTTGTTGGACCAGATGAAGGAAGAGGATGGCCGGGGTTGGCGGGGGTGAGGAGTGATGCGGAGCGGGCAAGTCGCGCGGAAGCGCGACCCTCCAAATACGGACACGACGGCAGCCGGGCCGGTTGCCCTACAATGCGGACCGCGCTTAGCAAGCGCGGGTTACGGCAGTCGACCTTGGAGCAAGACGGCGCGATACCTAGACGGCAGGCATCGCGCCCAATACGGACCGCGGTCGTCGCCCGCGGCTACAACGGCGGCACGACAGAGACCCTTAGACAGGCTCAGGGTGACAACCTTCGGACGGGGGTGGGCGTGAAGTTTCGATTTGACGAGGTATCGTAGTTGTGATATACGATAGGGGATAGTGAATAGTGGATAGGAGATGCGAATCACGAATGCCACGAATCAGACACGAATGACACCAAGCACGACGGCAGGCCGACCGACGGCGGGGAACCACGGCGACGGAGCGCGGTGGGTAGAAGGGGAGGCGGCGCGAGGCGGCGGACTGGGCCAGCCCGCCCTACCGGGGAGGTCTAGATCGAGACAAGGGAAGCCAGATCCTGCGACATTTTGTCAGATGGAGCCGCGAGGGGGAGGGGGGTTGCAAAACGAACCCAATTCTATTCAAGCCGGCGTGGAAAAGTGTGGAGAACGAAGCCAAAAACGAAGCCAATTTTGGGGGTGCCGGGGGCGAGATCAAGGTGGTTTGAGGGGGGGTGAAGGATGCCGAACGAAGCGACCATGAATCGGAAGGGATGGCGCGGCTCACCGGGAGGTTTGCCCGCCAAGGCGGTCGCGTCAGACAGCGGTCGTGCAGGAGCACGACCCTCCAAGCGGAAACGGCAAAATGCTTGCGTTGACGCGGGGACGGGATTGGTGTACAAAGGAAGGCGTGGGGAAGACAGGCCGGTTCTGATGGCTTCTTCGAATATTCATTCTACCGCAATCGTTGATCCGTGCGCGCAGGTTGGTGCCGGCAGCGAGATCGGGCCGTATTGCGTGGTCGGGGCGAACGTGAAGCTCGGGGATGGGTGTCGGCTGCATTCGCATGTGGTGGTGGATGGGCTGACGACGATTGGGGCGCGGTGCGAGTTTTATCCGTTTGCGTGTATCGGGTTGAAGACGCAGGACCTGAAATATTCGGGGGGGAAGACCTACCTGGAGATCGGGTCGGACAACGTGTTTCGGGAGCATGTGACGGTGCATACGGCGACGGGGGACGGGCTGAAGACGCGGATCGGGTCGCACAACAATTTCCTGTCGTATTCGCACGTGGCGCATGACTGCGTGGTGGGGAACCATGTGGTATTCAGCAACAACGGGACTCTGGCGGGACATGTTGTGGTGGAAGACCTTGCGATTATTGGGGGGCTGGCGGCAATCCATCAGTTTTGCCGGATTGGGACGATGGCGATCATTGGGGGGTGCGCGAAGGTGGTGCAGGATATCCCACCATATATGATCGGGGACGGGAACCCGGCGGAGACGCGGGGGGTGAACAAGGTGGGGTTGGAGCGCAACGGGGTGTCGGAGGAGGTCCATCGGAGCCTGCGGGAGGCGTTCAAGATAATGTGTCGCGCGGGGTTGACAGTTGGCAATGCATTGGATAGGATACAGTCGGAACTTCCGCCGAGCCCAGAGCTCGAACATTTTATCGACTTCTGTCGCAAGTCTGAACGCGGAATTGCCCGATAAGTTTTAGTAGGTAATACCCATTCAATGGCGAGGTTGAATCGTAAGCCGATTCAAGATTTGGAGCGCATCGTGGAGTTCGATCTCGTGCGTGCGACGGAAGCGGCTGCGTTGAACGCGGCGCAGTGGATGGGCAAGGGCAACAAAAATGCGGCAGACCAGGCGGCGTGCGATGCGATCCGGGGGATGTTTGATTTGTTGCCGTGTTGCGCGGAAGTGGTGATTGGCGAGGGGGTCAAGGATGCGGCGCCGGGGATTTTTTTGGGCGAGCATCTCGGGACGTGGGAGCCGGGATCGATACCGTTGGACATCGCGGTCGACCCGCTGGACGGCACAACCAACATCTCGAAGGGGTTGCCGAATGTGATTTCGGTGTTGGCGGCGGGCAGCGCCTTCGAAGGGTTGGGCCAGTCGCTGAAGAATTTGCCGAGTTTTTATTCCGAGAAGCTGGCGTACGGACCGCGAGTGCGGAATTACATGCTCAAGAAGGGCGTGGAGCAGGTGAAGCTGGAAGCGCCGATCGAGGAGAACGTGCTCCTCATCGCGAAGATTCTGAACACGCCCGTGCACGACCTGACGGTCACGGTGCTGGACCGGCCGCGGCACGAGGAGTTGGTGAGTCGCATCCGCAAGGTCGGGGCGCGGCTGCGAATGATTGGAGACGGCGACGTGGCGGGGGCGATTGCGCCGAGCCTGCCGGACAGCGGCACGGACCTGTACGCGGGAGTGGGCGGTTCGCCCGAGGCCGTGTTGGCCGCAGCGGCGTTGCGGTGCCTGGGCGGCGACATGCAGGTGAAGATGTGGCCGCGTGACGAAGCCGAGCGAAAGAAGTTGGAAAACGAGGGAGTAACAGAGGAACTGAAGCAGGTGTACTACGCGGAAGATCTGGCGCGGGGAAGCGGGATCGTATTCTGCGCCACGGGAATCAGCGACAGCCCGTTGCTGCCCGGGGTGCGCTTCATCGGGCACACCGCCACCACGCATTCGATCGTCATGCGCGCCAAGACACGGACGGTCCGCTACATCAAGTCGGTGCACGACCTGACAACGAAAACCATACGCCTGCGCTCGACGCGGGCAGAGCAAGAATTGTGAACGAGACAGAACAGCCGCAAACACAACCACAGCCTCCACCACAGCAACCAACCGATAGCACGGTCCGTGGCGTCCTGGAAGTCGGCGAGAAGGGGTTCGGTTTTCTCCGCAACCCCGCCCGCAGCTTCCAGATCAGCCCGAACGACATTTACGTGTCGCCGGACATCATCCGCAAATTCAAGTTGCGGCCCGGCCTCGAAATCGAGGGGCGCGCCGTGCCGCCGAAGAAGGGCAGTCCGCAGTTGGCCGAGATTTTCAAAATGAACGGCCAACCGCCCGAGAAATGGACGAGCCTCAAGAAATTTGACGATCTCACCAGCCTGAACCCGAACGAGCGGTTCTTCCTCGAAACGGTCCCCGACCGCTACACGACGCGCGTCGTGGATCTCATCGCGCCCGTCGGCAAGGGCACGCGCGGCCTCATTGTCGCCGCGCCGCGCACGGGCAAGACCACGTTGCTGCATCACATTGCCGATGCCGTGCTGTCGAACCATCCGGACGTCCATACGATGGTGCTGCTGGTCGATGAGCGTCCGGAGGAAACGACGGATTTCCGCCGGTCCGTGAAGGGCGGCGAGGTCATCGCCTCGACCAACGACCAGACCATCGACGAGCATGTCCGCACCGCCAAGATGGCCATCGAACGCGCGAAGCGCATGGTGGAATTCGGCCGGGACGTCTTCATCGTGTTGGACTCGATCACGCGTCTGGCGCGCGCGTTCAATAATTATATCGGGTCGACCGGTCGCACCATGACGGGCGGTCTCGACGCCCGCGCGATGGAACAACCGCGCCGCATTTTTGCCTCCGCGCGCAAAGCGGAGGAGGGCGGCTCGCTCACGATCATCGCCACAGCGTTGGTCGATACGGGCTCGCGGATGGATGAGTTGATCTTCCAGGAGTTCAAGGGCACGGGCAACTCGGAGTTGGTGCTGGACCGCAAGATCGCCGAGCAACGCTTCTGGCCGGCGGTGGACATCAACGCTTCCGGCACGCGGCGCGAGGAATTGCTGCTGGCGCCGAAGGATTTGGAGGCCATTACGCGGCTGCGTCGCGCCCTGAGCGGGGCGCCACCCATCGAAGCCCTCCAGAGACTCCTGACCGGTATGTCCAAATTCAAGACCAACAAGGAATTCCTCAAGGCGATGGCGTGAGGTTGGTGGGTGCCGGTTGCCACGACCGGCACTCTGTGCGATAACTTCCCCGCATGGGGCGCGTTCGTGATTATCGCGAGATCGCACAACGGCTGGAAGCGCTGCCGCGGCAGGAATGGCGCGTCGAGCAGGTGGGCCGCGTGTGGGGGTACCCATTCTACCGCGTGCGACGGCGAATTGACGATCAAGCGCCAACCATTCTACTCACAGCGGGGATTCACGGTGAAGAACCGGGCAGTGTCGAAGGCGCGCTCCGCTGGCTGGAGGGCGGTGAATGGGCGAAGTGGCGCGTGAACTGGTTCGTCCTGCCGTGCCTCAACCCCTATGGTTGGGAGCGCAATCAGCGCCGCAACGCGCAGGGCCGCGACATCAATCGCCAGTTTCGCAACCCGGCCGTTTGTCCCGAAGCGCAATTGGTGACGCGGCTGGTGAAGGGCCGGCATTTTCTTTTCCTGTTCGACCACCATGAGGACGTGGATTCTCCCGGGTATTATCTGTACGAGCTTCGCCAGGAACCGCCGTTTATTGGCGAGCGGATTGTCGCGGCGGTCGGCAAAGTGATTCCCATCAACCGTGACAAGGTGATCGATGGCAGCCGCGCCACGGGCCCTGGACTGATCCGCCGAGAAGCCAACCTGTCCCGCCTCAAACAACGGCCTCGTTGGCCGATGGCGTATCATCTGTTTCTCAACGGCTGCCGGCACATCCTTGGCAGTGAAACTCCCGTGCATTTTCCACTCCCACAGCGCGCCCGAGCACACAATGTGGCGCTCCGAACAGCGCTATCCGCGCTGGTGGATGTTCGATAGCCCGAGGCATTTTTCTTGTTCGGTTCCGCGCGAGCGTGCTAACGTCATCCCATGCGCCGATTGATTATGTTAGCGTTTCTTGCGGCCCCGTTGGGTGTGCCCTCGGGTGTCCATGCCCAGATCTCCGTGCAAGTGAAGATGGAACGCGACACACTCGTTTTGTTCGAATCCATTCCCGCCGTCGTCACCATTCGCAATTTCTCCGGCCGAACCATTGATCTTGCCAACCAGGGCGACACGCATTGGCTCCACTTTCTCATTACGGATGAATCTGGTGCGAGCCTGTCTCCGGTGGGGGATGCGTTCACGACGGAGCCCGTCAGGGTCGAACCTGGCCGTACCCAGAGCATTTCCGTGGATCTGTTGACGCATTTCGATCTACGGCAGCGGGGCGTCTTTACCGTGCGAGCTGCGGTCGAAGCGGACGGTTTGCATGCGATATCGCCGCCGGCCAACTTCACTATTATCAACGGCCGTGAGATTTGGCGGCAAACAGTTGGATTGCCGCCGGCGGAAGGTGAGACCAACCAACAGTATCGCACGTATTCTCTGCTGTTGCGGCGAAACTCGTACGATGAGGTGCTCTACGCCGGAGTGCAGGATGAGCCGCATGATCTGGTGTACGGCATGATTCCACTGGGGGATTCTATCGCCCTGGGAAGTCCGACTGCCAAAGTGGACGGTACCGGTCATCTGCATGTGTTGTATCGCAGCGGACCGCGCGCCATCAGCTATGATGAAATCGGTCCCGACGCGAACATCGTGAAGCGCCTGATCTACTCGGACGTCATGTCCACGCCGCAACTGGTTGCGCAAGATGACGGCGTGGTGACGGTGCAGGGTGGAGAGCAGGTCTATCCGCGGCTGGAACGGGTCATGACGGATGCGGATCTCCAGCCTCCACCACCGGTCATTTCGAAGCCCAAAAAACGCAAGCACTGGTGGTGGCCATTCGGCCCAAAGAATACACAACCGGCAACCACCAACAGTGTGGCGGCTGAGGCGACGAGCAATGCGCCCACTACGAATGTCGGGCCAGGCAGTTGATTATATACCCCGGGGACGGGGTCGACTCAGGCAGCGGCTTGCGCTTGCGGACAAATCTCCAGCGCTTGAATGGCGCGCTCGTCGTCGGTGGTCTTAAACACCGCGATCGACTGGTCGCCCCCCAACCATGAGGCGTAGGAGTAAAGAATCTCGACCCCCGACACCCCGAGGTGCGCGCCGATGATTGCCGTTGAACCAAGTTCGTGTGACGCGCCCACCAGCACAACGGAATTCGCCTTGCAGGAAAACCCCGCACTCTGGAGCGCATCCTTCGCGATCAACGCGTCGTCCGTGACCAGAAGAATCACCAGATCATCACGTTCCGTGTAGGTGCAGTAAGCCAGAACGTTCAGGCCACGGGCGGCCAAGGCCGACAACACTTCCTGCACGGCCGCAGGACTGTTAACGACACGTACCGCAAGCTCAACCTCTTTGCGTGCTTTGGCCACAGATTCGCTCTCGCGCTGGCCATAGTATACGTCGATATCAGCGGAATGCAATCAAAATGCATTGCACCGCAAATGGTTACACGTGCACGTCTGTGGGCCTTGACTTAGTTGACCTGCGGGCTTTCCGTCGCGTAGGCCTCAACCGGAGGACATGTGCACACAACGTGGCGGTCGCCGTAGACATTGTCAACGCGACCAGTGGCAGGCCAGAACTTGTGCTCGCGCGTCCATGGCGCCGGGAAGGCGGCTTGCTCGCGACTGTAGGGCCGGTCCCACGCGTCGGCGGTAACGGCTTGCGCGGTATGCGGCGCGTTCTTCAACGGATTGTTGGACTTGTCCATCCTGCCGGATTCGATGGCTTTGATTTCCGAATGGATGGCAATCATCGCGTCGCAGAACCGGTCGAGTTCGGCTTTCGACTCGCTTTCGGTTGGTTCAATCATCAGTGCTCCCGGCACGGGCCACGACATCGTCGGCGCATGGAAACCATAATCCATGAGACGTTTGGCGATATCCTCAATCTCCACGCCCGTGATGGCTTTGAATTGTCGACAATCGACGATGCACTCATGCGCGACAAGTCCGCCATGGCCCTTGTAGAGTGTCGGGAAGCAAGGCGCCAGTCGCCGCGCCATGTAGTTCGCGTTGAGAATGGCGATCTTGCTGGCGTCCGCCAGCCCGTCCGCGCCCATCAGTTTGATGTACATCCATGGGATGACCAAAATGCTGGCGCTGCCCCACGGCGCGGCGGACACGGGGCCGATTCCTTTCGAGGCGCCAACCGGGGTCAACGGATGTCTCGGCAGAAACGGAGCCAGATGAGGAGCGACCGCAATCGGTCCCACACCAGGACCGCCCCCGCCGTGTGGTATACAGAAGGTCTTGTGCAGATTCAGGTGACAGACATCCGCCCCGATGTCTCCCGGCCGGCACAATCCGACCTGCGCGTTCATGTTGGCGCCATCCATGTACAGCTGGCCGCCGTTCTCATGAACGATCTGGCAAATTTCGCGAATGGTTTCCTCGAAGACACCATGTGTGGATGGGTACGTCACCATCAACGCGCCGAAATCGTCGCGGTGCTCCTGTGCCTTCGCGCGGAGATCCGCGACGTCGATGTCGCCTTCGTCTTCGCAGGCGACGGGAACGACCCGGAACCCGGCCATCACGCCACTGGCCGGGTTGGTCCCGTGCGCGGAGACCGGAATCAGACAGACGTTGCGTTGCCCTTGTCCGCGTTGCTGGTGATATTCCCGGATGACCAGCAGGCCCGTATACTCGCCTTGTGAACCGGCGTTCGGTTGCAGCGAAACCGCCTGGAGACCGGTGATCTCCGCAAACCAGGTCTCCAGGTCCTGAAAAAGAATTTGGTACCCCCGAGTCTGCTCCATCGGCGCGAAGGGATGCAATTGGCTCACTTCGGGCCAGCTCAACGGCAGCATTTCGGCCGTCGCGTTCAGCTTCATCGTGCATGATCCAAGAGGAATCATGGATGTGGTGAGGGACAGGTCTTTGGTTTCGAGTTGTTTGATGTACCGCAGCATTTCGGTTTCGGTATGATGCCGATTGAAGACAGGATGGGTGAGAAACGATGTCGAACGAGTGAACACGCCGAGTCCCGGCTCGGAGACGTTCTCGATGGGCCGTCCAACAATACGTCGCAAGTCCTCCGCTGTGGTTGTCTCGTCGATGGATACGCCCCATGACCCGTCGGAATACTCACGAACGTTCACTCCCTTTGGCCTTGCCGCCTTGCGAAACCGCAACGTGTCGAAGAAAGGTCCATTCTGGGGTTCGCCGAGCGCTGTCGGCAGGATTGCAGCCAGGGCGTGGATTCGTTTGGCGATTCGCCGTAATCCTTCCGGCCCGTGATACACCGCGTACATCGAAGACATAATCGCCAGCAGAACTTGTGCGGTGCAAATGTTACTGGTCGCCTTGTCTCGTCGGATGTGTTGTTCCCGCGTCTGAAGCGCCAACCGCAACGCGGGCCGGCCCTGGGCGTCCTTCGAAACGCCGACCAACCGGCCGGGCATGTGCCGTTTGAACGCATCGCGGGTGGCGAAGAACGCCGCGTGCGGCCCGCCGTATCCCACCGGCACACCGAAGCGTTGGGCGCTGCCGACGGCCACGTCCGCGCCGAACTCGCCGGGTGGTTTCAACAGCGCAAGCGCCAAGAGATCGGTTGCTACCACCGCCAATGCCTTGTGTTTGTGAACCTCACGAATGAATGGCTCGTAATCCAGAATTGCGCCGTCTGTCGCGGGGTATTGAAGCAACGCGCCGAATACGCTTTCGTTCAGCGTGAATTCAGCGTGGTTGCCAACCACGACGTCAATCCCCAGCGGCTCAGCACGCGTCCGCACCACCGCGATGGTCTGCGGATGACAGGTCTCGGAAACGAAGAAGATGTTTCGTCCTTCGCTCGCTTGCAGCCCGTGGCACATGGACATCGCCTCCGCAGCGGCCGTCGCTTCATCCAAAAGAGACGCGTTGGCGATTTCCAAGCCCGTCAGGTCGGATACCAATGTCTGAAAATTCAACAGCGCTTCGAGACGTCCCTGGGAAATCTCCGCTTGATACGGTGTGTATGGCGTGTACCAGCCGGGATTCTCCAGAATGTTGCGCTGGATAACGGGCGGGATGATGCAATTGTAATACCCCATGCCAATAAACGAGCGGCGCACTTCGTTCTTCGAGACGATCTCTTTCAATTCGGCGAGCACTTCGTACTCGCTGCCGGCTGGCGGGAGGGAGAGTGGTTTAGCCACTCGGATCTGCGGCGGTATGGCCGCATCGATCATCGCGTCGAGCGTGGGAAACCCGATTACGCGCAGCATCTCGTGAACCTCTTCCGGGCTGCTGCCGATATGTCGGTCGGCAAACCGATCAGCCTCTTGCATGGTCAGGCGCCGATGTGGTGGGCGTAATCGTCCGGGCTGAGCAATTCGTTTACTTCGCCCGGCTCGCTGATCGTGA
>JBEKLM010000053.1:0-28495 GCA_050010195.1 Verrucomicrobiia bacterium
CGCGTGGTCATGGGGGGGATGGGTGGGTGCTTGGTTTGGTGATGGTTGTTGTGGCGGTGAAATTAGCATGCGGGCAAGGAGAAGTCACCATTGCGAAGGGGCGGGCGAATAAGGGGAAGAAGTCGGGGGGCGGAAGGCGATGGGCAGGGATGGGTCTGGGGGCCAAGGCGGGTAAGGCGGGTTATGTGGGAAAGGGATGGGTGGGGGCGATAGGGTTGTTATTGTCAAGGATTAGTGTGGTTTGGAGGAGGGTTGGTGGAGGTGAAGATGGTGGGCAGATGGGGAGAGCTGGGGTGAGCTGGAGTCAGATTTCGAGGGCTTCGACTTTTTTGAGGGCGAGGGACATGGGGATGGAGGTGGCGGCGAGGCTGAGGAAGGCGACGAAGATCCAGGAGAAGACGAGGCCCCAGGGTTGGCCGCGGTCGGAGAATCCGTTGGCGGCAAAGCTGAGGTACATGGGGAGGACTTCGGAGCCGATGACGAGGGCGATGTAGACGAGGCTGAGGAGGAAGCAGAAGGTGCCGCCAAAGCCGGAGACGATGCGGGCGGGGTTGTCGTCGCGGCGGTTGGCGGAGGAGCCGGAGGAGAAATTGGGGAAGAGCGCGCCGATGCCGACGGCGATGCCACAGAGGGCGAAGCTCATGACGATGACGGTGGAGGCGAAGAGCAGTGTCAGCCAGCCGGGAATGCGGAGCATCCAGCTGGAGGTGAGCATCAGGGCGAGGGTGATGGCCGCGGAGCAGATACTGCTGAGCCAGAATTTTTCCAAGAGGACGCGTTTCAGGCCGTTGGGAACCATGCCGACAATCCAAAGGCGTTTGCCTTCGAGGCTGAACTGGGGGAAGACGAAGCGGGTGGTCAGGGTGGCGAGGGTCATGCTCGAGGCGCCGAGGTTAAGGAAGCAGACGAAGCTGGCCCAGTATTCGTTACTCCAATCGTAGGCGACGCTGCGGAGATTCAAGACGTAGAGGCCGAGGAGACCGAAAAAGATCACGAACTGGCTCCACTGGGAGGTGTCACGCCAGAAAATCCGGATGTCCTTGATGATCAGGGCGCGGGTGGCGTGATGCAGGCGCGGCCAGAGGTTGATGATGCGGTCGGCAAGGTCGGCACGGGGAAGACTGATTGGTTTGTCCAGAAGCGGGACGCCCAACTGAAAATCGCCCTGGGTGTGGTTGCGCGACCAGCCCTCGTAGAACAACCGGCGACTGAGGGTCACGCAGACGAGGGTGGCCATCATGGCGTTGCTCAGGAGGACGAGGAAGTAGAACAGCCCCTTCCCCGACCAGCCTTCCCCCCAGGCAATCATGCTCGAGGCGACCCAGTAGCTCGGCAACATCGGCTGCACGGTCATGTTGCTGTTGTGGAGCAATTGCGTGAGCGACGCCACCATTTGCGCCTGCTCCAGTTGTTCGGCCTGCATGGGCTTTAAAAAGGTGACGCCCGTGGCAATGCCCACAACGCTGACGCCGAAAAGCGCCCACTTGAAAACCCGTCGGTGAAGGTAGCGGGTGACGATCAGGATCGCGATCGACCCGAGCGCCGCCGGAATGACGGTGAACGGCACAAACAACAGGAACACCTTCAGGTAGAAACTTGGCGACACGTGTCGGGCATTCCCGTAGGCGGCCATCAAGGGGGCCGACAGAAACAGGAACGCCCAACTCGCCAGCAGGGTGGTCTCCATGAGTTTCCAGCGGAACACGTCGAGACTGCGGACAGGTAGCGTGAGCATCCACTCCGTTTCCTGACTCTTAAACAACGTCGAGTAGCCGATGATCATGTTGGAGAACATCAACATCAGGAACAGGAAGGCAAAGAACAGGTAGAGCATCCGGTCCAGCACGATCACCTGCAGACCCGGCACCTCCGCCAGATGGCGGAACCCCATGTAGAAGATCGAGTAAGCCGCGAACCAGTAGCCAATCACGAACAAGGTGATCACCGACACCATCAGCAGCGATTTCTCCCGCAACGTGAGGATGTTGCGGCGGACAATCCGCAGATTGAGCTCGATCAGTAATCGAAAAAACTTCAGGGCATTCATGGCAGTTCGACCGCTGGCGCCTCTCCGCGTGTCAGCGCGAGAAATGTGTCTTCGAGTTCACCCTTTTCACCGCTGAGCTCCCGGAGTTCGTCGATCGTTCCCACGGCAATCAGCTTGCCGCGGTTCAAAATGCCCACCTGATCGGCCAACTCCT
Organism: Verrucomicrobiia bacterium; assembly: GCA_050010195.1. Classification (GTDB taxonomy): domain Bacteria; phylum Verrucomicrobiota; class Verrucomicrobiia; order Palsa-1439; family Palsa-1439; genus Palsa-1439. Next base: position 2,202 of record JBEKLM010000053.1, read on the forward strand.
CGGCGAGAGGCAAGATATGCGTTGACAGAAACACTGTCACACCGGCGCGCGACCGCTCCTTGAGAACATCCTTGACCACACGCGCACTCCGTGGGTCAAAGCCGACCATCGGCTCGTCGATAATGATCACCTTGGGCTTATGCAACAGCGCGGAGGCAATCACCAGGCGCTGTCGCGTCCCGAGGGACAGTTCTTCGATCGGTTGCGTGCGGACCTCATCCAACCCGAACACATCGAACAACTCGTCGCTGGCGCGCACGAGCTCCGGACGTTCCATTCCATAAAGCTGGCCGACGAACAGCATGAATTCCATCGGCTCGAGTTTGTCATAGAGAAATGGCATGTCGGGCACGTAGCTGATAATCTTGCGGGCCTCGACTGGATCCGACTGAATGTCATAGCCCCCGATAAACGCGCGGCCCGAGGTCGGCTTAAGCAATCCGGCCAGGAGCTTGATGGTGGTTGTCTTGCCGGCGCCGTTCGGTCCGAGGAACGCGAAGAACTGGCCCTGCGGAATATCGAGGTTGAGGTCGTTGACGGCCACCAGCCCGCCGTACCGCTTCGCGAGATGTTCTGTGCGGATCATGGTCTGGTCCCGCCGCCCCTCCGGTGACCCATTCGATTCGGTTCTTCGCCCATTCCCAGTGCGACATCGCTTCGCATTTCTAGTCCCATCGAAGTAACCACCTTGAGGACCTGACCCGACTCGTCCACCCAGATCTTCGTCCACATCTGGTCGTCGATCCTGGAATATACCAGGTACACACGCTGCAGATTGCCCGCAATTTCCAGGCGGTCGAGGGACGTGGTCGTCGTGGGCCGCGCGTGTGCACCCTCGTCCGAAGACGCACCAAAACCACTCGGAAGTCCGCCACCGCCGAGGAAGCTGAAGTTGGCCATCCCCGGTAATCCGAATGCATTGGCAAAGCCCGCGCCCTTGACCTGATCGAAGTCGAAGAGGCGCTCATCGTGGAAGTCGCCAAAGTCGAACGCCACCTGCACCGTTTTGGTATGATCGTCTCCGATCACATTCACGTGACCATCTCCCAAACCGCCCGCACCCCCGCGACCTTCGCCGATGTCAGTGCTAAACCGAAAGTGTTCCAGTTCCAGCGTTCTGCTGAAAATACTTTCGCCAACCAACGCCAGCCGCGATGGCATCCCGAATGCCGTCAGCCTGACTTTCAAATCAGTGGTCACCTTGTAATCGACTATCTTCTGTGTCAGCCCGGATTCGTCGCCTGGTTTGTCGCTCATTTGTGGTTGGATTTCGATCGTGCAATGCCCGATGTGATTGCTGGAGTTATAATACACGTCCAAGCTCAGCGGTTCGGGGTTCGAAAATACTTTCCTCATGACCCGTTCGGTCGAAAACGTCTCGACCGTCGTCGGCTGTGGGAAAACTTCGACACGGACCAGTGCCGTCATCATGCCCGCCCAAAACGCGATCACCAACCCCGCAAATACCTTATTCAACATGACCTTTTCGCCCTATTCTGCCCTGGTCTACCCACGTTCCCCATCAAGGAATTACCAACTGCTGCCCGACCTTCAACTGATCCTTGCTTGGCAGACCGCTCCGATTCGCCTGAAAAATTTTTCCCCACGCCGCTCGTGACCCGTAATACCGCAACGCCAGCGACTGTAGCGTATCGCCTCGTTGCACAATATACGTGCGAACCCGCGGCGATTCCATCGTCGATGCCTCGGACGTCGGCATGATCGGTGCCGCCGCCATCACAATTCCCGGAGCAACCGCCGGCGCGGTCGTCGCGGCTGGAGACGGCGGAGGAGCCGAAGCCACCGCAACAGGTGTCAACTCGGTCGCCGCCACTTGTGTGGCGCTCCCCACCTTCTCCAATTCTGCCACTCGCGTTCGAAGCGCGGCGTTCTCCTGCAGCAACGCCGTCTTCTCACTTTCCAACCGTGTCAGCTCGCTCGCATCGACGATGGGTGATTGGGGCAACTTCGCCGCCAACGACAGCTTGGCGCGTTCGATAAAATCCTCAACCAACTGCTTCTTTTCCGAATCTGGCCGCAGCTCCAGGAACCGCCGGTAATGATAAATGGCGGATATCGGGTCAGCCAACCGGTTTTCGTATAACAACCCCAATTCCATGTGTGCGTTGGCGAACTCCGGATGCACCAAGAGCGCTTTATTGTAAAACTCCGCCGCGCCTGGAAAGTCTTGTTGCTCGCATAAGCGCCTGGCGCGCTGGTAGTTGACCTCTTGTTCTGCATCGGCGTCGGAAACGGAACCGGAGTGTTCGCAGGCGACCAATAACATCAATCCTGCGGCAACGACGATCCCCAACGGCCGGCGCAAAGTGCACGCCACCGTCTGGATTGGGCGGCTCGCGAGAGTAGTGTCCATTCCTTGTGCGCTACTTGGTGACGACTAAATACCTGGCACTACAATACCATGGAGAGTCGAAAAATACAACCTCGCAGCCAGTGTTGTTGGATTTTTTCGCCCCGGTTTTGCACCTTGACGGTTGTTGGCTGGTGCCAGTAAGATGCGCCGCAAGTTTTCCGAGTGAAAATTGAACCGAAGGGGAGGCAAGTACCGTGGCAGAAGCGTATTGTGTGAAGTGCAAAGCGAAGAAGGAAATGGCCAAGGCGCAGGAAGTGACCATGAAGAACGGTCGTCCCGCCATCCAGGGCGTCTGCCCGGATTGCGGCACCAAGTTGTTCCGCATCATGGGAGGCAAGAAGTAAGACGGACATCGCCGCCGCGGTTCGAACCAAAAGCGAGACGAGTCCCTCGCGGGCTGTGAGGCTTGCAACCGCGGGTTCTCTCTGTTTTTGAACAGGATGCGCCACGTCAACACGATAATCGGAATACGACCAACCATGACTGCTGCTAAAGAAGAACTGGCTTACGTACTGATCAACCCGTACACGGTGTACAAATCGCGTACAGGCGGCGTGATCTCCCGATTGTTTACACGCACCGCTCTGGAGTTGGTTGCCGCCCGCATGTTCGCACCCGGGCGCGAACTGGTCGAGCGCTACGCGGAAATTGCGGTGTCCCCCAAGGATCCCCAAGACCGCAAGATCCAGGAACTCATTCGCCAATACATCCTCGACAATTATTCGCCCGACCCGAAAACCGGACAACGGAAGCGCGTGATGATGCTCCTGTTCCGTGGCGAAGACGCGGTGCGCAAAGTGCGGCAGGTGGTGGGCAGTTTTCAGGCCGACAAGGCCGCCGCGGGTGAAACCATCCGCGACACGTATGGCGACTACATCGTCGGCGCCGATGGTCAGGTGAAATACTTCGAGCCTGCGGTTTTGGCGGCTCCCAGTCCCGAGGAAGCCGAGACCAAGCTCAAGCTTTGGGCCAAATACTCCGACACCGATGGCGGCTTTTTGGAGAAGGTCGTTGTCTACCCCAAGAACGCCAAGGTGGAACAGACGCTCGTGTTACTGAAGCCCGATAATTTCCGCTTCCCCAGCGCCCGCCCGGGCAACATTGTCGACATGCTCTCGCGCACGGGGCTGTACATCATCACCATCAAGGTCCATCACATGAGCGTCGGACAGGCCGAGGAGTTCTACGGGCCGGTCCGTGTCTTCCTCCGCGAAAAGCTCAAGGAAATCTCCGGACAGCGCGCGCGATTGGCGCTGGAAAAAGAATTCGGTTTCGGCCTCGACCCGCAAACCGAGAAGGCGCTCGGGGATATCATGGGGCCGCTGTTTGCCAACCAACAATTCAGCCAGATCGTCCAATTCATGACCGGCCGGAAGCCGGAAGATTGTTCCGGGCCCGCCAAGGCCCAGCCCGGCCTGGAAAAAATCGTGGCCGTCGTCTATGAGGGGACGGATGCCGTGGCCAAGATTCGTGGCGTCCTGGGGCCCACGGACCCGCGCAAGGCGCCGCCCGGCACGATCCGTCGTGAACTCGGCAAGGACATCATGGTCAATGCCGCGCATGCCAGTGATTCGGCCGAGAACGCGCAGCGGGAAATGAAAATCATCAACGCCCGTGAAAACGATCTGAAGCCGCTCGTCGAGGAGTTTTATAATTGCCAGCTCTGAACCCGTCGTATTGAAATCTTGAATCGAACCATCAGCACCAGAAAGACCACTCATGCAACAACTCGCACAACGTGCCACCACCCTGACCCCGTCGCTCACGCTCGCCATCGACGCCAAGGCCAAAAAACTCAAAGCCGAAGGAGTTGACGTCTGCGGCTTCGGCGCCGGCGAACCCGATTTCGACACCCCTCAATACATCAAGGACGCTGCCGTGCAGGCGCTGGCGGCGGGGTTCACCAAGTACACGCCGTCTTCGGGCATACCGGAACTGCGCGCCGCCATCGCCGACAAGTTGAAGAACGAAAACGGTCTCGAGTACAAGCCGTCGCAGATCATCGTCAACTGCGGCGCGAAGCATTCCTGTTACAATGCGATCCTCGCCACCTGCCAGGCCGGCGACGAAGTGATCATCCCCGCACCGTATTGGTTGAGCTATCCCGAAATGGCCAAGCTCGCAGACGCTGCGCCGGTGATCGTCGAGACCACGGAAGCCAGTGGGTTCAAGATCACACCGGACCAGTTCCGCGACGCGATGACTCCGGCCACGAAATTGATCATTCTCAATTCGCCCGGCAACCCGACGGGCACCGTGTACAGCCGCGAAGAACTGCAAGCGCTCGCCGAGGTCGCTCTGGAAGAAGACATCCTCATGTTGTCGGACGAGATTTACGAGAAGATCACGTATGACGGCGTCCAACCCGTCAGCCTCGCGTCGTTGGGCGAAAACGTCTACGACCTGACCATCACCGTCAATGGCTTCAGCAAGGCCTATGCAATGACCGGCTGGCGTCTCGGCTACGTGGCGGCTCCCGAGCCCATTGCTGCGGCCATCGACTCCATTCAGTCGCACTCGACCTCGAACCCGACGAGCTTCGCCCAAAAAGGCGCGCTCGCGGGGTTGAAGGGCGACCAATCATTCATCGGTGAGATGGTCAAGGCGTTTGCGGAACGCCGCGCCTACATGTACGACCGCCTGACGAAAATTCCGGGGGTCACCTGCGTGAAACCCATGGGCGCATTTTACATGCTGCCGAACATTTCCAGTTTCGGCCTCAGCTCGACCGCCTTTTCCAGCAAGTTGCTTGATGACCAAAAGGTCGCCGTAGTGCCCGGCATCGCGTTCGGCAGCGACGCGCACGTTCGACTCAGCTACGCCTGCTCCATGGAAAACATCCAGAAGGGGCTCGATCGCATCGAAGCGTTCTGCGCAAGCCTCAAGAGATGAGGTGGTTGTAGGCCGCTCCGAAGGCATTCGGCGCGGCGTCTCAAATGAAAATTGCCCTCATCGGCCTGCCGCAAGTCGGCAAGAAAACGGTGTTCTCCCTGCTCACGGGTGTGGGAGTCGACCACCTGCTCGGTCGCGCCGCCGAGTACCACGTCGGGACGGTCAAGGTGGCCGATCCGCGCGTGGACAAGCTCTCCGCGATGTACCAGCCCAAGAAGACCAAGTACGCCGAGATCGAGTGCACGCTGGCCCCGGCCCCACCCCACGAACCCAAGCCGCGCGAGCAATGGCTCAACAAACTCAAGGACATGGATGCGCTTTGCCAGGTCGTGCGCGCGTTCGAGGATCCGGCGGTGTTTCACGTGGACGGTTCGGTCGATCCGTTGCGGGACATTGACGCGATGAACCTCGAACTCACGATCAGCGACTTGAGCCTCATCGAGACCCGGCTTAACCGCATCGCCCAGGACCAGAAACGTAAATTCGAGCAGGAACGCGCCGACGAGGCTGCGCTCCTGGAAAAGCTCAAGCCGCACCTCGAAGCTGGAAAATCACTCCGGGAATACGCATGGCACGAAGGCGAGGAGAAGCGTACGCGCACGCTCCAATTCCTCACAGTCAAGGGCCTCGTCACCGCGCTCAACCTCGGCGAATCGAATTTCCCGAACCCGCAACTGGTCGAACAGGCGAAAGCCAAACTCACCGGCCCGCGCAGTGAAGTCTGTGAATTGTGCGCGAAAGTCGAAGCCGAAGTCGCGCAGATCGAGAACCCGACAGAACGCACCGAATTCCTGGCGGCACTGGGCGTCACGGAGCCGGCCATTCACGTCCTGACGCGCTTGCTCTACAGGGCGCTCGGTTATATTTCCTTCTTCACCACGGGCGAAGACGAGGTCCGGGCGTGGACGATCCGTCACGGCGCCACCGCTGTGGAAGCGGCGCATGCCATTCACTCCGATATCGCTCGCGGGTTCATCCGCGCCGAGGTCATGAAGTACGGCGAACTCACCAGCGCCGGCGACACCGGCCACGCCGCCGAAGTGAAGCTCAAGGAAACCGGCAAACTCTACGTCAAAGGCAAAGACTACATCGTCGAAGACGGCGACATCGTCCACATCCGGCATAGCGGCTGAAAAAGTCCGTGGCGATTTTCAGTTTCTCGAGGGCCCCGTTTGGGTGCCGGCGCGGGAGGAATTGATTTTCAGCGATATTCCGGCCAGCCGGATTTATCGGTACACGCCGGCGACGAATTCATTCAGCGTCTTTCGGGAACCGAGCGGACAGGCCAATGGCAACGCACTCGACCCGCAGGGACGCCTCGTCACGTGCGAACACGAGAACCGACGCACCTCGCGCACGGAACCGGATGGGGCGGTCGTTCCCCTCGCCACGCATTATGAAGGCAAACGCCTCAACAGCCCCAATGACATTGTCTGCAGGAGTGACGGCAGCGTGTATTTCAGCGATCCGCCGTACGGGGTGAAGGCTGAGCTGCGCGAGTTGGATTTCCAAGGAGTGTACCGGATCGAACCCACCCCCTACTCCTCCAAGGAGGGGAGTTCCGTGCCGGTTCCCCTCCCCGGGAGGGGCCAAGGGTGGGTCCCGCCGATTCAGTTGCTGGTCCGCGATTTCATCAAGCCGAATGGACTCGCGTTTTCGCCTGATGAGAAAATCCTGTACATTGCCGACACCGAACTCGGCCACATCCGCGGGTTCGACGTGAACGCGGACGGCACCATCACAAACAGCCGCGTGTTCTGCAAAGTCGAGCGACCTGATGGATTTCGCGTCGATATCGAGGGCAACCTGTATATTTCTGCGATGGTTTCCGTCGAAATCTTCGATCGCACAGGTAAAAAGATCGGCGAGATCACCCTGGACCAGCGCCCCGCCAACGTCGCCTTCGGCGATCCCGACCGCAAAACCCTTTACATCTGTGCGCGCACGGGATTTTACAAGGCGCGGGTGTCCATTCCGGGCGTGGCGATGCCATGAAACGCGCGCGCGTCGGCTTGATGGGCTGCGGCACCGTCGCGATGTACGGTCACCTGCCGGCGCTGGCGGCGGCGCAGGGATTGGAACTGGCGGCGGTATTTGACCCGGATTCCACGCGCCTGAAGGCCGCGGAGGATGAATTTGCGGTTCCCCATGCGTTCATCGATGCGGAACCGTTCTTCACCTCGGGACTCGACGCCGTCGTCATCACCTCACCCGCCGGCGCGCATCTGCAGAACGTCTGCAACGCCGCCCGCCACGGCAAACACGTGCTGTGCGAAAAACCGCTGGCGCTTACCGAAGTCGACGCAGAACGCATGATCGAGGAAATGGCCCACGCCGAGCGGATGCTGTTTACGAGTTTCGTCTATCGTTTCAGTCCTGTCGCGCTGGAAATCAAACGCTTGATCAATGAAGGAGCCATCGGACGCGTGGCATCCCTCCGGCTCGTCTACAACTGGGATTGCCACGGCAAATTTGAAATGGATGGCTCGGGACATCGCGTCATCCAGAAACGCCGGGAAGACCGGATGCTCGAAGGCGGGCCGATGGTGGATTGCGGCGTTCATCAGATCGACCTCGCTCGGTGGTGGCTTGGCTCGGAAGTGGTTCGCCAACACGCCCACGCGGCCTGGGCTGACGAATACCGGGCGCCCGACCACGTCTGGCTTCATCTCGACCACGCCGACGGCGTCCACACGATGGTCGAGATGAGTTACTCGTACGGCCACACCGCCGCGCAACCGATCGGCCATTTCTGCTACGAGATCATCGGTGCCGACGGCGTGATCCGCTACGACCGCGAACGCCAGCTCTTCGAAGTACGCAATTCCGCCGGCACGCGTTCGCTTCCGTGGAACCACGAGAAGAATTTTGCGGGAACCTACGCCGCGTTCGCGCGCGCGCTGGAGACCGGCGAGCCTGGCGATCTCGCCACGGGCGCCGACGGATTGATCGCCACCCGCATCGCCCGCACGGCCACCGAGCAGGTCATCGCCGACCGCCGTTGAGCAGGCGGGCCGTTACGACGGACGATGACTCGCCGCGTTGTACATCCACAATAGTTCCGTCTCGAAATCGTTAAGGCCGCCGTAATTGGCGAAGGTCAGCGAGCGATTTTCGAGCAGGAGACGCGCGCCGAGGTTCACCTGCGCCTTCGACTGGCTCGATAACTCGCTGAGGAACGTGCGGAAGTTCCCGGTGGCGTTGATCTGTTTCTTCTCGGCAAGCCCGGTGAAATCGAAATGGTCGGGGGTGAAGGCAAATTGCTCGCCGCCCGTGGTGACGATCCGAGCGAACGTAATCACGCGGACGGTTTTCGCAGGTTTCTCGTCCTTCTTCTTTTTTTTGCCGCCGCCGAGCAGCCCCGGTGGGATGCCCGTCACCATGAACACGCCGAGCCCTACCATCATACCTGCCATTTTTTGTTTGTCCCCGCCTGCCTCGCGCTGGATGATCTCTTCCGAGAACCGTCCCGCGGCGACGATGCCGATCTCCGACCATTCGACCGGACGCGGTGGCTCCTGGGGCGATTGAAGTCGCAGCGTCACGCCGCTCTCGGCGGATTCGAAGCCGGTGATCACCTTCGGGTTGGACACGGATCGCAGTTGCTCGTTGTCGATCATGATGGCCCCGCCCGCCAAGTCACCAATCGCTTCCGCAACCCGGCGCGCTTGTTCTTCCGTCGCGTTGCGATCCAGAAATCCCCAGCCCTTGCGAATTTTGGTGCGGGCGTCGTAATCCGGGATGCCATACGCCTCGGCGACGACGGGCGCGAGCGCGTCGAGGTTCTCGAGCGGGAACCGGCGGAACAGGACCGAGTAATTCACGTCGGGCACGATACGGCGGATCACGTGTAACGGCAAGTGGCAAGCGGTGCGCTTGCCCTAGAGCGCCTGCCCTGTTATCATCGCGGCGCGTTAGGCGAGAGAGTAATTATTTATGGCAAAGATTTCCATTCAAGGCGGCAAATTAAGCGTTCCCGAGAATCCCACCCTGCCCTTCATCCGCGGCGACGGCACGGGACCCGACATCTGGGCGGCGTCCGAACGCGTGTTCGATGCGGCGGTAAAGAAGGCCTACGGTGGCAAACGCAAGATCGAGTGGCTGGAAGTGTATGCGGGCGAGACGGCGTTCAAGAAACTCAACAACTGGTTGCCCGACGAGACGGTCAAGGCGTTTCAGGATTATCTCGTCGGCATCAAAGGCCCGCTCACCACGCCGGTCGGCAAAGGCATTCGCAGCTTGAACGTCGCGCTGCGCCAGATGCTCGATCTGTATGTCTGTTTGCGGCCTGTGCGCTGGTTCAAAGGCGTCCCCTCGCCCGTCAAACATCCCGAGGAGGTCGAGATGGTGATTTTTCGCGAGAACACCGAGGACATTTACGCGGGCATCGAGTACGCCGGCGGCACGCCCGAAGCCCAGAAAATCCTCGATTTCATCGCGAAAGAATTCCCGAAGGATTTTAAGAAAATTCGGTTTGGCACCAAAGAGGCGGCGGACCAGTGGCTGAAACAGCTTCAGGCCCTCGGCGCGCCGGTCCGTCCGGCGGTGGTGGATGTGGGCATCGGCATCAAGCCGGTCAGCTATCTCGGGACGATCCGCCTGATGCATGCCGCCATGCTCTATGCCATCGCGAACAAACGCAAAAGCGTGACGATTGTCCACAAGGGCAACATCATGAAGTTCACCGAAGGCGCGTTCCGCGACTGGGGCTATAAAATCGCGCAGGAGCGTTACGGCGCGGTCGAGATCGACGGCGGACCGTGGTGCAAGATTCCCGAGGGCAAACCCGGCGCGGGATTGGTCATCAAAGATGCCATTGCCGACATCACGCTCCAGCAGGTGCTGACGCGGCCCGAGGATTTTGACGTCATCGCCACGCTCAATCTCAACGGCGATTACCTCAGCGACGCGCTCGCGGCGCAGGTGGGCGGGATCGGCATCGCCCCCGGCGGCAACATCAATTACATCAGCGGCCACGCCATCTTCGAAGCCACGCACGGCACCGCACCCAAGTACGCCAACCAGGACAAGGTCAACCCCGGCTCGGTGATTCTCAGCGGGGAAATGATGTTCCGGTACATGGGCTGGACCGAGGCCGCCGACCTCATCATCAAGGGCATGGACGGCGCCATCAACGCCCGTACCGTCACCTACGATTTCGCCCGCCAGATGGAAGGGGCCAAGGAAGTGAAGTGCAGCGAGTTCGGCAACGCGGTGATTGCGAAGATGTGATCAACATCTGCTGCGCGTGTCCATCTCATCCGTGACAGAAGCGCCCCGCGTCGCGAAGCGACCGCTCCGACGCCATCGCCCGCCTCTCCTCCACAACTCACCAAGCCCCCATCCCGTGATCCAGTATTACGTATGATTTCCCGCGATCACCTCCGTTTGCCTAATGAGCCTTGTTGCGCGATGATGCATCGGTATCGGAGGTGTCCACAGGCACACGCTCCACTCCTTTGCCAGACAACCTCGACCCCACGATCCAACGAAACCCTCCACACCCCCGCCTTACGCTTCCTCTTGCATTCCCTTCGGATTCCCGTTGTGTCACTCCTCCACCCTTGCGTCGGTCCCGACATCGAGTTATAATGCATCGGTATCAGGGGTATTATGGATCCACTCCATCAGTTCAAAAAGGGCGTCACCACACTCGTCATCCTCGATGCCCTCGAACACGGACCGCGCTACGCCTACGGCCTGCGCCAGCAAGCGTCCAAACGAACCCGCGGCGCTTTTCAATTCAGCGAAGGTGCGCTCTATCCCCTGCTCCATTCCCTCCAGCGCAAACGCTGGGTCAACGCCACCCGCCGCCACGTCGCCGGCCGCGACCGCCGCTACTACACCATCACCCCCGCCGGCCGCCACGCCCTCACCCAACTCCGCCGCGACTGGCAACTCCTCACGCGCGCCCTCCACCAACTGACAGCCAGACCACGGCGTGCTTGACGCATCCCATAACGACGCACGCTGTACCCGCACGACCACCCAGTGTCTTCCGGCAGTGCCTCGTCCTCTCGCCGCGTCACCACCGGACTGTCGCACGAAAGAGAGCCGACCCTACACCGCCCGCCGCTCCTGACACACCGACACCCACGCACCTCTCGCTTCGCACGTTTGCCCGGCAACTTACCGCAACGCCGCCATCCGGTCGCCGCGCCACCGCGGCCGCACGGAATGGAGCCAACCTTCCACCGCCCATAGCATGATGCATCGAATACACGGAACCCGTTGTTGTAGCCACGGCGCTCTGTCGCCGTGCTGTCGTTCCTTCACTCACACGTTAGTTACGCCCCGACGGAGCGGAGCGGCTACCGCCACTCCAAGGGCGTAACCTCTCCCTGATACGGCCAGTCCTCGGGTCGGGCGCACAATCCCTTCCGAACCGGGTTCTGGCGCACATACTCCCATTTCTCTTCGTAGCTTTCGCCGGAACGCAACAGGTGATCGAAGAAGCCTTCCTGCCAATGCGGCTTCTGATGACCGAGGCGGAGCAGTTCTTTCCCAAGCATCGACTTCAATGCTTGAACCCATGCCGTTAGCTCGGTTTCCACTGCCAGCCGGACAAATAAGTGGATATGGTCCGGCATCACAACGTATCGCCCAACCCACGCGCCGTGTTCCGAAGCACGACGCGCAAACGCGAGGAGTGTTTTGTGCAATGCATCGTTTGACAACAACGACCGGCGGTCGCGTGTGTTGAAGGTGACGAAGTAGAACGGGTCGGTGTCCTGAAGGACGGCCGGCAAGCGGGGTGGACGACGCGGAAAACCCGAATTCACACCGCAACTCTAATGCGATCCAATGCCGCCGCAACCCTAAAGTCTTGTACCCACGCCGCCCCGCCCGCGTCTTCCCCCGTACCTACGGCGCTCTGTCGCCGTGCATCGTATCATTCAATACACCTGCAAATCTGTGCCCCGCCAGAGCGGGGCGGCTACACACACACTTCTTGTAGCCACGGCGCTCTGTCGCCGTGCATCGCCTGCCTTAGTTGTACCCCCGCCGCCCCGTATTTTAGCCACGGCGCTCTGTCGCCGTGCTGTCGTTTCGTCAGTCGTGCTTCAATCTGCGCCCCGACAGAGCGGGGCGGCTACAAAGCCGCACTTCCACCCGCCAATCCACAGCCCCCCTCACCCCCATTCCGGCTCGACACCTCCGCCCGCCCGCGGCATGCTGAAGCCGTGAACCGGACGCTCTCAGCCATCAGCCACCGGACAGCGGGTCAGGATCCTGAATGCCGAACGTTGAGAGCCGATAGCCGCCGTTCCGACGTGCAGCGAGTTCGGCGATGCGGTGGTCGGGAAGATGTGAACGCATGAAGTTCGAACTCGAACCTGACAATCGCAACTGTCCCGATAACGTACTATTGGATGATTTGCGAGTAGTCGCTCGTCATCTTGGCAAGACAACGCTGACGAAGGAAGATTACGACCAGCACGGGCGTTTCTCACCGTCTACAATGCAGAAGAGATTCGGCTCGTGGAACCGCGCCCTAGAGCTTAGTGGACTCGCTGTGCAGAAAAGGCTGAACATCGCTCACGAGGAGCTCTTGGCCGACCTCAAGCGGGTAGCAGATCTGCTCGGACTGAAGACTGTAACGACATCTCACTATACTACCCACGGAAAGTTCTGTGTCGCCACGTTGGATCGAGTATTTGGATCATGGCCGAAATCTCTTGCTGCTGCCGGACTTGAACCGCCTGCAGGTTGGAAACCGGAGGTGACGGACGATGAGCTATTGAGCACCATGGCGGTTGTTTGGGAAAGATTGGGCCGCCAGCCACGACGCGAGGACTTTCGTTCTCCTCTTTCGAAGTTCTCGTACACTCCTTATATTCGTCGCTTCGGCTCTTGGCGGAAGGCGTTAGAAGCGTTTGTCACGGCCACCAAGAGCGGCGATATCGCGAGTGCTTCTCCGATGCTCGACCATGAAGAGACCATGGTGGACGTACCGCAGCAACGTAAGCATACGACACCACGGCAACCCGGTTGGCGTTTGCGATTTCTTGTTATGCGCCGAGACAACTTCAAGTGTTGTATTGACGGCAGAAGTCCTGCAACGCATCCCGGTACCATCTTGGAAGTGGATCACATCAAGGCTTGGGATGACGGTGGGGAAACTGTGATGGAGAATCTGCAAACACTTTGTCAACAATGCAATGGTGGGAAAAGCAACCTGCCCATGCAGGATTAACCCCGTTTCCGGCGATAGTTGGCGCGGGATTCGGCGACTTGGCGGACAGCACGAAGTTTACCGTCGTTGACCGGCGGGGCGCGGCGCGGTAAAGTTGCACCGTGACGCCACAAGCAAGCTTGGAAGAACAGATTCTGCGTTACCGCCAAATGACCGGCGAAGAACGCCTCGCGATCGCGCTGGAACTGCACGAACTCAGTTGCGACATTGCCCGGGAAGGTATTCGCCACCAGCATCCGCACGCGACGCCCGCCGAGGTGGAGCGGCTCTTGCGTGAACGACTCACGTTGGCCAGGTGACCATGACCGAGCGCGATCTGTTGGTGGATTGCTTGCGCCGGCTCAATCGCACGCAGGTTGCCTACATGCTCACCGGCTCGATGGCCAGCAATTACTGGGGCGTCCCGCGTACCACGCACGCCCTTGACTTTGTCGTACAACTGCCGCCGACTTCCATCGCGGCCGTGGTCGCCGCATTTCGAGATGACTTCCACGTTGATGAGACAGCCATTCGCGAGGCGTACCGTCCGCCATACCAATTCAACGCACTCGACAACCGCTCAGCACTGAAAGTCGATTTCTGGATGTTGCAGACGGAACCATTCGAGCGGGAGATGTTCGCCCGGCGAGTGTCGGCCACCCTCTTCGGTGAACCGGCTCATATCGCCACCGTCGAAGACGTCGTCCTCCATAAGCTGTACTGGAACAAAATCACGCCATCCGAACGACAGCTTGGTGACGCCGCCGGGGTGATCGCCGTCCAACGGGTCAAGCTCGACCTTGCCTACCTGCATCACTGGGCTGATCAGTTGCAAGTGGCCGCTGCACTCGACGACCTCCTCGCGGGCCGCATTCGGCCGAAACACACCTAATCGTCCGCCCACCCATTGCTTCGCACGGGGAATGGCGTATGTTGCGGTGGGAGGAGTGGATGAGCGGCGCAACGGTTGAATCGGGTCTGCTGGCGGGTTGCCTCCCGTTTGCCCGGTTTGGGAACGGACGACGCAGTCTGGTGATTTTTCCCGGACTGGCGGATGCGGCGTGGGATGTCACGAGCCGCAAGTGGGATTTGTTGTCGCAATACCGAAGGCTCGCCGACGAATTCACCGTTACCGTCATCAGCCGCAAACGCGGGTTGCCCCATGGCTACACGACGCGCGACATGGCGGCGGATTACGCCAAGGCGTTTGAAACTGACATCGGACCATCGGTCGTGATGGGGATTTCGCTGGGCGGATATATCGCGCAGGATTTTGCGGTCGATTTCCCGCAATACGTCCAACAACTGGTGATCGCCTGTTCGGCGTATCGGGTCAGCGATGAAGGGCGCAAGATCCCCGAGCGCTGGCTCGACCTGGCGCGACAGCACCGGTGGCGGGAATTCTACTTCGACGTCGCGAAGGTCACGATGCAGGAGTTCCACCAAACCTTCTACCAGTTTGTCCTGCCGGTGTTGCGGACGCGGCCAACCAACCCGGCGGACTTTCTCGTTTCGCTGGAAGCCTGCCTGGCGCATGATGCGTCGGAGCTGGTGGGCCGAATCCAGGCGCCGACATTGGTCATCGGCGGTTCGGACGACGTTTTCTTCCCACCACCACTTGTTCGCGAAACGGCGCGGCTCATTTCCCACGCGGTCTTTCGCCTGCTCGACGGCGGCAGACACGGCGCGTATGAATTGAAGCGGGACGAGTTTGAGGATGTCGTGTTGGACTTCCTGCACGAGCAAGATCCGGCCCTCCCCGCGAAAGCGGCCTGAAGACAGAACGACCTTCGGCGGTTTGGAAAGCGCATCTACACGGGTGGTGGCGTTGGGACGCACCCGGTCCGCCGGCGCCTCTGTTGGTGGAATTCCAACATTCCTCCCTGCGTCACCCTGGCCTCTCGCACACCAACCCACTTGCGGCTTGCACGGTTCTTCGGCAGGCGCTGTGATGCATCGCTATCGGATGCATGAGCGACACGTTGCGTCAACTCAAGAAAGGTGTCACCACGCTGATCGTACTGGACGCGCTCGAACATGCGCCGCTGTACGGCTACGGCCTGCGCCAGGAAGCGTACAAGCGCACCCGCGGGACCTTCAACTTCAGTGAGGGCGCGCTCTATCCCCTGCTCCATTCGCTGGAGCGCAAGCGCTGGGTGAAAGCAACGCGTCGCGAGGTCGCCGGCCGGGAGCGTCGCTACTACACGATCACCGCCGCCGGCCGCCAGTCCCTCACCCAACTCCGTCGTGACTGGCGCTTTCTCATGCGCTCCCTCGAACGTCTCACGACTCCGCGGCGACGCCCTTGATACATCGTATAACGATGCATCACCACGCCACCCGACCTTGGGGCGCGCCGAATCCACGCGCGGCTTGAGACCGCAGGCAGCGCCGCCGCATCAACGCCCCGGGAATGACCACCGTATTCCGAGAGCCAAGATCGAGATCAACGAGGCCAGTACCTCTCTTTTTTGATTGTGTTGGCGGGCGAACCACCTAGCATGGTGGGAGACCCCGTTTGGATTGGGTTGGATGACGCGCCCCAGCCCACGAACAGGCAGCTTATCGGGAGGATTGATCCATGGCAAACGAGATGGCGGATTTGCTCGCGGCACTGAAGGCGCGGTATCCCGCCGAGACGGAATTTCACCAGGCCGTGACCGAGGTGGCGAAGTCGGTCTGGCCGTTCATCGAACAAAACCCCAAGTACCGCAAAGCGAAGATCATGGAGCGCATCGTCGAGCCCGAGCGCGTGGTCATGTTTCGCGTCACGTGGGTGGACCGCAACGGCGACGTGCAGGTCAACCGCGGTTACCGCGTGCAGATGAACAGCGCCATCGGGCCGTACAAGGGCGGGCTGCGGTTTCATCCATCCGTCACGCTGGGGACGCTGAAGTTTCTGGCGTTCGAGCAGGTGTTCAAGAACGCACTGACCACGCTGCCGATGGGCGGCGGCAAGGGCGGCTCGGATTTCGATCCGAAAGGCAAGACGGACGAGGAAGTGATGTGGTTTTGCCAGAATTTCATGAGCGAGTTGTACCGGCACATCGGGCCGGACACGGACGTGCCGGCCGGGGACATCGGGGTCGGCGGGCGCGAGATCGGCTACCTGTTCGGCCAGTACAAGAAATTGGCCAACGAGTTTACCGGCGTGCTCACCGGCAAGGGCATCAACTGGAGCGGGAGCCGCGTCCGCGAAGAAGCGACCGGCTATGGGCTGCTGTATTTCGTCGAGGAAATGATGCGCACGCGCGGCAACTCGATGACGGGGAAAACGGTCGTGATCTCCGGTTCGGGCAACGTGGCGCAGTACGCCGCGGAGAAGGCGATGGTGATGGGCGCCCGCGTCGTCGCCATGTCCGATTCGGACGGATTCATGTATGACTCGCGCGGTTTCGACCATGAGAAGCTGGCGTTGCTGAAGGAGCTCAAGAACGTGCGGCGCGGCCGCATCCGGGATCTCGCCAAGCAGCTTCACTGGCAGTACTTCGACAAGCAGCGGCCGTGGGGCATGAAGTGTGACGTGGCGCTGCCCTGTGCGACGCAGAACGAAATCGGCGGGCGCGACGCGGAGAAACTGGTGCGCAACGGTTGCCAGTGCGTCGCCGAAGGCGCGAACATGCCGAGCACGATCGAGGCCATCGATACGTTTCTCAAGGCCAAGATCCTGTTTGGCCCCGGCAAGGCCGCCAACGCCGGTGGCGTCTCGGTGAGCGGCCTGGAAATGTCGCAGAACAGTCTGCGGCTGCAATGGAGCAGCGACGAAGTCGACAAGCGGCTGCGGGAAATCATGAAAGCCATCCATAACCAGTGTGTTCGTCACGGCCAGAAGGAGGCCGGATTCATCAATTACGTGGACGGCGCCAACATCGCCGGCTTCCGCAAGGTCGCCGAGGCCATGCTCGATCAGGGAGTCGTTTGACAGGGGAACGCACAGCCGCCGCCAACAAACCGAAACCCATCGAAGTAGCTCGGGGAGACATTGACGGCGGGGCCGGCGGCGGATAGACTGATGACATGAAGGTCGTGGGATCCAGAAAGGCGTCGAGCCCCATCGAGTATCTTCGGGAGTCGGCGCGCTTGTACCAGAGCTTGGAGCGCTGGAACCCGTATCCGCGACCCCGCGGGCAAATCTTCAAGTTCCGCACCTGGGAAGATCTGGAAAAATGGCGACAGAGCCAGACCAACCCACGACTCCGCTGACGAGCGATCCGCTCTGGCAGGTTTGCGCTCTTCTTCAGAAGCATCAAGTGACGTATGTCCTTGTTGGCGCTCGCGCCTGCGGGCTTCATGGCCTGGTCCGCTCCACGCAGGACGTGGACTTGCTGATCGAGCCATCAACTGAGAACTTCCAGAGAGTGATTGATGCCCTGAGCGAACTTCCCGACGGCGCGGCCCGTGAACTGACTGCCAAGGATTTGGAGGAAAACGTTGTCGTCAAGGTTGCGGATGCGGTGGAAGTTGACGTTGCCAAACAAGCGTGGACGCTCAGTTACGAGGAAGCGATTCGTGATGCGCAAACGCTGGATGTTGAAGGAGTGCGCATCATCTACGCGAGCCTCGACGCGCTCATCAAGAGCAAGTCCACATACCGCGAACAGGATCGCGTGGATCGTGAACGATTGATCTGGCTCAAACAGGAGAAACAGAAGAGCTAACCAAACCCACGCCCCCACTGTTACCCCACATTCGAAAGACTGAACACCATGCCAACACTCATTGAAAAACCGACACGCATTATGTCCGCCGGCAACAAACCCAAGCTTATCGACGAGGTTGTCGGACGGGTGAACACGAAGACCGCGTCCGTGAGCATTGCGCACATGCGCAGTCCATCGGGATGGGTCGAGCCGGGACAGACGCCGGAGTTCGACGAGTATACCTACGTGCTCAAGGGCGGGTTGCAGGTGAAGCACAAGGGCGGTTCACTGACGGTGAAGGCCGGCCAGGCGATCCTGACGCGCCAGGGCGAATGGGTGCAATACAGCACGCCCGGCGCGGACGGCGCGGAGTATATTGCGGTGTGTCTGCCGGCGTTTGCGCCGGACACGGTTCACCGGGACGAATAGCCTGGCCGGCTTCGCACCCGGCGAGTTCCGGAATCAACAACGGGCGGGGCTTTACCTCTTCGCTTGTCTGCCGGGCGAAACCCGACACGACTTGGGCGAGACTAACATCCGGTATGAACGCGGAACCCGTGTGCCCCAAGCCCGCGGGGGTCACGAACCTGCCTGCAGTCGTGCGAGCGCCCTTGTGGCCGGAATGAAGTCCGGTTGGAGCTTCAAGGCCTGCTGGTAGTGCGCAATGGCCTCCGGCCTGCGGTCCAGCTTTTCCAACGCGACCCCCAGATTGTAGTGCGCGTCGGCGTAATCGGGCTTGATCCGCAGCGCCTGCTCGTAGTGCCCAATCGCCTCCGGCACACGGCCCACCTGCGCTAGTTCGGGCTGCCGGTCGGTGACAGCCGGCGTGCTTCAGCAGACTCACGTTGCGCTTCGCCATGGAGTCCTTGCCGCTCCAAGACTTCGGCGAGGGCGTTGTGAATCTCGGGCTGTTGCGGGCTGAGGCGAGCCGCTTCGCGGAAGTGTTCGGCGGCCTGGACCAAGTCCCCGCGGTTCGCCAGGGCAATCGCCATGTTGTTGTGGGCCTCGAACGCGGTTGGATCCACGCGCAGCGCCTCGGTGTAGGCGGCGACGGACTTGTCCCAGCGGCCCAGTTGGAGGAACAGGTTGCCGAGGTTGATTTGGATGCGGGCGTCGTTCGGAGCCAGCCGCGCGGCGGCGGTATAATGCGAAAGGGCTTCCTCATCCCGACCGCACTCGGCGAGCAGATTCGCGAGATTGTATTGGGCGCTGGCGTTATCCGGGGCGAGCCGCGACGCTTGTTCGTAATGGGTAATGGCCTCTGAAACTTTGCCTGCTCGCAACAGTTCATCGCCCAAACCGTTGTGTGC
Organism: Verrucomicrobiia bacterium; assembly: GCA_050010195.1. Classification (GTDB taxonomy): domain Bacteria; phylum Verrucomicrobiota; class Verrucomicrobiia; order Palsa-1439; family Palsa-1439; genus Palsa-1439. The sequence goes on from JBEKLM010000053.1 coordinate 21,594, forward strand.
CCCGGCATAATCCGGCTCGATCTGTAGCGCCTGCTCATACTGTTCAATCGCCTCGTGATGTCTACCCGCAGACCCCAACTTGGCCCCGCGAATCGTGTCGGCCTCGGCGTAACGCTCGGCGTTCGCGAGCAGATTGAACGCTACCGAGAAACCCAAGAGCACGCCCCAACCACATCGCGCTACGCGCCGCCTGACCGGCCGGTCAGCCAGTGAGCGCTCCAACCCAAGGATGCCAACCACCGCCAACAGCAGCAGCGACGGCAGGAAGTCCACCTCATAGTCGAAGCTCGCGAGACAGAAGAGCCCGAGAGTGAATGCGCACGTTGCAAACAGCAGTGCTGTAGCCACCACAAACTGGCGCAAGATCGATCCCGTCCGACCCGACCGACCCCGCCACGCGAGCGGCGCGGCCAGTGCCAGCCAGGTTAGGGGAATGTTGGCCAGCACGCCGAAGGGTTGTTTCGTCATCTGGGTATCATAGCCCGCTGGCAAGGGTGGCACGAGGGCTTCATGCACGAAGGGGAAGCGAGCACTCCAGCGCGCCGGCTCCAGAAAGTAGACGCGGAAATTAAACCAAAAAAAATGTGGGCTGAAGGCCGGCCGCGTAATCTGCCGGTCCGAAGTCAACTGGTGGCGCCAGCCGAACTCGAATGGATTATCGAAGCGCAGTTCGTTGTAGAGCATCAGCCCCAACCCAATGAGTGTGATCGGGACAGTCGCCGCCATCAGCGCCGCCCACGTCGGTCGCCGCTCACGCCACGCATGGGCCACCGGTACGAGCAAGGCGACCGAGCCGAACAACAAGTTTGGTCGCGCCCCCACGGCCAGCCCGTACGCCGCACTCGCCGCGGCCAGCCACTGCCACCCCCGCTCCGTATCATGTAACGCGCACCAAATGCCTGCCAGTGCCAACATTGTCAGCATGTACCCGGAAGAGTGCGCCACCTGGTAAAAACCCGCTTGCGACAACTGTGCCAGCGCACCCGTCGCCAAACCCAGCGCCAGCACGCAGGCCACGACCACCCCGAGGCTCACTTCCGCAAAATAGCGCCGCCACAACGCGCGCAGCAAACTCACGCTGGCCAGAAAGCCGATGGCGCAAAATACCAACACGGCTAGCCGGTGAGAAAGGTAATGGCCGGTTAGCGCGGCGAATGGCCAAAACAATATCAACGCCGGTGTCACCCCGAAGTAGAGGTAGAGGTGGCCCTTGTAGTAGCTCAGGTCTTGCATCCGGTAGGGGGAAAACCGGTAGACTTCATTGGCGGGTGGATCGTACGGGTCGGCGAGTTCCGCGAGTCCGGGCGGCGCCTCTTTTTTCAGGCTGAGCTGGCCGGCGCGAAAACCCTGCACCAGTAAATTGTAGGAAGAGTCAGCCGCATTCTGGCCAAACTTTTCCCAATCGCCCGGCAGGCTCATGTACGCGTACACCCCGATGACCAATGCGCAGGCTGCGGCCAGTGAGATCCATCCATTTTTCATTGTGCCTCACCAACCAGCGCTGTGTAGCATTGTCGCAAAGACATCATCGGCCTTGCGACATTTTATATACTTCTCCGGTCGAACACACGCGCTTTGTAAAGCGAGGAACCGTAAGAATGCATTCGTCTTGAGGTGCGACGAAGGCGCTCACCTCCGTTTATTGGAGGTTAACGACGGCATTCCCCATGCAACCTTCACCCTCGCCGGTGGCGGCCCACGGGATCGAGACCGAGCCGACAAGGCGACCGTCCGGTTCGTTCGGATCTGAGCCAGCAAAGACGGAACGCTGTCCGTTCGTGCTGGATTTCCCAAGTGGCCGGAGAGCACCACGTCAACCAACGGTCGTGCGGAAGCCCGACCCTCCGAACGGAACCGACGGTGGGACGGACGGATGACCGGTCCGCGTACACGGTACGCGGCTACAATGCGGAGAAAGGTCCCCATTATATGTAAAACTGCGAAATGAAGCCAATGGCCGCAGGCGACAGCGGCATCTCGTCCGACTCGGCTTTTCGGAGTATTGGATGGTGTGGATGAGCTTGGGGGACAAGGTGTTAAAAGTCCAAGTACGCCATTTTGTCACAGGGCTTTGTTTTCGGGCATCGGCGGCCAATTATCCGCCCGTATTGGCTTCGGTAGGCACCTGGAAGATGGTAGGCTGCGTACACTTACGGTGTGCCAGTGGGGATTATTTCATGAGACCAATTGGCCTTATCCGGGCTGAAGACGATCCTCTGACCGCGTATGCGGCGCATGGATCGCCCGACCGATGAAGAACGCATGGAAATCGCCGGTGGCCGGCGCGGCGCTCATCATTCTGTTGACAGTGGTGGTGTATCTCCCGGCCCTGCACGCGGGATTCATCTGGGACGATGACAATCTCGTCATTGAGAATCCCCTGATACGGATGCCCGGCGGGTTGCATCGATTTTGGTTTACCACCCAGGCGCCCGACTACTGGCCGTTGACCTCGACGACGTGGTGGCTGGAGTGGCGGCTCTGGGGGAAGAACCCGGTGGGATATCACGCCCTGAATGTGATCCTGCACGCGTTGAGTGCGGTGTTGTGGTGGCGCGTGCTGGCGAGGTTGAGGGTCCCGGGAGCGTGGCTGGCGGCCACGGTGTTTGCGGTGCACCCGGTGAACGTGGAATCGGTGGCGTGGATTGCCGAGCGCAAGAACACACTGGCCATGTTCTTTTTCGCGCTGACATGCCTGTGGTATGTGAAGTTCGACGAGGAGGGACGGAGGGGGTGGTACTGGGCGGCGGTCGGAGCGTTTGTGCTGGCACTGTTGAGCAAGACGGCAGTGGCGACCCTGCCCGTGGCGCTGCTGGGGCTGGCGTGGTGGCGCCGGGGGAGAGTCGAGCGGCGGGATGTGCTGCGGAGCCTCCCGTTCTTTGCGGTGGCGGGGATTCTGGGTTTCGTAACGGTGTGGTTCCAATCTCATCGGGCCATCGGCGGCGAGATTGTGAGGCAGGACGGCTTCTGGTCACGACTGGCGGGGGCGGGTTGGGCGGTGTGGTTTTACCTGTACAAGGCCCTCGTTCCCGTGAACCTGTGTTTTGTCTATCCGCGATGGCAGATCGACCCGCAGAAGTTTGTGTCCTACGTGCCCGGGCTGCTCGTGGTCGCGGGGCTATTCGTCTGCTGGCGCTACCGGCACCGGTGGGGGAAACCCTGCCTGCTGGCGTTGGGCTACTACCTGACGATGTTGGTGCCGGCCCTGGGGTTTGTGAACATCTACTTTATGCGATACTCGCTGGTGGCCGATCACTGGCAGTACGTTTCGATCATCGGATTGATCGCCCTGGTGGTCAGCGCCGGTATCACGATAGCCCAACGAGGGGGCGCACGCGGTCGAAATGTTGGAGCGACCGCCGGCGCAGCCGCGCTGATATTGCTGGCCGTGACGACGTGGAAGCAAGCGCACATCTACGCGGATTCGGAAACGCTCTGGACCGATACCCTGACGAAGAACCCCCGGTGTTGGATGGCCTATAATAATTTGGGGATTGCCCAGCGCCACGCCGGCAAGGTTTTGGATGCGGTTGCGAGCTACCGGCAATCGTTGCAGATCAACCCCGATAACGCCGAGGCACACTATAACCTGGGAAATTCCCTGTTGGATCTCGGCAAGGTCGACAATGCCATTGCGGAGTACGAACAGGCACTGCGACTCCAGCCCGACTCCGCCTCGGCGCAGAACGGCCTCGCGATGGCGCTGGTCCGTGTCGGGAAAATTCCGGATGCCATTGCCGGCTACCAGCGGTCGCTGCTGACCAATCCCAACCCTGCCGTGGCGCACTATCAATTTGGGAATTTCCTGGTGCAGGTGGGGCGGGTCAACGACGCCCTTGTGGAATATGAACGGGCCGTGCAACTCCGACCGGACTTTGCTTCAGCGGAGAGTAATCTCGGGTTGGCATTGGCGCGGCTTGGTAAACTCCAGGATGCGATTGCCCATTATCAACAGGCGCTCCGGATCGACCCCAACCGTGCCGAGGCCCATTACAACCTGGGAAACGCGTTCCAGCAACTCGGCAACGTTCCCGAGGCAATCGGCCACTATCAGGAAGCGCTATGGATCAACCCCGATCTTGCCGACGCGCATAATAATCTGGGAAATCTTTTGTTGCAACAAGGCCGGGTCAACGACGCCCTTGTGGAATATGAACGGGCCGTGCAACTCCAACCGGACTTTGCCTCGGCGGAGAGCAATCTCGGGTTGGCGTTGGCGCGGCTTGGTAAATTCCAGGATGCGATTGCCCATTATCAGCAGGCGCTCCGGATCGACCCCAACCGTGCCGAGGCCCATTACAACCTGGGAAACGCGTTCCAGCAACTCGGCAACGTTCCCGACGCGATCACGCACTACCGGGAGGCGTTACGCATCGATCCCAACGACGCCGACGCCCGGAAGAATCTGGCGAGGTTGCAGGCCACGCTACAGCCTTCAACCGGAGCAATCCGTCCGCCAAATCAGTAGCGCCAACGCGGTCCCGGCGAGTGTGGTTGTGGTGGTGTACTTTGGACAAACCTCGAACTCATTTCGATCACAACGGTGACGGTGGGTTTGGTTTTGAGGATGTAGAGGTCGAGGACGGCTTTGACGCGGGCGAGGGATTCGCGGATGGTGGATCGGATCATCCAGCGGAACGGAAGGTCCGGGGGCGCGTAGGCGACGGCATTGATGCCGTAGTAGCGACTGAGGAACAGGGCGCGAAAATCGTGGAACCGCTCGGAGATGATGGTGAGGTTGCCGCACTGGAACACGTCGCGGGCGCGGACCACGGAGTCGAGCGTGCGCAGGCCGAAGTTGTCGAGGACGAGCGCGGACTCGGGGATGCCGCGTGCGAGCAGGGCGCGCTTGAGTTCCATCGGTTCGTCGTGCGCTTTGTCGCCGCTGAGGATCAGGCGCTGGACTTTGCCGGCGCGATACAGGGCCGCGGCGGCGTCGACGCGACGGACGAAATGCTGGTTGACGCGGCCCTTTTCGATCCGCTTGCCCGTGGCCAGGACCAGGCCATCGCGGTTGACGGGCAGCGAACGGATGTCGGCGAAGACTTCGCGTTGGGTGGCGGAGATGATCCAGATGTTGCAGGCGAGAATGATCGACAGCAGGACGACCGAGCCGGCCAGCAAGACGGTGGCGGCGATCTTCCTGAACTGGCGGCGGCGGTTGCCCACGGACTGGTTCATTGGGCGGGCATGCTAACGGTGCGGAGGCCGTTCGACAAGAACTCCCGTGTTACGCCCGCGAAAGCGTTGCCGCCGAATTTTCTTCTTCGACAAATCGAGCGCCGTGTCGTAGGGTGCCGCGCGAATCGACTACAGAAAGGGCTGCGCGTGAGCAAGAACGTCATTTCGTTTCACTATACATTGACCGACCAAACCGGAAAGACACTCGACTCCTCGGCCGGTGGCGAACCGCTGACGTTTCTGGAGGAAGCCGGGCAGATCATCCCCGGACTCGAAGCCCAAATTCGCGGGCTGAAGGTCGGTGATAAGAAGCATGTAACGATCAAGGCCAAAGACGCTTATGGCGAACACGACGCCGGCAATGTTATGGAGGTGCCCTTGGACAAAATGCCCGCGAAAGGCATCAAGGCGGGCGATCGATTCCGTGCCGGGAAAGATCCCCATGCCGCCGTCGTCACTGCCACGAAAGTGACCGAGACGCATGTGACACTGGACGGGAATCATCCTCTGGCGGGGATGGATTTGACCTTTGATGTCGAAATTACGGAAGTCCGTGGTGCCACGGAAGATGAGTTGGCGCATGGGCACGTCCATGGGTCTGGTGGCCACCACCATTAGACCGCCCGATCACTGGGGCAACTGCCCCGTTGATTAGTCGCATCCCTGCCCCAGTTGACCTTGTCCGATAACGGGTTGGCCAGGAAGGTGTTCTTAGCCTTCCGTGGTGGCTACAATGAAAATGTTGCAAGATTCGCGGGTTTTCGGTATATCGTTGCGTCAAGGAGGCTTACTGATGAAGAACCGTCTAGGAGTGCTTTTTTCGCTGGTGTGGTGTGTCTTGTTCCTGATGTTACCCAAATCGGCCCGGGCAACCGATCCTGATCACCGTTATACGGATGCCGTTGTCCTAATCCAGGAAGCGGAAGACGCCGAGGAGAAGGCCGATTATGCGAGCGCCTTTCCGAAGTATCATGATGCGCTGAACATTTTGCATGATATCCGCACCGCATCGCCGGACTGGAAAGCCAACATGGTTGAGTTTCGCGTGAACGATTGCGAATCGCACCTCAGCCAACTGAAAACCAAGCTGGCCTCGTCGCCGACTACTCCGGTCGCGTCCGTCACGGCACCCGTCATGACATTGGCAGCCGCAGAGCCATCACCCGCCACCGAAATTTCCACTCCTCCTCCACCCGCGGAGAAAACGGTGACCGATGATGAATCGGCCAAGCTCCGTGCCGCGGTGGACAAACTTACCTCAGAGAACAAAGGCCTTTCGGATCGATTGGCCTCCCTCAGCAAGCAAACTGCGGCCGACCAGGGCGAAGTCAAGAAACTGCAGGACCAATTGGCCAACTCCCAAAAGGAACTTGCCGCCGCCCAAAGGAAGACGACCGTGGGTGAAACCGCGGAATTGAAGAAACTGCGCGATGACGCCGACACCGCCCGCAAAGCCGCCGCCGACCTGGAGAAGAAGAACGTCGAACTTGGAAACCAGCTCGCGCTGGCAAAGAAATCCGCCAACCAGGTTGCTGATCTGCAGAAGCAGAACAAAGACCTGAGCGACCAGTTGGCTTCTGCCAAGAAAGAAGCCGCTACCAAGGTCGCAGCGGTTCCGCCCGTCGACGCGGGCGAAGCGAAGAAGCTCCGTGCCGACCTCGACAAGGCCCACGCCCAAGTCGACGACTTGAAGAAGCAGTTGGCAGCCAAGCCGACCGTTG
>JBEKLM010000054.1:0-27709 GCA_050010195.1 Verrucomicrobiia bacterium
GATCGAAGAGATGCCTCGTTTCCTCGACCGCCTCGGGCGATGCGCCGGCGGCGGCGTAGTGCCGCGCCAGACGCTGGCGAGCGTATTCAACCAGGGACTTGCTGGAAGCGGTGCGAAATTGCCAAAGGCTCTCGTCGGAGACGCGGCGAATGTCCTGCTCCAGGGTTTTCGTCGTCCCCAGCCAGCGGCCCTTTCCACAGGCCGTTGTCCAAAGATCGTCGGCGGCCGCCGAGTCCCAAGTCGGGTGATGAACTCCATTGGTGACGTGACCGATGGGGACCTCGTCCTCTGGCCAGTGTGGAAAGAGAGGCGAAAACAAGTGGCGGCTAACCCGCCCATGCAAGCGGCTCACGCCATTGACCGCCCCACTCCCCCGGATTGCCAGATAGGCCATGTTGAAACTCTCCGATGCGTCATCCGTATCCTGACGGCCGAGGGCCAGCAAATCGTGAACCGAAATGCCGAGTTTTTCCTGCGCATACCGGCCAAGGTATTGGTCGATGAGAGTCGGAGTGAAACGGTCAAACCCGGCAGCGACCGCCGTATGGGTGGTGAAGAGATTTCCGGCCCGCGTGGCGGCCAGCGCGACTTCAAAGGGCTGCCCGGTTTCTTCCATCAAACCTCGGGCGCGCTCCAACACGGCAAAGGCCGCATGGCCTTCATTCAAGTGACAAACTTCTGGCTTGATGCCCAGCGCACTGAGCAGCCGCCAGCCACCGATCCCGAGGAGCAATTCCTGCACGAGCCGCAACTCCGGCCCGCCGCCATACAACTCGCTGGTGATTCCGCGATGCGCCGGAAAATTCGCCGCGTCATTACTGTCCAGCAGGTAAAGCTTCACCCGACCGACTTGAACCTCCCAGGCGCGCAGCCAGACCGGGTAACCGGGCAGCGCGATCTCGAACCGTAACCACTCGCCGTTCGCTTGGCGCACCGGCATGATCGGCAACTGTCCGGGGTCGTTGTACGGGTAAAGAGCCTGTTGCGCTCCGTTCTTGTCAATCACCTGGCGAAAATAGCCTTGCTGATAGAGCAGCCCCACGCCGATCACCGGCACGCCCAGGTCGCTGGCAGCTTTGAGCTGATCCCCGGCCACGTTGCCCAACCCGCCTGAGTAAATGGGCAGAGCTTCGCTTAACATGAATTCCATGCTGAAATAGGCAACACAGGTCAGGGGAGCCTGCGGATGATGTTGCTGAAACCACGCGGGCGTCTCCGACGCCTGATGCTTGGCTCGCAGCAGGGCATCAACATTCTTACGGAAGGCAGGATCGGCCAGCACGCGCTGGAGTTTGTCCTTTGCGACAGTCTGTAGGACAACCCAAGGGTTTTGAGTGAACTCCCAAAGCGCGGGATCAAGCTGCCGCCACACTTCGTCGGCGCCATGATTCCACGACCAGCGCAGATCCAGGGCTAGCTCCGCCAAGGAATCGAATCCCTCGATTTCCGTCGGCAGAAGGCTGTAGATTGGGTGGCTGACACGTGTTTGTTTGCTCATGGTTTCTCCTTCAGTTGTGGCTCGGACGGAATCCCTGGTTTCTGTTGTGCCGCCTCCAAAGCGTCGCTGACAATCGTCTGGGCTTTCCGCGACGCAATGAGAATGGGGTCACACCCCTTCCGAGCATGACCCCAGTGAAAACCCTGCCACGCAGTATTATCGACTTGCGGTTGCTCCCACGAGGCTCTCTTTGGGAAGACTGCGGTCCGGCTGATGGTGTTCCGTCAGTTCCGGATTGGTGCGGTTGATGATTTCCTGGGCCCGAACTGCTTCCTCTGGGGAACCATGGGCAATCAGGACAAATTTGCCGGTCTTGATCGCGGTCTCGTACTGCACGATGCTGTCCTTGGGAATGCCGAGTCCGTACAAGCCGGCCCCCATCGCGCTCAAACCACCGACCACGACGGCGCCTTCCAGCGCCCCGACGATCCAACTGACCAACGGCCCAGCGGCCAGAACCTGCCCCAGACCGGGAATCCAAAAGAATCCGGCCCCGAACAGCAAGCCCCAAAACCCACCCCAGAAGGCTCCCGTCTTCCCCCAGTATTTCAAGCGGTCGCCGGTATTGTAGTAGCCGACCACGTGTTCATCCGTGTGATAGTCGCGTCCGACGATCGACAGTTTCTTCATATCAAAACCGGACCGTTGCAGTTCTTTGATGGCAGCTTCGGCTTCGGCGTGCGATTTGTAGATCGCCACGACTGAATTGTTCTTGTTCATGCTCTTCCTTCGTTGTTGGTTTTTGTGTTCATACTGCCAACTTAATCCAGGTAAACGTGCGGAAGCTATGGGGTCTAACCCTACTGTGCATGATGGGAAGACGGGCGGTGAGGCTCAGGCCAACGGGGTGCGTCGACGCCCGTGACCGATCACTAGAAGTTGATGAGCTGCATGCGGTAGAACTGGTTCGACACAACCACGTAATCACTGATCTCAGTGAGCGGCAGGCTCCCGGTCACGGTCACGCTGGAGGAGTAGTTCGTCCAGGTCTTCATGTCGAAACTCTTCTGGATCGTGAACGTGGTCACGTTTGTAGCCGTGGGCGCGGTCACGATGAACTGCACGCCAATGCTGTTGTCCGACGGGTAGTGGACGATCCCGGTAATTCCCGCTGTGACACCCGCCGCGTTGCTGACCGTCAGGTCAGCGCGTGCGGCAACCGCGATGGCCAACCAGGCCGTGGCCATCGCGATCGTTCTCAGTCTTTTGCATGTACTACCGGCTCGAATTGTTTTCATAACCGTAACTCCTCCGAGTGATTTTGGACGTTGTCCGCGCGGTGACATGACCCGCTCGCCAGGCATCAATGTTGATAAGCGCCGATATCCCACGCGCCGTTGTAGTTCGTGCGCGGCTTGCCGACGATGTCCGCCGTGAAGATTGACGCCGGCCAGTTCGTGCCGTTCCCAATCGCGCCCACGTCGTTCGTGGCCAGGCCGAAATTGTTGTTGGTCGCGTACGGCGTGTAGGCCAGGAACGTGACGGCATTGGCGGTCGCCGGTCCCGCCAGATTCGCTGGCGTCACGCTGCTCGCCTTGTTGTAGAGGCAGAGAACGTTGTTGGTCGAAGCCCCGTTCGTGCCAATGCAGGAAATCCCCGCCTGATCGTTGTTCGTGCAGAGGTTGTTCACGACGACGACGTTGGAGAACACCCCCAGTGTGTCGTATGGCCCGACCTGTAGCCCGTAGTTGGCGTCCGCGAAGGTGTTGTTGGCGATCACGACGTTGTACATCATGCTCGTCCCGCCGCCCCCGCCAAAGATGATGTCAACCGCCGCCGTTCCCCCGGTAAAGCTCCGGTCGGTGTAGTAGAACAGGTTGTTTAGGTACTGGATGTCGTGGGCGCTCACCGGGTCGGACGCACCGCCAAAAAACCCGGCATACTCCATGTTGACGCTGGTGCAATCCATCACGCGCAGATATTCCATGCCCCCGATCTGGATCGCCTCCTGGTGCTTCGAGCCGCCGTAACTGGAAAGCACCACGGACTTGAACGTGCAATTCGAGATCGTGCTGTAGCCGTTCGGCGTTACACACACGTCCCCGTTCCCGCCCACGACCCCGTCTCGATAAACGTAAACGGTGTTGTCATGGAAAAACGTCGAGGCCAGATACGACGTGCTGGAGCTGAGGGCCAAAAAAAAGCTCGGATAGGTGTTGAACGTGAACGCACAGGTCTCAGAGGTCAGGTTGGGCGCCACGTACTTCGTAATGTGGTCGAGCTCGCACCCGATCGGGCTGTCCATCGTCACGTCGTTGTAGAGCGCCAAGTAGTGCAAGTTGACGTTCGAGCACATCGAGGCGCTGAAGTTGATCGCCTGATTCGTGAAGTTCGAGATCACGAGATTGTTCTGGCCGTTGTAGCTGCCGTTGATGGTCACAAACGAAACCGCGCCGCCAAACCCAAACTGCCCCGTGTTTCCCCCATTGATGATCACCGTCCCGTTGTGGCCCGCGTCCTGCCCCACCATGTACGTCACGTTCGCGCCGTTGGTGCCGCTGGCCAGGGCGATATACGCGTAGCCGGAGGAATTGGTTTGCCAGTAGGTCTGCGAGCTTGTGCCTCCGCTGATATACACCGTGTCCCCGGGATTCACGCCAGAAGCCGAGTTCAGGTTCGTCCATGCATTGGCCCACGAGGTTCCATTGTCAAGACCGGTGGCCGTGTTGTCCACGTACCAGCTTGCGCCGCTGTTCGAGCTGACTCCCGACGGTGTGGTGATGCAGGCCTCGGCGCTCGCGAGGGCGTCGTTGCCGCCGATATCAACGGCGATGATTGCGTAGCAATAGGGTGTGCTCGGTGCCACGGTCGTATCCGTGAACTCCGTTGCGGTCGTCGTTCCGACCAATACGCCATTGCGGTAGACCTGATAGCCGGCAAGTCCGGGCCCGCCGGTGTCCGTGGCGCTATTCCATCGCAGCGTGACTTGTGAGGACGAGGTGTCGGTGACCATGAGGGCCGTGACCATGGAAGGAAGAATCGTCTGGCCGGATGGTTGCTCGGTTGCGTCAGACGTGGCACCTGCCGCATCGGCACTCGCATTGGTGGTGGCAGATGGATCGATTGCGGTTGCGTCATTATTGGCCGATGTCGAATCCGTTGGAGAGGCAGTTCCCGACGGGTCTGGGGCTGCAGGATCGGCGGCGTTTTCGTTAGCGTCCTGATAATTAGTCCAGGCGGCTTGAGGTGTCGGCCATGACCCCCAGCCAGCACCGCGCCATGTTTGAGCCGAAGTTCTGATAGGCGCAGCCAGGCAACTGAATGCGAGCGCGATGGTAAGAACGAAAATGCCATGACCACGAATTGTTCCCCGCTGATGAGCCGTTGTCTGGGTGTTTTTCATCATGCCTGACCCTAGCGGCGTTCCGTGAGAACCCGGAATTACTGGGTTCCCTATTTTCGACCGGGAAAACCCCCTAGAGAGTTCGCCTTGAAAAGGCCGTGACCGCTTGCGGCGGCGATGGGCAAGAGTACGACAAGAATGACTATGATTCTGGCTGGTCTCCGGGCCGGAGATGCTTGGGGTGCAAAACATGGACTGTTGTTCCTTTCAGCTTCATGGCTGATAAAAGGATCACTCCCTACCGACGCGTACGCTCAACAACTGCGTGACAACCGCGCTCGTTTGGGGTGAAGAAAACAACAGCGGCAGCAACAATACAGAACGGCAACGTGACCGTATTGGGTGAACCTGTGGCTTTTATTACGTAACGACGACTGACATTACTCTACTACTCCACTATCCTGCGGGGCGAAACTTCCTACGAACTTGAAGTAAGTTTCGCACAATCGAAGTGACAGTCAAGGTGTTTTTTTGTTTATGTCCGAAATTGAAAAATTTTCGGCTGGCAAGGTCAATCGGAGCGTCGGGTGCTCGTCTTAGGCCGCGATGATCTGGTTGCGGATGGCGTAGTGGACGAGGTCGGTCACGGAATGCAGGCGAAGTTTGTGCATGACATTGGCCCGGTGCGCATCCACCGTCTTGACGCTGACGCCGAGCGCGACCGCAACCTCTTTGTTGGTCTTGCCTTCGGTCAAGAGTTGGACAATCTCACGCTCGCGTGCCGTCAGTTGCTCCACCGGACCAGCGGCACCGTTCCTGACTTCCCCGGGGTTCAGGTAGCCACTCAACACCACTTCCGAAACCTTCCCCGTGAAGAACGGCTTGTGCTGGGCGAGCGATTCGATGGCGGAAACCAACAGGCGCGACGTGTCCGCTTTCAGAATGTAGCCGTGGGCACCGGCCGCGAGCACCGCACTCACCAACTGCTCCGACTCGTGCATGGTGAGGATCAGCACTTCGGCCTTGGGAATCGCCTTGAGAATCTGGCGCGAGGCCTCCAAACCATTCAATTCCGGCATCGTCACGTCCAATACGGTCACGTCGGGTCCCAGCTGTTTGGCCAACTCCACCGCTTGCCGGCCGTTGACCGCCTCCCCGCAAACCTTCCAGCCGGGCTGGTTTTCCAACACCGCCCGCAATCCCTTCCGCACCAGTTCGTGGTCATCGGCGATCAGGATTTGTAAGGTCTTCATCGGCCACAACCTCCCCGGGCGCGATGGCCCGCACCGTTGTTCCCCGCCCACTTGATTCAATTTCGAACCGGCCGCCCAATTGACGCACGCGTTCACGCATGCCGGCCAGCCCCACGCCCGCTTTTGGTACGGTGCCATCGCCCCGAACACGGAGCCCACAGCCTTGATCGGTCACTTCGAGGACGACATCGCCGTTTTCACGCGCGATCCGGATCGTGGCAGTCGAACTGCCGGAATGGCGATGGACGTTGCCCAGACTTTCCTGCACCACCCGAAACAGTGCCCGCTCCGTCTCGGCCGGCAATCGTCCCAGGGCCGGACTGGTGTCCAGCGTGACCTTGATCCCGCTGCGTTGCGTAAACCCGGCGGCGTATTCCTGTACCGCGCCGGCCAGGCCCAACTCGTCCAGCGCCGGTGGGTGCAGTTGGTAAGACAGCGTCGCGAGTTCGCGCTGACTCTGCGCGATGATCGCCTGGCTGTCGGCGAGGAGGTTGTCGGTAGTGACATCGCGGCCGGCGTAACGTTGTTGCACGAGGTCGAGGTTCATCGACACGGCCAGTAACTCCTGCGCGGTCGAATCGTGCAACTCGCGGCCAATCCGCCGGCGTTCTTCGTCCCGCGACCGCAACAGAGAACCCGAGAGCTGGCGCACTTCGTCCTCCACCTGCTTGCGTTCGGTGACGTCGCGGATGATGCCGGCCAGTTGGATGACCGCGCCGGTCTTGTCGGCCAGCGGGGTCACGGTCACCTCACCCACGATCTGGCCGACCGGGTAAGTCGCGCTGGCTTCCCAGCTCACGGTCTTGCGCTCGCGAATCGCCTCCCGGCATTTGCTCCGCACGCGGGCGTCGGAAGTCCCCGGTAGAACATCCTCGATCCGTTTGCCAACCACCTGTTCCCGGGTAAGACCGGTCATTTTCAGAAAAGCGGCATTGATGCAGAGGAACCGGTAGCAATCGTCGGCTTCGACTTCGAGCAGGAACAGGCAATCGGAAACACCTTGAAAGATCAGCGCGAGATGCTGTTGCTGGACGTCGATTCGTTTCAGCAGGAAGGCGGCAAATCCAAAATACCCGGCGCCCGTGATGATGACGAACGCCAGCCCCTTCACCAGTTCGAAGTCGCGCAACTGGTCAATCGACCACGCCGCGCCGGCCGCGATTCGGCCCGAGAAAAAAATATACGCGCTGCAGAGGACCATGTACCCCAGCGCCAGGCACAGGGACGCCCCAATCGGATGAGCGGCGATGCGCCCTAGCCGGCCGGAGGAGCCCGCCATCGCCATAATCAGCTTCTTCGCCAGACGGGGTCTGATTCGCTCCTGGCGCTGTATGGCAGTGGCGGTTTTCTCGATGGATGGGGCTGGCATAACATCCTCCCTCAGACTCTGTTGCGGTGTGGAATCAGGGCGCGCCTGGCGGTTGCCCTGGCCCGGGGCGGACACGACAGCAACGCTGTCCCCAAGCGGCTCGACCCGCTCACGAATGCCGAGCCGTCCCCATCGTTTGTGCCTTTTGGCAACCGCCACACGGTTCACCTCAAAGCCTTTGTCGTTGTCCTTGATTTCCATACGGATGACTCGCTGAAGTTTCCGATGCTCACTCCCACAATCTCTTCATATCCAAGCCGAATTGCTGCAGTTTCCCGACGGCCGTTCCGGTTGCGGCTCTAGGAAAAATCCTGCTAACGGCACGTCAGTTGCCAAACGGGATGATGAGCCGCACACCCACGTACGGCTTGCTGCCCTGCCACATTTCGAGGTCGAGCTTCACCCGCGGGCTGGACCGCGGCGCTTCAAGAGAAACCGCGGGCGTACGGTGCAGGCTGCCCTGTTCAAAACTGAAGTCGGCCTGGCTCTGGACATTCTTGACGAAGCGATCGACGGCAAACACGGCTGTGTCGAGACCATATTTGGCGGTCTCGATCTGGCGCTTGATGGGTGACGGAGATTTTTGCGGCGGGCTGTATTCCGTTTCGAAGCCCTCCCACGCCTCGGCGTCCGTCGGTTTGCGGTGGGACATGAGCATCGGCTCGATCTCACGCTCGGCAAGCACCTGATGTCCGGTCCGTTCGCTGATGTTGCTGCGGATGGACGCCGCCGTAATCGGGGAAACCGTCAAGGAGGCCATCAAGAATGGGGACTCGGGCTGTTGCGCCGTGGCGGACGGAACGGCTGACCAGCAGGAAACACATGCGACCGTCCCCGATATGGTCGAGCGCCACTGGCTGCGGATACTGTGTTTGCTGTAACGGTTCACGACAATCTCCCATTCCCGTGGCGTGCTAATCCTTCTTTTCGTCGTTTTTGTCGGTCTTCTGCTCGGTTGGTTCCATGGTCGCTGCAGGCCGCTCGACCGCAGGCTTGGACTCAGCCTTCGCCTCCGGAGTGGCCTCACGTTTGGCCTCCGGCTTGGCTTCCGCAGCAGCAGGAACGGATTTGACCTTCTCGCTCTCTGTCTCTCGCACTGTTGCCTGCTGTGCACGCTTCTCTGCGTCAAGCTTGGCAATCCGGATTTGCTCCGCTTGTTGGGCTTCCTTTTTCGCTGTCGCCGCCTGCGGCTCCGTAGTTGTCACAGTTGGTTTCTCAACCTGACGTGGCTCGCTCGCGGGAAGTGCCTTCTCCGCCTGACTGCGAACTGGTGTTTGGGCCGCCTTCTCACCGATCGACGTTGGCGTCGGGCGTTTGGCGACTGCCTTCGCCTCCTCCTTGTTGCGCAGTTCGCGAACCGGTACCGCCTCGATCTTTCGTCCGCTTGCCTTTTCGATGACGGCAGTGGCCGGGCCTTTCTTGTTGATCACGGTCTTGTTAATAGTGACATTATTCACGGTTACCGTCTTGGAATTGACAGGTTGTAGAAACTGGCGCTCCTGCACAAAGACGTACCCTCTCGGCGCACCACCACTCTTGTTGACCTCCACAATGGCTCTCCCCGAGGGACCCAATGGCGCCCAGCCGACGTATCCACCGCCTTCTCGCCAGGAGACCCACGCGGGCGCCCATATTGTCTGCGGCACCCAATACCAGCCAAATTGCGAATCAAAATCCCAGCCGCCATAATGGTACGTGGCCCAGCCCCACGGCTCATCGCTGGCCCAGTACCATCCAGCGTCGGTTTGCTGCCAGTACCCGTTGGAATAGGGGGTCCAACCAGTGGCCACTCCGCTTGGAATCCAACAGCTTCCGTAGGATCCAACCATCTGCCAGCGCCCGTACGGGCTGAGGGGTTGATAGAAATCGCTTTGGGTGTGAATCGCCACGACCGGGACCCCTACCGATACCTCGGCTGCGTAGGTTGTGTAGCCTGTCAGCGTCCCCAAAAGCGCAACGCATAAAGCGAATCCGACTTTTCCGATAAAATGCTTGGTTCCATTCATGTGGTTACTCCTCTGCTCAATAGATCAAGAACTCGTCGTTGTTCTCGAAACACGACGACGTGGGCATCAACGCCGAGCCGGATGATTCCTCTAGCTCTGCGACTCCCGCAGACGCCGTAAACGGTCTCGATGAGATTGCCGAACGTCAATGCCCTGTTCTTGCGATTGGCTTTCATGTCACGACGATACGCCGGGAAGTCCTGCGGTCGCTATGGGGTGTTCACCTATGGGGTGTTGGCCCCAGGTGAAACCCGGGGATGCAATTCTGACAAGATTACGTCGGAGAAACTGCAGGTTCAGCAACTAGACGATCGTTACTTGGACGCTGCTTTCGATGATTCCCGCAGCGATGGCGTAACGGGTGAGACCGGAGATCTCGTGGATATTGAGCTTGGCCATGAGATTCTGCCGATGTTTTTCGACCGTCTTGATGCTAATGCCGAGTTCCGCTGCGGTCTGTTTGTTGGCCTTGCCTTCGGCAATCAACTGCAGCACCTCCAGCTCGCGCGAACTCAAGCGAGCGATTTTCTTCTTGAGCGGCCCGCCTCCGTTCGGAGACTTCTGATCGTGAAGCCGCTTGTCAATGGAGGGGCTAAAAAAGGTGTTTCCGTTCTGCACCGTCCGGATCGCCCGGGACAGATCGTGCGAGGAGGTTTGTTTGATCAGATATCCAGCCGCGCCGAACGCAATCGCTTGATCGACGTACGCGTCATCGTTGTGCGCGGAGAGAATGAGCACCTTGGCGCCAGGAACGGCCTTGCGAATTTGCCGGGTGGCTTCCAACCCATTGAGCAGCGGCATCGCGATGTCCATCACGACCACCGCCGGACGAAGTTTCCTGGTCAATTCCACCGCCTGGCGGCCAGTCTGTGCTTCGCCGACCACCTCGATATCGTCTTCGGCCTCCAACAACTTCCGAAACCCCTCGCGGACAACCATGTGATCTTCAGCCAGCAGGACGGTGATACGTTTCATAAATGCTAAACCCTGTTGCCGTTGGTGAATGGGAACTCGGCGTGGATGGTCGTACCCTGGCCCGGTGCGGATTCGATGCGCAGACTACCGCCGACCATCTCCACGACTGCCGTCGCTCGCAGCAAGCCGGCACAAGCAAATTGGCGAGCCGAAATAGTTACACGGTTTCGTCTGGGAGGCAAGATTGTTCGTGTCTCCACGAATACCGACTCGAAAACGACCGCCAAGCTTGGGACCAGTCTAAAACTCCCAATGGAATCTTCCGCCAACGACTTCGACGGGGCCGCGGTCGCGGTTGAACGCCGGGTCGTCGATGAATTGGAAATCAACGGCGACGCGAACTGACTTGCAGACTTGGAAATCATAGTACGTCTCCACGACTTTCTCCATGCCGTACGACAGATTGCCGTCGCCCGCGAGAATCCCGGTCCCGCCCGCCTCCAGGAATTCCTGATGAATGCGGGAAATGCCGCTGATCACAAACGCCGCGCCGAACGTGTCGTTCGGCCGGCGCCACCGCTCGCCCTTGACGCTGACGCCGCCGGACCCCGTGTACCCAACATCGTTAAAGCACCACGGTTCGGTCCGGTCATTGTTCCATCCCAGCCGCTAAAACACGCCCATGTCCTTGACGACTTCCTGCTCCACGTTCAACCCAAAGCCGTACTTGTACCGGTACTTCTCCGTGGCCACGATGTCTGCGGGACGGATGGGACTGTCGAGCGCTGACCTGAACCCCGGAAACCGGACAGTTTGCAGAGTGAGTCTTGGCCGCTCAAGTGGCGCGGGAAGAGGTCTGGGCCGATTGCAATCTGGCGCAAGGCGGCTCTGAGCGTCCGCACTCGGCGTCGTTTTGTTGCGGTTACCGGCGGCAATGTTCCGCCGAATGATCGAACCCGGCGGATACTACACCAAGTTAGTGTTGCTGTGGGCTGCGGGAAGTTGTATGCATGTCTTGTTGTTTTCCCCTCAGGAGATCGACCGATTACGACGGCGAAAATCAGGCTGACCGGCAGCGTTGCCAGCCGCAAAGAGATGTTCATTGCGATTCTCGCGATTGTGGCGATTGCCGTTCACCTCGCCATGCGTTTCGGATTTCGGCTTGGCGAACCGGCACGCAACTATCCCCTCTTCGCTGCGCTGGCACTGGGCGGCGGGCCGCTCGTCCGGGAACTATTCCTCAAGCTGCTGAAACGTGAGTTTGGGTCAGATCTGCTCGCCGGTATCTCCATCGTTACGTCAGTGATTCTTGGCGAATATCTTGCCGGCACGTTGGTGGTGCTGATGCTGTCGGGCGGCGAAACACTCGAGGCGTACGCGGTTCGCAGCGCGTCGTCGGTGCTGCAGGCCCTGGCGAAACGGATGCCGGCAGTGGCGCACCGCCGGCACGACTCGACGCTCAATGACGTGCCACTCGAGCAACTGGCGGTCGGCGACACGGTGGTGGTGTTTCCGCACGAGACATGCCCGGTGGACGGCACGGTGATCGAAGGCCACAGCGTAATGGACGAATCCTACCTGACTGGCGAGCCGTACATGATGTCGAAGACGCCGGGGGCGACGGTGTTATCGGGCGCGATCAATGGCGAGTCGGCATTAACGATCCGGGCTGACAAGCTCACCGTGGATTCCCGGTATGCCAAGATCATGCAGGTGATGCGGGCCGCTGAAGAGCAGCGGCCGCGCATGCGCCGGCTCGGCGATCAACTGGGCAGTATTTACACGCCCATTGCGGCGGCCATCGGCATCGCGGCCTGGTTGTGGAGCGGGCAAGCCGTGCGATTTCTGGCGGTGATGGTGGTGGCGACACCGTGTCCATTGTTGATTGCGATCCCGATGACGATCATTGGCGCGATTTCGTTGGCGGCGAAGCGCGGGATCATCGTCAAGGACCCCGTTGCGCTGGAGACGGTGAACAGTTGCCGAACGCTGATTTTCGACAAGACCGGCACGCTCACCTACGGGGAACCACAATTGACCGGGCAAGTCGTTCCTCAGGGTATGAACCAGACCGAAGTGTTGTCGTTGACAGCGAGTGTCGAGCGCTACTCGAAGCATCCGCTCGCGAAGCCGATCGTCAGCGCCGCGCAATCTGCGGCGTTGGTTTTCCATGAGGCGAGTCAGATCAGCGAACGGCCCGGCGAAGGCCTGCGGGGCGTCGTGGCCGGGCGACAGGTGGAGATTACCAGCAGAAAGCGGTTACTGAAGCGCGCGCCTGGATTGGAGACGAGTTTGCCGGAGGCGACGGGCGGTATGGAGTGCGTCGTGATGGTGGACAACACGTTTGCCGCGGTTTACCGATTCCGCGATACACCCCGGCATGAGGGCGCGGCGTTTGTTCGGCACCTCAGCCCCAAGCACCGGTTCGAAAAGATCATGATCGTGTCGGGCGATCGCGAATCCGAGGTGCGTCATCTCGCCGAGCAGGTTGGCATCCGGGACGTGTTTGCCAACCAGACGCCTGAGCAGAAACTCAAACTCGTCAGGGTTGAGACGCAGCGCACCCGTTCGATTTTCGTCGGCGACGGCATCAATGACGCGCCCGCGCTGATGGCCGCCACGGTGGGGATTGCGATGGGGCAGAACAGCGACGTCACCACCGAAGCCGCCGGTGTGGTCATCATGGACAGCTCCTTGAGCCGTGTGGACGAGTTCCTGCATGTGAGCCAGCGGATGCGAAGTATCGCGCTGCAGAGCGCAGTCGGGGGCATGGTGCTAAGCATAGCCGGCATGCTCGTGGCCTTTGCGGGACACCTGCCGCCGGTCAGCGGTGCGGTTTGTCAGGAGATTATTGACGTGCTCGCGGTGGCGAACACCTTGCGCGTGGCTGTCGTCCCGAAGTCTCTGGTGGATTTCGACCAAGACTAGCACCGACCTGCGCGAAACGCCAAAACCATTGGTTTCATTGGTTGGAGCGGGCGATGGGAATCGAAACCATCACCCACGTGATTTTATGCGTATTTACGCGGGTTTCTGCAACCAGCAAACGCACAAAACCACACTGTCACCCCCGCCAACTGCTACAAACTGCTACAACGCGGACGCTATGGCAAGCCCGAAAATATGGACGAGGAAAACCGCGTAAGAAAATCAGCTTGAGACCGTCTAGCCGACGGTGTACTTCCTCACGAAAGTGCAGAAACCAACGGTCGCGGTGCGGGCTCTTGATTCTCGGTCAACAATCGGAGCACATCCGTTTCCCGGAATCTTACACAACCATCAATGCGCACGACGGGCAGCCGTCCTGATGCGGCCAAAGTCTCAACTTTCCGGACGCTGATGGCCAGTCGCATGGCCACGTCAGCCTTGGTCAACAACTGAGGAATGAGGTCCGCACGGTCCGCGGTTTCAATCTCAAGAATGACGCTCTCTGCTTCATAGCGGACCCGGAAGGATTTGCAAGTGAGCGTGATCATGGCTTGGCCTCACGCCAATACGGCAGTGATCGTCCCGCTTATAAAGTTTGTCGGTTCTACACTGTGCATATCGTGACATCTCTATCACGTGGCGTTGGGAGGCGCGTGTATTTGCTACACAGAATGACGGCATGGTATCCAGCAATCCAACCATCGCGGTGAATTCAGACACGAATGCCAGCTCGTTTCCGTTGGCGGACGGGTTCAGCGTGAGTTTGGCGTTCTGTTGTCTTTTCCTGAATCTCGTCGCCTGACGTCGCATCAGCCTGGCTGGGGGCTTGGTTCTTGTTCAGATCGAGTTTCTCCTCGATCTCGCCCTGGCGGCGACACAACTGCTCGTAGCGTTTCTCGTGTTCGAAGGGCGCTCCGACCTTGCCTTCCAGCTCCTTTGCCCGCTTGCGCGTGTCCGCGATGTCCGATTCCAGTCCGATCGCTCGTTCCTCAAAGCTCTGTATGGTTACTTCGAGCGAACGGATTGTGCCCTGCGCGGTATCCGTTACACGCGCGCTGTACTGATTTTTCCCGCGCACGATGATCTCTGCGTTGTTGTGCATCGCCGGACGCAGATACACGTCAAAGCCGGCAAACCCGCCAATGGGAACGTCCCCGCCGAATTCGTTCTTCATTTTCCCGGCTTGCCGAACGATCAACTCGCCGGCCACGCCTCGGTTGTTGACCAGTTGTCCGTTGAGTTCGATCAGGAACTTGTCTCCTGTCACGTCCTGGCGCGTGGTGATGTCCTGACGCAGATTCGCCAAGCGCTCGGCGAACACTTCTGCCTCCTCGTGTGACCGGCGGAGGTTCGTGCGAATCCGGTATTGTTCCTCGGCATGTGCCGAGCGCAGCCGGGTGAGCCGCATCAATTCGGCGTCCACCTGTGCCTTTTCGATCACGAGCGGATTACCGGATGCGATGGCTTTGACTTCAGCGTAGGTCAATGCCGCCGAATCGAGGTCTTCGAGGCGGCGGATCGTCGTGTCACCGCTCATCACCTGCGCGATGAATTTCGCCTTGGTTTCCAGCGTCTGCCACATATAGGCGTCGAACGAACCTTCGGAAACATAGCGGTAGATTTGTACCACGGGGTTTGTGTTGCCCTGCCGAAGGATTCGTCCTTCACGCTGCTCCACGTCAGCGGGCCGCCATGGGGCATCGAGGTGGTGCAATGCAATTAAGCGCTCCTGCGCGTTTGTGCCGGAGCCCATCTTTTGCGTGCTACCGAACAGGACACGAACCCGGCCCGCGCGTACGTCGCGGAATAATGCGAGCTTCGACGCGTCCAAGTCGTAGTCCTGAATGAACGCGATTTCTGCGCTCGGGACGCCCAACCGTTCCAGCTTCTCGGCCATGTCCCGGTATACGGAGAAGCCCCGATCCTTCGGTGTCGACAAATCGCAGAACACCATCTGAGCGGAACGGTTGGGCTTCGTAGCCTCCCAGATGCGATAGATGTTCTCGACGGCCTGATTGACCTTGCCGTCCGGCTCGTCGCGCGCCGACGGCTTCATCAAACGGAGGTCGAGGGCGGCTTTGCGACCTTCCGACGTGATCTTGAGCATGTTGTCGTCGCGCGGGTCAACGCGATTGGTCTTCAATCGTTCGGCCCGTTTCGCGAGTTCGTGCACAAATGCCTTCAGCTCGGGTGTCGCGCGTGCATGTCGGATGCTTGGCTTCTCGTTCTCCAGGGCCGGACGCGGCAGGTTCAACATGGCAGCGGTCTGCACGTCAGCGACCTGCCGGAACATCTGCATGAGCTCGGGCACATTGATGAACCGGGCGAAGCGTGTGTTCAACCGGTAGCCCGCGCCGTCCGGTGAAAGCTCCATGGCCGTCACCGGCTCCCCGAAGGTGGCCGCCCACGAATCGAAGTGATGAAGGTTATGTTTCCTGAGTTCGTCCGGCTGGAGATAGCGCTGCGTGGTGAACATCTCGGCCATACTGTTGGCGATGGGCGTGCCCGTCGCAAACACCACACCGCCTCCCCCGTTCGTGGATTGGACGTGGCGCACCTTTAGAAACATGTCGAACGCCCGTTCGCTCGCGGTCTGCGGCAGCCCGGCGATGCGGGTCATTTTTGTCACATAGAACAGGTTCTTGAAAAAGTGGGCTTCGTCTACGAACAGGTGGTCCACGCCGAGTTCCTCGAATGTCAGGGTGTTATCTTTCCTGTGCTCGGCGGCGAGGGCTTGCAGACGCGCTTCGAGCCGTTTCTTCGCGCGTTCCAGTTCCTTTACGAGACGGCGGTTACTGCTGTCGGCGTGCTGGAGCCGGACAACCTCCAATTCGTGAAGTTGCTCCTCGAAGAATCGTTTCTGCGTCTCCTGACTCAGCGGAATGCGCTCGAACCCGGAGTGCGTCACGATCACGGCGTCCCAATTGCCGGTCGCGATCCGTCCGAAGAGCCTTCGCCGGTTCTGCGATTCGAAGTCCTCCTTACCGGCTACGAGAATGTTCGCGCCTGGATACAGCGTGAGCAGCTCGGAAGAGAACTGGCCGAGCATATGATTGGGAACGGCGAACATCGGCTTGCGGGCCAGCCCGAGCCGCTTCAACTCCATCGCGGAAGCGACCATTGTGTACGTCTTGCCGGCTCCGACAACATGTGCCAGCAACGTGTTGGGCGTTTGCAGGATGCGCCAGACGCCGGCTTTCTGGTGCGGGTGCAGTTGAATCGAATGGCTTGCGCCCGGCAGCGTCAGGTGGTCGCCGTTGAACGTGCGCACGCGGCTGTGGTTGAACGCATCGTTGTAGAGCCGGCACAACCGCTCGCGCCGCGAATCATCCTGCCAGACCCATTCCTTGAACCGCTCCTTGATGCGCTCCTGTTTCTCGCGCGCGGCCTCGGTGGCCTGGCCGTTGACGACCGGGTTCCGCTTTTCGTCGAGATCGTAAACGGTCGGTGTCTTGAGATTCAGGCTGTCTTCGATGAGTTCGAGGGCGGTATACCGGTCCGTACCCCAATCGGTGGTGTTGGCCGTGGCGGACCGCGCTTCCCAACCGGCGTTCACGTGCCACGCACCGAGCGCGTGAATATGGGCAATCTCGATGCCCGATGAAACACCGAGCAACTCCTGTGTGAACTGTTGCACGTCCTCCGGTGGGAGCCAGGATGCGCCGAGCCGCACATCAATCTCGGTCGCCGGCAAGTCGGCCGGCTGGACGGATTTCAATGCCTCGACGTTCTCGTGGAAGCGCGGGTCAGTGATGGCGGCGGCATCGGCGACGGAGAGTTTCTCGCGGACGTTGCCGGACAGATATTGGTCGTCGGTCTCCCACTGGTTCGTCTGGGGGTTGAGGAAGATGACCCCCTTCAAGTCGGGCAGAAACTCCTCGACCAGTTTGTTGAGTAGATCGGCCATGTGATCCAAGTCAACCCGGCCACGCTCGTTCAATGTAACCAGTAGTGCTTCCTTCGGTGAACGGACCGACTCGACGGGTTTCCTGGGATGAACGGTTCGTTCCCGGAAGATGGCCGCCTTGGTCGCGACCTGCGTTTCATCGTTGTATTGCTCCAACGACAGCAGCAGGGGCAAATCGGGGTCGCCATCGAAGGCCCGTTGGTTGGCGCGCCGATTGATCGGACCGAACCGGGACACGAACCGGTCGTAGGCGTAATTGAGTTTCTGGCGTGCCTCGACGACCTGCTGTTCGCCGCTGCCGTCAATCTGGGAGCGGAGACAACCCCGAACTGCGTCGCGCACGTCGATGAGCCGGCGAATTCTAGCTCGGGTTTCCGCTGGCAAATCGTGAAGCTGGCGCAGAACGTTCTCTTCGCGGATGCAGATGATCCCGTCTTGCAGGCAATAGGCGTTAGGCTTGACGCAGTCCGGTGCCGGAATGGTTTGGTCAAGAGTTGGTTCGGCCACTCGACGGAGCTGGGCTTGGTAAATGTTTGCTGGCAGCCGGTCGACCGCCTCGGCCAAAGCCGTGCCCAGATCGCGACGGTCCGGTTCCAAGGTCGGCTCATTGTCCCGGTACATCCCCCGAGCAAGCCGCATCCGGCCCAGCATCATGTGTGGCCGGGCGGCGAAGTACTCGTTGATGGCGATGGTGTCGCCCCCATCGCCGGTGAAATTGCCCGTTTCCTTCCACGTGGGGCCGGTCGGCGCTTCTCCCGGCCGGAGTTTGCGAAGCATCACGATGTCGGTCGTGACCTCGGTTCCGGCGTTGCGCTTGAATGCGTCATTGGGGAGACGGATCGCGCCTAACAATTCCGCGCGGGTGGACAGTAATTCACGCAAACTGGAATCGATCTTGTCCATCGTGCCCCGCGAGGTAATGAACACCACGAGACCACCGGGCCGCACCTTCTCCAGTGCTACTGCGAAGAAGTAGTCGTGAATGGGAAACTTGTAATCATTCCAGCGCGCATCGTGAACGGTGTAATCACCGAACGGGACATTCGAGATCGCGGCATCGTAGAAGCCATCAGCCAGCTTTGATTGCTCGAACGGTTGAGCGCGGATGTCGGTGTCGGGATAGAGCGCCCTGGCAATCCGGGCGGTCAACGGATCGATCTCAATGCCGGTGATGGTCGAGCGGTGAAGAACATCCTCCGGCATCAGCCCAATGAAGTGGCCGATACCACACGCAGGTTCCAAGATGCGGCCTCCTTCAAAACCGAACCGAGTCAATGCCTGATAGATAGCGTTGATGACTACTGGCGATGTATAGTGGGCATTGAGCGTGGTCGAGCGGGCGAATTCGTACTCGGTCTCGGTCAGTTCGCGTTCGAGTGCCGCGCGTTCCCTGACCCATTCACGGTTGCCGGGATCGAAGACCTGCGGCATTGCGCCCCAACCGACGTAGCGAACCAAGGTCGCCTTCTCCGCATTGGTCGCAGGTCGTGATTCGGCCTCCGTGCGTCGAAGGGTTTGGATGGCAGCGAGATTCTGCTGAAACTTCTGTTTCGGCCCACCTTCGCCCAAGCGGTCGGCCTCGGTGATCCGGTAACTGTTGAGGTTCTTCGGCGGATCGGGGCGGATCAGCTTTACTCTTCGGGCGGCAGCAGGATGTACTTCTCCCGCACCATTTCCCACGCCTGATCCTGGGCCTGTTGCGGTGTCGCTCCCTGCTTCATCAACTGGCCCCGGAGTGTCGCCATCTCGTCCTTTGTCTTGTCCTCGGCCTCCAGCAACATCTGGTGGAGAAGGCCTTTGCGCTCCAGTTCGCGCACCATGTTGGGAAGGTGTTCCCGCCAGTGTATCTCGGCCATTCGGCCGTATTGGGTCAATGGTCTCATGCGTTGGCCTCGGCGATGCGAAAAGGTCAAGTTGCCCGTCAGTTTCCGGATCTTGGTGTCGGGCGGCCATGACACTTTCCTATTTCTTGTGGCGGCGGGCAAGGCAGGTTTTCGTGCTGGGCCGCCGTCGTTGTTTCGTTTCCTTGAACTCCGGCGTCTTGCCGGCGAAATGCCGCGTATTGGGGAAAAGTTGATGCACTTCGATTCCAAACACTTCCGCAAAAAACTCGATTTGCATGTCGGTGGCGGCGCAGCGGCGGGTTTCGATGCTGGCCAGCATGTCGCGGGTCATGTAGCAACCGAGCAATTGCAACTTGACGACCAGTTCGGCCTGGGTCCAGCCGCGCTGGTATCGTTCGCGCGACACATTGCGCCCGACTACGTTGAGATACTGGCACGCCATATTGCGCGCCCGTTCTACCGCTGTTCGCAAAATCCGTCATGACAGGAAAAGGCAAATTCTTGTGTAGGTAAAAGGAATAGGCTCCTTGACAAATATGGGGGTGTTCGCCGCGCCCGGCGGACACGCCACAGTGCCTAAATGGTGACGGACCGGGTTACTTCAGGCCATCAGCGGGAGACCAATTGGGTCGCCATGGCCGGTGAGTTGTTCCACAATACGGCGACCCGATGAACAGCGAGGGAGGAGTCCACGTTGAGCTTGGCTCGAATGCGCTGGCGGTACATCTCCACCGTCTTGTGGTCCAGCGCCAGTTGGTCGGCGATCTCCTTGATGTCCCGCCCGCGGCCCAACATCTCGAAGACCTGCAATTCGCGCGGGCTGAGACTGCCGAGCGGGTGACGCATCTCCACGGTCTCGTGGTCCATCGAGCAGCCGATAAACCATTTGAGCATCCGGGCGCTCAGGTACACGCCGCCATCCAACATCGTACGGATGGCGTGAACGATCGTTTGAACGTCCTCGCCCTTGTTCATGTACCCGCGCGCGCCGCATTGGAAACACAACGGGGCATAGAGTTCTTCGGTGTGAGCGGAATGCACGAAGATCGGCAGGCTCGGGTAACGGCTGTGCAAATCGCGGATGAGGTCCAGCCCGTGCGACCGTTTCAGCGCGATGTCCACGATCACGATGTCCGGACACAATTGCTCGACCGTGGCCAGCGCTGGTTGCGCATCGTCGGCCTCGCCGCACACAACCAGGTCCGGCTCGCCATTGATCACAAATCGCAATGACATCCGCACGCTGGGATGATCATCCACCACGACCGCGCGCCGTTTGCGCGGCGCTTCCGATCTCTCCGAGACTTCAGGTTCCATGCCCAACGCCCCTTTCATTCCCACCCACAGAACCTCTGCGACTTGCCTAACAATACACAAAAAGGACTGACTTGCAAGTCACATAATCCATGGCTTCTATGCCAAATACCGTGATTGTCCATGTTGAATCTCCTGGATCAAAACACGCTCAACTTCCACCTGCATCACCCGGTCCGGTGACGCCGCCCGCGCCGAGCCCCGGCCGGGACTGCGTTGTCACAGTCCCGGGCCGGAGCGTGGGCGGTGGGGCTAGACGCCGACTCCTTCCGCCGGCGTCTGCTGCCGGCTCTGTGTGCGCGCGACGGCGCGGCGCGCCTGTCGGGCGATTTGGGCAATCACGCCTTCCTTCTGTTCTTCGGGTAAATCCTTCACCAGAAGATCGTAGGCGCGTTTGAGTTCGGGGTTGCGGTTGATCTGCTTGAGAACACCATCGCGGATGCGCTGCTGGCGGTCCAGTTCACGCACCTCGTTGAGCACGACCGTGCGTTCGAGCCGGTCGCGCGGCATGGCTTGGATGTAAGCCCAATACTTGGGGTTGTCCTTAATGTAGGCGTCGATTTTCGCATCCACTTCCGGGTTGTTCCGGAAGTTGGGCTGATCCGTGGGGGCGGCATTGCCGCCGGCGCCCGTTGGGGCGGATGATTTGGCTTTGCTCATTTGAGCTCCTTTGGTGTTGGTGGTTGCGCGGCATGTGCCGTGTTCGCCGACTTGCGTCGGCAAAGTGTGTTCATGGCTTCGATCTGTCCAGTGATTCGGAGATCGATGTGGGAACGTCATTCGTTTCAGGCAGCACCGGCGTTGTCAGGCTCTCCGGCACCTTCGCCAATTCGTCCAGGCGCAGTTCGGCGTTGGCGAGCCGTGCGTTTATGAGCGCCTGATTGCCGGCGACGGTTTTCATTTCCCCGAAACACTTCTGCAACTGGTCAAGCGCCTGGGCCAGGCGGGCGGCCTCCTGCATCACGCGAGCGGTCACTTCCCGTTGCCTGTTCATCTCCGCAACGAGGGCGTCGTTCGTTGGTGCGGGCGCGAATGCTGCATCGGATGGCGGATTCAGTAGATTGGCCATGGCCTGCGGGCCCGGGTGAAGATCCCAGTGCGCGGATGCTTCCACGCGGTAGACTTGGTGTTGCTCGTCCATCGTTTCCGGGTGATTCGGATCGACGGACCGGCCTATGTAGTACGCTCGCACAACCTCGGCATAACGCGTTGCATCTACCGTCTCGACCGCTGGCGGCGGCGCGGGCCGGATCGCGAGTTTGGGTTGAGAGGCGCACGCGGCAATGAACAGTAGCGGGATGATGATGGTGTATTTCATGGCTGGATGATTGGGGCTGAGGGTGATGGCTTTGCCCCCGGCATTGTCACGGGGGCGACAGGCTCGCGGTGTACTTCCGGTTTCGGTTCGTTCTCTTCTGTGAACGGTACCGCTGAGCCACCGATGGCCGCATCGGCGCGGTCAATCGTTTGAAGTACGTATAGGTAGAACTGTTTTCCGCTCGGCACCCGGACATAGAACCCGTCACGCTGGACCGCGTCGTAGATGCGCTGGGCATATTCCGACAGGACTTTTTGCGCGCCCTCGAACGGTGCGTTGTTCAGCGACGGACTGTTGATCGGGCCGAAGACGGTTTGTTGCTTTTCGGTGAGGGCATCCGCCGCGCCGGACAGAAATGTGGCGGCAAACAGTTTGATCTCGGCGAGGTCATCGGACTTGATGATCTGGCCGCGTAGCCCGGCGCTGCCGTCAGTGATACCCCAACCTTCCTGGTTGCCGGAGAATTCCCGGTCGAGCGCGATGGCTTTGAGGTGTAACTCCTCACCAGTCTGCCAGACCAGCGTCCAACTACCGCCGCTGGCGATGCGTTCGCGCTCGTGGTCGGTTTGCGCAGTCCCGTGAACTTCGGTGCCGGCGGGGATCACCAGTTTGCCGGCGTGATATACATTCTCGGTGATCAGTCCCACAATCGGCGTCTGAATTGAGGCGGAATCAACGGTGATGACTGTCTCGCACGAGATTAACCGGCCATAGGGCGCGTAGACGGAACTTACCGGCTTGCGTTCGACGCCGGTGGCGACCGCGTCCGCAAACAGGCTGATGGGCGCGAGAGTTTTTCCAGGTGGTTCCTGTGGACGGCGATCCAAGGAACCTTGCGAGTCACTGGGTGGCGTAGCCTGAACTTGATCGGGCTTCGGCGGTGGCGGATAGAACGGTTGCATGGGTCGCTCGACTGACTGCACGACCTGCGGTTTATCCGTTTGATTCGATCGCACTATCGATACGTCCAGTTCCCGGGTCTTGTGGGAGCGATCTCGAAATACCGAAAACAACACCAGCCCACCGCCAAACACGCCTGCGAAAAGAACCAATTTGCCGCTTCGGGTCTTGAAGAAGTTGATGAAATCACGTGGCTTCATGGTTTCGCCTCATGGGGGGCAGTGGCCACTGCTGGGGGTTGGGGACCGACGCGTGTTACCAGCACGGTAAACTCGTTCTTGAGTGACAACTCGTTGCGTCCGCCATCTGGCGTGCCGGTAATGGCGAAATAAACCGTGCTCTCCGAGTGGGCCGGCAACACACCGGGAGCGTCGCTGATCGACTGGTAGTACAGCCGGTTGCCAATTCGGACCGCGAAACTCTCTGGCAGGTAACGGATCTCCCTGTCCGACTTGTTCCGCAGCACGACATGGAATACGAGCGTGTCCTCCGGGTTGAACCGGAACACCTCTTCGACGCGAATCTCATAGTCGTTGAAATCCGTCACTGGCGGTGTGTCCCCGAAGGTCCGGGCTTCTGCGCCGGCGACGGCTTCCGGTTGCTGCTTCTTAAGAAGGGGAAATACTTTCGCTTTGTCTAGGAGCGCCAACAGCCGCGTCGGTGTGACTTCTGGTGCGAGCAGGACGGTTTCCATTGCGGAGGGATCATCGAGATCGAGGGAGAGAATCGGCGTATCGCTTTCGATCAACTTAAACACGTACGTGCGCTGGTTCCAGCGGATGTTGAGATTCGTCACCGCCCGGCGTGCGAGCGCGCGGACGGAGAGGAATGACGACCCCTTCGTGTAGGCAAGTTGGAATTCCCCTGGTGACTTGCCATCGGCGGTCACGCCGGCGGCGTCAATGGCCGCGATCGGTCCGGGAAAACTGATGGTCGTGACGCGGTTTGTCGCCACCGGTACGGTGACGACGGCGCGGTTGTCCAGAGTCACGCTCTGGACAGAGTTTTGGGGTTCCGCCGATGCGATGGTGGCTGACAGCAGGAAAATGCTAATGAGTGGTTTCATATTTGAAGTCCGCGACAGCGGTTGGGAAACGGCCATTGGCGGCCATGTTGGGGTTACGAAGCAATCGGAGACCAAGCGTGAAGCGGAATGCCTCGGTGAACGCCTTCTCCTCAAAGATCCCCGTGCGGATGACTTGACCCGACACGGTGGCCAGCACCTCGTTTTCTCGGGTGGCCAGGATGTCGATGCGGGCGATCTCGGGTTTCTGGTGAAGTTGCTTGGCGCGAAACTCGACGGCTTCCCGGGCAAACTGATCTTGCGCCTTCTGAAGCGCGGGTTTGAGGAACATCTGTTTCAGCAGGTCCACATGATCGAAATCCTTCGGGTTGCGTTCGAGGAACGCCACGGCAGCCAGTTCGGCCTGCTGGACGTGCAATTCCTTCGCTTCCTGGAATTGCAACAGCGGGCTGACGTAGTAGGTCTGCGACGGATCGATGATGACGACGCGTTCGCGTTGTTTGAATTGCGCGACCAAGTGGTAGCGGTCCAGCCCGGCCAGCACCGTCACGGCGGCGGCCACGAAGAACCAGAACCACGGAAGCCGGTCGCGCTGGGCAAACAGTTGGGTCGGATCGAGGTGTTTTCGCGCGAGGCGCGGAGCGCCGGCAACGGTCGTGGGCGTTTGATGGAGATCGGGTGTGGTTGTTTCCATGGCGGTCAGTAGTAGTGGCCTTTGGTTTTAGCGATGAGTTCGCGGACGGACTTGTCGCCGGTGATGTCGTCACCGGGCCTTCCCCGGGCTGCCCGTGGCGGTAAACCGGAACCGGCAATGATGATGGCCCCGGCGCTGCCGTGGCCGGCAGCAGTTGAGAGCGTGCTCATAAGAGCAGCGGTGCCCGCCGCGCCGGCGGTGACCAGCGGGATGCCGGTGGTGGAGGCGACGGCAGCAGCACCGGCGGTGGTCGCAGCGGTTTGGAAGAAGCTGCTGAAGGCCCCGGCAATGAGTTCGCTGCCGGCCAATTGGCCGTGAGTGATGACTTTCTGGATGACCAACGGGGCGGCGACTGTGCTGAAGATGATCCAGAAGGCGACCGCCGCTACTCCCACACTCGCTTGGAGTGTGTACAGTGTGGCGGTCGGATCGACGTACCGGAACGAAGGATCGGTCAGGAAATCCAGAATCCCCTGGGTGATGAGCGCGGCGACAGCCCAGCCGAGCGGCCAGAGCAGCACGCCCACCATGTTCAAGAGGTAGCGGCTGCCGATGTGCCGCAAGGGACGGATGGCCATGAACCCAATGAGCAACGGCGACAAAGCGTAGCCGGAGAACAAAATGAACTTCTGGATGACATACGCCCAAAACAGCAACAACGACGCAAACTGTCCAACCAGCCACAGCACGCCGGAGATGAGAACCTCGACGGTGAACCCTTGTAGCTTGCCGAGAATGTCCCACCAGGACGACTGAGTAGGTCCCGCGTCACGCTTGACGACCAGCAGTTGGTTGTACTGGCTCTGCACGTGGGCAGGATCAACACCCAAGCCGCTCAGGATGGAGTTCTGGAGAAGTGTCTGCGCGTCGTTACCCCAGTCCGGCAGTTCCACGAGCAAGGCGGTGAGCACCAACAAACGCACCAGGTACAGCATCAGCGTCTTGCCCGTGAAGCCGTGGACGACGAACAGGATCGTCCCGACGATGAACAACATGAATGCCACGGTGCACAACAGGGAGTGCAAGTCGGCGCACTTCTGTATGAACGTGGGAAAGATTCCTTGAAAATCCATGTTCGGGACGACCCCGGTTGAGGTTCCGGTTATGGGGTTGGGAACAGCGTGGGCGCGTTCAACAACTGGAACTTCTGGCCGTACTGCTGGATCGCCTCGGTGAACTCGGCGTCCTGCTGTTGCCGGTCGGCCACGATCTGCCGCTGGGCATCGTTGCGGTTGGCGACATCCTGCACGAGAGTGGAGGCCGTGGCCTGATTCAACTCATAGTCGGTGTTATTCAGGTCTGCCGAGAGCCCGATGAGAACCCCATTCAGTTTCTGCACGTCGGCATCGGTGGTCGCCGCCTTGAGTTGCTCGGTCGTGGCGGCGATCTCATCCTTCAACGCCACCCGGCGCGCGGCCGCGTCGGTCGAGACGGCCAGATAGTTGTCGGTGGTCTTTTGCACCACGGCGACCGGCAAATAGGGGGCTGTCAGTCGCGTGATCGTTTGACCGTCTGGCGTAGTGAACGTTGTGCCGACACTGTGAAACAGGCCGTTGGCGTCGTACAGCATGGCCTGCCCGGCGTTGACCGTGCCTTCCAACGTTGTGAGCGTCTGGCCGAGTTCGGTCCGAGTCAGGTCGTTCACGAGCGGCTGGACGGTCGGCAGCAGTACGCGCGCGGGATTGCCGAACAGGGCTTCGTAATTCCTGAACTCATTCAACTGATCGGTGAGCGTCTGGATTTGCTGCACCTGGTTATTGATCATCTGGATGTACTTCGCGATCTCTTGCGCGGTGTCCATGATCTGCTGGACGTTCATCGTCGGGTCGTAAACGACATACTGGGCATGGGTAGACCGCACGGCAATCAGCGCAAACAATGTAACGGCGAAGAACTTCTTCATGGGGTTTCCTTTCCTTACTCCTCGATGCGGAGGTACTTGGTTGTGGGTTGGAACGTCACCCCGTCAATGCATTCTTCGGGCAATTGCACGGGGTACAGGCGGACACTGCCGACCTGGTTGCTCGGACGCTGTTGCAGGGAAACGTTGAGCCAGTATTGCTGTTTCACGGCATCGCTCTTGCCCTTGTCGTAACCGGCGGCGTAGGACTTGTCGGATTGTTTCTTAGCAGCGAAATGGAGCCCTTCGTTGACGATGACTCCACCCGCCGCGCCGGCGGCGGTGGCCAGTGGATTGCCGTGGGAAAGTTCGTAGCCGAGATACGCGCCGCCCGCGCCGAGCGCGACATCGCCAATCGGACGCGTTGCCGCGCAGCCGGTCAGGATAAAGGCCACGAGCCCGGCCAATGCGGTTCGGGACAGATATATAATGAGGGTGTTCTTCATATCTTGATAAGCTCAGCGGGGATTGGGTTCGGGTTTGGCTTCCTTTGGCGGGTTGGCGTGGAGGATGATGCCGTCCACGATGCTTGGGCTCTGGCGCAGCTCGCGGGCGCGACGGTCGAAATGTTCCCCGGTCGAACTGGAGCAGTACAGCATTTCAGCGGACGCGACATTGTGGACCGTGCCGCATAGGTTGCGGGCGGAGTCCGTGTGCAGGTACGTGAACGGCGAATACTTCTGCCCGGCCTGATGGTCCGGCAACGGGTAGTTCATAATCGCGTGTTGGGTCACCTCGGGCAGGGCGATGTCCCGGCCCATGTCCTCCAGATCGGCCCGGTCGTTCTGCCGCATGATGAAGAACTGCCGGCTGTTTCCGAACACGGCGGAACGGATCCGGCTCTGCTTGAACCGGGCGTACTGTTGAACGATGGAGATGTTCCAACAATTGAACTTGCGCAGTTGCGCGTAGCTTTCTTGGACGATCTCCTGGCCGCCGGGGATGTCAAGGAACCGGGCCACCTCCTCGTAGACGTTCCGTTTCCGGA
Organism: Verrucomicrobiia bacterium; assembly: GCA_050010195.1. Lineage (GTDB taxonomy): Bacteria > Verrucomicrobiota > Verrucomicrobiia > Palsa-1439 > Palsa-1439 > Palsa-1439. Next base: position 27,142 of record JBEKLM010000054.1, read on the forward strand.
TCGCGCGCGGCAACGTCATGATGTGTTTGCGGGCGTGGTTGGTGATGAGGAAGCCTGCCGCCGCCTTGAGTTCCTTCGCTGATTCCGGGATGTAGCCCAACTCGAAGTGGGCGATCTTGCCGGTCAGTGACAGATTGCTCGTGCCGTCGAACAGGCAGCCGTAGTTGCCGTCCCGGCACCACGGCAGAATCAGAGTGGCGATCTCGATAATTTGGTCGCGCTCGGCACCCATCGGGTCGAGCATCATCAATTCCTGCAGCATCCGATGCGTTGGGAACTCCTCCGGTGTGAAGGAGGCGAACGCAAGGTTGCGGACTTCCTTGCTGGTCTTCGGGTCTTTGAGGAACTTCAGAGCGGTCGGTTCGTCAAACTGGCGCAGGTACACATCGGCTTCGTCGGGATGACTGGCCCGCCAGTCCCGAAAATCCGCAAATGTCTCCAATGTGGTCGCGCCGGGCGGCATCCGATCGACGCGGAACTTCTGGAGCGCCAGGGCGTGCCGGGCGATGTCGAGCAACTGGTCGTGGCGCTTCTTCTGCCAGTCCTGAAACGAATCTTCGTAGAGGAG
>JBEKLM010000055.1:0-27124 GCA_050010195.1 Verrucomicrobiia bacterium
AGTTTGGCAGGTCGGCGTACCCACCAGCGGCCCCGGGTCGGCCCACAGCGGAACAAACTGCGCCGCCACCATCTTGAATGGAAACTACCCGTGGAGTGCGAACTCGCGCTTCGTATCACCGCCAGTTACCCTACCTGCGGCATCTTATGGTCCGTACTTGCGGTTCTGGCATTGGTATAGCTTCGCGGCTTGCTACGGGAATGATTACGGGGTGGTCGAGATCAAGGTTGGCACAAACAATTGGCAGACGCTCTCTCAACAGTACACGGGTTCCGGCGGAGCGTGGACGGAACCATTTTTCGACTTGACCAGTTATGGCGGCCAGACGGTGCAATTGGCCTTTCACATGGTCTTCGCACAACCGGGTGGGTATAGTTGCTCGGGCACGTCGCCGGGATGGTACATCGACGACGTCAGCATCGGAAGCTCTGGCTGCGTGGTTATACTCACGCCGCCTGCAAGCCAGACGAATTTCGTTGGGAACACCACGACATTCACCGTCAGCGCAAGCGGCGATCAGCCCATGAGCTACCAGTGGCGTTACAATTCATATACGATAGCAGGTGCCACCAATAGCACGCTGACATTGCCGAATCTGCAGCTCTCACAGTCGGGTAATTACGACGTGATCGTGTCGAACGATGCTTGTTCCGTAACGAGCACACCGCCCGCTCAACTGACCGTTCTCATCAATTGGACGGGGGTCGCCGTAAATGACTCCGGGGAAACCGGCTCGATTACGAACGTCAATGGTACGATTACCGTCCAGGGCATGGGAGAAGGCACGGATGGCACTGCGGACATCTTCTATTATGCGTATCAACCGCTGACCGGCGACGCCCAAATCATCGCCCGGTTGGATAGTCTACAGGGCGGCGACCCCCAACTGGCCGAAGCGGGTATCATGATGCGTCAAAGCCTGGATCCGGGGACCCTGCAAGTCTCGCTGTCGATGGACGAGAGCACGAACGTGATCTTCCGCCGGCGCCTGACGTACGCTAACTACACCGTCGACAACAGCTTTTACGGGGTCAATTATTTCCATGGCACCAATATCTGGCTGCGCCTGATGCGCATGGGGAACACCTTCGTCGGGCACTATTCAACCGATGGGGTGAACTGGCATTACATGTGGTTCACCAGTGTGACGATGACCAATCCAGTGGACGTTGGCCTGGCCGTGACCTCTCATCACTACGGCGAAACTGCCACCGCGGTCTTCGACAGCGTGACCTTGGGCAGCTTGACTCCGCTCTCCGGCGCGTGGCCGTTGCCGGGGCCGGCGTTGCTGCTGGGCGGCGAGTATTGGTCTCCCGCTGAGTTTCAGCGCGTCGGAGGTTTTGAGTTCTTGCTCGGCGGTAACGTCGGCGATTACTTCAGCATCCTGACTTCAAAGAGCATGACGAATTCGGTGTCATCCTGGCAATCGCTCGGCACGGTCACAAATACGTATGGAGTCTTGCCATTCATTGATTCCAACGCACTGACAAACAAGAATCTGTTCTATCGCGCGAAACGACTGGGGCCTTAGTGCCAGGAATGCTCGAGGAGCGCAGCCGTAGGCATTTAACGGCAACGAAACCAGTAACCGCTGCCTCGTTCACGACTCGGTGAACTGAGTTGCGGCTGCGCTCTCCCGCGTGGGTCTCGATAGATCCACATTGCGACGCTGCCTCTGTTCAGTCTCGCACGAGGATCGCCGCGCTCTTCTTGGCCAAACCGACGTTGATTTGTCCGCCGTGGACCAGATAAACCGGCGCTGTCTTGGGTCCGACGCGAATCGCGCGCACGGATGTCCCCTTCTGGAAATCGGGGAAGTTCAGGCTCTCCATCGGGACCATGATGAATTCCACGGGCGACGCGGTCATCACGTCCACTACTTTGCTGCCATTGGGAAATGGGGATGGGAGAGTCACGGTCTGGTCCCGGTCGCTGTTGTTCACGACCACCGCGACGGCCTCGTCGCCTCGCGTGCGCGTAAATCCGTAAAGATCATTCGGATCATCCGTCACCCACGTGTGAAACCGGCCCGTGCGCAGCGCGGGATACGTGTTGCGGATGGCAATCACGCGACGGTAATGCTCCCACAAGTCCGGCATGACGGCGTCCTGGGGGTTGTCGTACGGCTCCAGGTCCTTCCAGAGCATCTGCTTGCGGTCGACGGGATCGCCCGCGCCGAACATCCCCGCCTCGTCCCCGTACCAGATCATCGGCGCGCCCAGAAACGTCATCTGGAATGTCGCCATCAGTTTCTGGATCTGGTAGGCGGCTGGCCCCGGCTTGGACCCGTCGTAATGCGCGCCATCTTGGAGACGGTCGCTCTGGTTGTAATCGCGGTCGGGATTGACAACCATGTTCACCAACCGGTCCGTGTCGTGGGAATCGTATAGGTTCTGCATGACGTAGTCGACCTGGAGCGGATACGCCGCGAGCAAGCCCCGGAGCTGGTGGTCGAACTCGCTCGCCGTCGTCTTGCGTTTCTGGTCGATGAAATAGTGAATCGACCGCATGGCGAACTGGTAATTCATCACCGCGTCCCATTCGTTGCCCTGCAAGTATTTCGTCGCGATCCCCCAAATCTCACCGGTGATGTACGCGTTGGAATTAATGCCCTTCACCAGCTTGCGCCAATCGATCCAGAACGCGGCGGGAACATCCTGCGCCACGTCGAGCCGCCAGCCGTCGACGCCGTCCGACGAATCGCCGTTGCCATTCGGATCCATCCAGCGGCGCGTGATGTCAAAGATGTACTGTTTCGCGGAATCAGACGCGTATCCCTTTTCGGAATCCTTGTGGAAGTTCGGCATCCCACCGCCGCGGTCCCACGAATTGTACTTCACGGGCGGCCCCCAACTCGTGATATCGAACCAGTCCGCGTAGGGCGATTTCTGGCCGTTGGCGAGCACGTCCTTCAACGCAAAGCTGTTGCGTCCCATGTGGTTGAACACGCCGTCGATGATGACTTTCAGACCTTGCTTGTGCGCCTCCCTGATGAAGAGCAGAAACAACCTGTCCGACGCCGTCCACTGCCACGTCTTCGGATCGAGCGTTTCCTGTGGGATGACCGCTTCGTTGTCGCCCTTGAAACCGAAATACTGCGAGACATGGCGGTAATCGATCGTGTCGTAGCCATGGTTCGATCCCGCCTCGAAAACCGGACAGAAATACAACGCCGTCACACCCAGTTCGCGAAAATAGGGCAGCTCGCTCAACACACCCTGAAAATCGCCGCCGAACCGCCGCCCATACCAGTCATTCGAAAACTGAGGATTGTCCTGCCGCAGACTTTCCCACGCCGCCAGCTTGTACCAATCCCAACGCCACGGCAACGTATGGGGCGGATCGTTCTGGGTCGTGCCATTGCGGAACCGGTCCATAAAAATCTGGTACCACACCACGTTGCGCGCCCAGTCGGGCGTCGGGAACCGTTCCGTCAAATCGCCGGTAAACCAGTGACCGTCGCTCGCCGCGTACGTCCGGTTCGTTACGGTGTTGCCGAGCGTAAAATAATAATACGCCGTCTTGTTCGTCGATTCGGTGGACACGGTCGCGTCCCAATAATCGAAACCAAACTCGGTCCCGTCGCGCTCCATCGGGATGTCGCGATCGCGCCGGTCGCGCCAATGCAATACCACGTGCTGCACGTTGTCGTGCAGGGTCCGCAGTTTTACCTCCGCCGAGTCGCTGGAAATGACATTGAAATACGTCGCCTGGTTCGAATCGTGGCGGACCGCGGCCAGATTGACATCCTTGGGAGACGCGGGACCGAAGTCCTTGCCCTGCTCGCCGACAAATATGCCCGAGTTGAACCCGTGTTGACCATTGTCCTCGCGCAATGCCGGATCGCTGTTCGGATCCTGCATCCACACATCTCCATTGACGACGAACTTGTAATGATGAATTCCCTCGTCGAGCTTGAGGTATTTGACGAACGTGCCGTCGCCGAGATCGGTCATCGGCATCTCCCTCCGGTCCCAATCGTTGAATGTCCCCACGAGATTGACCGAATGAACGTCCACGTCGGTGGGGAATGCGGGATCATCCCTGGGTCGGTACCGGAATTGAACCAGGTCTGCCGGCTGGCACGTCAACCGCCGGGTCTTCTCAATGTAGCGCGCCCGCCAGACTTGCGGTTTCTCCTGGGTAACGGTAATCGTCAGGTTGGCAACAATCTGGCCCAGGTCGTGATTCCGGACGACGGCCAGATGCACCACCGCTGGCCCCGAGGAGTTGAGCAGCTTCTCGAATTCGCCGGGGGCGGTTTCCTGCATGAAGCTGGCCGGTTGCATCGGATCGTTGGCCGACCAGTCGCCGAGAATCTGGTAGCTCGTGGGAGACGGCGGCTCGCTGGCCCCGAATGCGCGAGGGCTCCCGAACCACGCCTGCCACAAGACAACCGCCAATAGTAACGTTGTTCGCCGTCGATGCATGGTTCGCCACGCCTCCGATTGTCCGCACTGCCCGCCGTTCTGAGAAACGCCACCGCCGGTTACGTCTCGACCCGCAGGATTGCGGCTTGCCGCTCTGGAACAACAACCTCGTCGCCCTTCACTCGCCGACCGGAAAGAAGCTCGGTTGCCGCAACCCGCGCCGGCAATTTGACGGTCTGCGATGACTCACTGCGATTGAGCGCGACAATGCAGCGATTGCCATCGGCGCGACGCTCATACGCATACAATTCACGGTCGTTGTCCACCACAAATGGATGAAACGTTCCCGTGCGTAGCGCCGGGTTCGCCTTCCGAATCGCGATCAGCCGTTGGTAGTAGGCAAACAACTCGCGGTTCTGAAGCTCGGGCTTCTGCCATGGGTAACACCGTCGGCAATCCGGGTCCTTGCCGCCCTCCAGACCGATTTCGTCGCCGTAGTAAATGCACGGGGCGCCCTCGAACGTGAATTGCAACGCCGCCATGAGTTTCAGGGAATGAACGTCCCCTTTCACCACCGTCATCGGACGCGCCGTATCGTGGCTGCCCAACAGATTCAGCATAACCGCCGTGGTCTGCTCGGGGTAGTCGAGCATGAGCTGGCGCAGTGTCTGGTCCAATCCTTTCGTGTCCAGCGTCTCCTCGGCGAAATACCCCAGCAGCGCCTTCTGGAACCGGTAGTTCATCACCGCGTCGAACTGGTCACCCATCAGCCACGGAGTCGCATCGTCCCAGATCTCGCCAACAATGTACGCCTCGGGGTTCACGTCCCGCACCGCCCGGCGGAATTTCGGCCAGAAGGTCTGAATCACCTCGTTCGGCACGTCGAGCCGCCAGCCATCCGTGTGGGCTTCGCGCAGCCAATATTGCGCGACCTTGAGAAAGTACTCCTCGACTTCCGGATTGGTGTAATTGAGCTTCGGCAACGAATGGAATCCCCACCAGCACTCGTACCATTCCAACGCGTCCTTGTGACGCGCGAACCGGTCGGGAATCGGCCACTTCTTGATAAAAAACCAGTTCCAGTAGCGGCTGCCGCGGCCCTTCTGTTTCACGTCGAGGAAGTACGGATGCAGGTTCGAGCAATGATTGAACACCGCGTCGAGGATCACGCGAATGCCCCGCGCATGGCACGCGTCGACGAGCCGCCGCAACAGGGCCAGGTCGCCAAAATGTTCGTCGATGGTGAAATAGTCGATCGTGTCGTACTTGTGATTGCTAGAGCTTTTGAAGATCGGCGTCAGGTACAGCGCCGAGATGCCCAGGTCGCCGACGTAATCCAGTTTGTCGAAGATCCCCTGCAAATCGCCGCCCATGAAGTTGCGGTACGTGGGCGGCGCGCCCCACGGCTCGGCGTTGGGCGGATCGTTGGACGTGTCGCCGTTACAAAAACGGTCGGGAAAAATCTGATAGAAGACCGCGTCGCGGACCCACGCCGGCGTCTCGAACGGCGCTTGCTGGCCGGCATCGTAGCGAAACCATGTGCGAGGCTTGCTGGAATCGAACTCCAACCCCTGCGGCGTCAACCATCGCGGCTGGCCGCAGGCGCGCACGTGGAAGATGTACTCGGCCGGACCGTTCGGGACGATGGTCACGCTGAAAAACTCGTTTCCGTTGACCGAGCCAAGCCGTTGCAGTGTCTCTTCGCGCTCGGCCGAACCACTGCGCCACACAACCTGCGCGTCGTCGATGGCGTCGCACGTGCTCTGCAACTTCAGGATGACGCGGCCATCCCCGAGCGTGTTGACAAACCGCCGCGATTGCGGCTCATGCCGCATGCAAACATCGATCGTTCCGGGTGCTGACATAATGGTGTATCAAATGCTGCGCGACCAGTCCCCTCTTCCCGCAGGCCACCGATCCCGCTACGGACCGATGGTCTTGACCGAGTTCCGCCCGCCGAACGTGTCGTCAGCCGTCTCGGGATTCAGCGGGTCCTGCTTCCAGTTGCCATCCACGACGTACTTATATTGGTACTTGCCGGGCTTCAGCGGAATCGACGCGATCCACACACCCGAGGCCTCCCGTTCCATCGGGTTGGCCGTGGCATTCCATTCATTGAAATCCCCCGCCACGTACACGCTCTTCGCCGCCGGGTCGGTATACGTGAACGTCGGCGCGGAACTGGCCGCAGCCGAACCGCCCTTCGTGGAAGACGACGCGACCGTCGACACCTCGATCACCGAGTTCCCGTCCGTGGCCACTGGCAGGCGCGGGTCCGTCTCCCACCGCGTGCCGCCGTCAATGGCGTACTTGAACCGGTGTCGTCCCGGGGTCAAGGGCGTCGTCAGCTTCCAGTGACCGGCGCCGTCATTTTGCAAAAGCCATTCGCCGTGACCGGTCACCTTGCCGTCCTCGTTGTCCAACCAGCCATTGAAATCACCCGCCAGATGGACCGTGGTCGCCTTGGCGTCCGTATACAGGAACGTCACGCCGGTTCCTCCCGCAGTCGCACCCGCACCCTCGGGGGCCGCGGCCTTCACCTCGATCACCGAATTGTCATCGGTCGTCGCCGGCAACCGCCGGTCCTTTTCCCACCGCGCACCGCCGTCGATCACGTACTTGAACCGGTACTTGCCCGGCGCCAGCGGAACGGTCAACGTCCAGTTCCCCGAGCCATCGCTCTTCAGCAACCATTCCGTGTGGCCTGTGACCTTGCCATCCTCGTTGTCCGCCCAATTGTTGAACTCACCGGCGAGCACGACGCTCGTCGCCCGCGCATCCGAGAACGAAAACGTCGTGGGAACCTTGTTGACACTGGCGGGCGTGGCCACTGATGGCTGCACCCCGCCGACCGACACGCCGGAGTCCTCGAGGCCATTGGCCATCTTGCGCGCCGGGGTGGCGGGATCGAGGATCCATTCGCCGTCGACCACCAGCTTGTAGCCGTAGTATCCGGGCTTGAGGTGGAGTGTCTTCGACCAGGTACCGGAGTCGTCCCGCGTCATGGGAAGTTCGCTCCAATTGCTGAACTCGCCGGCGACGCTGACCGTTTTCGCGGTCGTACTGGTGTAGTGGAACGTCTGCTCGATCTCCCCGTCGCTCACGAGCGTGGCGGTGACCGCCGCGCCGGCCGAAATGGGGAGCACACCTCCGAGCAACAGCGCCAAGGGTATGGCTAAGAGTGGCGCCCGCACTATCAATTTCCCCCTCACCCGTCCCCGCAAACTACCGCGGGGCCGGCCTCTCCCCCGGCGGGGCGAGGTGTGCGTTGTGGCCGCCATTTCCTCTCCCCTTGGGGGAGAGGATAAAGGTGAGGGGTGCCGTTGGCTTCCAACGACCACTTTTAATCACACCCCAGCGCCAGCCAGCGCTTCATGTGCATGGATCGATTCCCCCTCACGCGATCAAACGGCCGGAGCCGCAACCGCGTTCTTGAGCCGCGCGCCGCAGGACTCCCGAACGGTGAGATAAATCGGGATGACTTCCTGAACGCGACTGACCTTGCCGTGGATCAATTCCACCATCCGCTCGCAGGCGAGTTTGCCGATCTCATACAGGGGTTGATGGACCGTTGTCAGTCCCGGAATCGCAAAACTGGCCTGGGGAATATCGTCAAACCCGACCACCGCGACGTCCTGCGGCACCCGCAGGCCCAGTTCGTTGAGCTTCTTAATCGCGCCCAGCGCCATCTTGTCGTTCAACGAGAAAATCGCCGTCACGTCCGGGCTGCGCCGCATCAATTCCTCTGCCGCCTTCATCCCGCCCTCTTCCGTCAACCATCCGTCCACAATCAGGCTCGGGTCGGACCCGATCCCGCTGTCCTCGATGACTTCCTGGAACGCCTCGAGGATGTCCTGGCTGGTCTGGATTTCGCCGAGGCCGCCGGCGATGAACCCGATCCGCTTGTGTCCCAGGCGGACCAGGTGCTTGGCCGCCTGCCACGCGCCGTAGCGGTAATTCGATACCACGTAATTCAGGTCGAATTCCTTGGAATAATTGTTCACCATCAGGAACGGTCGCGTGCCGTCCGTCAACTCCGAGACGAACCGATGCCGCGAGTTGGCGCCGATGAACAGGATGCCATCCACAAATTTCTGGTCGTACAGTTGCCGATACTCCTTGTTGTCGACAAATTCATTGCGGGCGACCTCCAGCAGGATCTTGTACCCGAGCCGGCTCGCGCGGTCGTAGATGCCGCTGACGATCTCGCCAAAATACACGTCGGCAAACGCATGCCGCAGTTGCGGCACCAGAACGGCCAGCGTCCGCGTGTGCCGCCACGCCAGCGCCCGCGCCATGCGGTTGGGTTGATAGCCCAGCCGCTCGATCGTCTTCAGGACGCGCGCCCGCGTGGTCTGGCTGATCCGCGGATTATCGTTGAGGACGAGCGAAACCGTGGACAACGAGACGCCGCTTTGTTCGGCGATGTCCTTGATCGTATACCGTTTTCTGGTCTCGTTCATTCGACTTGCCTTTCGCTCAAGGGGCCGCCCTCCCCAAGCACCGTTTTGTCGGTTCCCATAATTGCCTGTGGCTGCTGCTCCCACTTCGAACCAATCAACAACTGCAAACCTTTGCAGGTCGCCCGTGCCGCTGTCGTTTCCCGCATCCGTGCCGGTCGCGGAACTATCGGCTGGGACAGCCGACGCTACAACAGCAGCGCCCGACCTTCCAACACATATCAATCATAGTAAAACCAAGGGCTGCCAGAGTCAATTCAATTGTTAAAGCGTTTTCCCTTTGACACAGCCCTACCGGCGTGCTAATTCTCTTTGTATATGAGCTCCAGCTTCCAGCTCTCCCGGTTCCGTCGCGTTGGAGTTTCCTCCCGCGCATTCACTTTGATCGAACTCCTTGTCGTCATCGCCATCATCGGCATCCTCGCCGCCATGCTGTTGCCGGCGTTGAACAAGGCCCGCGAAAAAGCCCGCCGCGGCGTCTGCGCGGGCAACCTCCACCAGATCGGCATCGCCATGATCTCCTACGCCGACGACTTCAATGGATGGTTCGTTTGCCCCGATACGACCGCAGAAATAGGATGCGGCTCAACCTTGTTCAACAAATGGGTCGGCGGCGCCGCTGGGTATGGAGCGTCCGTGTACAACTGTGGCGATATTGAAGCCTATTGCCGATTACTTTGTCGCTTGGGATACATCGGCAATCCGGACACCTTCTTTTGTCCGAGTGACAACAACAAGGTTTCCGCTGGCGCCTCAACGATGACCGGGCCGACGCCGCACACGGAGAGACCGGTTAGTGTGAGTGGATATCCGGCCGGCGTGACCGCCGCCAACAAGCCCCCTCTTTGGACACAGCTTTATGCTTACAATATCAGCTACTTTTACATCAGCAGGATCGGGACCGGCGTACCCCCAATGCCGTCGGACGCGATAGCCAACCAACCCGGTTCCAGCGGCAACCGTGCCTATATGTTGATGGCTGACAAGACTCTTTACGGGAGCGCTGATTCGTGCGCCGGCACGGGAGGAGGGGGGGGCGGGAATGGCCCTGGAAATAACAATACTACTCCTGACCTTGTCAACGGCGACATCCACGGCACCGACGGCCGGAATGTTCTCTACAGCGACGGCCATGTCGAATGGATCAACGGCCCCAAGATTTGTGATCAATATCAGAATATCCAATCGGACTGGGGTGAATGCAACCTTGTTGCACTGCCAGGTGGTTGCCCCCAGACAACCTGCAACATCAACTGAACCACCTCACCGCGCCGGCGCAAGGTCCGTCGCCGGATTCCGCTCTGTAGCCGCCCAGCTTTGTAGCCGCCCCGCTCTGCCGGAGCGCCGTCTCCCGTACGGCGACAGAGCGCCGTGACTACATCTTTCCACTTTACTTGGCCCCATCATCTCCTATCCTCGTTTCATGCCCTCCCGCTTTCCGCGTCGTCCGCCGCGTTTGCCAGCCATCTTTCCGCACTTGCGTCCGCTGTTCTTTGTTACGTTCAACACCCACCAACGCTGCCCGCTATTGGCCAACGAACCGTTCCATCACGCCTGGCTCGCCTTCGCCGGCCAGGCGCCCGCCCACGGCGCGTGGCCGGGCCGGTATGTCATCATGCCGGACCATGTGCACCTCTTCGTGGCATTGGCCGACGACACCGGATTGTCCGCGTGGATGCAGTCGTTAAAATCCGTGCTGGGCAAAACGCTGCTGGGCCACGGCCTCGCCAAACCGCACTGGCAGGAAGGATTTTTCGACCACCTCTTGCGGCACGACGAAAGCTACGCGGCCAAATGGGAGTACGTTCGTCAAAACCCGGTGCGGAAAGGTCTGTGCGTCCGGCCAGAGGATTGGCCGTATCAAGGCGAAGTTTTCCCGCTGGAGTTCGAGTGATGTAGCACGCCCCGTGTAGCCGCCTCCGCGCTGTAGCCGCCCCGCTCTGCCGGGGCGCCGTCTCCCGTACGGCGACAGAGCGCCGTGGCTACATCTAAATGCTGTGAGTGCTCAGATACCCCTCCTCATCCCATCATCACCGTTCCGTCTTGACATCGTTTCCCACCGAGACTACGACTCCGAACCGTAGCCACGCCGCTGCTTCTCACATTTGTCTACTGGACTCCCGTCCGATCCAGAGTGCCCTTACGAACTGCAAACGTATTTGGGAGACTTGGTTCATGAAAACTTTCTGCATTCTTTCGGCAATCGTCCTACTCGCCGCAACCGCCGGACCACATACGACGAACGCCCAGATGCTGACGACGATTTACGCAACCTGTAACAATTACGTCTTCTACGGCCCGCCGGCTCGATCCGCGATTGCGGATCACGCGTTTCACGGGCTCATCACAGCGGCCGAGGAAGATGGATGGTAAGCGCGTCCGCTTCGATACAATTCCAACCGCGCCTCGATTTCCTGGGCCAACACTGGGTGGTCCGCAGTCCGGGCCAGTTCAACCGCCCTCTGCGCCGTGGCGACGGCGTCATCGAACCGACTGGTGGCGGCGTACGCGGCAGCCAGGGTATCCAGAGACGCCGCCGCTCGATTGTCCGTAAGCTGGCAGGCCCGCTCGGCCAACGCCACGGCCCGAACAATGTTGCCGCCTTCCGCCGGCGGACGCGTCGCCAGGTACCACGCGAGGTTGTTCAGTGCCTGGGGATAATCGGGTTTGATCCGCAACGCCTGCTCGTAGTGCTCGGCTGCCTCGGACACCTGGCCCGTTCGATCCAGGGCGATCCCCAGACGCGTGTGTGCTTCTGCGGAATTGGGCTTGAGCCGCAGCGCTTGTTCGTATTCTCCAACGGCTTCCGGGACATGGCCCTCATAGAAAAGGGCATTTCCAAGATTGATGTACGCCTCGACGTAATCCGACTTGAGTCGTAGCGCCTGTTCATACTGTCCGATGGCTTCCGGCACCCGGCCCGACAACATCAGGATCGCCCCCAGATTGTTGTGCGCCATCCAACATCGGGGATTCCTGGCCAACGTATCGCGCCACAGTGTTTCCACATCCCGGTAACTGTGTCCCTGCCTCCAGGTGGACACTCCCAGCGTCAGCAGCACGACTGCGGCCGCGAGCGCTCCCCAATCGCGGCCCCATCGACCGGCTCGTTCGCAGATCGCGGTGCCGGTGCCCACGGCGAGAGAGATCAACCCAATACAGGCTAGGTATTGAAAGTGGTCGGCCACGTAGGAGAACCGGAATGGATAGACATCAATGAACCCCAGCGCCGGAAACAGAGTGCAGACAAAACACAGGGCCGCCACCAGCGGGCCACTCCCAATCCGCGACCGCAGTGACCACAGCGCCACGAGCACCGCCAGCGCCGCCGCCGGAAACAGGTATTGCCACCACGCCCCGGAATCGATGTCCCAGTGGGGATAGATGAAGATCAGGGGATGCGGCCAGAGCAGTTTCCCGGCGTAAAACCACACCACGCGCCCCGCCAGCAGACACCGCTGAAGAACGGAAAGCGACCACTCCGCCCCACTGGCGTTGACATGATGTTTCTCCAACCAAGCCGTCGTGAGCCCGAGTGTAATTCCGAGCAGGAACATCGGACCCAACACCACAATGTCCTGCCTTGCCACCTGCCCTCGTTTCCACCAGATGAGAAGCACCAGAACCGCGGGTAGCGAACAGGCCACCGTCTTGCTCAGTAGGGCGCAGAGAAACAGCGCGATGGCCAGCCAGTAGTAGCGCCAGGGGTGCGAACCGGCTTGTGTCGCGCCCGACAGCGGTCGAAACCGGAAAAACGCCAGCAGCGCCCCCAGATAAAACGTCGTCGACAAGAGGTTCTTGAGTTCTGTGACCCAGGCTACTGACTCGACTTGCACCGGGTGGACGGCGAAAATGGCCGCCGCAAGCCACGCGCCCGGGACCTCCAATTGCTGCAGCACCATCCAGAGCAGCAGCGCATTCAGTGCGTGCAGCAGGATATTGACCGCATGATACCCGGACGGCCGCGGTCCCCAGAGATGATACTCAATCCAAAAGCTGGTGAGTTGGAGCGGGTAGTACTGCTGGTCAGCCAACGGCTCAAACCAAATTCGATAGAGACCGTGGAGGGAACGCAGATTCACGTTCTGCGTCACGTGCAGGTCGTCATCCCAGATAAACCCCGCGTGCCATACCGGCTGGTACGCCAGGAACGCGATGACCAGAATAACGACTCCCAAGAGCCATGTCTCAGGTTCGCGGGCGCCCTTCGCAGCTCTGATCGCGTCACTAGGGGCAGTATGGTTCTTTGTTTGCGCCATGAAACTCTCTCTGCTAGTTTCAAGTGCGTCTTGGGCCAAAATCAACACGATTCGGCAGCTAAGTCGGCATATACCGTGGGTTTAGAAACAAGTGGCTAATTCGGACACTTTTTCTCTTATTTCCTTTACTTTTTCTACCCTTTTTAATTGACATTACCAGGAAAATTTCCTATAAGGGAGCCCGACAGTTAGACCGGTTTACACATCCCGTTCCGGCCCCTCTGCCAAGCGAGTTGAATACTAAAACAGTTCAACGATGGAAGGGTGAGGTATCTATGAAGAAAGGGTTCTTCAGTTCAGTAGCAGTTGCAGCGTTCCTTGTGGCTGCATCGTCCGCTATGGCGCAGTACTACGTCGCTGGTACTTTTAACAACTGGACAGTGAACGGCAACGAAATGACGCAAACCAGTCCAGGTGTCTGGCAGGTGAGCCTGACCGGTTTGTCCGCTGGAGCCCAACAGTACAGGGTTACGGATGGCAGCAATTGGCTCTATCCGACAAGCGGCGGTAACTCTTGGCTGTGGGAAGACAACACCGGCAACGTCACGATCACGTTTGACACCAACACTTACAATGATAACGCGACACCGTCAACGTATCGCATTGGTGTGAGTTCTGATGGCTGGGCGCAACAGATGTACTTGCCAGGTGATTTCGACGGTTGGAGCACCACGGGTGATCCGATGACCTATGAAGGCGGCGGCATCTTCGACGAAACCCTGAGTTTGGCAGCCGGAACGTACGGCTTCAAAGCGCTGGCGGCCGTCGGCAATGGGGCGGACGGTATATCTTGGGATAGCGGGGATTGGTATGCGTATGGTGCTACCGGCTCCGATCTGTGGAGTGGGAACTTGAGCCTCACATCGGATGGTGTCGATCCCTTGTACGTAGCAGTGAACATGAATAACGGCACCGTGAGCGTGACCACTGTTCCAGAGCCTTCGAGCATCGCGCTCGTTGTTGTCGGGTTGCTCGGCGCGATCGGCATGATCCGCCGTCGCAATGCCTAGTCATTAAACCAAACCGTAATTTGTAAGCCGACCGAGCCCCGCAGAGTTGCGGGGCTCGGTCTTTTTTGCGCAGTTCTTCATGCCAACTGCGGCTTCCCTTTGTATTTGTCCCTCAAAGCTTTCCTCCTGATTGCCAAGAGGTTGCATCAAATGCTGGCTACGTTCTGCGCACTTGGGGCAAAACGAGCAGATGGGTAGCAGGTAAAACGCTCGAATTATGTTGACTCTACCCCTGATATTTCATAAAAATGTAGCCAGATCGCAGTACGATCTACTGCTTAAAACGACGCGAGTTAAGAATCAGCAACGATGAGGGGAGAGGTAGAGGTAAGGTATATGACAAAACTTTCAAAAGCCATTCTATGTGTGGGCGCCATTGTGGCGTCAGCAGCGCTGGCCTCATACGGCCAGATCTCCGGAAATTTGAGCACAACGTCTGTTAGTTATGGCAGCCCGTTGGCTGTCCAAAGCACTCCAACAGGCTTTGGAGATGCCACCACGCCTGGTGGCGATTCGGTAGGTGGCTCTGAATTGGATGCCGGTTACGGCACGATCGCCGGTGGGAATCTGTACCTGTTCCTGGCGGGCAACTTCGAAAACAACGGCAACCACGTCAATGTGTTCATCGGCTCGTCCGATGTCCCTGGCCAAAACGTTTTGAACATTGGTTCTTCGACCGAAGCAGCCATGAACGGTTCCACGTTCAGCCCGGGCTTCAACGCGAACTATATGATCGATGCCAACGATTATGGTCCTAACGGCGCTATGTACGTTGACGGATTCAGTCTTCCAAACGGTGGAGTAGCCAGTCAGGCATACCTTGGCAGTATTACAATGGGTGCCGCGGGCTTCTTCCCCGCCACAACGTTCGCCAATGGCCTCAGCCTTGCCTTGGTCAATACGAATATCGCAGGCGTGACTGGTAGCTCGGTCGCTGGTGCTTCGGCTGTTGGTGTGGGCATGGAATTGGCCATCCCGCTCTCCCTGATTGGAAATCCCTCTGGCGCCGTCATGGTCATGGCCGACGTCAATGGTGGCAGCGACGGTTATCTCTCGAACCAGTTCCTGCCAGGTTTGCCAAATGGAACCGGCAACCTCGGTGGCGGCGGGCCGTATACCGGCGGCAGCGGGTCCCAGTTCAACTTCGGTTCGACCCCCGGCGAGTATATGACCGTGGTTCCCGAGCCTTCGAGCATCGCTCTTGTCATTGTCGGGCTGCTCGGCGCAATCGGCATGATCCGTCGGCGCAACGCCTAATCGGCTTCCTCTGACAGTTGCACATTCGAACGGGCCCCGCAGTGTTGCGGGGCTCGTTCTTTTTGTGTACAAACCGTGGATGCGCCTCGGCTTCTATCTCCTCTACTACGGCGTTGGCAAATCGCTGTTCACGATCATCCTTCGTGTCATCTTCCGCACGCGCATCGCGGGACGTGAACGCATCCCCCGTGAAGGCGGGCTTCTCATCGTCTGCAATCACATCAGCTTTGCCGACCCTCCCCTGCTCGGCACGGTGCTGCCCCGCCCCGTCGAATTCATGACCATGGTCGAGATGTTTCGCAAACCGTGGATGGCGCGCCTCCTCCGCACCATCGGCTGTTTCCCCGTCGACCGCTCCCGCGTCGACCAACGCGCCGTGCGCGAGGCCATTCGACGCCTGCGGGCCGGACGCTGCCTCGCGATCTTCCCCGAAGGCGGAATCCGCCTCACACAGAAATCCGTGCTCGGCGGTGACCCGGATATCAAGCCCGGGGCCGGCGCGATTGCGTTGCTCGCCAACGCGGTGATCCTGCCCGTGATCGTCCGCGATACCCGCAAGCCGTACGTCGCCCGCAACTGGCTCCCGATCCATCGGGGCAGGCTCCGGCGCGAAACCGTCGGCGTCACCTTCGGCCAGCCCTTCTGTCTGTGGAACCCCCGAGACCTGGCCGGTGACGAACGTCGCCAGCACGCCGAAACCGTCGTCCGCCAACAACTCCTGAAAACCGTTGAACTGGACTGACGTTCTGCTACAGTCAGTCCGTGTTCCGTAACGCTCTGGTAACTCTTTTAACTGTCCTCGCCGCCCAACCTCTGGTCTCGGGCCAGACGACCCGGACTGTCCATCTTCGTACAACGGATAATGTGGGCATTGTCGGGACCTGGTATCCGGTGCGGCAGACCCCCGCGCCAGCCGTCCTGCTCGTCCATTCCGTGGAACGGAACCGTAACACCTGGGCCAGTTTCGCCCCGATCCTCCAGAAAAACGGCCTGGCCGCGCTGGCCATTGACCTGCGCGGCTACGGTGAGAGCACCCGCAAACAGACGGCGGATGGCTCGGTCACCCTCGACGCCAGCAGCTTTACCGGCGGCGATTACCGGGATATGCTGCTCGATGTGGAGACGGCCGTCGATTGGCTCCAAGCCCAACCCGGAATCGACACCAAGCATATTGCGTTGATCGGGGAAAGTTTTGGCGCCAACATCGCCTTGCGATACGCGGCCATCAACGAGGACATCGCGGCCGTTGTGGCCCTCAGCCCCGGCATCACCTATCGCGGCGTGCGGACCGATGACATTATCTCCCAGGTTTCGCACGCGCCCCTGCGCATATTCGTTTCGCAGTACGACCCGTTTGCGTTCGAGTCGTCCAAGCGTCTTGTCGAAATCCGTAAGGAGACGGGCGCCGGCACGGCAACCAACGAACTGACCATTTGCACCGGTAACCTCCACGGGGCCGATATGTTGCTCGGTGTCAGAAATCTTCCCCAGATCATTGTCATCTGGCTGAAGGCTGCCTTCACGCAGGCGCCCGCCCCGGCCGCGCCCCCATCGCCCCCTGTCCCGCCTGACGCCGCGCCCGTTCCCGCAAAATGATCCCGTTGCGAGACGATAGACAACCCCGAACGTTCGCGTTCACCACACTCGCTCTCATCGCACTCAATGCCGTCGTCTTCTGGCACGAACTCTCACTCGGCAGCCAGAGCCTCCAGGACGCGTTTTTCGCCAGCTTCGCCCTCACACCCGCCGACCTGACGCACACACCTTCGCCCGACACCGTCCGCACCGTCTTTACCTCCATGTTCTTGCACGGCGGTTGGGCCCATATCATCGGCAACATGCTCTTTCTCGGGATCTTCGGCAGGAACGTCGAAGATTCCGTTGGCCACTTCAAATTCATCGTCTTCTACCTGCTGTGTGGCATCGCCGCCGCAGGAGCCCAGGTTGTCCTCTCGCCCAATTCGACCGTCCCGATGATCGGGGCCAGTGGGGCCATTTCCGGAGTGCTTGGCGCGTACTTGCTGTTGTTTCCCCGCGCGCGAGTGCTGGTGCTGTTCCCGATCTGGATCTTCTGGCGTGTGTTTTACGTGCCGGCGTTTCTGTTCCTTGTTCTCTGGTTCGGTGTGCAATTGCTGAGTGGAATGGCAGTTCTCAATAGCATGGACGTCAACGGCGGGGTCGCCTTCTGGGCGCACGTCGGTGGGTTTATCGCGGGAATGTTCCTGATCCCCGTCTTCAAGAAGCGCAGCGTCAGGCTGTTTCAGTAACCACGGGCACCGCAGCGGGCGTGGCCGGAGTCGCGAGGATGCTCTTCCATTTGCGCATCGCGTCGAGCACGATCACGCAGCTTAACACCAGCATGATCGACGCCAGCCAGCACATCAGCTCCAGTGACAATTGCTCGGCGGGCGCTGCCGAGGGGATTTTCCGCCACCAGCCCCAGACGCTCTCCACGCCAGCCGTCAGCACCGTGATGACGGTGAACACGAACGGAATACCTGTACACAACGCATAACTCCGTTTCGGGGCGTGATTGAGCAGGTAGGTTGTTCCCACAGCCAGCGCGATGAGCGCCAGCAACTGGTTCGAAATTCCCAGCATCCGCCACAGCGTGTTGATGTTGCCCGTGTACAACAGGTAGCCCCACGCGCAACACGTCAGGAAACTCATCGCAATGTTCACCCCCCAACTCGCCTTGCCGGTGATCTTCCCCCGTCGTGAAATTCCCGCCAGGCTCTCCTGGAACACAAATCGCGCCACGCGCGTCCCCGTTTCCAGCAGTGTCAGGATGAACAATGCCTCGAACATGATGACGAAATGGTACCAGTACCCGATCAGACCCTTCACGAATCGGGAGAAGATGGCCGCCATGCCCACCGCCAGCGTTACCGCCCCACCCACTCGTCCAACCAGTTTCTCGCCCGTTTGTCGTTCCAACTCCGGCAGTTCCTGCGGCGACAACTCCCAGCCATGGTCGGATCGCGCCGCCTGCACCATTTGTACGTACGCCGCCTTCTGGGCGGGGTTGTCCTGGGCCACGTTGATGGCAAAATAATCGCCGGGCGGCAGCGCACAGGCTGCGACCAGCGCGGTCACGGCCACAAAGCCTTCCACCACCATCGCGCCGTACGCGATCGGCTTGATGTCGGATTCCCGATTGAGCATTTTCGGGGTCGTCCCTGACGCGATCAGGGCATGGAATCCCGACAGCGCGCCGCACATGATGACGATGCACACGAACGGCCAGACCGGGCCGGAAACCACCGGCCCACCGCTGAGGAATGGCGTCGTTGCCGGCATCTTCAACGTCGGATGCGCCAGAAAAATCCCCACGGCTAATACCACCATCACCCCGATCTTCATGTACGAACTCAAGTAGTCCCGCGGACACATCAGCACCCACACGGGCAGAATCGAAGCGATAAACGCGTAGATCGGCAGCATCAGCGACAACGTCGGCTTGTCGAACAACAGCCAGTGCGACAGCCCGGAGTCGGCAAACGGTTTACCCAGAAATACGCCGAGCATGACAATCGTCACGCCAATCACGGACGCCTCCGCGATCTTGCCGGGTCGGATCTTGTACATCCAGAAGCCTGTCGCGAGGGCTGCGGGGATCGTCACCACGATCGTAAACATCCCCCAGGCACTCTCGCTCAGGGCGTTGACCACCACAATGCCAATGCTCGCCAGGATGGTGATGATGATAAACAGCGTGGCGATCGAGGTCGTAACACCCGCAAACGGTCCGATATTGCTGCGGGCGATCTTCGGAAGCGAGAGCCCGTCTTGCCGCACCGACGCCAGCAAGATGACGAAATCATGCACTGCGCCCGCCAGGCACGCGCCGATGACAATCCAAATGAACCCCGGAGCGTATCCCCATTGCGCCGCTAAAACAGGCCCAACCAATGGCCCCGGCCCGGCAATCGCCGCAAAGTGCACGCCAAATAACACGAGCCGGTTCGTCGGATGATAATCAACCCCGTCGTTCAGTCGATGGGCCGGCGTGGGACGGCGGTCATCGAGCATCGCCACCTTGGCCGCCAAAAATGTGCCGTAGAACCGATAGGCCACGGCAAATGCCGCCAACGACCCGATGATCAACCACAGCGAATTCATCTCCCAGCAAACCCTCTCACGCAGCGGCGCCGGTGAGGCTGACGTCTCTCGCCGTGCTCCGTCGCCACGTGGCGAACCCTACCAGCGCCAATTCGACGGCCACGTACCCGATGACATACGAAAACCCACCCACCCCAAATCCATAACTGTGCAGGCCCTTGCCCAGCACGAAATTCACCCCGTACCACGCCATGAGCACGGCCATAAAACACACCACACTCGAAACCGTCAGCGCGAAATTGCTCAGCCAACCCGCCAGACGTCCGTGCAACGGGATCAAGTAGCTCACCAGCGCAATCAGCGCCCACGTTTCCTTCGGGTCCCAGCCCCAAAACCGTCCCCAGGCGTAGTGCGCCCAAATCCCACCTAAAATCGTCCCCGCCGCCAGCAGCAACACGCCGATCTGCATGGCTCGGTAGATGAAGTTCTCGATCTTTGCGATGGTTTGCCGGGCGGACGGTGCAAACAGGTAATACCCCAGCGCGATGTGGCCCACCGCCATCGCCACCGCAAACGCCGCGTACCCCAGCGTAATCGTCGGTACGTGGATGCTCAGCCAGAAATTGTCACGCAACACCGGCACCAGCGGCCCGATGCTCGGATCGAGCACTGCGGGGAATTGGTCCGCCAGGAGCAACATCACGACCGATACCGGCGCGACCGCGACGATGTAGTACCGTGGCCGATAGACCAACTCCAATATCATTGCGAAAAACGCGGCCCCGAAGCTCACCCACACCACGGATTCATACATATTGGTAATTGGCGGACGCCCGGAAATCATGATCCGCAGGTAAAAACCCCACGCGTGTACGGCTACGCCCGCCAGGAACATCGCCACCCCGATCCAGTACACCCCCGCGTTCCGCGAACGCCACGTCACCAGCATCCATACGAACGCGGCAAGGTAAAACATCCACGCTTTGCGAAACGGATGAAACGAATTGTAATGCACCTCGCGCTGGAGGCTCGCGTATGTCGGGTACACGGACGGGCTCAGTGCAACCAGAAACGACCGGAATTGGCCGGAAGCCGCAGCAAACGCGCTCGGATCACGCTGCATGTACGCCCCCGCCAGCGTCTTGAAAATGTTCTGAAGTTCGGCTTCCTTGTCCGCACCGTAGTACTTGGCGATCTCGGTGACGGGCACCCAGGCGCCCTTGGCGCTGCTCGGATGCGGCACCACTGCCAGCGACTGCGCACCGACCGCCTCGTCCAACAACCGCAACCGATCTGCGACGACTTGCGCCTCGCGCTCCTCATGCGTAAGATCAACCTTCTGTTTGCCACTCTCCTTTTGCTCGATACGTCCCATCATTTCTCGAAATTGGTCTGTCGCCAGTTGCGTGTAGGCGAAGTATTTCTGGTCGGCTGCCAGTCCGAGCCTGTCCCGCAAGGGCTTGTAGTTCACCAAAATCACGGGCACCTTGCTCCACTCGCGCGTCTCGAACCACATCGACATCAGCACGTCCATCGGTTCCATCTGCCGCCCGCTATCGGGATCGAGGAACGTCTTCTTGCCGGTTAATTTCTCCACCGTTTCCAGCGCGACGGTGTCCAGCGGCTTTTTCCTCCCGTCTTTCTGTACCGCCAAAAACCGCAGCGCTGTGAAATCCAGATCATCCGCAAACGCCGTCGTCGCGAGGGTGACCACCACGAGAATTGTCATCAGCTTCTTCATATTGCCACCGCCTCTTTTTTCACCGGCTTGGTTTTCCCTTCCCCTGCCGCTCGTCGGCCATCGTCCCCTGCTTTCTTCTGCAACCAACCGCGCCCCCAAAACATCAGCGCGATTCCGCCCACAATCAATACCGCGCCCGTCCACGTCACATACGTCACAATCATCGGGTCTTTCTTCACCTGCAATGCCGTGTACTTCAAATCGTTCGGGTTCCACGAGGCCTGCGAAAACTTGTAGCCGTTGAACCACGCAGGATGGTTCATCCAGATCGACGCGCGTTGCGTCAACCCGCGCACGTCGTCGTGAAAGATGACCTTGCTCGTCCAACCCGCCACGTTCATGCTGCCCTCGTCGCGCTCCACTAGGAAATCCTCCAACTCAACCCGAAACGGCAGTTGCATGAAATCCCAGCCGTACATCACGTGGATCGTCTTGCCGCCAACCTCCAGCACGACCGGCTGGCCAAACCGCACCCACGCCGCTTGCTCCTGGCCGTTGGCGTGCGCCGTCACCTTCAGCGCGGGAGCGTTGTCGTCTGAATCCGTCGTCGCTGGTTCCACCCTCTCGGAGGTCACCGCCCTGGCCACGTACTTCAACGGCGTAAACTGAAAATCCATCCAGCCCGTCGCGACCGGCTCCCCGACCTTCATTTCCCCCGACTTGAATCCCGCTTTGGCCGCGACCGCGTAATGCAGGCTGCCGTCAGGCGCGAGCACAACAGTCATCACGCCGCTACGCTGTTTCGGTGCGACGCCTCCCGTAAGATTCACATGCGCGCCAATCGCTTGGCCGTGCGTCGTCCGCACGATCGGGTCCATCTGTCCCGACGCGAACACGAATTGCCGTTCTTCATCTTCTCCCCGGCTCAGGACCACGACGGCTGCGGGGTTGTTCGGGTCATTGGAAGCAGTCGACGGCTTGTGGTTCTCGTCCAATCGAAAATCGGGCCAGTAACCGGCAATGTGCGCTTTCACCCCGGATTCTCCCAATCGCACGTCCTTGTCCACATTCTCGGCCAGCGGGACGGTGAACGGCTTCCCATCGATCTCAATCCGCAACTCCGGCCCCGCTTTTGCCGCGTCCGCCGCCGGCGCTGACGTTAGCCGTCTCAGCTCATCCGCGTCACGCGCCAAGACAAATTCGAACTGCGCCGGACCAATATTCGCATGACTTCGTTCCGGCGATGACGCCACCAGCCAATCCGTCACGTCCTGACCCGCCATCTCGCTCTTCAACTCAAATTGCAACGCTGGATTCGGGTTGGTGCCGCCATCTTGGACAAGCTGCATAACATGGCTGGTCGGTATGAATGCGTCCAGCGTCAGCCGCAAGTCCTTCCCCGTTTGGATCGCCGCCGGCCTGACAGTCCCGTCCCGCTTCACCTGCACGAGCGCCTTTGCGCGCCCGCCCGTTTCGGGCACGACCACCGTCAACGCTTCGTCCTCGATGCGCACCATATTCGCCGGCGTATCGCCGACGCGCATCTCCATCATGCCCTCCGTGCCGTAATGAAACGCCGCGCTGCAGCCTCCAAGCAAAATAATGATCCCTGCGTGAGTGATGACAAAACCGACGTGCTTGCGCTTCCACGGCCAGCGAGACAGCGCGGCCGCCGCCACATTCACGGCCAGCACGGCCAGCAGGCCGTTGAACCACCAGCTCCGGTACACGATTTGCGCGGCCACGCGCGAGTTGTCGTGTGATTCCAGAAACGTGCCGGCCGCCATGGCAACCGCCAGCAGTAACAAAACCACCACGGCCAGCTTGAGTGAGCCGAAAAACTTGAGAAAACGATTTTGCATTGCAACCCGGGATTCATCTTACCACTGGCGCGCAACGTTCCACAAGCCTCCGCGCAAATCAATGTACCCGCCAAACCATCGCCGTTGTTGCCAAGCCTGCATAAATGGGGTAATGCAGACGGACGATGGTTTATCGTGCTCTTGGAAAGACCGGGTGGCGGGTCAGTCAGGTCGGGTTGGGCTGTTGGCA
Source organism: Verrucomicrobiia bacterium (assembly GCA_050010195.1). Taxonomy (GTDB): domain Bacteria; phylum Verrucomicrobiota; class Verrucomicrobiia; order Palsa-1439; family Palsa-1439; genus Palsa-1439. The sequence goes on from JBEKLM010000055.1 coordinate 23,152, forward strand.
GTTTGGCGGCGCCATCATGCTCGATGGCCGGGCCGACGGCTGGTCGGGCGTTAATGACGAGGAATCCGTCGCCACGATCAAACGCGCCGTGGAACTCGGCATCAATTTCTTCGACACCTCCGACATGTACGGCTGGGGCCACAGTGAAGAGGTGCTGGGCCGTGCCCTCAAAGAGGTCGGCAACCGCGACCGCCAGTACATCGCTTCCAAGGTCGGCTTCTGGCACGACGATCAGGACAAGCGCACGTTCAACGAATCCAAGGACTACATCCTGCGTGCCTGCGACGCGAGCCTCCGTCGCCTGCAGACCGACCGCATCGACCTCTATCAATGCCACCTCTGGCGCACGCAGCGCTGGACGGATTTCCTCGACGCCTTCGAGACATTGCAGAAGCAGGGCAAGATCCGCTTCTACGGCATCTCAACCAATGACTTCGACATGGTTCAGCACTTTGACGAACGCCAGCACCTCGCGTCCGTGCAGTCCAACTACAACCTGCTCGATCGCCACGTCGAACAGCATATCCTGCCGTACTGTCGCGCGCGCGGCATCGCCTTCATCGCCCGCGGGCCGCTGGCGATGGGTAAACTGTCGGGCAAACTCGCCAAGAATCACCAGTTCGACGCCAACGACATCCGCGGCAAATGGCTCGAAGGCGACAACCGCCAGAACTTCGAGCGGGATATCGACACGGTCGAGCGCCTGAAACCCATTGCCCAGAAATACGGGTTCATCATGGCCGAATTGGCGGTGAAGTTTGTCCTGACGCACGTGGCTGTCTCCACGACAATTCCCGGCACCAAGAACCGCAACCAACTCGAGCATAACGTCGCCGCCAGCATTCTGCCGCCCCTCACGCGCGATGAACTTGCGGCCATTCAGCAAGCGTTGGCAAATCCGTAGACCTCGCCCGTTTCCGTCAGTCAATTCCGCACTTCACAGAAGCACGGCTACCACCTATCCTCCGCCCATGCTGCAAATGGGGAAAATCTTCATCGGTCTCGTGTTTTGGAATATCGTGTTGTTCGCCGTGACCATCTGGCTGGGCATCACCCACCAATCCGCGCACTGGCAACACCAGGCGATGGGTGTGCTCACGGGAATTTATACATGCTTCACCCATTGCGTCGTGATGATGCATTTCATGGGATCGGGCCGCGGGATCAAGGAAGCCGTGGAAGCGCATGGCCTGCCCAATGATCCGAAGACCGGCTACGTCCGCCGCACGCGCCGTTTCAAAGGCCAGACATCGGGACATGCCACGCTCGGCTGCCTGTTTGTCATCATCACGGTTTGGCTCGGAGGTTGGATGGACACGCACAAACTCAATCCGTCGGCCCACCACTGGCACATGGCGTTCGCGTTATTCACGGTCGCGTACAACCTCTACGCGTTCCGGGTGGAACACAAAGTCATCTGCGAAAACACCGCGATGATCCGGGAAATCGACGCGAAGATTGCGGCACAAACCTGATCAGCCTTTCGGCGGCAGCTTCTCAAACCTCTGCCACACCTTTTTCGCGACGCGTTGCGCCTCCGCGCGAATCTTGTCTTCGTCCACACCCACCACCCGGCGATTCTTCACCACCCACCGCCCGTTCACCATCACATCCGTCACGAATTGTGACGACATCCCGAAGATCAAATGCCCGAGCAGATTCTGTGACGTCATGGCCGTCGGCGTCGGATAATCCAGCACAACGATGTCCGCCGCGCCACCGACTTCCAGGGCGCCGAGCCGCGTATTCAGAAGCATCGACGCCAGGCTCTGCGCGCCCGTCAGAAATCCAACGACATCGCCGATGCCAATTCCATTGCGCGCATCCCGCGCCTTGAACCACGCAAACTTCGCTTCCTCAAACACGTCCGCGCCAATGCCGTCGGTCCCGAGCGCGACCTGCTTGCCCATGAGATGCACGGGCGCGTAGCCCACGGCATTGTTCATGTTCGAGCGCGTGTTGTGCGCGAACCAACAACCCGCTTCCCGTGCCACATCCAGCGACGCCTTGTCCAAATGCGTGCCGTGACCCAAAATCGTCTTCGGACCGAGCACGCCGAATGCCGCCAGCCGATCCATCAGCCGCATTTGATACTTCTTCGTGCAATCGGCCTGGTCGCATGGGTCTTCGGCCACGTGAATGTGAACGCCCGACTCCAGACTTTCCGCCAAATCCGAGCAGCCCGCGAGCGATTCGTCACAAAGCGTGAAGGATGCGTGCGCGCCAACCAATCCGCCCAACATCGGCCCGCGGTTCTTCGCCACCCACGTTTCGTTCTCCTCCAACCCGAGCGTTGCCCCGCGCATTCCGTTGCGGTCGGTCACCTCGTAGCACAACACCCCGCGCAGCCCGACCTTCGTGAAGGCTTCCGCCATGACACCGAGCGAGCCGCGGATGAAATTCGGCGAGGCATGATGATCAATGAGCGTCGTCGTCCCGCAACGTGCCGCATCGAGCACGCCGACCAGTGTGCTGTAATAAACCGCCTCGTCATCGAGCGCGCGGTCGAGCGTCCACCACACGTACTTGAGGATTTCGTAGAAATTGCTGGGAATCTTCCTCGGCATGGGCATCCCGCGCGCCAGCGCTGAATACAGATGCGTGTGCCCGCACACCATCCCCGGCATCACGAATTTGCCCGACAGATCGATCCCCTTCTCGCCCGCATTGGCTTTGAGTGTCTTCGCCTTCGCGGTGATGACGCCTGTTTCGATTCGCAAATCCCCTCGCTCGACCGTCGAACCCGCGAGCGAAATCAATGTCGCATTTTTAAGTAGCATGGCTTTGCCAAGCGGTTAACATGAATCCCCCGTCCCCGTCAATCCCGCGCTCGCATAACGGGTGCATCTTGGAGCTCCCACCGATGGAAGACGACTTCTGTAGTCGCGAAACTCTTTCGCGGCCAGAAGACACCGCGAATAGGATTCGCGGCTACAATTCAGTGGCAGTGCTCAGATGCGCCCCGCATAACCAGCCCGATGATTTTGCCTTTGCCCGTACATCCGCGCGATAGTACGATGAACTTGCCCATGATTCTGAAGTCCACACATCCTCCCGAGACATTCGACCGGCTCGCACGGCGGGCGTTGTTCGGGTTCATCATGACGTTCATCATCTCGCGCATGATGGTGTTCCTGATCATGTCGGGACAGGTCGCAAACATGTATTTCTTCCTGCACGGCACGCATGTCCATCATCTCAACTATGGCATTTTCCTCCTGTCGTTTGTCTGCGGGTATTCCATCTTCGTGCGGCCCGATGGACGCACCGCCGAAATTGTCGCGCTGCTGTACGGCCTCGCCATGGGGCTCACGTTCGACGAATTCGGCATGTGGCTCCATCTCGGCGGCAGCTACTGGCAACGCACCAGCGTCGATGCCGTCATCGTCGTCGCCGCGGTGATCGGGCTCATTGCCTACACTCCCTCTCTCGAACGCCTTGAGAAACGCCACTTCCGCGCGTTCGTCGCCGTGCTCGTTGCCCTCGTCGGCTTCGTGTATGTCATCTTCTGGACCGGCGGTTACATCGGCACCCTCTACGGCCCCAAGCTGCGCGAGTTGGAACTCTCCTCTTCGCCTTAGAAAACGAACCGCCGGGTAGGACACTAAGCTGCGCGCTTCTTCAATTCCTCATCCAGCGCGTCAAGATCAGGCGGGATATGAATCGGTGTGCCGGCCGTCTCAATCGCCGCTTTGATGTCCTTCAGGCCGTTGCCGGTAATCACGGCGCAAACGCTGTCGCTCTTCTTGATGATCCCATCGGCAATCGCGCGTTTGACGCCCGCCACGCTCGCCGCGCCGCTCGGTTCGCCAAACACCGCGCTCAATCGCGCCGTCTTGTTCATCGCTTCCATGATCTCGTCGTCCGACACGGCGACGATCTCGCCCCTCGACTCGCGCAGGGCATGCACGGCCTTCCGCCAGTTGCGCGGCGTACCGCAATTGATGCTGTCGGCGCGGGTCACGCCGTCGAC
>JBEKLM010000056.1:0-26610 GCA_050010195.1 Verrucomicrobiia bacterium
TGCTTAACGGCTCAACGCTGATAAAGAATATTCTTCTGCAACGCTCGCAAAGCAATTCGTGCGCTTGTTCTGGACTGCTTTCCTTTACGCCTCGTTCAGGTATCATGGTTTATCCTTCTTCCTCTGGTACAGTTCATCGACGCGGTCTTCGTAGTGCTGCGGCCGGGGCAATTTGAGACGATGGAGAAATCAAGAGGTAACGGCTCCCGCTTTGCCCTCATCAGCCCGTTACCCCATTTCCCACCCTTACGAGGGCAAAGCAGGAGGTTATTCATTCTCCCTCATTCAAAAGGACAATGGCGAATTGCGCGATTCTTCGCCATGGGGTGTTCACCCTATGGGACAAATGCCAGCGGTTCGCGTAGCCTATGGCAGTGACCAAATCGGACCAACCAACGTCCGCCTGCAACTCGAACCGATGAACCCGGTTAATGGCCTCGGTCGGGCAGAGTCACGGGTAGCCTGAGCACGAGTCTGCTGGCCTCGATGGCGACTGGGGAAACGGCCGTCGCTCCATCGGATGAAATCCGGTGCTGAGTTGGGTACAGGAATCGAAGACAGACAACGCGAACAATAGTCAGATGATGTCATTGCGCTACCACAACTGGCTGGGCGGTCAGACGCGTTCACGCCCGCGCGCCAGCGAGCCGCCATTGCGAGCCGAGCTGTTCAGCGGCGATCAGTTGCGGCGGCATGCCGTCGCACTGGCGGGACAGCATCTAATCGACCCGAAACACGGGTCGAATCGGTTGCTGCTGCGGTTGGCGGACAACGAACAGGTTCTCATTCAGGCCTATGATCTGGTGACCGGCGCGGAGGCCGAGGGCCGGCGCGTCGCCCCGGCGGGCGAATGGCTGCTGGATAACTTTTATCTAATCGAACAGCAAATCCGTCTGACGCGTTTGCATTTGCCGCGGACCTACAGCCGCGAGTTGCCGCGTCTGTTGAATGGAGCGGCGGCAGGGTTTCCTCGCGTTTATGATATCGCCCTGGAGTTGATTGCGCACGTGGATGCTCGCGTGGACGGGGAAAACGTCAGCCACTTCGTCGCCGCCTACCAGTCGGTCACCCCGCTGGCGCTTGGCGAACTCTGGGCCGTGCCGATCATGCTGCGGTTGGGGTTGATCGAAAATCTGCGGCGTGTGTCGGTGCATATTGCCCGGCGGCGGCGCGATCGCAATCTGGCCAACATGTGGGCCGGTCGCCTGTTGGCAGCGGTGGAAAAAGAGTCGGCAACGGTGCTTCACGTGTTGGCGGAGATGGCCGAGTCCGAGCCGCCGTTCAGCAACCAGTTCGTGGAGGAATTCTGTGGCCGCATGGAGGGACAGAGCCCGGCGCTGGCGACCGTCCTGAGTTGGGTGCAACACCGGCTCGCCGAACAAGGCCTGAGCCGCGAGCTATTGCAGCGCACCGACAGCCAGGCCCAGGCGGTCGACCAAGTTTCTATCGGCAACAGCATCAGCAGTCTGCGTTTCCTGAGCGCGATGGACTGGCGAAAGTTCGTCGAGACGATGAGCATCGTCGAGCAGACACTGCGCACTGATCCGACCGGCGTGTATGCTCAAATGGATTTCGTCACGCGCGACCGCTATCGCCACTGCGTGGAAGCGATGGCGCGACAGTCCGGGGTCACTGAGGACACAGTGGCCCGCGCCGCGATTCAACTCGCGACGGAAGCCGTCCACCGCGACGGCCCACCGGCGCGCACCGGTCACGTGGGATTCTATCTGATCGACAAAGGCCGCCGTCAGTTGGAGAGCGTTGTTCACGTCCACTGGTCACTCCGGCGGTCGCTCACGCGAATGATTCGTCGGTTCCCCATGTCCTGTTACCTCGGCCCGCTATCGGTCATCACGGCGGCCACGGCCAGTCTCGTGCTGGAGCCGGTCTTTCCGCTTGGCTGGAATGACTGGCGATTGTGGTTGTTGCTGATGCTGGGAATCATCAGCGCGTCGCAAATGGCGGTCACGTTGGTGAACTTGCTGGTGAATCTCCTGGTCGGCCCGCGCCTGCTGCCGCGACTGGATTTCTCGGAAGGGATCCCGGTGACCGACCGCACGATGGTGGTCATCCCCACGCTCTTGACCAGTCCGCAGGTGGTCACCGATTTGGTGGAAGGTCTGGAGATCCGGTACCTGGGGAATCGCGACCCGAACCTGTTTTTCGCACTCCTCACCGACTTCCGCGACGCCCCCGATCCGACGCAGCCCGACGACGCGGAACTGCTGCGGTTGGTGCGCGAAGGCGTCGAGTCTTTGAATGCCCGGTACAACTCCGCAGGTGTAACGGTCTTTCATCTCTTTCACCGGTCGCGCGTGTGGAATCCGCACGAACATCTCTGGATGGGCTACGAGCGCAAGCGGGGCAAGCTCGAACAATTCAACGCGCTGCTCCGCGGCGGTCCGCGCGAACCGTTCGCCGAGATCATCAGCGACCTGACGATCCTCCCCACGATCCAATACGTCCTCACGCTCGACACCGATACCGCGTTGCCGCGCGATGCCGCCCGCAAACTCATCGGCACGATGGCGCATCCACTGAACCGGCCCCGCTTTGATCCACCGACCGGCCGCGTGGTCGAGGGTTACGCCATTCTCCAACCACGCACACCAATCAGCCTGCTCTCGGCCAATCGCTCGCGGTTCGCCCAGCTCAGCGCCGGTGAAGCGGGGATCGATCCCTACACCCGCGAGGTGTCCGATGTGTATCAGGACTTATTCGCCGAGGGATCCTACGTCGGCAAAGGCATCTACGATGTGGACGCGTTCCGAAAAGCCACCATCGGGCGCTTCCCGGAAAATCTCATCCTGAGTCACGATCTCGTGGAAAGCGGGTATGCCCGGTCGGCGCTGGTCTCCGACGTGGAATTGCACGAGGACCACCCCGCGAATTTCGCGATTGAAATGAGTCGCCGCCACCGCTGGATCCGGGGCGACTGGCAGATTGCCGGTTGGCTCTTGCCGCGCATACTCGGGACGGACAAGAAACGTCACCCCAACACACTGACCGCGCTCGGCCGGTGGAAAATCTTCGACAACCTGCGCCGCAGCGTCGTGCCGCCCGCGCTGCTATTGCTGCTGCTCGGTGGCTGGTTCGCGGCCCCGGAACCGACCGTCTTTTGGACGCGGTTCGTGCTGCTGTTGCTCCTGTTGCCGGTGCTGTTGGCGTCGCTGGTGGAAATCGCGCGCAAACCCCGGGAGCGGACATGGGCCATTCACTTGGATACTGCCATGAAATCCATCAGCCGGCAGTTGGCGGAAGCCGGTCTCACGCTCTGTACGTTGCCGTATCGCGCCGTCATCAATCTGGATGCGATTCTCGATTCCGGCGTGCGCATGCTGGTTACCCGGCGCGGGTTGTTGCTCTGGCACACGCCGCGATATGCGAAACGCAATCACTGCACCACACTGGCCGATTTTTTCCGGGAGATGTGGGTCGCGCCGTTGTTCGCCATGGCCGGTCTCGCGTGGCTCGTGCTGGCACATCCCGCTGAACTGGATATTAGCGGGGTGGTGTTGTTGCTCTGGCTGGTTTCGCCCATCGTCGCTTGGTGGATCAGCCGGCCACTCGTTACCGAGAAGCCGGGCTTGTCTGACGTGCAGCAAACGTTTCTGCGCAGCTTGGCCCGGCAAACCTGGCGCTTCTTCGAAGTGTTGGTCAACGCAGAAGACAATTGGTTGCCGCCCGATAATTTTCAGGAAGTCCCGACACCTGTCATCGCAACACGCACCTCGCCGACCAACATCGGCATGGCGTTGCTGGCCAATCTGGCGGCGGGTGATTTCGGCTATCTCACCAGCGGTCAACTGCTCGACCGCACGGACAAAACCCTCACCACGCTGGAAAAACTCGAACGCTATCGGGGACATTTCTACAACTGGTACGATACGCGCACGCTCAAACCGTTACGCCCGGTCTACGTTTCGAGTGTCGATAGCGGCAATCTCGCCGGGGCGTTGTTCACCTTGCGGGCCGGGTTGTGGGAATTGAAACATCAACCCATCGTTTCCCCACGCGTCCTGACCGGGCTGCGGGATACGTTGGAAATGTTATCGTCACCGGCAATCGACCGGCTCCGCGAAAAACTGCAAGCTCTGCCGCCAACCAACCTCCCAGCCACGTTGGTGCTACTCGAAGAACTCAGCCGGGATGTCGCCGCGCTGCCCGTCAATGGTGACGTGGAGCAGCGCTGGTGGGCACAGACTCTTGCCCGGCAATGCCACGCCACGCGGGACGATGTGCAGTTCCTTGTTCACGATCCGAAGCAGTTCGATCACGTGCCGACGTTGCAGGAGTTGGCAGGTGCGACCACCGGCGGCGAACGCGCCGTGGAGCGCATCCGGCGAATCGATCAACTTGCGCAGCGTTGCACAGAGCTGGCGGTGATGGACTTTGCTTTCCTGTACGATCCGGCCCGCGATTTATTGGCGATCGGTTACAACGTCACCGACCGGCGCCGGGATTCGTCGTATTACGATCTGCTCGCGTCGGAAGCGCGCGTGGCGAGTTTCATTCTCGTGGCGCAGGATCAGTTGCCACAGGATCATTGGTTTGCTCTGGGCCGGCAATTGACCACTCACGACGGCGCGATGGCGTTGTTGTCGTGGAGCGGCTCGATGTTCGAGTACCTGATGCCACTGCTAGTGATGCCGACGTTCGAGCACACGCTGCTCGACGAGACGTACCGGGCGGTCGTCGCCCGCCAGATCGAATACGGACGGCAGCGCGGCGTGCCGTGGGGCATTTCGGAATCGTGCTTTAACACCACCGATGCCCAGGGCATTTATCAATACAGCGCGTTCGGCGTGCCGGGCTTGGGATTCAAACGCGGTCTTGCAGACGATCTGGTCGTTGCACCGTACGCGTCGGCGCTGGCGTTGATGGTCGCACCCCGGTCGGCGTGCGAGAATCTGGAACTGCTCGCCGCCGACGGTTTCCACGGCACGTACGGACTTTATGAAGCGATTGATTTCACGCCCACGCGCGTGCCGCGGGGGAAGACGAGCGTTCCGCTCCGTAGTTTCATGGCGCATCACCAGGGGATGAGTTTGCTGGCGCTCACTTATCTGTTGCTGGACCGTCCCATGCAGCGCCGGTTCCTGTCCGACCCGTGGTTCAAGGCGTCGGAGTTGCTCTTGTGTGAGCGCATTCCCAAGGTGGCTTCTCCATTGCAACCGCACGCGGCGGAAGTCAGCGCTGCGCGCCGCCCGCACGTGAAAGCAGCGTCCACCATGCGCGTGTTTCCAACGCCGCAAACGCCGATTCCCGAAGTGCATCTTCTATCCAATGGCCGGTATCACGTCATGGCGACCAATGCGGGCGGCGGGTATAGCCGGTGGAAGGATTTGGCGGTCACACGCTGGCGCGAGGACGCGACGTGCGACGGCTGGGGCACGTTCTGCTATCTACGCGACGCCGGTACGGGCGCGCTCTGGTCGTCGGCTTATCAACCGACGCGGCGGCTGTCCAAAGAATACGAGGCAATCTTCGTGCAAGGCCGCGCCGAATATCGCCGCCGCGACGAAGACATCGACGCGCACACCGAGATCGCGGTGTCGCCGGAAGACGACGTCGAGATTCGCCGCGTTACGCTGATGAATCTCTCCTCCCACATCCGCACCATCGAGTTGACCAGTTACGCCGAAGTCGTCATCGCGCCGCTCAATGCCGACTTGGCGCACCCGGCCTTCAGCAACCTGTTCGTGCAGACCGAGATTCTCCGCGACTCGCAGGCCATCCTCTGCACGCGGCGGCCGCGCGCGCCCGGTGAGAAACCGCCGTGGCTGTTCCATCTAATGACCGCGCAAGGCACACCGGCGGGTGATGCGTCTTACGAAACCGACAGGTCAAAGTTTATTGGCCGCGGCCGGTCCGTAGCGAATCCGGCGGCGTTCGACACGGTCGGCCCGCTTTCCAACACGGATGGCTCGGTGCTCGATCCGATTGTCGCGATTCGCCGGGGCGTTGTCATCGAACCCGACACGTCCGCCAACTGGCACATCATCTCTGGCATGGCTGAGACGCGCGCGGCAGCGTTGATTTTGATTGAAAAATATCGCGACCCGAGTTTCGCCGCGCGTGCGTTCGACATGGCCTGGTCATATAGCCAGATCGTGCTGCGGCAGTTGCAGACCACCGAGGCGGAGGCGCAAGTGTATGCGCAGTTGGCCAGCTCGATGATCCACGCCAACCCGCTCCATCGCGCCGGCGCCGGCATTCTCACACGGAACCGGCTCGGCCAGTCTGGTTTGTGGGGTTTTGGAATCTCGGGCGACCTGCCGATCCTACTGATGCGGATCGCGGACGTACACCGGATCGAATTGGTCAAACAGGTTCTCCAAGCCCACGCCTACTGGCGCGAGAAAGGTTTAATCACTGATCTGGTCATTCTCAACGAGGATTTCTCCGGGTATCGTCAGGTTCTGCAGGACCGCATCTTGGGCTTGATCGCTGTCGGCACGGAAGCGCAACAGGTGGACAAACCGGGCGGAATCTTCCTCCGCCGCAGCGAACAGTTGACGGAAGAAGACCGGGTCCTCTTGCAAACTGTCGCGCGCGTCATCCTCACCGACAGCGCCGAGACCTTGGCGGAACAAGTCGAGCGCCAAGCGCCGATCAAGAGAAAAATCCCCCGCTTCGTGCCAACGCGATCGCCGTTCTTGATTGCTGCCCCCGCGCCGCCGCCGCGCGAACTCATCTTCTTCAATGGTCTGGGCGGTTTCACACCCGACGGACGCGAGTACGTCGTCACGCTCGCGCCCGGGCAGACCACGCCTGCGCCGTGGGCGAACGTGCTGGCCAATTCCCAAATCGGCACGGTGATTTCGGAAAGCGGCGGAGCGTACACGTGGGTGGACAACGCGCACGAATTCCGTCTCACCCCCTGGCACAACGATCCGGTCTGTGACACGAGCGGCGAGGCGTTTTACATCCGCGACGAAGTTACCGGTCAGTTCTGGTCGCCGACGCCGTTGCCGGCACGCGGGAACGGAACGTACGTTTGCCGGCACGGGTTCGGCTACAGCGCGTTTGAGTACACGCAACTGGGAATCAGCTCGGAACTCTGGACATACGTCGCTTTGGACGCGCCAGTGAAACTGGTGGTGGTGAAGCTGCGCAATCGCTCTGGCCGGACTCGGCGCTTGTCGGTGAGCGGCTACTGGGAGCTGGTGCTCGGCCAGTGGCGACACGCGAATCTGATGCACGTGGTCACCGAGATTGACCCGAACACGGGTGCGCTGTTCGCCCGCAACGTATACAACCGAGAATTTGCCGGCAAGACCGTCTTCGCCAGCGTCAGCGACGCAACGCGAACCGTCACCGGCAGTCGCACGGAGTTTGTCGGACGCAACGGCACACTGGCCAGTCCCACCGCGATGCGTAACACACAACTGTCCGGTAAGACGGGCGCGAGCCTCGATCCGTGCGCGGCACTGCAGGTACAGTTTGACCTGGCTGACAGTCAGGAGCGCGAACTGGTTTTCGTGTTCGGTGCCGGCAACAATACCGAGGAGGCGCAGCAACTGGTCCGGCGGTTCAGCGGCACGGCCAGCGCGCAGCTGGCCTTGGAGAGCATCTGGGAATTCTGGAAACGGACGCTGGGCGTGGTGTACGCCGAGACGCCGGACCCCGCCTTGAACCTGCTCGTCAACGGCTGGCTGCAGTACCAGACGCTGGCCGGTCGCTATTGGGGACGGAGCGGGTATTACCAATCCGGCGGCGCGTACGGGTTTCGCGACCAACTGCAGGACACCGCGGCGTTGATCTACACCGCGCCGTGGACAACCCGCGAGCATTTGTTGCGGTGCGCCGGCCGCCAGTTCCGCGAAGGCGACGTGCAACACTGGTGGCATCCACCCACAGGCCGCGGCGTGCGCACGCATTGCTCCGACGATTACCTCTGGTTGCCGTACGCGACCTGCCGGTACGTGAAAATGACCGGCGACACCGGTGTGCTCGATGAGCGCATGTCGTTCCTCGAAGGCCGCCCCGTGAACCCCGACGAAGAATCGTACTACGATCTGCCGCAGCGCTCGGGGGAAGACGGGACGCTTTACGAGCACTGCGTGCGGGCGATCAAACACGGACTCCGATTCGGCGCGCACGGACTGCCGTTGATGGGCTGCGGCGATTGGAACGACGGGATGAACCTCGTCGGCGAGAAAGGCAAAGGCGAGAGCGTGTGGCTGGCGTTCTTCCTGTACCACGTGTTGCACCACTTTGCGGAATTGGCCCGAAACCGGGGCGATTCCGGGTTTGCCGACCAGTGCACCAACCAGGCGGCGCAGTTGCAGCAGAACATCGAACTGCATGGGTGGGATGGCGATTGGTACCGGCGTGCGTACTTCGACGACGGCACACCGCTTGGGTCGGCCACAAACAAGGAATGCCAAATCGATTCCGTCGCCCAAAGTTGGGCGGTGCTGTCGGGCGCGGCGAATCCGGCGCGGGCAGGACTGGCCATGGACCACGTGGATGAACGCCTGGTTCGTCGCGACCAGCGGCTGATCCAACTCTTCGACCCGCCCTTCGACAAATCCGCGCTTGAACCCGGCTACATTAAAGGCTACGCGCCCGGCGTGCGCGAGAACGGCGGCCAGTACACCCATGGCGCAATCTGGGCCGTCATGGCGTTCGCGGAACTGGGCGAGACCGAACGGGCATGGGAGCTGTTCTCACTGCTCAACCCGATCCGTCACACGTCTGTCTTGACGGAGGTCAACCGTTATAGGGTCGAGCCGTACGTCATCGTCGCCGACATCTACGCTGGCGGGTCGCACACCGGTCGTGGCGGCTGGACCTGGTACACGGGTTCAGCGGGTTGGATGTATCGCCTGATCGTCGAGACGATGCTCGGCCTGCGGCTCGAAGTGGATCAATTGTGGGTGAGCCCGCGACTGCCACACACCTGGGAGTCGCTCAAGCTTCACTACCGCTATCACGACACGTTTTACCACATCACCGTGAAACGAGCCGGGGCAAATGCCGTCGCGGCGGGCCGCGTGTTCGTGGATGGCAAGGAGCAACCCGATGCCGCCATCCGTCTTGTTGACGACCGCCGCGAGCATTCCGTCGAAATGACCGTCCCCTGAGCGGGGAGTGGCTTGCTACCAGGATGACCTCTTGAATCCATTGAAATCCCCGGTGGGGTGAACACCCCATAGTGCTGCGCACGGTTGTCATGGCTATTATTCTCTGTGAAACACAAACATTCGCACCACAATGAGAAGCCCGTCAGCGCGAGACTGTCGGTACCGGCCGCGGACTCAAACCAAACCGGAATTGATTTTGTGCCGTCGCCAGACGAGGTGGCCAGGAAGGCATACTTCACCTATGTGAACGAAGGCTCCCCGTTGGGGCGCGACGTACAGCATTGGTTGGATGCAGAAGCCCAATTGATTGCGGAGCGCAACCTGGTCCGTGTTCATGGGTTTCGCAACTGAGTACCGTATTCGTAAATTTGACTGGGGAAGCCGTCGAGCAAAGTCATGCTCACCATCTAGTTTCGGCGGTGCGCGATCGACCTCCGGCGAGCCGAATGCAGCCGTGAGGCAACAATTGGAGGATACATGAACGAGCCATCAGAATCTGCGACATCAATCAGCCGCGTCGCCACGCTCCTCGTAGACCTCGGCAGCGACTCGGCCGTGGCCCGTAACCGCGCTTATCAGGAGTTAGTAGCCCTGTTGGGTATTGCACGCCGCCAAATTCGCATCTCACGACCTTATTTTCCTGTCCGTCGCTACCTCAGGAAGTGCTTTATCTAAAGATAAATACACGGATCCAGCAAGTGTTTCCGGGACCGTTCCTCGGTTGAATTCACACCAGACTCATCTAAGCCCCTGTTGGGTTTTGCACGGCTGGAAAGCTCGCGTGTCCCGATCTCAGAATCCCTGTCCATCGCAGCAAAACTGCCTCTTCGGCCAATTCTGCCCCGACCATATGCAAAATCCTGAAACGAATTGCCTCCGGCGAGATTATCGAGTCATCTGGGTTGCGAAACAACGGCGAGTTTACCCTTACCCTTAACCAAATGAGAAGGCAGAAGGGGCGCTTGAGTGCTTTGAAGTCGGATCAGCTCGGTATTCACTTGACGCGATGCACTCCGAAGGGTGCGTTGCCTTTTTGTCACTTGGCAGTAAAGGCCTTACGCAGGCCATATCCGCGCCTCTGGATGTGCAAACAGGCCTCACCGGTAGAGCCGAAGACCGTCGGGGAGCACGTCAGGCGACGGCGTCTTCAATTGCACTTGTTTCAGTCTGATCTGGCGACGGTTTTCGGCGTTGACGTGGTGACCATCGGAGGCTGGGAAAAGAATTCCCAACAACCGGCCAAGCGGTTCATGCCCCGCATTGTCAACCGGCTCGGCTACGATCCAGCCGTTTAGAGGCGACGCTCTTGTCCCGGCTCGCTCCTTGCAAATTGGCAACGAACCGTGGTAGTTGTGTTGCCAATTTGTCGCCCTACCACCCCGCGCCAAGTGGCACCGGCCACGCCTAGTGTACCTGCTTTGAACCAAAACTATACGGCTGGCTGCGGGAATTGGTCAAGTTGCGCGATGTGTTTATGGCCGACCCGGCGACGGCCAAACTGCTGCCGGCTTAGCTTTCCGCTGCAACTGGTGGTCGTTTCCACGATGGAAAAGCGTGTTTTTGACGATAGCCATTGGCAAACTGTATGCTTCTTGTAGAACCATGGCTTCAAGCAATTGCCGCCCAAAACCGTGCATTCTTGCTATCGACGATGAGGAGGAGTTCTTGTCTTTCCTCACGGAGCTGTTGGAATGCCAAGGCTACCGAGTGATTGCCGTTTCCACCCCAACTGAAGCCATCCAGATTTACAAGGAGAGATGGCGGGAGATTAACGTGGTGCTGTTGGACTTTTTGATGCCCCAAATGACGGGCGACTACGTCTTCGATGAACTCCAGCGCCTCAATCCAGAAGTGCGGGTTGTTCTGGTGACAGGCTATGAAAAATCCGTGCCGTTCGGAATGTTTCAGAAAGGTCTGTTGGGTTCCCTGAGAAAGCCCTTCAGCCTGACTGACCTTGTTGGGAAAGTGGAGGACGCTCTTAATGCCCCTGCAGTTTCCGTTGCGACATCAACCAATGCTTGCCATGTGAACTGATAGACGATTAAGGAAAGAAACGTATGGGCATCTTCAGCACAGCAATCGCATTATTCAGCAACGGTGGTGTGGGCCAGCAGGAAAGCCCCCCGGAGAGCCGTTCCGGTGATGAGGCCGAAGCAAAATCCACCATCTTGGTTATTGATGACGACCCCGAACTGCTCGACACCGTAAAATCCATGCTGGTCAGACGAGGCTTCAATGTGCTGACTTCGGCTTCGGCGCCGAAGGGATTGGACATGCTCCACTATGCCGCAAGTGACATCCGCGTCGTGGTGCTCGATTACAACATGCCGAAGCTCGACGGTAACGAGACGCTTAATTTCATCAAGCGACTCAGTCCGAACGCAAAGATCATCGGTCTCACGGCCACGGACCCGGACTCAATGACCCTTGGATATCTCGACGGCATCGATATCTTGCTCGCCAAGCCGGTACCCGCCAGTACCCTGATTGCTGCTGTTGACGAGCTTCTTGGCAATGGGCTGACCACTTCGTCAGCGACTCAGTAAACGCGCTGGCGCTCGAA
Organism: Verrucomicrobiia bacterium; assembly: GCA_050010195.1. GTDB lineage: Bacteria > Verrucomicrobiota > Verrucomicrobiia > Palsa-1439 > Palsa-1439 > Palsa-1439. Next base: position 11,656 of record JBEKLM010000056.1, read on the forward strand.
TCTCATCGGTGCTCCAACCAGCAGCGCTGACTTGCATAGCGAAGTTACTGGAGCAATCGGCCCGGTGCCGGGATTCGTTTTCAACTTGCGGCACGACTAGCGCGCCAGAATGGCCCGAATTGTCTCGGGATGGCTCCGGTAAAAGACGAGATGTACAATTCTGTCGCGTTCTACATAGCAAATTTCAGAACTTATCTTTGGCCTCGAAACTGCTGGAAATAGAACTGATTTCTGTACTTCGAGGATAAGTTTGGTTAGTGAAGACACTGAATCGAGGCAAATGCTCGGCCAGCAAGATCGGTCTGGTTTTGGCCGGTGTGCTGCTCACTATTAGCGGGACGGGTGTCTGGGGTGTGACCATCAACACCAGCAGTTCACCTCCCAATGGCGGCTCCGCCAGCGGGGCTGGCGTGTACATCCTAGGCTCGGACGTGACCGTGTGCGCGACAGCCGACTTGTGCTACAGCTTCGTGGACTGGACGGCGGACGGAACCGTGGTCAGCGCCTCGAACTGCTACACCTTCATCGCGGCGAGCAATGAGACGTTGGTAGCCAATTTCGCACCGAATGAGGCCCCGACAATCAGCAGCCTGACGAATCTTTACTTCTTTGCCGGCTCCCCCGCCGATGGATCCGAACCATATGCCGGGCTGGTACAGGGCAGCGATGGCAATTTCTACGGGACGACCGCTTACGGCGGGACGGGCAATTCTGGCACGGTGTTTCGGATCAGTCCCAGCGGCAACTACACGAGTGTTTACTGGTTCGCCGGCTCCCCCGCCGATGGGGCCTATCCATATGCTGGGCTGGTGCAGGGCAGCGACAGTAATTTCTACGGGACGACCTACGAGGGTGGGACGCACGGTTACGGCACGGTGTTTCAAATCAGCCCGAGCGGCAACTACACGAGTCTCTACTCCTTTGCCGGCTCCCCCACCGATGGGGCCAATCCATATGCCGGGCTGGCGCAGGGCAGCGACAGTAATTTCTACGGGACGACCGTTTCCGGCGGGGCGCACGGCTTCGGCACGGTGTTTCGGATCAGTCCCAGCGGCAACTACACGAGTTTTTACTCGTTCGCCGGCTCTCCCGCCGATGGGACCGGTCCATTTGGCGGGCTGGTGCAGGGCAGCGACAGTAATTTCTACGGGACGACCTATTACGGTGGGACGGGCAACTACGGCACGGTATTTCGGATCAGTCCCAGCGGCAGTGAAACGATTCTGTACTCGTTTGCCGGCCCTCCCGCCGATGGATCCAACCCATATGCCGGATTGGTGCAGGGCAGCGACAGTAATTTCTACGGGACGACGTTAGCAGGCGGGACGGGCAATTCCGGCACGGTGTTTCGGATCAGTCCCAGCGGCAACTACACGAGTCTCTACTCCTTCGCCGGCTCCCCCACCGATGGATCCGAACCATATGCCGGACTGGCGCTCGGCAGCGACGGCAATTTCTACGGCACGACCGCCAACGGCGTGACGAACGGCTTCGGCACCGCATTTCAGATCAGTCCCGATGGCTGCGAAACGATTCTGTACTCGTTTGCCGGCCCTCCCGCCGATGGATCCAACCCATATGCCGGATTGGTGCAAGGCAGCGACAGTAATTTCTACGGGACGACCTATATTGGTGGGCCGTACGCCAGCGGCGCCATGTTCAAACTCGATGTTGGGCTTGGCGCCCTCAGCAATAGCTGTACGTTTTCGCTCGGCTCAACCAATGCCGAATTCGGTGCCGCGGGCGGCTCCGACAGCGTGAGCGTGACCGCATCCAATGGCTGCACCTGGACGGCCACCAGCAACGCTGGCTTCATTACCATCACGTCCGGCACCAACGGCACCGGCAATGGGATGGTCAGCTACTCCGTGGCGGCCAACACGAGCACCAACGCCCTGACGGGCACGATGACCATTGCCGGGCAGATATTCACGGTCAATCAATTCGGCGCTCCGGTCAACTACTCAATTACCACCAGTTCTTCGCCGTCAGGGGGTGGTACAACCAGCGGCGGCGGCACGTTTACCAGTGGCTCAGCAGTCACCGTCACGGCGACCCCAGCCTCGTGCTACACCTTTGCGAATTGGACGACAAACGGGATGGTGGCGAGCACCTCGGCCAGCTACAGCTTTACGGCGACAGCCAGCGAAGCGTTGGTGGCCAATTTCAGCCTGATCAGCGACACGATTAGCACAAGCTCTTCACCTTCGGCCGGGGGCACGACCAGTGGAGGCGGTACGTATGGCTGCGGGTCGCCGGTCACCGTCACCGCGACCCCGGTCCCGGGCTACATCTTTGCGGATTGGACGACAAACGGGACGGTGGCGAGCACCTCGGCCAGCTACAGCTTTACGGCGACAGCCAGCGAAATGTTGGTGGCGAATTTTACCTGCGTCTTCACCCTTTCCTCTACGAGTACAAACATGGATGCCGGCGGCGGTAGCGGTAGTGTGGGCGTGGCAACCGGCGGCGGGTGCCCCTGGACAGCCACCAACAACGTCGGCTGGATCACGATCACATCCGGCAGCAGCGGCACCGGCAATGGAACGGTCCATTACAGCGTCGCCGCCAACACGAGCACCAACGAGCTTACCGGCACGATGACCATTGCGGGCCAGACTTTCACGGTCAACAGTACGGTACCCCCCACCGTTATCTGCCCGGCAGATGTAACGACCACCACCGATCCTGGTCAATGCTCGGCCAGCAGCGTGGTGCTCGGCACAGCCACCGCCACCGGCAATGTCGCCATCGCCAGCATCGTTAACAACGCTCCGGCCCAGTTCCCCAAGGGCACGAATACCGTCCTCTGGACGGCCACTGACATCTCCGGCAACACCGCCACCGCCACACAAACTGTCACCGTCGTCGATGCCGAGCCGCCGACGGTTACCGCCCCAGCCAACGTCATCGTCAGTATCATTGCCGGTAAGAATTACGCCACGGACGTCGCGCTAGGCAGCCCCGTCACCGCTGACAATTGCGGTGTGGCCAGCGTCACTAACAATGCGCCCACGCAATTCCCAGTGGGCACCAACACCGTGACTTGGACCGTGACCGACACCTCTGGCAACACGGCCTCCGCCGTCCAAACCGTCACGGTGATTGGTCCCAGTGCCGATCTTACTGGCAGATGGGTGGCCACCAAGTTCGGATGTTTCACCAACGGTTCCTATACTGGTAGGTGTTACATCCTGGGGTATTTCGAAGCGGTCAACCAAGGCACCGCTCCATCGGTTCGCTGCCAGATCAATTATTATCGCTCGACGAATTCGGTCTTCGACGCCGGCGCCACATTGATTCTAACCAAACCATTGAGGCGACTTGCGCCTGGTCAATCCACCCGGCAATTGTTCGGTACGAGACTCGCTCCGGGCGACAACCCCACCGGTGAGCATCTGATTGCTGTCATCGATCCCAACGACGTCGTAGTCGAGAGCACCAAGACGAACAACGTCGTCGTAGATGGCCCGCTCCAGTAATTACTTCTTGCTCCAAATGCTTGACTTTCTGTGAGAGGGTGGCCAATCTGCGCCCGTGAGCCACAAGAGGGGGAGATTAGTCGTAGCGCTTGGCTTCATGATGGCGAACTTGCCGCCGATGGCTTCGGCGCAGGAAGCCGCCCCCACCAATACCGCTGCGAAAGTCACCGAGGCGATCAATGTCGTCATTCACAAACCCAGTACCGGTGAGGAAAGCCCGGCCCACGTCAATGACCAGATCAAGGACGACGATGTCCTGCGGACTGGCGAGCGTTCTCTGGCCGAGGTCGAATTCAAAGACAAGACGGTGACCCGCCTGGGCTCCAAGAGCGTTTTCACTTTTGATGGGCAACCGCGCAAATACAAAGTCAGCCAGGGTATTGCCGTGATTTGCGTCCCCAAGGCGACGGGCAATGAGAAGGGGAAGAAACATGGTGAGATCAATTCCTCCGCGCTGACGGCAGCAATCGAGGGCACGACGGTGCTGGTGCAGGAATTCGATTTACCGCCCGCAAAACCCGGCGGCAAGCCGCGCCATGCCAGTCGGATGATTTTCCTCGAGGGCAACGGCACCGTGACGACTCCCGATGGCAAGCATTCACGGAAAGTCCGTGCCGGCCAGATGATGGTCAAGTTCGAGGACGATCCCACCATGCCTGCACCAGTCGATGTCGACGTGGCGGCGCTGCTGCAAGGCTCGCCGCTGATGTCCGGTTTTAGCCGCGATCTTCCCAGCACTGACCTGATCATGAATGTCATCGACCAGCAACAAGCAGAGATCGCCTCGGGGGCGCTCAGCCCGGTCGGTACCGGAACCGAAGTGACAGCGCAGAATCCGATTTATCAGAACGGGAAAACCGCCACGGCCATCGTAGCCTCGGGCGCAAACATCGAAGCGGTTGGGAATGGATTCATTCTCACTTACCGACCCTGCCCGACTTGCGGCGTCGGCGAACCGCTTCCTGGAGGCGGCTATGTCTACTACAAGCCCTGACCTCTCATGCGATCAACGATCCTGACCGTTGTCGCCCTGCTGCTGGCCCTGGGATTCAGCGCGCCGTTGTGGGCTCAAGACACGACCCGCCAACAATTGGAAATGCTGAATCCCACTCCTGAAGGTCAGCCAACGCAGAACCAGCCTGAGAACGAGACCGCAGAGCCCACGAACGACCTGGGGCGCATCATCGTACTCAAGCGGACTCCGCGATACGAGCCATTCCGCGTCTTCAGCGATACGCAGTACCTCTACAACTCGAATGTGTTGCTGGTCCCGTCGCATCCCGATCAAGATGCCGTCTTCGCGCAAGCGTTGGGTGCCAGCTTCTCACCACGTCTCATCCAAGGGCTTGCGTCGACAGTCTTCGTGCGTCAGGAATTCGTCCGGTATGACACTCTCAGCGAGTTTGATTTCGATGCCCAGACCGCAGGCCTGAGCCTGCAGTATCCGGTGCGTGATTGGTTTATCCTATCGAGCGGCTTCGAAGCGGATCAATATATCTCGCGGCGTATGGACGACGAGTTTCTCAAGGACTACAACCTGAGTTTTGGCATCCGGCGTGGTCAGTATCTTCACAGCCGCGTTTTCCTCTATTACGGCTACCAGTTCAACTGGCTTCCGACCACGCCGGGCGAGTTGACGAGCTTGAACAACGCCGTCTTCACTGGCGTTAACGTAGCCTTGCTCCAGCCGTTGACGTTGCAATTGGCTTATCGGCTGCGGGGTTTGGCGTATTACCAGGGTGGGCGCTTCGATTACGATCAGACCATGAACGCATCGTTGGTTTACAAGTTCAATGACTACATAAACGCGCGTGCGTTCGTGAGCTACGTGAACAATGATTCGGACAACCCCAATTTTAGTTACCGGGGTCTGGCTGGTGGCGGCGGACTCGGCCTGATGGTGCGCTTCTAACAGATGGCCGGTAAGCCATCGATGCGTTGCAGGTTGGTCTCAATTGCGGTGAGATACTCGTTGGTGCCGTTACCAAAGTGATGCTCCAAATCGCGATAGACCCCGCCCCATTGCTCCGTCAGCAACCGCTGAACATGCACTTCGTAGAACTCGCGCGTGCGGCTCAGCAGATCCTCAGCGCTCCGGTAACTGGCGATACCGGTGCCGCGTAATCCAGAGTAAGCCGCTGCTTCGACGAATTCCTTGTACAGGTCCGGGAGTCGTTCCGGATAGTCGCCTGCGGCCATCTGGCTCAGAATGTCCGCCGTGCCGACCGCACAGGCGATATACTTGGCGACAGGCGAGGCAAACTCTATCTGCGACACGTTGACATAGGCATCAGTACAGTGAATCGCGGACTGAACGATCCCGACTTCGACCGCTGCGACTCCCAGGGACGGAAGCAACCGACCGGCAAAATCCGCACTGCGTTGCACGTGCGTGAGCGTGTACTTCGCGCCGGTACCATCGTTGTCGCCCGTTTGCTTGATGTAGCCACTGTCGTGAATCAACGCGGCGACGGTGGCCAATTCGAAATCGCGGGCCGTAATGGTGGGCTGTGACCCGCCGTTGAGGTGGCCATCCAGTAAACGCGCTGTCGCTGCCGTCGCTTCGCAGGTGTGGCGCAGATCGTGATAGGCGGTGTCGCTGCATTGATACCCCGGGAAATTCCCCGCAAACAAATCGTCCACCTGAAGAAACAGTTTCTTCGCCAAATCCCCTCGCTGATTCGGGAAATGACGGCGCATTAAGTCGGACACGAAGGCGCGAGTTGTGGTGGAGAGAGGATGCATGTTTATGCTGGTGAAGTAACGGCAACTTGTTGACCAACGGGTGACCAATCCGACACCGGCATTGCTTCGGTGCCCACGGCTTTCAGGAAATAAAGGTCGGTGGACTTAGTTCGCCCGCGCATCGTGCGCGACCCCATCAGTTCGACCTCCACGTAATCGCGGACGAGTTCGTACACTGATCCCGTGATCAGGACGTCTGTGCCGAATTCCTTATTCAGAGCTTCCACACGGCAAGCCACATTGACGACATCGCCGATGACCGTGTATTCCATCCGCCGCTGCGAGCCGATGTTGCCGACAATGACTTCCCCGCTGTTTAGTCCGATGCCTATCTCGATTGGCGGTCGTCCCCGCGCTTTCCAGTTATCCTGAAGTTTCGCCAGCTCCTCGCGCATTTCGACCGCGGTGCGGACGGCGCGCAGCGCGTCCTCGGTCGGACCTGCGCTCAGTGGCGCACCATAGACCGCGAGAATGGCGTCGCCGATGTATTTGTCCAATGTCCCCTCATGTCGCATCACCACTTCCACCATCGCGGTGAAATACTCGTTGAGTTGCTGGACCAGCTCAAACGGATCGGAAGTTTCGGCGAGCGTCGTAAACCCGCGCACGTCGGAAGTCAAAATGGTGACATGGCGCCGTTCCCCGCCCAGGCTCTGCTCGTATTCATCGTTGTGTCGGAGAATCTCGGCGGCGACCGGGGCGGAAACGTATTTCTCCAACGTCTGGCGCACGCGGTTTTTTTCCAGTCGTTCCATGACCACTTGCATGACGATCCCCAGCACGCCGCCACCGGCCAACACCCACAGAGGAGCCGCCACCGGCACGATTGAGTGGGCATACACAAAACTCAAGTACGCCACAGCCATGTATGTCGCCGCCGCGACCACCAGGGCAGCGAGCTTAAGCAACGGATGCGAATTGCGGGCAAGCAAAAGCGCGGTCAAGACTGCCAACACCAACAGGATGAGCGGGTCCAACCATGCCGGTAACACATGCGGATTTGTCCCGTGCAGCAGCGTAGCCAGCGCAGCGGCGTGAATTTCGACGGCCGGCATCTCCGCAGTCGAGCCGTCTCCGAACGGGGTGGGAAATGCGTTGTGTTGGTAATTACCGCTGGGGCCGATGATGACGATCTTGTTGCGGAAGACTGCGCCATTCTTCAGGTTGTGGGTCCAAGCCTTGTCGTAGAACACTTCATAAAGCGGGTACACAGGAAACGTACCGGGTGGACCAGGAAAATCGATCAATGTGGACTGTTGCCACGGCGGCAAGGCGATCCCCGGCTGGTATTTCTCCGCCGCCAGCGCGGCAAAGGACTTAAGCAAGGGTTCACCCTCGTACGGCGCGACCCCGGCCTCGACCGAGGCGTAACGCCGGTAATTCGTATGCCGCACAAATCCGTCCGCATCGGCCCAAAAGTTCACATACCCGGCAACCGTTTCGCCGGGGATGTTTTTCGGCACAACCGCATTGGGCTGCATCAACTGGGTGCCGTCCGCCGAGAAGTTGCTGCCGAGTACCACACGATCCCGGTAAAGCTCAACGGCGTTCCGAAAAACGGCGTCCTCGTCCTTCGGCGATTGAAACAACATGTCGATGGCAACAACGCGGGCGCCAGCATCACACAATCGTTGGATTGCCTCAGCATAGACCATGCGGGGAAATGGGAAGGCCTTCAACGCTGCCAACGCTGGCATCTGGCGTAATTCCTCCTCGCTGAAGGTATCGGTTACGATTGAGCGTTGGTCGATGGCCAATACGACGATTTCGGGAGCGGGCGGATGGGGTCCGCGCAAATGGAACCGGTAGTTGATCGATGCCAATTCCTGCTTGGACAGCAAGGAAAGCCCGATGTGCTGAGCCGCCACGACCAATGCCGCCCAGCCCAGACACAGGAAATAGACTTGTCCCCGCCCTCGCCAAAAACTCTTCAACGAGGTGGCCGCATTCCCCCACTTGCTCCTGTTGTTGGGCATAGCCATGCATTTGATTAAAAGCACGTTGCGTGCACAAAGTTCACTCTGGGGTGGTGACTGGCTGCAGACTAGCAGTGTACAATTCCACACATTAAACCTTATGGGTGTGGCACAAAAAGTGTTGCATAGGAAGGTATGGTTACTTGCCCAGAAACAACACTGCTTTACAACAAAGGGGTGAACACAAGTGGCCCTGGAAGGCTTTTTGCGGGGTTAACGCCTCAACAACTCATTGAGGTCGAAGAGATTGGACAAGCGCTGAGTTTCGACAAGGGTGAGGCTGTCTTCCACGAGGGCGACCCCGGCGATTGCATGTATATCGTCTTGCGCGGCAGCGTCAGCATCACCAAGAACACTGGTTCTAAGCAAGGTCAGGTGCTGGCCAAACTGGGCGTGGGCGAGTTTTTTGGCGAGATGAGCGTCGTCGATATGCAACCGCGTTCGGCTCATGCCATCGCTCAAGAGCCCACCGTCTTGCGTAGCATCCGTCGGGAAGACTTGCGTCAACTATTGATCATTAATTCGCAACTCATCGTCAACCTTCTGAAGACCTTTAGCGAACGGTTGCGTACGACGGATAAGCAGTTTATCGCGCAGATTGTCCATGATGAAAAACTCACGCTGGTGGGGCAGATGGCCCGCACCATCATTCACGATATCAAGAACCCACTGACGATCATTCGGGGTCAAGCGGAATTGTTGGAACGAGACGAGCACTCAAACAGCCGCTGCCAGTCCATTATCCGCAACGCGGATCACATCACGAACATGGCTAACGACTTGCTAGATTTCTCACGTGGTAGCGGTTCACTCAAACTGCAGCAAGTCTCACCGAAAGCGTGGCTGGACGAAGTTCTGGACCTGCTCAAGCCCATGATCGAAAGTCGCAACATTGCCCTCAAAACCGAGGTCCTCACGATGGACCTCCTCCAAGTCGATCCGGGTCGTATGACCCGCGCCGTTTACAATCTTGCAAGCAATGCCGTGCAAGCCATGCAAGGCGGAGGCACACTGACCGTCGGCATTGCGCGCGACCAGCAGGGTTTTGAAATCACAGTGACCGACAATGGTCCCGGCATACCGGAAGAAATTCGCGACCGGCTCTTTGATCCGTTCGTGACCTCTGGCAAGAAAAATGGAACGGGCTTGGGAACTTCGATCGCCAAGAAGATCATCGAAGATCACGGCGGGCAAATCAGCTTCCAGACTCAGACAGGAATCGGGACGACGTTCCATATCCGCTTGCCCAGCACTGTGCATAGCTGATTAAATGAAGTTCTGTTCGGTGGCGCCCCGATCCGCCAGCGCCTTGACGAACAAACGCTCAGGGGTGTGGCGCTGTGGCTAACTATTTCGGTCGCGATTCGAGCGTGTACGCCACTGCGGACCAGACGGGACTGAATTGAGACGCGGAGATTGAACAATGCGTGTGTGCTTCACCCTGACCGCTGACTTGAAGAAAGTGGTTGATCGTTTCGGTGCGCCGATACACGGCGACGAATGGCCAACCACCAACGAAACTCGCTCCCGATGACGACGACGAATTACATGGCTTGTCCCACTGAGATCGTCGAGGCGCCGGTCGGCGTCGTGTGGAAACTGCTCACCAACCTCTCCGGCTGGGGCAGTATCTTTGACTTTCGCGTCACCAGCGTCGAGCCGCCGGGGCCGGCGGCCAAGGGCCAGCGCATGCTCGGTGAGAAGGGCCCACGCTGGCTGCATCTTGGTGGCTCTTTCGAATACACACTCATCGACGAGACGCATTACAAGCTTGAGATGGACGTGAGGCTGTCACTTGGCATGACGGTTCACGAGGCGCTGGACTGCGTTCCGCTTGAGGACGGGCGATGTCGCGTCAACTACCATTGCAATTTTGGTTTCCCGGGCGGCTGGCGAGGTCGGCTCACGCGCGTCCTGCTCAGTCGCGGATTGAAGACCGGCCCCGTTGATTCGCTGCTGCGGTTGAAACGCGCCGCCGAACAAGAACATCGCGGTCGGAAGGCGGAAAAGAGGGAATCGTAGATATGCAGAGATGAAGAAATTGAAAAGCCCCTTGCTTGCAACAAAAAATCTGACATGAATCAAGCACCTCAGAGTGGCCGGTTTTGATTCGACCCCGACTGGCTGGTTTTGAAGTGACCGGTGACAACGTGGGCTCGGTCTGGCTAATGCAGGGTAAGTTCATATTCATGCTCCGGACGGCGATTCGCAAGAGACTGGGGACATTTCCGGAGTTTACAACTGCCAAAGACGCGGATGACGCGAGGACAATTAGCCCCATCCTCGGCCCCGCGTATAGCCGTGTACTCCGCCTATTGCGTTCCCGATGATTGCACATCACTTTCCTCCCGGTCTTGAGGTGCCTGCAATTGTAGGAGTTTCGTTTCGAGTTCGCCTACGCGGTGACTGGAAATCATCAGCTTTTCGACGAAATCTTCGCGCTCCTCTTGGAGTCGTTCGATAAACATGTCCTTCGCTTTGTTGGTGATTTTTAAGTCTGTGATTTCCCGTTGGAGTTCGCGAATATTCTGGCCTTCGCCATTCGCGGGGTCTTCGTTCGCATGGCGGCGCGTTTCGGCGATCTTCGGAACACTTCCGACACCTTCTGTGGATTCGGAGGCCTTGGCAGCTTTCGCCTGCTCCTCTTTCATCGCTAGTTCCACGCTCTGCGGTGAAATGAAATACCGCCGCTCGTTCGGGTCGAAATAGGAATCCAAGCGTGTTACACCCTGTCGGTTCGGCTGGCACCAATTGATGATGCTGCGTTCGGTGCGCGCCACACCGGCGGCCTCAAACATCCGCGCCACTTCGCGCACGGTGAGCGTGTGACTTTCCTTGCGTTCGGAAAGCTTCGGAACACCGCGGAAGCTTTTGGCATCCTTCGGAAAAGTTCCGAAGGGTTCGGAATCGTGCGGAACGTTTCCGACGTGTTCGGAAGGTTGGTTGGTATCTGGCATGAAACTGGTGATATATGAATCGCGACGGACAACCCACGGCCCTGGCTGATCTGGTCAAGCACGCGCGCCACGCGCTGGCCGGACAGCGAGGTGTCCACCTCAATGGCCAGACACTCGCGGGTGAAGTCATCGACCACCGTCAGCAGCCGAAACCGCCGACCATTGGCCAATTGATCGCTGACGAAATCCAGCGACCACCGCTGGTTGGCCCGCTCGGCCGGTGCGGGCTTCTCCCCGCGCCACCGGGCCGTCCGCTTTCGTTTGCGCACGCTCACCTGTAAGTGTTCCTCCTGATAGACGCGTAACACGCGTTTGTGGTTGTCGCGCCAGCCCTCGCGGCGTAACAGCACCAGCAACCGTCGATACCCGAAGCGTCGTCGTTGCGCCGCGCGTTGGCGCAGCCACTGCCGCAAGGGTTCATCGTGATCCGGTTGGGCCACATAGTAATAGCTGCTCCGGGGGAGTTGCATCAGCCCGCACGCCCGTCGCCGACTCACCGCGTGGTGCTCCCGCACGGTGGCAATCGCTTGGCGTTTGGCGGCGGGCGTCAGTACTTTCCCGAGTTCACCTCCTTGAGGATCTGGATGTCCAAGGCCTGTTCGACCACCAGCCGCTTCAGCCGCCGATTCTCGTCCTCCAACTGCTTCAGACGCTTGGCGTCGCTGAGTTCCATCCCGCCGAATTTGCTCTTCCAGCGGTAGTAGGTTTGCTCGCTGATGGCGTACTTGCGGACCAGCTCGGCCACCGCCAGACCGGCTTCGGCCTCCTTCAAGATCGCGATAATCTGCTCTTCACGGAATCGCTTCCCTTTCATCTTGGCTCCTTCCTGGCTCCCGCCAGATTACCCGCCAAGACTCACACTGGAAATGGTCCAGTTTCAGGGGAGCAGGTCACCCACAGCCCGATTTTTTCAAACAATTGTTTGCCCAATTTCCCACCCCAATATCCCGCTCCACCACTGTTCAAAGAACGGGTCACCCGACCCCATTCCACGCATCTATTTATGTTTCCGCTTTGCCTTTTCGCTCGGTCTCCGTTTCCCCCTTTTTCCGGTCAGCTCCCGTTTTGCCTTTTCGGCCAGTCCCCGTATTGCCTCTTTTGTCTCTTGGGCCAGTTCCCGTTTCGCTTTTTCGAACAATTCCCGCCATTGAGTATGATCAAAACTCTTGTTGTCGATGATAATAGAATCCTTTGCGGACAAATATGTGTACTCTCTAACAAGGTTGATCTGCACAAGCAGAAGTCGAAGCAAAACTGCATCGTCGTTTGGTATTTTATCTCTAGAGTTTGTGAGTCTCCAATATGTTCGTCTGACGCCGATATTAATACAGACGCCGAAGTTAGATTCGTCCCACGCCATGTTGCGAAACTCAATGCGTTCGATGTAGACGTTGCTCATTTTTGTCTTTTCCTTTCGTTGCATCCAACTTGTTGACCCTGACAATAGGCCAATTAGCGGAGCATGGCAGACCAATCTTCTCGATCCTCCGCCGATCATCATGGTGACAATAAACGCCAGAACCAAAACGTACTGTAAACTCGCAGCCGCTGGAGTTTTCCACGAGCCATTTGATTGCTGACTGTTTTGTTCATGCAACCGATTCCGATTGATTTACATGAATGGACAACCCGGGCAGGCAACAGCTTTCATTTCCTTGCCTTCGCCCCCTTGGTCTTCGCCCGTCTAGCCCGCTGCGCGGCGGCACCCCTGGGTCGTCCCGCCATCGAGACCTTCGGCTTGCGATGTTTCGCTTTACTTCGTTGCGGCCCTGCCATTTTCTTCTTTACGGCCTTTGCGGCTTTTACTTTACGACCCCGGGCTTTTAGAGCCGCCCCAAGGGCCTTCGGTTTGGTCTTGCCCTTCGCCTTGGGCTTAGCCGTTGCCGGGGCTTCTGCCGGTTTAATCGGGTGCTCTGCCTCACGCTGCTCAAGCTCGTTCTTTACTTTTGCCAGATGGCTTGGACTGGCAAAGAAAACCAAAAGCCGGTGGGCACTGTTGGTCTTAAGGAACGGCAACTTGCTGTCTTTATTTAATTCGGCATGGGTACAGGCACTGCGGCAACTGCGTGAACGACACTGACAACCCCTAAAACGAAAATGATGACGAGGAATACAATCGCTACAATATTTCTTCTTTTCATCGCCGTCGTCCATTGCTTGAAGGAATGACTTGGCTCAATTGACAGGTACGGGCTCTGCGGGTACCCACCGTCGCAGCAAAACCCGTCACCCGCCCTCGGAAACTTGTATTACCCGTCCGGACAACTCCTTGCCGTTGAGTTGGTCGATTGCTCTTCGTGCCTCCTGCACCGTCGCCATCTCCACGAATCCGATGGCCTTCGACATGCGTGTGGTTCCGTCCGTGACCACGTCGCAGTTGATGACCCGCCCGACTCCCTCGAACAGTCTCTGCAATTCAGAGTCCGTTGTGCTGATGGGCAGGCGGTGGACATGTAGTTTCGTTGTCATGCTGGTCCTCCTTTCATTCCGGGGACAATGGCGGATGGGGCGTTTCTTCGCCATGGGGTGTTCACCCCATTGTGCGTGGATGACGTGCCACCTAGTCTCTTGAATTATGAGAACAGGAGTTGTTGCTCAATGCTGGGGTGTCTTCACCCCCACCTCGCTGAGAGCAAATCCTGTTCATGGTGGGCAGTGGGTGCCCGTGAACAATCCACAATGGTGGCTACGCTTCTCTAGCCTTACCTGGCCTCACCCAGGATGCCACCATTTGGTTTGCGGGCATCCCCCCATTAGGTAAGGCCTGCAAGTATCGTGGTGCTTCCGCAAGTGCAATCGGTTCCTTGGAGCGGTTTGGCGAGAAGGCTGGCGAAATGGCTACAAACGATCTGCCACCGCCTCCGCCTGACTCCCTCAAGCCAATCTGCGATCACGGGAGACCTCTTGCTCTCCTTACTTGCTTCCGCCTTTCACCGCGAGCCTGTGAACCCATTGGACTATCATGTGCTTGATGTCCCAGCCAGGGGTTACCAACCGCTCAGGCGAGTGTTGCACGGGGTTTCACACGGTGGTAGACTGACGTCGTGAGGAAGAAGAATCAAGACGACCAGGTCCGTCGCTTTGTGAAGGACTCCAAGCGCAAGGGCGCAACCGTCGATTCCCACCGGTGGTTTGCCAGCGCGGAATTCAAGGATGGCAGGCACGCTGAGATTTTTGCGCCCGAGGAGAAACGCAAACGTGGCTGATTCTCCGTGGGTGGAGGCTTCGCATTGACCGGACGGTGCCACTGCGGCGGGTATTGACCCGTGGCGCGAAACAGAATTCGTCACTCCCAAAGAACCAAAGCGACTGTGGCACACCGGCGCTCTGTCTTCAATGTGGGGCGCACCAGGGCAGGTACACACCATCGTGCCGAAATCCCGTTACGCGCCCTTGGAAACCTGGATGACTCGTCCGGACAACTCCTTGCCGTTGAGTTGGTCAATCGCTCTCAGGGCTTCTGCTTCCGTGGCCATCTCCACGAATCCGATGGCCCTTGATGCGCGCGTGGTTCCATCCGTAACCACGTCGCAGTTGACGACTCGCCCCACTCCCTCGAACAGTTTCTGCAACTCAGCATCCGTTGTGCTGACGGGCAACCGGTGCACATGTAGCAAAGCTGTCATATTCGTTCTCCTTCGTTCGGTGGGCAATGCCGAATCGGTCGGTTCTTCGCTATGGGGTGTTCACCCCACCGGTTGCCGGGACCATCACCTGACGGTGCGAGCAAGCAACAGTGGCGTCCCCACCAGGTGACCACGCTGACTTCCATGCGGCCTTGTATCTTTGGGGAGA
>JBEKLM010000057.1:0-25992 GCA_050010195.1 Verrucomicrobiia bacterium
AAGAGCGGCGCGCCCGGCGGTCGCGCCCTACCATACGGAGGCGGCGCGTGGCGTCGGGGAGAGCTTCGTCTTACAAGACGGAATGGCTTCAGGCACCCACCCCTGTTTCCCCTCCGAGGAGGGGATGGGGACGACCGCAAGCAGGCAGCTTGCGCCACCGGGGTGGGGGGCACGACAACGGCGGCAACCGGGACGGTCGCCCTACAATTCGGAGGCGGCGCGATACCTAGACCCTTCGGCTGCGCTCAGGGCGGGCTCTTGGCAAGCGGAGCGCTTGCCAATTCAGGCGTCGAGGAACTTTTTGTAGAACGGGGATTTTTCGTAATCGCGGGCGACGCGGTCGAGGATGCGGTCGCGCTGGTCGATGAGGCGTTTGGGTGTGCGCGGTTTGAAGTGGTCGAGCGCGTAGGCGGTGATCAACGGCAGGGCGACGGTCGAGTCGACGTAGCAGACGACGGCATCGGGGAGTTTGCTCGGGTCGACCTTGCCCCAACTGACGGCTTCGGACGGCGTCGCGCCGGAGAGTCCGCCCGTGTCGGGGCGGGCGTCGGTGACCTGGAGGAAATAATCGTGGCCTTTTTCGTTGAGGCCGAGGACCTCCTGGATCTGCGGCTCGGTCTGGAGCATGAAATTCTTGGGCGAGCCGCCGCCGAGGATGAAGACGCTGGAGTTGCGGCCGTTGCGTTTGGCGTCGTAGACGATGCCGGCGGTCTGGTTGACGTCGCGGTTCACGTCGAATTGCAGTTTGTAGCCCGCGAGGCTCATGGCGGCGACGTTCATGCCGATGGAACTGTCGCCCGGGCTGCTGGTGAAACAGGGGACGGCGTATTGGTAGGCGACGGAGATGAGCGAGGTATCTTTGAGGCCGAGTTTGCGTTCGCGCTGGTGGACGTACTTGCCGAGGAGGTAGTGAAATTCGTCGGTGCCCATGGAGCGCTGGAATTCGCGGCCGCTGATGACCTGGCGGATGAAGGCGTCGGTGTCGAGGAGGACGGTGTAGTCGAAAAGGATGTCGTAGATGCGGATGATGTGGCGTTTGCGCAGTTCGATGTCGTCGAGGAACGGCGAGCCGCGGTAGAGCTTCATATCGAGGCCGTAATGGATGTCGTGGTAGAGGTTGGCGCCCGTGGTGATGATCCAGTCGATGAAGCCGGCTTTGATGAGGGGGATGAGGCAGGAGATGCCGAGGCCGGCGGGCACGAGCGCGCCGGTGAGACTGACCCCGACCAGACCGTTGCGGGGCAACATCTTTTGCGTGAACAATTCGCAGCCTTCGCGGAGGCGGGCGGCGTTGTAGGCCTGGAAGGTGTCGGCGACGAGTTGGGAGGCGCGGGCGCCGCGGGCGGCGGGCCGGGGGTGGAGGCGCGAGAAGCGGCGGAATTTGCTGACGTTTTTCATTTCGTGTGGTAAAGGTTTTTTATTCGTGCAAACGGCCGGGCGAGTCCCTAGAATTAACAAGCGCGTAAACTTTTGCAACCTATTTAGGAGGCATATTCCTATGGAGCCACGAGAGATTCAAATCGGCCATAGTCCCGACCCGGATGACGCATTTATGTTTTATGCGTTGACCCACGGCAAACTGGACACGGCGGGTCTGACGTTTAAACATGTCATCCGGGACATTGAGAGCCTGAACCATCTGGCAGTGGAAGGGGAACTGGAGGTGACTGCGCTCAGCGTACACGCGTATGGGTACGTGATGGACAAGTACGCGCTGGTGTCGAGCGGCGGAAGTTTTGGGGACAAGTGCGGGCCGATCGTGGTGGCGCGAAAGCCGATGGATGTGGGGGAACTGGCCGACGACCGGATCGCCGTGCCCGGCACGATGACGAGCGCGTATCTGCTGCTGAAACTGCTGTTGATGAATTTCAGGTTCGAGGTGGCGCCGTTCGACAAGATCATGGACCTGGTCAAGAGCGGCGAAGTGGACGCGGGGTTGTTGATTCATGAAGGGCAGATCACATACCAGCAGATGGGGTTGCACAAGATTGTGGATCTGGGCGAGTGGTGGTACGCGGACACGGGATTGCCGACGCCGCTGGGCGTGAACGCTGTGCGCAAGGACCTCGGCAAACAGTTGATGCGCAAGATTTCGGAGCTGCTGACGGCGAGCATCCGCTACGCGCTGGAGCATCGCGAGGAAGCCGTCGCTTATGCCCGGGAATTTGGTCGTGGCATGGACGCTGCTACGACAGATCGGTTCGTGGGAATGTATGTCAACCCGCTCACACTGGACATGGGGATGAAAGGCCGTGAAGCCATTGCGTTGTTGCTGACCCGCGCCTATCACGCGGCGCTGGTGCCGCGCCCTGTGAACCTGGAATTTGTCGAGTAATGGCGCACACTGGAAGCAACGAAGGGCGCGGCGCGTGAAGTCAGTCGGGCGTGTTTCCATCCTGTTTCGGGCGGTGTTTCTGTTGTTGGTAGCGACGTCTGTTTGTCGCGCGGCTTGGGATTTCACAGTCCCCGGCGAACCGAACCGCAACTGGGGCGTGGCGCTCGCTAACGGCGTGCAGTACGACGACAACTGGAACGGGACCGAGTTCAACCGGGAGTCAGGCTTCCGGTACTCCTCGGACCTCACCCTGCGCGCCAAGATTCCCTGGGAGCGTTCGCTTCTCAGTGGGCAATACGATTACGGGATTTTTTATCCGGCCACGAGTATCCCGGGTGGAGTGGACCAGACTCACACACTGAACGCTTCGGTCAACTACAACGTCAACCCCCGGCTGTTGCTGAGCTTGAACGAGAACTTTGTCGATTCGCTTCAACCACAACTCGTGCAGGGGCCGTCCGGAGCACCCGTTACCATTATCCAGGCGGGTACGTATCTTTACGACCTGGTTGGGGGCAGTGCGAGCTACTCAATGACACCCCGCTGGACCGCTTCCGTGTCGGGGAATTGGGACATCTGGAGGTATCAGGAAGCGGCTTATGCGACCAACTACGACCACGAGGATTACTCGGTGACGCTTTCCGCCCTGTACTCCGTGGATACGCGTACAGTTGTGGGGGTGAATTACCAGTATGCTGCGGACACCTATACTCATCCCGGCTTCGACAACGGCCTGAACGCGTATTCCAACACCGGGTATCTGTCCTTATCACACCAGTTCAATCCGAAATTGGCGCTGGTGCTCAATGGCGGCTATACCGTGCGCAATGCGGAGAACGGGACCAGCAGCACCGCCCCGTCCGCGTACGGGTCCCTCATCTACAATTACGGCCCGTTTGACTCGATCTCGCTTGTTGTTGCCGAATCATTGAGTGCAGCCAGCGTCCAGTACACGCGAACTTACAGCACACAGCAGACAGAAAGTCTCGACCTGAAGGTCAATCATCGGTTTACGGCCAGGCTGCATACGGTGGTTGAGGTGACGTACTCGGACAACACCTTCTCAGAGGAAGTGGTCAATCAGGAGCTTCAGTTGCAGAATGCGAAGCCAAGCGACCAGGCAATCACGGCGCATTGGGGCATTGGCTATGATTTCCGGATCTGGCTGTCAGCGGGAATGGATTACTACTACAGCCGACTTTTTACTTCGGATGTGAACCTGGTTCAGCCGTATTCCCGCGACCAAATCGGCGTGAGGGTGACCTTGTCATACTGAATGGGTGGGTGAAAAGCGCGCATTTCGGCACGAGAAATGCGTCTCTTCAGATGCGAATGGAAACATGGCAGAAATACCACCCCATCAATAAGATTGGCAAGGTGTTCTGGAGTGAGGAGTTGCTACCCGACTTTTCACTTGCCTGCGGGCTGAACTTGGTGTTTAGTGCACAGACTTCAAAAGTTTACTGATGGATACGACTCAACCAGTCGCTGAGACGCGCCTTCACTTTCTGGATTATTGGCGCGTTATTAGAACCCGCAAGGTGATTCTGTTTTTGGTCTTCTTGCTGGTCGTTCTGACTGTCTTTACCATAACCCTCTTCCAACCAAAGATTTACATGGCAGCGGCCCGCATCAAGGTCGAACCGGAGAGGCCGACGGTGCAAATGGGAGGGGGGGGGGGGGCGTCAAGTGAAATGCCGATCTACGACCCCTATTTCCTGCAAACCCAATATGAAATCCTCCAGTCACAGAAAATCCTGTACCCGGTAATCGAACGACTCAATTTGCAGCAGCACTGGGGAGGCGACGTTAAATTGCCCGAGGACGTGGCTTTCAGACGGCTCAAGGCGTCGATGGGCGTTCGCCGTTTCCGCGATACGTCGCTCATCGAAATTTCGGTATATGACCACGAAGGTCCGCTGGCAGCCGAGATTGCCAACACAATTGCTGATTACTATAAAGATGAGCGGCTCGAGGTGAAACGCGAGGACACCCAGAAGGGAATCGACAAGCTGCGCGACGAGGTAGCGCAGCAGGAGGATCGCGTCCATCAGGCTCAGGAAAAGGTCGAGAAATACCGCAAAGACTTGGGTGTGCCCGTATTCGACAAGACCAAGCTGAACGACATCACGCTCCAGCAGTTGGAATCCAAGTTGACCGAGGCCCGCAATGACACGGCCGGGCTTCAGGAAGAGCTGAATGAAGTCGAAAAACTCACCCCGCGACAACTGCGTGGCGCTGTCACCAAGTTGATCAGCGACAACACGGTGCAGAATCTCCTACAGAACCTGACCGATACCGAGACGCATCTGGAGACCGTCAAGGAGGATTATGGTCCGGAGCACCCGACGGTCCTGGCATTGATCGCCACGCGCGACAAACTGTTGGACCAACTCAATGAGCGTCTGGAGGGCATCAAGGCCGGTATTGCCATTGAGTATGCGGTTGCCAAGGCCCACGCCGATGACCTGCAGAAGCAACTCGACGAGGCCAAGAGCGCCGACCTGATCTTGCAGAGTGAGAAGTATCTCCCGTTTCGAAATGCGCAGCGCGAAGAGGAGTTCGAGACAAAACTGTCCGAAGGTCTCAGGGCGCGTTTGCAAGAAGCTACGGTCGAAATGGAGTTGCCGCGCAGCCCGGTGGAAGTGATTGACCACGCCGAAGCGCCACTGCCGCAAATGTATGTTAAGCCCAACATCTGGCTGAACGTTGGCATGGGAGCCGCCGCGGGCTTGGTGCTTGGCGTCGGCCTGGCGTTTTTCATCGAATTTCTCGACACCAGCATCAAGAGAATCGAGGACATCGAGAAGTACCTGGGGTTGCCCGTCCTGGGCGTCGTCGGACAACAGGCCGGATTGCTGCACCGCGGTAATGTTTCGATGTCCCACCTCGAGGCGTACCGCATGTTGCGCACCAACATCGAATTTGCCAAACCGGAGGGCGCGCCGACGTCGTTCTGCGTGCTCAGCGCGGGCGCCGGAGAAGGCAAATCGTTTACCATCGCCAACCTCGCCTTTGTCTACGCACAACACGGAGCCCGTGTCCTCGTGGTCGATAGCGACCTGCGTCGCCCTGGCGTTCACGAGCATCTTGGAGTCGCCAACAATGTCGGCCTCGCGGATTACCTCAGCGGCGCCAAGAGCGTTCAGGACATTATCCAACCGACGGAAACCGCGAACCTCTGGCTGATCTCCGCCGGTGGCGGTTCGTCGGCGCGGGCGGCCCTGCATTTGCTGACCTCGCAACGAATGGCGGAACTCATCCGCCAGGTCGTGCAACAGTTCGATGTGGTAATTTACGATACGCCGCCCATCCTCGGTGTCAGCGACGCCGCAGTCATGACCCGTGAAGTGGGCATGTCGGTCCTTGTGGTCCAGCATCGCCGGTACCCGCGCAACATGGCCCGCCGCGCCGTGCAGGTCATTCAGAACGCCGGCGGCAAGCTGCTCGGCTGTGTGGTGAACAACATCCAACTCGGCCACGATGAGACCTACTACTACTATCATGACCACTATCACGACCAGCTCGAGTTCGCCCAACACACCCGCGAACTCCGCGAGAAAAAGCAGATTGCGGCCACCAAGCCATCAGGCGGTGATGAGATTGACCTGTCTGGAAAGTATTGAAAGAGCGATTCGCCGTGGGCCATTTTGGCGATCCGAATTATGCAGAGCATCGTGGAACGATTGACTTCATGAATTCAACCCGACCGATTAATCGATGCGCGTTGGTTGGCTGGTGCATAGCCCTGGCCACCATCCTCGGCCTGTCCGCCGGATGCAGTACGGTCACCGACCTGGTCGGTCGGTCGAACCCGCCGAAGTCGTCTGCCAGAGCATCGTCCGCCCCCACCACCGCGGCAACCGCCGCGGGCGTGAATGACGAAGAGGCCTCGGGCAGACTCCGCACGGGAGACGAGATCGTCATCCGTATCGATGCCGGCGCGGCGACCGCCACGTCAGTCGGCACACCCTCCGATGTGATCATTGACGACCAGGGAAATATCGAGCTGCCGCTGGTGGGGCAGATCAAGGCGGCCGGTCTCACCACGAGTGAACTCGCCGAACATATTCAGTCCAACTACGTGCCCCGCTATTACGTGCGGTGTGCCGCCTCCGTCCTTGTTGCCCAGCGATACTTTTATGTCGGCGGCGAAGTGAAGAACCCCGGTCGCTTCCTGTGGAGCGAAGACACGAGCTTGATGAAGGCCATCAACACGGCCAGCGGTTTTACGGATTACGCGAATCGAGGCAAGGTACAACTGGCCCGCGGGAAAGAGCGTCCGCAGATTTTCAATTGCGAGGAACTACTGCGCAATCCGGCCAAGGACGTCCCGATTCGGCCGGGGGACACCGTTACGGTGCCTCGCAGCGTGTTCTAGACGATCGACCGTCAATTCGGCCAGTCAACAGGAGGAGCCGCGCTACGGATACGGTGAGCCACCGCTCTGGTAACCGCAACGTCCGCGCCGTCTGGACGGGTCCACAGTCCCCGTTAGGGCATGTCTGCCAAACCTCCATCGTTGTCCTCAGCCTGTTGGTTCTGGTGTTTGCCCCGTTGGCCTTCGGCGCGGTTCGGCTTTGGGCTCTTGGTCCGATCTTCATTGCCATCGAAGTGGCGGGCGCGCTGTGGATCGTCCGCATTCTCAACGCCCGGGAAATCCCCGTGGTCTTTTCCACGGTCGACCCACCGGTCGTCGCCCTGACGGCGTATGGGGTGATTCGCTACGGCTTGAGCGAGATCGAGCCGATCGCCAGCGCCCTGATGATGCTATGGCTTGCCGCAGCGCTCCTCTTCTTTTTGGTCCTCAACAACGTCCGACACCGCTGGCACGTTACGCTGGTGGTGTGGGTGCTGGTCGGCGCGGGCACAGTCGTCGCCCTCTGCGCTTTGGGGCAGGGAATCGCCGGATCATCGTCCGTGTGGGCGTTTCCCCAGTACGACCGCTATCTGGGCAGTGCCAGTGGCACGTTCATTCGCCCGAGCCACGGCGCGGCCTACCTGCAAATGGTGTTCCCGATCGCCGCCGCCACGTTCCTTTTTTCCCGCCGTCGTTTTGAACAGAAGGTGGCCATCGCCATTGCCTGTTTGCTCATGGGCGCGGCCTTGTTGTTGGTCGCCGCCCCCAACGGCTTGCTGGGATGGCTGGCCAGCATGATCGTTCTGCTCGTGTACATCATCAAGCGCGGCAGCAAGAAGTCGCGCTGGCTCATGCTTGGAGTGGGACTGCTGGGTCTCCTGTTGGTCGCGGCCCTCATCAGTCTCCTCGCCTCGGGGGCATCGCAACAGGGGTTCCCGACGGCGGAACGCTCGTACCGGGGAGCATTGTGGTATGCCGCTTGGCAAATGGCGCGCGGCAACCTGTTGCTGGGAGCCGGGCCGGGCATGTTTCGGTGGTTGTATCCAGCCCACCGAACCTTGCAGGGGGTGGTGGACACGCCGGACAGTGAGTATGGGAGCATATTCGCGGAATGCGGACTGGTTGGCTGCGTGCTGGCCGTGTGGGTCCTCGTGGCCTTCGTGATCGCGACCGTTCAAATCCTCTCCGTCCGGGCGTCGCGGTATTCCGCTTCCACGCCGTCGAACCGCTACGCGTTTGCCGTCGGGGGACTGGCGGCGGTCATCGGCGTCGCCATTGGTGTCATTTTCGATTCGAGTCTCCATGCGCCGGCCAATTTGTTCACCTTGGTGGCCATCATGGCGACAACGCTCACCTGCGGCGTTCACCCCAGCGGCAAAGTCGAGGAAGACGAGGAGTTGCCGGGCCGGTACGCGCCTCTCAAGATCAAGGGAGTGAACAAGGCCGCGCTGGTTGCGTCGCTGGTGATCGTCGTGCTGCTGCTTGCGTCGCGATTGCGCAAGAGCTACCCATCCGATTCCTATTTACGCCTGGCTCGACAGGCCGGGGATTCGTTGGACTGGGACACAGCCCGGGAACGATACCTGCAGGCGTGGAAATCTGACCGCCGCAACTTCGAGGTCACCACGGCCATTGGCGACCAGCTGAGCGCGCGCGCCACATGGGACGTCGCGAAACGTGAGAAATTGTTGGACGAAGCGCTCACCTGGTATGAGCGCGCCTTCACGGCCAATCCCTGCGCCATGGATGTTCAGATCAAAATCGCGCGCGTGTACGACGCCCTGGGCAAACGCGAGTTCGCCGAGGAACGCTACCGTCGCGCGGTCCAGGCCGACCCCGAAAACGCGTCCTACCTTGCCCAGTTGGGGTTGCACGGCCTGCGCTGGGGCGAGACTGAACATGCCGTGGCCAGTTTGGCGCGGGCCTACGAACTGGGCGGCGACGACCCGCTGCCGGAAATCGAATTGCGCCGACTGGGCAAGTTGGGACCATGAGCCTGTCGCCCGGCACGTTGCGCCGGCTGGCGGAAATCGCCGGCGGCCCGGTGAACCTGCGGCATTCACCTGAAGAACGCATTGCCTACAGCTACGACGGGACCGCCATGCTCGCGCATCAGCCCGAAGCCATCGTCTTTGTCGAATCGGCGCAACAGGTGTCCGATGTCCTGAAGCTCGCCAACGCGGAGGGGTTCAAGGTCGTCCCGCGCGGCAGCGGTACCAATCTCAGCGGCGGCACAATCCCCGTCGAGAATGGCATCGTGCTTGTCACTGTGAAGATGGATCGAATCCTGGAGATTGATCCGCGCAATCTCACCGCGCTCGTCCAGCCGGGGGTGTTGACGGCGAGAATTGACGAGGCCGCGGCGGCGCACGGGTTGTTTTATCCGCCGGATCCCGGCTCGATGAAGGTGTCCACCATCGGCGGGAACGTCGCGGAGAATTCGGGTGGATTGCGGGGACTCAAGTACGGCGTTACACGGGATTACGTGCTCGGTTTGGAGGTCGTGCTGCCCACGGGCGAACTGCTGCGGTGCGGCACAAAGTGTGTGAAGGATGTCGCCGGTTATTCCATCAAAGACCTGTTTGTCGGCAGTGAAGGGACGCTGGGTGTTGTCACCGAGATTCTGCTCAAGCTGCTCCCGCGTCCCGCAACCCGAAAAACCATGCTCGCGACGTTCCAGTCGATGGCCGATGCCGCCGAGACCGTGAGCGCGATCGTTGCGGCGAAGATCATTCCGTGTACGCTGGAGTTTCTCGACCGTACGACGATGCGTTGCGTCGAAGAATACGCAAGAATTGGTTTGCCGCTCGATGCCGAAGCAATTCTGCTGATGGAGACGGATGGACACCCTGCCGTCGTCGAGGAGGAAGCCGGGCGCATGATCGAGCTGGCCAAACAACACCGCGCCCATGACGTGCGTATCGCGAAGGACGCCGCCGAAGCCGAGAAACTGACCTCGGCCCGCCGCGCCGCCTTCAGCGCGCTCGCGCGCGTCTCACCGACGACGATTCTCGAGGACGCCACCGTCCCGCGCAGCGAACTGGCCACGATGATCGCGTTCATCCAGCAGACCGCAGAGAAATACAAACTCAAGATCGGCACGTTTGGCCATTTCGGAGACGGCAATCTGCATCCGACGTTCCTGTGCGACGAACGCAACAAGGAAGAAATCGAGCGCGTTCACACCGCGTTTCGCGAGATTTTTGAGAAAGCCATCGCGCTGGGCGGTACCATCACCGGCGAACACGGCATCGGGCTTGCCAAGAAGGAATTCCTGGAAAAGTTCGCCGGTAAAACCAGCCTCGACGTCATGCGTGCCCTCAAACGCACCCTTGATCCCAATAATGTCCTCAACCCCGGCAAGATCTTTGACTGAGCCGAATCTGCTTGGTCAACTCGACTACTCCGTCCTGCAACAATGCATTCACTGCGGGATGTGTTTGCCGACATGTCCCACGTACGATGCGACGAAGGATGAGACGAGCAGTCCGCGGGGTCGTATTGCGCTGATGCGTGCTGTCGCCGATGGCAAGCTCGCGCCGAACTCGGCACAGTTTGCCGACGAGATGTACTTTTGTCTCGGTTGTCTCGCCTGCGAAACCGCTTGTCCCGCAGGGGTTAACTACGCCGAGATGATCGAGTTCGCCCGCACGGAAGTGGAGTCGAACGGCGCGAAGGCGAGCACCCGTCGCAACTTGATCCGTGCGTTTGCGCTTCGCTGGCTGTTTGCCAAACCGGGAAGGCTGCGCGTCGTCGCGAGGCTTCTGCGGTTTGACCAGGTCACGGGTTTGTCTAGGGTGATATCGGTGATTTTGCCCGCGCGTTTGCGTGAACTGCACGCGATTCAGCCAAAGATTTGCGAGAAATTCTCCTTCGACCTGATTCGAGAGACCGAGTCGCCACCAACCGCGCGCCGTTATCGCGTGGCGTTGCTGACGGGATGCGTCCAGGACATCGCGTACTCGAATGTGAACCGTGACACGGTGGATGTGTTGCTGGCCAACGATTGCGAAGTGGTCACGCCGCGCAGGCAAGTCTGCTGCGGCTCGTTGATGGGTCACAACGGCGAATTGCGGCTCGCCAGGAGGCTCGCCCTCCAAAATCTCGATGCATTCCCGTTGGAGAATCTCGATGCGATCATTGTCAACAGCGCCGGCTGCGGTTCGTTCATGAAACGGTATGGTGATCTCCTGCCCGACGATCCGCGCACCAGGAGTTGGGATGAGAAGGTCTACGACATCAGCGAGTGGTTGATGAAAATTGGAATCCAGCCGACGGCTCGGCGGGAGCCTCGCCCTCCCATCCGCGTGGCGTATCACGAAGCCTGTCATCTCGTGCATGGCCAGAGGATATCGCAGCAGCCGCGCGAATTATTGCGGGCGATTCCGGGTGTGGAACTCGTTGAATTATCAGAGGCCACATGGTGCTGCGGTTCAGCGGGGATTTACAATATTACGCAGCCGGAGATGAGCTTGGCGCTCCTCGAACGCAAAATGAAATACATCGCTGCCACCGGCGCGGAAATCGTGGCGACGGGAAACCCCGGTTGTATCGGACAGATTCGCTACGGTGCGAAGCGATTCGGAGTGAACGTCGAAGTCGTACACCCGATCACGTTGTTGGCGCGCGCCTACTTTGCCGGTCCCGCAGCCGGATACGATATCTCAAAGCAGCTGTAGATGGTGCTGCTGCCCCCGGGCCAATAAACACCCGCTCCGCCAAAATGATTGGGTGTGATGGTTCCCTCCAGGGCGAGCGTTTCATTGTCCACATCGTTGGACGCGCTGACCGTTAGGGTGGTGCCGGTGACCTTCAGGATCATGTGGATGGTTGTTTTGAAGACGCCACTCAATACCTGACGGTCATTGAGGGGCGATCCCGCGCCGTTCTCGATCTTGTATAGCTGAAACATACATTTGGAGGCGGACTGGGTCGTTCTCCACATCCGCAGGGCGTAGCCATTCTTCGTGCGTGGATCATACTTGATGTACATGTCCGCGTGGAGATTGCGTGGGCCGTTGTCGGCGGGCGAGCCGGGGACCGAAAAGCCCTGGCCGGCCTTTTCGGACGCCATTACCAGGTCGACTTGCATGTCGCCACAGTCCGCATCTTGCTGGTAGAGCAAATAGGCCTGGGTGCTCGGGCGAATGCCGTAACCGTTCACAAAATCATCCCCGGACACAACGGCCCAAGTGCCCAGGACCGTCCACAAACCGCTCGCGTATACGTCGTTGGTTTCCGTCACGAAATTCCTGAAATTCGGCGAAACGGTGGTGGACCGGACGTCTGTGGGCGCGACGGGTTCTGCGCTCACGGCATGTATTTCCAGACCGGGATCGCTCAAGCTGTGCTTGGGCTGGACCGTCACCTTGAGATATTTGCCAATGTACCCCGTCGTCAGAAGGAGCGTTTTCAAGGGTTGGTTTCCCCTGCTGACAGCAATTTTCCTCGGATTGGTTCCCGCAACGGTGTCGCAGATGAACCAGGAAACGAGCGACTGATCCTGCTTGCCGCCCAAATCGAGCGTGTAATTCACGGTGGCCATTCCGTCCGCGGGTGGATTCACGGTAGGCCCCGCAATCACCGCCGGCGGATCGGAGTATTTTGGCTCAACATAGACATGGGCCGTCACGTAGAAGCCATTGGACGCCGTGGCGTTCACGGCAACCCATTCCGCCTGGCTGGTCGTATTTCGACCTGTCACAACGACGTTCGAGCCCGTCGTTCGGCTGAGTGAAATCAGGTCAGATTTGGTTGACCAGACGATGGACGGGTCCGCCCGTGCGGACCGACGGCGAACCGCCTGTCAACGCGATGCGGAAAGGCAGATCTCCCTGTCCGTCCGCTTCGTACTTGCCTCTCACGCCAGCCGGGTCCCAGTCGTCGGCCGGGGCGTCCGGCGCCGCCCGGAGCAGATTCCACGGGTTGAAGGCCAGGCGTTCCTGATCGGACAACTCCCGGGAGTAGGTGAAAGCGGGCGCGCCGACGGTGCTATCGCAAATGACCGCGGGATGGCCTGCGGCATCCGTATTGTGATAGGTGAGGGAAAGCTGATTGGGCCGGGGCGCGGCGATGCCACGGACCCAAGCGACGTGGGCCTGCGGCGAATCGACCGGCAGCACGCAGTTGATCAGGACATTGGGTCGTTCGGCGCTGCGAAACTCGGCCTTATAGAATCGCATGCCGTGGGTCGCTTCAAACCGGCAATTGAAAAAGACAACTCCCGAAGCCGACATCACCCCGCTCCCTGTCGGGTAGACCAGCGTGCAATCTTCCCAGACACTGATCTGGCCTCCACCCATCCAATCGTCCGTGCCTTCGATGTAGACGTTTTTGAAATAAGACCGCGCGGTGCGCAGAAACATCGTGTCGAGACGGCTGAGCAGCGCGACGTTCTCGTACTTGTGCTTGTCGCCCGCCGCCTGGAGGGCCACGGCCTGCGTGATGACGTCGGAACGTTTCGTGAGATTCTTGCCGGGATCGCCGGGATACTCGTAGTCGGTGTTACAATAATTGATGATGGTGAGGTTCTTCGCGGTGAATCCGGTGGCGTCAATATCAATGAGGTAGCCATCGTCCTCGGCGCCCTGCATCAGGCCGCGATTGTCCGCCAGCACCACCGCGCGGCGGTTATTGGTCAATCCCAGCAGGGTAATGTAGTCTTTCCGGATGCTCAGGCTTGGGCCTCGCGTGGCCGGGCCCGGAAGCTGATACACGTTCGGTTTGATTCCGATGACCGTCGGTTTCGCTTCCGTTCCTGCGGGCGCGGCTTCATACGCGGCCTGCAGCGTCTTGAATTTCCTGGCGGCCGGGTCGTCCTGGGGCAGGTTGCCATCGACCAGGTAATCATAGGTCAACTTGGCTGGGTCGATCGAGCGCATGATCGGCTCGGAACCGCCCCTGACATTGTCCTGCGCCTGTGCGGGGCGCCCGCATAGGGACAAAATGATTGGGAAAAGTAACGAGGGTTTGAAGCTTTTCATGGGCTGATCGTGCACCTATTCATTACGAGCGCTCGTCACCTGCGCTCCGCTTCGGGCGAAGGCTGGCGGAGGGGGAGGGATTGTTTGTTTCTAGTGTTTTCCAACGTCGATCATCACAAATTCGGCAAGTGCCTCCGCGAGGCGGGGAAACGTTTGGACAGAGTGGGGCTTTCCGTGATCAAGCCAATACACACGGTAAGCCTCTCCATACTCTTCTATTCTCGCTATATCGTGGAGGACGTGCTTCCTCTGTTCCTTGTTGCGGTTGAAGCAGCCAAGTGCCGCTTCTGGATGTGCGCGTAAGTACTCGATAATGTCACGCCGCTCGACTGTTAAATATGGTTTGCAGTCATAGACCCGCTCTGCTACGTAGTCCTTAAGAAGCTGATAAACCCGACCTTCAAGCAATGCCCTAATCTGGTCAGTGTGTGGTATTGGAAGAGACTTGATGGGCTTTGTCATTGTCGCTGCTTCAAGAATGGCGGAGAGGGAGGGATTCGAACCCTCGATGGACCGTAGGCCCATACTGGTTTTCGAGACCAGCCCGATCAACCGCTCTGGCACCTCTCCGCGGGCAACTTCCTACGTAATGATCGTCGACCCCAGCCCGACTTCAGGTAGCGCTCGCGCTTCTAAGCCGATTGCCGATCCGGGTGCTGCTCCAATAACACCCTAATCCATGGTCGAAGGTGGCTACTCCACCGACTTCGCCCAGAATTGTGTGCTGCCAATCTCGCGTCAGGTTCGGCGCTGCTGCCGATATATAACCGGCCTGATTTAAGACTGCGCAAAACGTAAACGTAATACATTGCTTCCGCAATGGTTTTTCGCGTGATTCCGCCTACGGCGGAAAACGCGACCACGTTTCCCGATCCGCCGAGGATCGGGATCACGTGGCGAGACCAGCCCGATCAACCGCTCTGGCACCCCTCCGAAAACCGAAACGGCGAAATCGCCGACTGGTACCAGCGTAACTTACCGCCGCCGTTGGCGCAAGCCGTCACTGAGCAGGTTGAAGGCCAGCACGGTCCACGTGATGGCCAGTCCCGGCGCGATGCACAGCCACGGGGCGATGCGAAGCGTGCCCTGTTCCTCGCGCAGCATCATGCCCCATTCGGGGATATCGGGTTGGCCCGACAACCCCAGAAACGCAAGGCCCGCAGCCTCCAGCACCGCCCCGCCCAGCGTCAGTGTCGTCAGCACGAGAATCAGCCCCGCGCAATTCGGCAGGATTTCCAGCGCCGCGATCCGCCATCGGCCCGCGCCGGTGGCCCGCGCGGCCAGGACGTATTCCCTGGCGCCTTCCGACACGAACGCCGCCCGCACCTGACGTACCACGGTTGGCAGACTGGAAATGCCAACCGCAATCGCCACGCTCACGGGGGAAGGCGTCAGGATCGTCAGCGCGACAAGCCCCAACAAGATCGACGGGAACGCCAGCAGGAAGTCCGTCGCGTGACTGACGATCGCGTCAAACCAACCTCGCCGCACACCGGCGGCGGCTCCCAGCGCAGCTCCTCCCAAGACCGCAATCGCGGTCGCGCCTAGCGCGATTCCCAGTGTCGCTCGCGCGCCGTACAGGATCCGTGTCAACACGTCCCGTCCGACTCCATCCACGCCGATCCAATGCGTCCACGACGGCGGCGCGAGCGCCAGATCGCGATACCGTTGTTCGGTTGGCCCGTGGGGCGAGATTGCGCCAGCCAACGCCGCGGCCAATATGACCACCGCGAGCATGGCCGAACCGACCCCGAGCAGTAAGTTCCGTCGTTTCATTTTCGAAGTTTCGGATCGAGTGCGTGATGGGCGATGTCCACCGCGAAATTGA
This sequence comes from Verrucomicrobiia bacterium, assembly GCA_050010195.1. Lineage (GTDB taxonomy): Bacteria > Verrucomicrobiota > Verrucomicrobiia > Palsa-1439 > Palsa-1439 > Palsa-1439. The sequence goes on from JBEKLM010000057.1 coordinate 15,507, forward strand.
CGGTCATCACCATGGCCACGAGCACGAGCAACGCGCCCTGAATCGCCGGATAGTCACGGGCGAGCACGGCGGTGGCGACGTAGCGACCGATGCCCGGCCACGCGAACACCGTCTCGGTCAACACGGCGCCCCCAAGCAGATAGGCGAACTCGACGCCAATCATCGTCACGATGGGCACCAGCGCCACGCGCAGGGCGTGGCGGTAGAGGACGACGCGCTCCGACACGCCTTTTGCCTGGGCGGTGCGAATGAAGTCTTGGCCGAGTGTTTCGAGGACGGCGGTCCGCGTCACGCGAGCGACAAAGGCCGCGGGAATCGTGGCCAGCACGAGCGCCGGCAGGATGAGATGATCGAGCCCGCCACGTTCGCCCGCGGGCAGCCAACCGAGTTTGAGCGAGAAAAGCAGCATCGCCAGCAGACCGAGCCAAAAGACCGGCACGCTGAGCCCGACGAGGCTCACGGTGGTGCCGAGCGCGTCCTTCCAAGTTCCCGCGTGGCGCGCGCAGAAAATGCCCAGCCACACACCGGCGAGAGTGGCGACGACGAGCGCAACGATGGACAGCTCGATGGTCGCGGGCCACGTCCGCGCCAGGTCCTCCTTCACATCCCGGCCCGAAACAATCGATTCGCCGAAACTTCCATGGCCCAACACGTTTCTGAGCCAGAGCCAGTATTGAATGGGAAGCGGTCGGTCGAGTCCGAGCCGTGCGTGGATGGCGGCGATGCGTTCCGGCGTCGGGTTCTTCAGGAGCAATCGGGCCGGGTCACCCGGCACGGCTCGCACAAGCAGAAACACCGCGACACTGGCCACAAACAGCGCCGCGACCAGCGACCTGATTCGCCGCAGTAAGAACGCACGCATGGCGGCAAAGATAAAACGGCCTGCGGATGTTGTCGAGGTTCACGCATTTTGACGCGAGAATCTCTGCCACGGATGTTTTGACGCGGCCCGCCCCATTGTTGTACGCTGTAGCACCCGTTTGTATTGGAGAGGTGGATACTGTGAGTATTGCGACACGATTTACGCTGGGTCAGTCTGAGATCCCGACGCATTGGTACAACGTTCTGGCCGATGTTCCCGAGCCGTTGCCGCCGCCGCTGCATCCGGGCACGAAACAACCCGTCGGGTTGGCGGACATGACGGCGATTTTCCCCGAGAACCTCGTTCAACAGGAAATGACGACCGAGCGGTATGTGGAGATCCCGGAGCCCGTCCGCGAGATTTACGCGTTGTGGCGGCCGACGGCGCTACTGCGCGCGGTGCGACTGGAAAAGGCGCTACAGACGCCCGCCCACATTTATTTCAAGTACGAGGGCGACAACCCCTGCGGAAGCCACAAACCGAACACGGCGGTTGCGCAGGCGTATTACAACAAGATCGCCGGCACGAAACGGCTCGCCACGGAGACGGGCGCGGGGCAGTGGGGGTCGTCGCTGGCGATGGCATGCAAGTTGTTCGGGATGGAATGCCGCGTGTACATGGTCAAGGTCAGTTACCACCAGAAACCGTATCGCCGGTTACTGATGCATACGTGGGGGGCGACCGTTCACGCCAGCCCGAGCGGTTACACCGAGTACGGGAAGAAGGTGCTCAAGGACGATCCCGAATGTCCGGGCAGCCTCGGCATCGCCATCAGTGAGGCGATTGAGGACACCGTCAAGCACCCCGGCACGAAGTATTCGCTCGGCAGCGTGCTGAATCACGTTTGCATGCACCAGACCGTCATTGGCCAGGAGGCGATCAAGCAAATGGCGCTCGCCGGAGAAGAGCCCGACGTGGTGATTGCGTGTGTCGGCGGCGGCAGTAATTTTTCCGGAATCGCATTCCCGTTCGTGCGCGAGAAGATCGTCAACAAAAAGAAGACGCGCATTGTGGCGGTCGAACCGTCCGTGTGCGCGTCGTTGACCAAGGGCGAACTCCGCTACGATTTCGGCGACACGGCGATGACCACGCCGTTGCTGTGGATGTACACGCTCGGCCACGACTTCATTCCGCCGCAAATCCACGCGGGCGGGCTGCGCTATCACGGCATGGCGCCAACGGTCAGCCACCTGCGCAAACTTGGCCTGATCGACGCGGTCGCGTACGAACAATCGAAGGTATTCGAAGCGGCGGTGATGTTCGCCCAGAATGAAGGCATCGTGCCGGCGCCGGAGTCGGCGCACGCGATTCGCGCGGCGATCGATGAGGCGATCCAAGCGCGCGAGGAAGACAAGAAACGCGTCATCCTGTTCAACCTCTCGGGCCACGGTCTGCTGGATCTGGCGTCGTACGAGGCGTATTTCACCGGCAAGCTGCATGACTGATGAGCAGAGGACAGCGTAGATGCTGATTGTTCACGTCCACGTGCATGTGAAGGCAGAGAGCGTCGAGGTGTTCAAGCAGATCACCCTTGAAAATGCGCGCGCGAGCGTCAAGGAGCCGGGCATCGCGCGGTTCGACGTCGTGCAGCAAGGGGACGATCCGACACGGTTTGTGTTGGTCGAGGTCTATCGCACGGCGGATGCGCCCGCGAAACACAAGGAGACGGCGCACTACGCGAAATGGCGCGACACCGTCGCGCCGATGATGGCCGAGCCGCGGAGCAGGGCGGAGTATAGCGAGGTTTTTTGGACGGGGTAGTGGACCACCGTCCGGGGAATCCATCTCTACAATCCCAGATTCATTCCGCTGGACAAACGGGCGGGGGGCCGGTTCTACTACGGGTATGAATTTTGAATTCACGACGGTCCCGCGCATCCTGTTTGGCGGAGGGAGGTTGAAGGAGATCCGGACGATTGTACCGGAACTGGGAAAGCGCGCGCTGGTGGCTTGCGGCAGTTCCGTGCGCGCCGTGCAACGCGTCCAGCCGGTGTTCGCCGCGTTGACCAATGCGGGCATCCACTACACGGCGTTTGCGACACAGGGCGAACCGACCATCGACGAGGTGCGGGTGGGGACGAAACAAGCACGGGACGAGCAGTGCGATTTGGTGATCGGGTTCGGCGGCGGCAGCGCGTTGGATACGGGCAAGGCCGTTGCCGCGCTGCTCACGAACGGAGGTGACCCGCTGGATTACCTCGAGGTCATCGGCAAGGGTGAGCCGTTGACCAAGCCGTCCGCGCCCTACGTTGCGATCCCGACCACGGCGGGTACGGGGTCGGAGGTCACGCGCAACGCGGTTCTTGGGTCACCCGAGCGTCGCGTGAAAGTTAGCCTGCGAAGTCCGCACATGTTGCCGCGTGTGGCGCTGGTCGATCCTGAGCTCACGTACAATTTGCCGGCGGACGTCACGGCGGCGACGGGCCTGGACGCGTTGACGCAGTTGATCGAGGCGTTTGTGTCGGTGAAGGCGAATCCGATGACGGACGGGATTTGCCGGGAAGGAATGCATCGGGTAGCCCGATCGTTGCGGCGGGCGTTCGAGCAGGCGGACAGTCCGCCGTACCGGGAAAACTGGCAGGCGATCGTGACCGCGCGCGAGGACATGTGCGTGGCGGGGATGCTGAGCGGGATGGCGCTGGCCAACGCAGCGCTGGGCGCGGCGCATGGGCTGTCGGGGCCGTTGGGGGGGATGTTCGACGCGCCGCACGGCGCGTTGTGCGCGGCGGTATTGCCGTATGTGGTCGAGGTAAACGAGCGGGCGGCGAAACAGCGACTCGTGGGAAGCCCCGTGATTCCACGGTTTGAACAAATCCGGCGGGCGATGGGTGATCTTGGCGAACTTATCCAAGCCTTGGAGATTCCGCCGCTGCGGGCCTACGGGGTGATGCGCGAAAACTTCCCCGAGATCATCGAGAAGGCGAAGGCGTCCAACAGCATGAAGGGCAACCCCGTGGTGTTGGAAGATGACGAACTGCGCGAGGTTCTCGAGCGCGCGCTGTGAACGCCGTCGAGCGGCGGTCGATCGGATGGTTGAGCAGAAACGGCTGCCTGTCGTCTAATGCTAGGTATGGAACTTGTGTCTGAAAAGCCGATAACCGCCAGCGACAGCCAAACACCGCGCCTTGATCCGTTGGGCATGATTTCGGTGCTGGCGATCAGCGTGCTGGTCGGATTGCTGTATGTGCCGCTGTTGCACTGGTTGGGGCGGGAGACGCTGCACACACAACAGTTGGTGAACGGCGCGTTTCTGGTGTTTTTCGCGCTGGTGATTTGCGTTCGAGACGCGGTGGACAAGCTGCGGTTTGATCCGCAGATCAGCGCGGACGGGATTGGGTTGATTGCGTTCGCATTCGTGTCGCTTGGGGTGGCGGGGAAATGGCATTCGATGTCACTGCCGTTCCTGCTGTTGTCGGCGTGCCTGGCGTTTGCGGGAATCGTGTCGCTGGTGTTTGGCCAGGCCGGTGCGAGGCAGTTTCTGCCGGCGTTGAGCGCCTTCTTCGTGTTCGGCGTGTTGGTGGGACTGGTCCCGAGGTTGGACTGGCCGTTGCGGGCGATGGCGGCGCGCCACGCGGGTTCGTTGCTGGCTACTCTTGGAGTGCCCGTGAAGATCGGGCTGGAGGCGGGCCAGCCGCCGCAACTTTTTCTCTCGGTCAAGGGGCAGGTGTTCGTCGTCGCCACCGAGTGCAACGGGTTCGGGCTGCTGACCTCGTCGCTGATCGTGGCGACAACGCTGGCATTTCAATACCGGCTGCCGTGGGTGCAGAAATTATCGTTGTGGGCGCTGGCGGTCCCGACGGCCATCGTCTGCAACTTCCTGCGAATCGTGAGCATCTGCCTCGTCGCGCCGCGGACAACATTGCCCTACGGGTTCGTGCATGAAACCCTGGGACTGATTTTCTACTTTTTGGGGCTGGGGTTGATTTGGAAGATTGCCGGCGAAACGAAAGCGAAAGACCGGCGCGGAGGGAATCACACTGCGTGACCCGGGTAACGGGCACTGGCGAAGCAATGAATTTGATGTACAGTAATCCCCATGCGGGCAATCCGACGACTGATTGTGTGGAGCGTTTTGTGGGGCCTTGCCGTCTTGCTGGCGTCCTGCGGGCAAACGAAGCATGTGAACGTTGAGAACGTGCACGTGACCCCGGTCACGTCGGCGGACGTTCAGCGGTTAGTTCACGAACCCGGGGCCAAGGCGGTGTTGGTCAACATGTGGGCGACGTGGTGCGGGCCGTGCCGCGAGGAATTCCCCGGTCTCGTGCGCGTGGCGGAAAAATACAACGGACAAGGGTTGAAGACCATTTTGGTCTCCGCCGATGACACGGATCAGGTGGCGGCGGTAAAAAAGTTTCTCGCCGAGGAGGGCGTTGATTTTCCCGCGTACATCAAGGCGGAGAAGGACCAGGCGTTCATCGACGGGCTGGGCAAGCAGTGGACGGGGGCGCTGCCCGCGACATTTATCTTCGACGGCAACGGCAAACTGCGCGATTTTTGGGAAGGCGGGGTCGCATTCAGCGTTTTCGAGCAGAAAGTGGTCGAAGCGTTGGGCAAACAAACAAAACCGATAGGAGGCAATTCATGAACCGAGGATTATCCGTGGCATTGGTGGCATCGCTGGCCGTGGCTGGCAGCGCGTTTGGACTGAACATCGGGGACAAAGCGCCGTCGACGACCGTGAAGATGAAGAGCGTGGACGGCAGCGCGGTGTCCATCGCGGACGTTGCGGGCAAGCAGGGAACGCTGGTGGTTTTTTCGTGCAATCACTGCCCGTTCGTCAAGGCGTGGCAGGGGCGCATCGCCTCGGTCGGCAACGCGGCGAAGGCCAAGGGCCTCGGCGTGATCATCATCAACTCGAATGACCCGACGGAATATCCCGAGGACAGCTATGCGGAGATGCAGAAGCGGTCGAAAGACCTGGGCTTTACGTTCCCGTACGTCGTGGACGCCACGTCGGACGTAGCGCGGGCGTTCGGGGCGACACGGACACCCGAAGCGTTTCTGTTCGACAAGGACGGCAAGCTCGTGTACCACGGCGCGATTGACGACTCGAAGGAAGCCGACCAGGTGACCAAACACTTCCTGCAGGACGCGATCGATGCAGCGCTGGCAGGCAAGGCTGTTCCGGTAGCCGAAACCAAGTTCGTCGGCTGCAGCATCAAGTTCCACGGCAAGGCCTGAGCGACGGCGCCGCTGGAGCGGCTACGGTCAGGGCTTGAATACCCGTAGCATCTGATTGCCCCCGCGCTGGAATTCGTAACGCACGGGCCGAATCTCGCTGTGCCACCCCGCGGAAGCGAGCGCGGTCTGCACAGGGACGATGTGAGGGGAGAGTTCCCCGCCGTGTGAGAGCAGCGGGAAGAGTCGGACCTCTCGCGCAACCCGGCAAAGCTCGAGCACGGAACGGACATGGAACTCGGCCGACAGCAATTCCGAGTATAAGAACAGCAGGTGCGAACAGAGCGCCAGGCCGAACGCATTTGAGGGGAAGGGAAGGACGGACAGTTCTCCCCGTGCATATCGCTGCTCACGCAACCCAGCTTCGTAATCCAGAAGAAATTTTTCCATTACGACACAACGGTTGGCGCGCAGGTCGTCGGGGTTGCGGTGGCAGCCCCACACCCAATCGTCGGGAGTCGCTCGCACCTGCGCCAGGATCGTGTCTATTGTTGCGTCAAATCGTGCCCGAATCTCTGCGCCGGAGTAGGAGTAAATCGGGTCGACGGACACCACTCGATGCCCGCGAGCCGTCATCTCCGCGGTAAAGCTGGAAGGTCCGCCACCGCAGTCGAGGATGGTGGAAGACAAATCCTCGGGGGCGAGGTCGAACATCAGTTCGTATTCGCGGCAGGAACGTCCCCATGGGACGATTTGGTCGAGACGAATGGCCATGCGCGACCATAACGCCGGGTCAACCGCAAGAAAACAGGAAACCAGAGTGACCATGTAGTCAGTCGGGGAATGGACGGGAGTTGGCACAACAGGTTTGTAATCGGGGGTGATCGGGGTTAAGAATCGCAGCCACGATGACTTCGTGGCGGCGATTGGTGATTTGTCTGGCGGCGGTTTCCGCCTTCTACGCGTTCCACGTTCATCTGAAGACGGCGAAGATTTTCGCCAACGCGACGTGGGACGCGCGGGACGAGGTGGGACAGTTCTGGAGCGAGTGCGCGTTTCAATACCGGTTCGCGAAGTTTTTTGCGACCCATTCGGCGAGCGAATGGGGCCAACTCAGACACGACCGGGGCGTTCAATACCCCGATACGATCGACGACTGGGCCGAATTCACCGTGGCGATGGAGGTGCCGGTCGGCGTGTTGTACCGGTGGTGGAAACCGGCGATGCCGTTGCATGTGTTCGTGGTCTGGTACGACTGCCTGATTTCCAGCCTTTCGGTGTTCGGTGTGTTTTTTCTGGCGCGGGCCCTGTGGCGCAGCGACAAGTCGGGCGTGTTCGCGAGCGCGCTGTATGTGGCGCTGTACCCGAGCTACGGGCGGACGGTGAAGAACCTGTTTCTGCGGGAAGACTTTGCGATTCCGCTGATCATTTTTGCGCTGTGCTTCACGGTGCGGGCGCTGCAGGACCTGAAGAGGCGCGACCAGATTCTCGCGGCGTTGTTCTGGCTGGCGGCGCTGGCGAGTTGGCATTTGACGCAGTTCGTGATGGCGCCGTTGCTGCTGGCGGCGGTGTTGGTGTATCTGGGACGGGGGGAGACGCCGCCGATTCCCTGGTTTGTGTTGACCCTGGCGGCGGGCAGTTTGGTGGTTCCTGTGTTGCGGGCCAAGCAGGTCTTTTTCGCGCCGACGATGTGCGGGTTGTACGCGCTGGCGCTGGCGGTCTGGATCAACGGCGGACGGAAACGGGCGATCCTGGTCTTTGCGGGTTGGGCGGCGGGACTGCTGGCGTTGAGCGCGCTGATGCAGCGGTCCCACGGCGAATACGCGCACGTGTACGACCTCTTCTTTTACAAACTGCGATTTCTCGGCCAACGACCGGCGGAACCCGCGCGGCTGCCGTGGGAGGCGCGGTTGTTGTGGGAAGGCGGTGCGTTCAGTACGGCGGACTGGGGCGAATTTTGGCGGAGCCTGAAATGGTGCGGACCGCTCGGGCTGATTGCTGCGGTGCTATTGAGCAGCCGCAAACGGGGCGCGTGCGCAACGAATGTTTTCATCGTGTTCACGCTGTTACTGGCGCCGCTGGCATGGATGGTGTTGCGGTATTTCACGTTTCTCGGGTTCGCGGCGGCGGTGTTGGCGGCGGGACTCATGACGCGGCAGACCCGGTGGAAGCTGGTCGTGTTCGCCGCTGCGGTGTGGCAACTGGTGACCCTCAACACCCTGCCACTGGAGCGGCAGCAGCCGAGTCCTGACGAATACCGGCCCGTTGTGACCTGGTTGGAAGAACACACCCCGACCAACGCCGTGGTGCTGGCATCGATCGGGGATTCGCCCGTGTTCCTGGCGCACACGGGACGGCCGATCATCATGCACTCGAAATTCGAGAACCAACGGATTCGCGACCGGTATCACGAGATGCTGGACGCCATCTACAGCGGCGAAGGCCAGTTCTATGGATTCGCGCACAAATACGGCGCGGACTATTTCGTGTACGACGTTGGGTTTCTGTACGAGGGGACGGAATCGCGGCGGTACAAGGCGGACAAGATGGGGTCGCTCGATTCGGACTGCGCGGCGGAGTTGTTCCAACATCATCCGGAGCAGTTGAAGCATTTCCGATTTGAGATGGCGAATGGGAGATTCGCGGTGTTTCGGGTGCTTACTTCACCGTAGTGTTTTGGAACAGGATGTCGCCGTTGACCTCGAAGAGGATGTTGGAGACGGTGGCGCGGCAGGCCATCAATTGCTGGGCGTGTGCGAGCGGGACCATCGGGGCTTCCTCGAAGACGATCTCCTGCGATTTGCGATAAAGCGCGGCGCGTTTTTCCGTGTCGAGTTCGCGGCGGGCGGCGATCATGAGATCGTGGTAGGCGTCGTTCATCCAGAAACAGACATTGAGTGCGGAGCCGAGCGTGGCGGTGTCTTTGTCGAGCAAGACGTAGAGGAAATTGTCGGCATCGCCGTTATCGCCCACCCAACCGAGCAGCGCCATCTCGTGCTCACCGTGGCTCGTGCGGCTGAGATGCGCGCCCCATTCGTTCGGGACGATTTCGATGGGGATGCCGGCTTTGGCGAGATCGGCTTTGATCATTTCAGCGGCGCGGAGCGGATTGGGGAGATAGGGACGCGGGTTCGTCATGACTTCGAGGCGGATTGGGCGATTGAACACGGGCAAGATTTGATCGATGGCGTGTGGCGGTTGCACGGGAATCGCGTCGTTGTAGCCGGCGACAAATGGCGGCAGCGGATTCTTGGCGATGATCGCCGCGCCTCGGTACACATCTTCGATGATGTCCTTCTTGTTGATCGCGGAGGCGATGATGCGACGCAAACTCGCGTTGTCGAGCGGCGGCTTTTGGCAATTGAAGGCGAGATAGCAGACGTTCAGGCCGGGCGCGGTGAGGAGTGTGAGGTTTTTGTCGGCGTTGATGATCGGGAGGCTGTTGGGGTCGATGCCGTCCATGGCCTGGATCTGGCCGGTTTGCAATTGGATCAGGCGGGTGGAGGAATCGGGGACGACCTTGAAGATGAGGCGGTCGATTTGTGGTTTGCCGTCCCAGTAATCGGGATTGGCGTCGAGGGTGATGCGTTCATTGGGGACCCAGTCGACGAAACGGAACGGGCCGGTGCCGACGGGATGACGCTGGTCGATGAACTTCGGGCTGATGAGATCTCCTGCTGGGATGCAGAGACTGGCCAGCAGGGGAGCGTTCGGTTCGCGCAGGCGGAGGCGGAGGGTCATCGGGTCGACGACCTCGACGGCGGTGATCATATTGAACATGGCGGACCAGTAGGCGAACGTCGCATCGGGAAGATGGGCCGGGTTCGATTTGTCCATCTGGCGGAGGAAGCTGAAGGCGGCGGCCGGGGCGTCGAGGGGCGTGCCATCGTGGAATTTTACGCCGGTGCGAAGTTTGAAGGTGTAGGTGAGGCCATCGGGGCTGATCGTCCAGGACGTGGCGAGACAGGGTTCGGGCTCGGTGGTGCCGTGTTTGAAGCGGACGAGGCCCTCGCAGACATTCACCAGAACTTTCATCGACTCGCCGTCGTCGACATCGGCGGGATCGAGCTTCTGGGAATCGGCACCGCGCCCGAAGGTGAGGGTGACCGGTTCGGGTTTGGCAGGGCGTTGGCAACCGCCAAGAGCCAAAGCGCCAACCAGGACCAACCCGAGCAATCGTTTCATCGCGTGGATGGTAGCCCGGAATATTCGCGAAGTCTTGCCAATATTCCGCCCGGAGGGCCGACAATCCGTCATCTCTGAGATTGTCGGGGTAAACTCCGCTTGGCGTGTGGGCCAAAGGGAGAATCCGGGATTCAGGAGACAGAAGGTGTAGTTGCTCACCACGAAGGCACGGAGGGCACCATTCGCTGTAGCGAATGGTGGTGTCTTTTAGAGAAAGTACGAACTCATTTTGATCAAAACGGCAGTCTGTAGGGTATCCCCACACCCTTCCCCACGGTGGGGAGGGGTCGCGATGTCGTATCGGCCTTTGTTCGCAAGGGT